>NZ_NTFY01000099.1 GCF_002289565.1 Rhodopirellula sp. SM50 | reverse complement strand
TGCCATCGGTGGGTTCATTTAAATCGGGCACTCGGGGCTGTCCTCAGGCTGGTGTTTCCAGCGTCGCACTGCAACCCGCCGGTTTGACTCCTCGATCCAATCAGACGGATGACCGGCGCATGACGTTTACCGCTAGACGGTCCAGTAGGTCACGCTGTGCGTGACGATTGGCATGCACAGCATGCCCTACTTGCGCGAGGTCATGCATGACGGACCACGCCCCTCCGCCATCACTTCAACGGCAACCTGGTCAGCTTTTCGCCGTTGGTGTCGAGGATCTGAAAGTGGTGGATGCCGACTTTTTTGCCGTCGGTGTATTTCCAAACCACTTGTTTGTCGCGTGTGACTTCAAACATCTTTGGTGCCGCCGGGTTCTTTCGTCCGCCGGCATAGCTGGTGATCACCACATTGCCGTTGGGCAACACCTGACTGCCACAGGGATCTTGCAACCAGGGTCCGGGCAGGTCGTCGTTGGTCAACTGCCAAACGATTTTTCCGGACGCATCAAAGTCGACCACTCGGTTTCCGTGCGTGCAACACACCAGGGTCTGTCCGTCACCGTGGCGGATCGCGGTGAACGGCCAAGTGTGGATGGCGTGCTCGGTATCGCCGGGCACGGTTGTGTCGAGCTGCTCGATGACGCGGCCCTTGGCGTCGTAATGAAAGACTGCGAAATTAAACAGATGCGGCGCCAGGTACGTCCCGTCGGCCAGCTTTCTGGCCATCCGCGTCTGCATGTGATGGTTCTCTTTTTGACAGGCCAACGGGAACTCAACCCGTACCGCTCCGGAACGATCCACCTCGATCAACCGCGGGTTCGTGCCGGCTTCGGTAATCACGAACGTCCCATCAGCGGTCGGCTGGGCGCTGTTGACTTCCGACTGCGTGCCTTTCCAGATCAGCGTTTCCGTTCCGTCGGGAGTGATTTCAACGACGGCACCGCCGGAGTATCGTTTCCCCTTGTTGAGTGTCAGGACGATGTTGCCATTTTCCAGAACGTATCCATCGCGCGTCGCGTGGGGGTAGGTCCATGTTTTTTTTCCTTTGCCATCGACGATGTACGTCGCCGCGCCGCAGGCGAGAAAACCGTGGGTCGTCGGCTCGGCGGCTGGGGACGCGGAGAAGGTGATGACACAGCACAACACGGCGGTCATCGATCGAATGAGGTGACGGCAGCGCTGGGCACGCGCGATCTGCGTGGTACCGTGGAGGGTTTGGATGACAGCACCTGGCTGTTTGTCAACGGACGTGACTGGGTGTTGGAGATTCATTTCGCACTGCGGGAAAACGGGGCGTTGGAAGGGATGGGGGCGATCAGCCGGCGCATCGCGTTCCCAAGGCGGAGCCTGGGAACGATTTATTTCCTGTGTTTGACGTGGTTTTAGCGGCAGGGCGCAAGCCCTCCGGCTTGCGCATCGTTGCCAACACACCGGAGGGCTCGCGCCCTACCGCTAAAAAATCGTTCACGGCGTAAGGCTCCGCCTGGGAACGAGTTTAAGCCCAATACCGCTAAGTTAAGCGTGGTTTCCTCAAGTCGGTGCCCGTAGGCTCGCGCCAAACGGCTGATAAACGATTGATATCAGCCGGTTCGCGCCAGCGTCCGGGCCTCCCCGTCGAACTTAACTTAGCGGTATTGAGTTTAAGCCAACACACCGGAGGGCTCGCGCCCTACCGCTAAAAAATCGTTCACGGCGTAGGGCTCCGCCTGGGAACGAGTTTAAGGGAACGCCGGCGGAGCCGGCGAGAGTGGCAAGCAGGATGCTTACCCCACTTTTCGCATCAGCCGATGATGTCATGCACCACGTGGCCTTTGACGTCGGTCAGCCGCATGTCGCGTCCGCCGAATCGGAAGGTCGACCGGGTGTGATCGACACCCATCAGATGCAGCATCGTGGCGTGCAGATCGTGGACTTCGACGCGATTTTCGATCGCCTTGTAACCGAACTCGTCGGTGGCGCCGTATGTGGTGCCGCGTTTGACGCCGCCGCCGGCCATCCACACGGTAAACCCGAATTGGTTGTGGTCGCGTCCGTCCTTGCCTTGGGCAAAGGGCGTGCGTCCGAATTCGCCGGCCCAAACGACCAGCGTCTCGTCCAGCATTCCGCGCTGGCGAAGGTCTTTCAACAGCGCGGCGATGGGCTGGTCGACGGCGCGGGCGTTGTTTTCGTGGCCCTGTTTCAGGTTACCGTGTTGGTCCCAACGGTCACCGCCGACCTTGGGGCACGTCAGTTCGACAAACCGCACTCCACTTTCGATCATTCGACGAGCGATCAAGCACTGCGCCGCATAGATCCGGGTCGGTTCATACGTTGATTCCATCCCGTACATCTTTTGGACGTGGGCGGGTTCGTCTGTGATCGACATCACTTCGGGAACCGCCATCTGCATCGCATAGGCCAGTTCGTAATTTCGGATCGCGGAGTCCAGGCTATCGTGCCGGCCGAACTGCTGGGAGGCAAAGCCATCCAATTGGCCGATCAAATCGAGTTTCTCACGCTGGCGTTGCGGGGACGACTCGGTCGGCGCGATGTTGGCGACGCCACTTCCGGAAGGTTTAAACACCGACCCTTGGTAGCTGGCGGGCAGAAATCCGCTGCCGAAACAATCCAGTCCGCCGGGCGGGATCAGTCCACCGTTGATGACGACAAATCCGGGCAGATTTTGGCACACGCTGCCCAGGCCATAATTGACCCAGGCTCCCATGCTCGGACGCCCCTGCAGACCGCTGCCGGTGTGCAGAAAGTAGTTGGCAAAGGTGTGTTCGGGAAACTCCGAAACCATTGATCGGACCACCGCCAGTTCGTCGACACAGGTCGCCACGTGGGGAAACAGGCTGCTGACGGGGATGCCCGATTCACCGTGCTGCTGAAACTCCCAGGGGCTCGCCAGCACCGTCCCGTTGTTGTTGAACTGAGTCGGTTCGACGTCGAACAGGGTGCCGGGATCTTTGCCATTGAACTTGGTCAACAGCGGTTTTGGATCAAAGGTATCGACCTGCGACGGTCCGCCATCCATGTACAAGAAGATCACATTCTTGGCACGGACCTGATGATGTGGGCCGTGACCGGCTTTGCCGAGTTCCTCGGATCGAGTCGACTCCAACGAATAAGCCGCGTCCTGTGCCAAACCGGCCAACGCGACGGCCCCGAAACCGCTGGCGCAGCGTCGCAGCATGTCGCGACGCGAGCTCGGCTGGGCTTGATAGCGTTGGCAGGGAAAAAGAGAGTGCTTGGTCATCGCAGAAAAATAAACTCCTTGGTGTTGATCAGCGCGTGGGCGAAATCGCTCCACAATTCGGCGTCGTCCGGATCCACCTGGCGGGCTTCGCGCTGGGAATCCAAGAAGGCCTGGGCGACGGCCAGTTCTTGATCGGTCGGTTGCCTGGCAAAGGCCGACGTGTACATCCAGCGGATCCGCGGCTCACTGGATGAGTGCAACGAGATGGCACGGTCAGCCCATTGACCGGCCAATTGAACCACCAACGGATCGTTCATCAGAATCAATGCTTGGGCGGGGACGTTGGACACGTTGCGTCGCCCCATCGTGCTGAACGGAACGGGGGTATCGAACGTCAACATGAACGGCGAGAGAAAGTTGCGTCGCACGGCGGTGTAAATCGATCGCCGACGTGCTCCATCGAGCGGGCCGTTCCGCCCCGGCCGGCCACGTCCATCCATGAACGCCGTCAGGTGGATCGGAATCGGCTCCCCGAATTGCACCGGGTCCAAGGCTCCAGAGATCGATAACAGTGCGTCCCGAATGACTTCGCCTTCGAGGCGTTTGGGGGGGCGGTGGTGAAAGAGCTGGTTTTTGGGATCGGCGGCCACCGCGGCGGGATCGGCCAGGCTGGACATGTGATAGGTGCGTGAGAGCATGATCCGTCGAATCATGCGTTTGAGACTTTGCCCGTCCTGACGGAATTGGGTGGCCAGATGATCCAGCAAATCCGGGTGCGTCGGTCGCTGGCCCAACACCCCGAAATCGTCGGTGGTGGGCACGATGCCTCGGCCGATCAAGTGATGCCAGATTCGATTGACGATGACGCGAGGCGTGAGCGGATTGCCGGGATCGTTGATGTGTTCGGCCAGTTCTCGTCGTCCACTGCCCGATCGGATTTCCATCGGGTCGTCGCCGGAAATCGCGGTCAGAAAATGTCGCGGTTCGATCTGGCCGGGCTTTGATGAATTGCCACGAATGTAAATCGATGCGTCTTCGCCTGTCCCATCGAGCATCGCCATGGCCAGTCGAGATCGGTGCATGATCTGAGACTGCAGTTGCGATCGCTCTTGAGACCACAAGCGGGCGATTTCGGAAAGCTCGTCCGCCAGGATTTCGCGGGCCTGGCTTGCCATCTTGTCCACGCCGGCGGCGATCGACTGCTGTCGCTGTTGGAGACGTTTTCGATCCTGTTTCGATGCCCCTTGCGTGATCAACGAAATTTCCAGCTGGGCGTTCTCGTCCGGGGTGAATTCCAAATGCAGCCGATGGCCGACGTAACGATTCAGATTCAATTGCACCCAATCATCGGTCGGCTTGATCGCCTTGATCGTCTCGCCGTGCAACGGGCCGGCGATCAAACGGTGGGAGTCCACGCAGGCGACGACGTGACCGGCACCACGCACCAGACAGGCAACGTTGCCGTCGGTCAAGGTGAACGTCGGCGTCCGCAAGGTGCGTCCGCTGCGGGGCAGATTGGCCAGCCGGCTGCGGTTGTTCATCCCCGTTTCGCTGACCGACTGCAAGCCGTTCCAAAAAGGATCGCTGACCGCTGCGGAAACGGCCGTGAAGTCAATCACCGGCTTGCCGTCCTTTTCGCCGACCATGCTTTGGCCGGCCCGGCGCGGCTGGTCTCCGAACAGAAACCCGTCTTGATAGAACTGGTCCGCGGAGATGGTTTCGTAGTCGAACACGATCGCCGCGGCCAACTCGGGTTTCATCGAGGCGACTGGCTCGGACGATAACTGACGTTCGACCAGTAATTGTTCAACCGAGCGTTGATACTTGGCATCGATTGCCGACAAGGCATCGGCGATCTTGCGATTGTGTTCGATCGATTCGAAACGGACCTGCCGGTAATCGCTGCCTTGGAGAAAGCCGGTCAACGAGTAGTAGTCGGCCGTCGAGATGGCATCAAACTTGTGATCATGGCAGCGGGCACAGGACACGGTGACCCCCAGAAACGCTTTCGACATGACATCGATCATGTTGTCAAAGCGGTCGCTCTCGTCCTTCAGAATATCCACCGGTGAATGGACCCATTCGCCGAGAAACCAAAATCCGGTACCCAGAATCGATTCATTGAATCCTTCGTCGGGGTTCGTCCGCGGCTGTTCCAGCAAGTCACCGGCAATGTGTTCGCGAATCAATTGGTCGTAGGGCACATCGGCGTTGAGCGCGCGAATGACGTAGTCGCGGTACTGGAACGCGTTGGGTGCATCGTTGTCAAACTCATGGCCGCGCGATTCGGCGTAGCGGACCAGGTCCAACCAATGACGGCCCCAACGTTCGCCGAAGTGCGGAGAATCGAGCAGTTCGTCGACGAGTCGTTCCAACGCCTGGGGAGACTCGTCACCGAGAAATCGTTCGGCTTGTTCGGGGCTCGGCGGCAAGCCGATCAAATCGAAGGACACGCGTCGCAGCAGCGCCGATCGGTCTGCGTCGGTGGACGGATTCAGCCCCGCCTGTTCAAGCCGGTGGAGCACGAAATGGTCCAGCGGCTGTCGCGGCCAGGTGTCGTTTTTCACCTCGGGAGGCCGAGGCGATCGAATCGCTTGCCAGACCCAGTGGTCCTGGGAACGTTGTTCGAGATCAAATTCAGGCCGTGTCGCCGTCTCCTGCGGTGCGTCTTCGTGCGGCCATGGTGCCCCGATCTCCACCCACCGCTCCAGCGTCTCGATATCCTCCGCGGGCAGTTTTCCCTTGGGCGGCATCTCATACGATTCATACCGAACCGCTTCAATCAGCAAGCTGCCGTCGACATCGCCGGGAACGACCGCTTCGCCGGAATCGCCCCCCCGCAGCATCGCCGCCAGACTGTCGACCCGCAGCCCCGCCTGCAGTTTCTTCGATTTCGTGCTGTGACACGAATAACAATGCTCTGCCAACAGCGGACGGACTTCTTTTTCAAAGAATTCCAACTGTTCCTCGGTCGGTGACACCGCCGCCGACTCGGCCGGAGCAAGCCCCACCCATGGGCAGGCCAAGAAACCGAAGGTTAACACACAGCGCCAAACAATTTGCCGAATCGAAGTCACTTCTTCTCCACGTTGATCGAGCCGGGACACGCAAACCAGACGGTATTCTACCTGAAGAAGGACGACAACGGATCCGGCCATTTTATTGCAGCCGCAATCTTCGTCCTCGAGATGTTGCGTTCGGGTGGGATTGCATCCTAGTGATCCCGATGAGAAACCGTGAGGGGAAACTGCGACAGCGGGCCAAGGATTTACGACTCAACGTCACCCCACGCGACTCAGCCTGGACGCATCACGGCGAGTCCATCACGATCACCTTGGCACCGCGGACGTGCCCCCGCTTCAGCTCCATCAGCGCCCGGTTGGCCTGTGAAAGCGGGTACTGCTGCACCTGCGGTCGAATCGGGATCTCCGCCGCGATCGGCAGAAACTCGGCGATGTCGGTGTGCGTGATATTTGCCACGCTCTTGATTTCTTTTTCCATCCACAAATGATCGTGGTAGCAGAGTCGGCTGAGAGAGTCCTTGTCCGTGTCCTCCTTGCCAATCGCATTGATCACCAATCGCCCCGCCGGTCGCAGATTCCGCAGCGCTTCGACAATCGGCTTCCACGCCGGCGTCGTGTCGATGATCGCATGCAGCAGTTCCGGCGCTCGGTCGTCGATCGCGCCCGCCCAGTGTGCTCCAAGTTCCAGCGCAAATTCTCGGGAACGTTGATCGCGGGCAAACACGTAGATTTTTGTTCGCGGAAACAAATGCCGAGCCAACTGCAAGACCAAGTGTGCCGAGCCGCCAAACCCGGTCAGCCCCAGCAGTCCGCCGTCAAACAGATTGGCCAGCTTGAGCGCTCGGTACCCGATGCCACCGGCGCACAACAACGGTGCCGCTTCGGCGTCGTCGAAACGGTCAGGAATCGGATACACGTACCCCGCGTCAGCGCGCATGTATTCCGCGTAGCCGCCGTCGACGTCACGCCCGGTTGCACGAAACGAGCCACTCAGGTTCTCCAGCTTGCTTCCCGATGAGGAGTAGATCCAGCCGACGCCGACTCGCTCTCCGACCGCCCACCCGTTGACGCCCTTCCCCAAAGCGACGATCCGGCCGACGACCTCGTGCCCGGGCACGACCGGTAGATGCGGCGGTGCGGCTCGGCCTTCGATCTCGTCCAGTTCCGTGTGACAGACACCGCACGCCAACACCTTGATCAATACCTCTCCCCGACGCGGATCGGGAATCGGCAATTCGACGAATTCAAGCGGCGTCTGGCAATCATCCAGCGAAACGATCCGCGGCAGCACCATCGCATTCATCGTGTCCATCAGTTTTTCTCCGACGATCCCCATCCGCCCCCATGCCTTGTCCGACAGCAATTGACATGCCGCTGATCAAGCACTGTCAAACGGCACATGCTTTGCTTCCAGAAACCCTGATTCGACGAACGACCTTACAGCGTCGAAATCCGAGCCGAAAGATCCAATCGGCCTGGTTCGAAGAGGAGTGAGCAACATGGTTGAGTGGCCGATCGGTCTTTCCACAGGGTGTTTCTACCGCCGCAGCATTTTCGATTGCCTGGAACGAATCCGAGCCGGCGGTTTCAATTTGATTGAAATCTGTTCGTTTCCGTCGCACCTGGACTACCACGATTTTGAGATGGTCAAGCGTGCCGGTGATCTGATTCAGCAATTGAAGATCGAACCGTATTCGTTCCACGCACCATTTGCCGAACAGATCGATATCACGTCCCCCGATGCTAACATTCGCAATCGATCGATCGAAGAAATTGTCACCGCCGCAACGGCAGCCGCGGAGATCGGTGTTCGCTATTTCGTGATCCATCCGGGCCCGGAACAGCACGACCTTCCCGAAGAGGAGCGAATGCACCGCATGGAACATGCGGCACACTCGCTGAATCTGATCAGCAGCGAGTGCGTTGAACTGAACGTGGGACTGGTGCTGGAGAACATGATGCCGCACCTATTTTTCGGCAAACCCCGAGACGTTCTTTGGATTTTGGGCGCGATCGAAAGCACCGATGTGGGGATCTGCCTGGACACCGGGCACGCCTACCTTTCCGGAGACCTGCTGTCGGTCGCGCACAAACTCTCCGGCCACTTGTGGATGGTTCACGCCAGTGACAACGGCGGCGTGGAGGATGACGATCTTCCACCAGGGGACGGCACGATTGAGTGGGAGCCGTTCATCAGGCAGCTCGATCGCGTCCACTTTGAAGGCCCCATCATTTTGGAACTCAACGGCAACTCTGATCCCGAAACCACGTTGGACGGAGCGCAGCGGGGCAGCCGGTTTATTCGCGAAGTCAAACGTCGCGTCGAAGGTGCGAGTTCGCACATAACCGTCTGATGCCGCAAATCCAGCGTGCGGATTTGCCCACAGTTTTTTTACCGCAGGTTGACCGGATGCCCGCCACGTCGAACCGCACTGTCTGTGGTCGGTCAGCATCGCCTACGGTCGGGCGGAATCAAAAAATGAATTGAAGTGGCAGAATGATACGGCGCAGAATGATGAAATGACCGCTCAGATGGCGGAGCCAGAATCATACGGTTGCCCCATCATTCTGCCACTTCATCATTCTGCCTTCCCATCTCGCCATGGCCGCCGTCTGGCGACGGCAGCGACGAAACCCTCGACAGTCGCTGACCGCACGTTGCTAAGGGAAGTCACACCGCCGCTAGATCGGCCTGCCCCTGAGCGGTGTGATTGACAGCAATATCAAGTCGATTGGAAATCACGCAGCTGAATCGCCTCGGCACAAGAGATGCATCGCTGCAGGCTATGATGACTTGACGCTCGGCGGAGGCAGGTCCGAGTCAAAAGCCGCACGACGGCCGCGCAAACTCTCTTCACTGGCGTTGCCAATGGATCACGCCGAAAACAGATGACCAGGTAATTCGATGAGTATCGATCTCAGCAGCAACTTTGGCGGCTTGCATCTTCAATCACCGATCGTCGTGGGCTCCTGCCCGATGACGGCGGAGGAGCCGAGTCAAGTCGCGTTCGTTTCCGCCGGCGCTGGTGCGATCGTGCTGCCCTCGCTGTTTCAAGAGCAGGTGTTGTTGTGGAACGATCGTCACGGGATTGCGTTTTCGCCCCAGGAACAAGCGTTGCTCAAACGCAGCCGACGCGTCCCGGTGGAGAACGCCGGATTCGATGCCGAGTCCTACTTGGAAATGGTCACTCGTGCCACGACACAACTTTCGATTCCGGTGATCGCCAGTCTGAACGGAGAGAGCGGCGGCAATTGGTTGGACTTTGCCAAGGAAGTGGAACAGGCCGGTGCGGCGGCAATCGAGTTGTGTTTACAGCCGCCTCCACCGAGCGTGTACGGCACCGCTCGTGAGGTCGAAGACGCGGTCGTCGAGGTGGTGACGAAAATTGATCACGCCATCAAGATTCCGCTGTTTGTCAAGCTACATCGCAGCTACACCCGACTGAGCGAACTTTCGTGCCGGTTGTTGTCGGGCTCCCAGGGATTGATTCTGTTCGGCCGATTGCCCGACACCGACATCTCTCTGGACACGTTCGAGCTGAAATCCGAATGGACGCTCACCGAACCGGGGACGGTCAGCAAGATCATCGGGCCGGTCATGCAAGTCCACAGTTACTGCCCCGGCATGCCGCTGGCCGCCTGTGGCGGGATCGGCACCAGCATCGATGTCGTGAAAGCCTTGTTGGCCGGAGCCGACGTCGCGATGGTCACTTCGGCGGTCTGCCGCGAAGGCCCGACGGTCGTTCGCACACTGATCGACGGGTTACGGAATTTCATGGAACGCCAGCACATGAAATCGCTCGACGATCTGTTCGAAAAACGCCCCCTGGAATTTGACTCCGAATCCCAACGCAAGGATTACCTGAAAGGGTTGACGGCGCGGTTTGACCCGGCCGAAGTCCGCCGCAAGGTCTCGCACCTGCACGGCGACCGTTGGGGACACCCGACCAGCGATGTCGTGGATGGCTGACCGGTCGGCCGAACAAGGTCAATCGAAGGGTTTGCAGGTTGGCGCGAATGAGTTAGCGGAACGGCGCGAGCCGTCCGGTCGCGATTCAAAAACACCGTGAAAGACCGGAGGGCTCGCGCCCTGCCGCTAACAAAAAAAAAACGCTTGGTGTCGAAGGCTGGGATGACTCCGGACGGAGTCAAAGCCAGTAGCCGGAGGTGAGCAAAGCGACACCTCCGGGCATCCGGCGACACGCCTGACGCGACCCCGGAGGGTGTCGAAGCAAGTCACGCCAGAGCCCTTGGACTCCGCCTGACGTCGCGTGTGAATGGGCAACGCGATCGACTCCTTCACGCTGACGAACTGCAAAGCCGCCGGCGGATTGCTTCGCCGCGACCCCATCCGGGGTCGATGGGATTCTGAGGCGTGCTTCCCGGAGGTGGCGCTGCGCTGACCTCCGGCTACTCGCTGTCATCCCTCCGGGATACCGGAGGGCTCGCGCCCTGCCGCTAACAACGAACAACCCGTTCGGTATCGACCGGTCGGCCAACCGCTACGGGACCAGCAACGCCGATAGCACTTGGGCGTAAACCCGATGCCCGAAGTCGTTGGGATGGTTGACGCCGTTGCCGGTCAGGTCCGAATCCTTTTTTCGCTTGATGAATTCGGCCCAAACGCTGGTCATATCCGCAAGCGCGATGCCGGGTTGGCAAAGGGACGCCAACTGATCGCGGTACTGCGGAAACACGTCGTGATTCAATCGCACCCAGTCGCGATTGCCGAGCATCGAAGCGATCAAGATAAACTCCGCCTGGGGACAAGTCACTCGAGTTTTCTGGATCATGGCGGCGGTGTTCTGGCCGTATTCATCGGGCGAACGTCCTGCGGAATCGTTCATCCCGAAGGCCAAGATCACCAGATCGGGCTGCTGCTCGGTGACTTGATCGATCATCGTGACGCCCCAGGGAGTCGATTTGCCGCCGACCGAAAGATTCGTCAGGGTGACGTCCGCTTGATAGTGCTGTCGCAGATGCTCGACGAGTAAGTCCTGGTAGGCCGGTTGGAACGGGGCACCTCTGCCCCAGCCCGATGCATTGCAACCGGTCGAAATGCTGTCGCCGAGCAAGACGATCGAGACCGGCTGTCGGTCACGTAGTTTCTGTAGCGTGGTCGGAAGCGAATCGGGATCGAACGACGGCATCGAGACCGGCCACGCCGTGTCGGCTTTCTTGTAGGTGACATGGGTTTGCATTTGATGGTATTCCAATTTCGCGCCGAACAGGATCTCGCCGTTCCCGTCACGGTGCGTCAGTTGGTGTCGTTGCGACTTGGCCGGACGCCGCAGCGCCGACGGAGGAGTCGTCATCACGCGTGAACCGGTGGGAATGACGATCTCGCGAGTACCGGGAATGAATCGATAGTCCACGCCTTGTCGATACGTGACGTCACCCGATGAGCTGCGCACCGCAAGGATTTCGCGAATCGGAAACAGCGACGATCCGCGAGCCTCCTCCGAATCAGAATCTCGCACGAACAACACGGATTCCTGCTCGACGACGTCGCCCATCCAGAACGGTCGCAGTTGATCCGCGGAGTACCGCCATCGGGTCGCTTGCTGCACCTGATCCTGAGCCGGCGAACTGCCCGCCAGAAGAAGTGTGCAAGCGAGGAGGAAGGGACGAAACGACAGGGATTGCATGGGGAACACGTCAATGGGCTGGTTGAATGAACACGGAGCGGGCGTGCCATTTATACTTGGTCTCGCCACGTCGGTGGCAATCGCCCACAGCGTCTTGATTGGGAACATCGCTGAAATCAACAAGCCGCAAGTCCTCCGGTATCCCGGAGGGATCACAGCGAGTAGCCGGAGGTCAGCGCAGCGCCACCTCCGGGAAGTTCGTCCCCAAACCCAAAGCCCATCGACCCCGAACGAGCTCGCAACGAATCAATCGGCCGGCGGCGGCGCAGTCCGCCTTGCTGAAAGAGTTGATCAGATTGCTCATTCGCTCGCGACGGCAGGCCCGGTCCGAGGGCTCGAACTCGGCGTTGCTTCGACACCCTCCGGGGTCGCGTCAGGAGGGTGACCGGTTGTCCGGAGGTGTCGCTGCGCTCACCTCCGGCTATTGGCTTTGACCCCATCGGGGGTCATGCCAGCGATCAAAGAGTGCCCTAACAGCGAGCACCTTATGTCGCCTATGCTGACACCCTACGGAGTAGGATTTGTTAGCGGTACGGCGCAAGCCCAATGCCACTGACTTTGGCACTCAATGAGTTAGCGGAACGGCGCGAGCCGTCCGGTCGCGTTTCAAAAACACCCCTCTTGGCGTCAAAGTATCTAGCATGGACCGCCAGTCTACGGGCCCAATCTCATCCACCAGCGTGATCGAGGCACGCAACCATGACCACACCCCGATCGTCGCATCACTCCGCAGGCCGACTCTTTTCCACGGTCCTGTTTCTCGTTTCGGTACTTGGCGTAGGGTTGGCCGAAGTCGCAACGGTCGACGCCCAGGTCGCGTCATCGATTCCGACGCAGACGGTCACCTCGGGCACCCTCGGAACGGGAACGACTTGGGAAACACCCTGGTATGTCATCGACAGCGGACACGAGGGGCCGACGGTGTTGATCACCGGCGGCGTGCACGGGAATGAACCGGCGGGATTCCGGGCGGCCGAGCAAATTCGACACTGGCCCCTCAGACGCGGAAAACTGGTCGTCATGCCGCAGATCAATCGGCTGGGTCTGGCAGCCAACATCCGTTGGTCACCGGACCATCGGAACGATCGCCAACGCCGCGATCTGAATCGCAGCTTCCCGACCTCCGAACGCGACGAAGCGTTGACCGAGCACACCCGAACGGTTTGGGAGTTCATCGCGCGTCACCAGCCCGATTGGGTTTTCGATCTTCACGAGGGATTCGATTTCCATCGCGTCAACGCCGACTCGGTCGGCTCGAGTGTGATCGCCTTTCCCAGTCAACGTGATTTTGCCAAACGAATTCAACAAGCCGTCAATACTGCCGCCGAACCGAAACAGCCGTTTGACCTGTTGGCAAAAAGCGGCCCGGCGGTGGGCAGCCTGGCGCGAGCGTGTCACGAACAGTTGGGCGCGGCGAGTTTCATTTTTGAAACGACGTTCAAAGAACAACCCCTTTCGATTCGGACGCGACAGCATCGACGGATGGTATCGACCGCGTTGCTGTCGATCGGCGTGATTGCGGAGGACTGTGTCGATCGCTTGGCCCCGCAACCGGCGCGCGGTGTCACGAACGTGGCGTTGTTCGACGATTCGGGAGCCAACGAAGCGAAGGTGATGAAAGTGCTTGACGGTCGGCCGGAGCTACTGGTTCGACAGGTCGGTCGGTACGACATGCGACCGCGCGTGTTGGAGCAATTCGACGTTCTCCTGTTCCCCGGCGGCTCGGGAAGCAAACAAGGCAAAGCGATCGGCCCGGCCGGACGCGATCACGTCCGCCAGTTCATTCGCGATGGCGGCGGTGTCGTGGGAATCTGCGCCGGCGCCTACCTATGCTCGTCGCACTATTCCTGGTCGTTGAACCTGATGAATGCCGCGGTGTTCAACCAAACGGTGGAGATCCCCGGCAAGGGACGCAAATCGATGTGGTATCGCGGTCCCGCCACCGATGTCGACGTCGAACTGACCGACCGTGCATCGCAGGTGCTGGGCATCTCCGGTACACAGTCGATTCAGTACCAGAACGGTCCGATCCTTTCACCGGGAGACGACGATTCGTTGCCGGAGTATGAACCGTGGGCCTACTTCCGTAGCGAGAACGGAATTTACGAGCCGCAGAAGAACACCATGATCGGCGCCCCGGCCATCGTCTTCGCTCGGTATGGTCACGGGCGAATCCTCGCCATCAGCCCACATTTCGAAAGCACCCCCGGTCAGTCGGGGGTGATCCCACGAGCCATCGCCCACGTCCGCAGCAATTAGACAAAGTGTTCCCTGGAACTGTCTGTTCGATTGCGAACAACGGGCCGCAGCACGATACAATCCTATTCGACTTGAATCACCTCGACATCCTGCACCAACGCGGTCGAGTTCTGCGACCTCACCATCGGACCACCCATTCGAGCACGATCATGACGAAACGATCATTCCCCGCGCGGATTCGGCTGACTTTCTTGGCACTGGTGGCTGCCGCCACCAGCGCGGCGTCTCCACCAGCCTTGGTACAGGCATCCGAGCCGACGACGGCGCTGCAGTTGTTCGAAGAACGGATCATGCCAATCTTTCGCTCGCCCAATCCGTCCAGTTGTGTGCAGTGTCACCTGTCGTCGGTCGACATCAAGGACTACATCCTGCCCTCACACACCGAAACGTTCCTCGCGTTGCGGGCGGACGGCTTGGTCGATGTGGAAGCTCCCGAACAGTCAAAGATTTTGACTCTGATTCAGATGGGCGAAAAAGATTCCGATCCGTTGGCCAAGCGGATTCACGCGAAAACGCGGCAGGCCGAATACGAAGCGTTCTCCGCGTGGATCAATGCCTGTTGCAGTGACCCCGACCTGGTTTCACGCTCGGCGCCTGAGCAACTCGCGGAGGTCGGACCGGCTAAACCGATAGAAGTCGTTCGCCATGCCCGCAAGAGTCGCGTGCTGGAAGCGTTCACGCGCAACGTTTGGTCGCAGCGGATGCGTTGTTTCCCCTGTCACACGCCTGATGAAATTGACGCCGACAATCCGAAGCATCAAAAGCCGGCCGAGCGCCACGGTGAACTCGTCAAAACCTACGGCGCGCGGATGAATCTGTTTCGCGAAACTCCCGAAGCGACGCTCGCGGCATTGGTCGCCAGCAGCCGCAAGCAAGACGGGAAACGATACCCGTTGATCAACTTGCGAGAGCCGGCCAAGAGCCTGTTGGTGCTCAAGCCGACGGCCAAATTGCCGCCCAAGCAAGACGACGGCACCCTGGGCAAGCCGTCTTCGGCCGACCCCGTTTCCCACATGGGAGGCATCAAGATGCACGTCGATGACCACTCTTACAAATTGTTCGTCGCTTGGCTGGAAGACTACGCCGCAGTCGTCGGCGACCAATACGCGACGGCTGACGAATTACCCTCGGACAACTGGATCCCGACCCAGCGGATCTTGCGGGTCAAAGGGACACCGGCGGATTGGAAACCGGGCTCCGTCGTCCAACTGTTCGTGCACGGCAAAGATTCGTCAGGCAATTGGTCTGACGATCCCGTCGCCTTCACGCAATCCGTGGTGACCCCCAGAGCCATGGTCAACGGAGCGCTGTTATTGATCGCGTCGAATCTGGGGCCGGACCAAGAGGTCGCCGAGGATGCGTTTCCGCTTGCTCCGGGAGAGTACCTGGTCAAGGCCTACGTGGACACCGAAAGCAAAATCAAAACGGCTCCATCGCAGCTGCTCGATTCATCCGACTTCGCCGGGCAAGCCGTGATCGACGCAAAATGGTTGATCGGGTTTCCCCAGGCGGAGACTTTCGAAGGCGCTCGGTTGGTGAAGTAAGAGCGATCCACGCACCGGCGAGTGTGGCGTAAGCTTCCAGCTTGCGAGTGTCCTGCGATAGCAGATGCCGTTGGTGTCCAGCCTTTAGGCGCTCCCACTCGCTGCGAAGCAGCGACACCGGGCGGCTAAAGCCCAATACCGCTAAGTTAAGCGTCGTTTCTTCAGATGAGGGCCCGTAGGCTCGCGCCAAACGGCTGATATTCGTTTGATATCAGCCGGTTCGCGCCAGCGAGCGAAAAGGGGGTCAGGAGTCAATAGTGCGAAGCACCCGTAGGGCCGTTCCGGCTATTGACTCCTGACCCCGTTTTCGCGGTCTACTGGCGGTGAACGTCGTTTAGGGACAGAGCATTACGTTTCCGTGATCGCGTACAGCCCGCCGCCGTCGTGGCGGAGTTTCCCTTGCCGGGCAAGTTCTTGCCAGACCGCTTTGGGAAACTGATCCGGCGGACGAATCGCGGCGATACTGGACTTTCGGCCCGATGACATCGGTCCGTGCCCAAGGCTGGATTCCTCGTCTAATTTCATCAGCTTCAATCGTTTGCGAAACGCCTTCATCGCCAACCGAAGTTCTTCTTTGGAAGGGCCTTCGGGCTCGGGCGCGGTTTCCGGATCTGTCATCGTGGGTTCCTGTGGAGAGCTAAACGGTGCTGCCTATTTCGGTTTGTAACGCTCATCATACATCTGTTGGTGCGTCTTGAGTTGGTTGCTTGAAATCGAGAGTGTTCCGACATCGCCCCGTCCCGACCGAGGTTCTGGAATAGGGGTCTGCCAATAGAAGTACTTCTTTTCCGTCTCGGCATCCTGGCGAACGGCGACGGCGTATTCTAAACCCGCGACGGCGGTGACCTCAAAGCGACCATCGTCGCCGATCGGCACCGTGTCGGTCTTGAATTGGCCGAAGTCTCCCGATCCGATCAGACGCGTGGTCAGACCGGCGCGAAGTCCGTTGGCCGGATTGCCGTTGAGCAAAACGCGTCCGGTCACGACCCAAGGCTCTCGCAGCACGAGCGTGATCGGATCGTCGGATCCGGGGGTGATCGATACCTGTCCGGCGGTGAATGGAGGGTTCGTGGAGGTGGCTTCGTGATCAACGTTCATCGCGCTGACGGTTCCATGTTCCCATGTCGATTGATTCAGCACCAATCGACACCGCCCCGCTTTGTCCGTCTTCACCGCGGCGGCGAGCGATTGTGGCAAGTGATAGGTTTTGTTGTCGCGTTGGATCGTTTCGATGAACTCCGAGCGGACCCAGACGCCTTCCACCGGCGAACCGTTGGTATCGACCACCGTCACGGGTCTGTCTGGAATACGTTCGATCCGAAAATCGGGGACCGTTAAATCGGGCAGATCGACGGAGTCAACTAAACGGGTGAACTGCTGTTGCCCCGATGCATCGGCGTTGAACCGGTCGATGGTCCAAAAATCCAACCCCGGCGAGTATCCGACGACCGATAGATAGCCATTTTCCTTTGGGATCACCATCCGCCAATCGCCTTGCGCATTGGTCATGCTGCGGAGCAATGAGTCTTCGATGCGTCCCGCCTGGCGATGCCAGCAGACTTCGGCGTTGGCGATGCCGGTGCCATCGTCCTTCCGTACGACTCGACCGGATGCCCGGATTCCTTGTTGTGCCTGCAAACGCAGCTCGCGTCGATCGATCACTGATTCGGCCAGCACCGAAGTGGAGCGAGGCAGCAAACCGGACTCGAACGGAAAACGTGCGATGAATTGAACCTGTCCATTGTCGTCCGACGCCCCACGCAAGAACTCAGCGGTCGTCCGCATCCTTCCGTCCTCGGAAATCTGAAATCTCTGCGACGGTGATTTGCCCCGTGGAGTCAACGCGGAGAGCGTGTACTGTTTGACGGGGGCACCGGCTTCATCATTGATGGCGACCGAAACGAAAAGCAGTTGCCGTAGTTCGATCGTTGCGGGTGAGACGGACTCTTCAATGACAGGTGCCCCTCGTAGCCCCGTTGCATAGCCCGGCGCCGAGACCCTGTGTAGACGCGGGAAATAACCCGTTCGTCGAATTCCCAACACCAGCGATGCACGTTCCGGCATTTGAAAGGCGACCCGACCGTCGTCGTCTGTCGTTGCTACCAGATGGATTTTGTCAGAGGGAAAGCGATAGGCGTGGGGTTCGTTGGTGAAGGGGTCTCCTCTTCGCCGCGCAAACGGATCGGAAAACGGATCGGCATTGGAGCGGGTGCTCGCCGGCACAGTGATTTCTTTCACGGCGACACGGACATCACTGATTCCGCTTCCGGCCGGCGTCACGACTCGTGCTGCAATTTTTTCGCTGCCAGGTAGTCGGATATCGACCGATGCCTTCCCCAACGCGGGGGTTCGGCGATCGAACGGTGACAGAGCGTAAACGCCGAGCCCGAGTCGGTCGGTTTTATCGGCCACCAAAATCTCCCAACGGGCACGACCGAGTGACTTCAGGCGGATGGTCGGAAAACCTTGGACCTGATAGCGGCCATCCTGACCGGTCGTCGTTCGGGCAACGATCGGCGGCGAGATGTACTTGCCGTCCGGGCCGCGGGAGAAAACAAATTCGCGAATCAAGACGACCGCCCCAACCACGGGACCGTTGGCATCGGTCACCCGGCCGACCAATTCAAGGTTGACGTGTTGAGAGGCTTCACCCGCCGGCTTTGCGAGTTCGACGGTTTGAAATCGTTGAAACAAGCCCTCGTCCCCGGCGACGCGATCCTGCGGTGATGAGGTCAACGGGACCGCGTCGCTCTCAACGACGGCGGGGGATGTTTGGGCAACCACGGCTTCCAAGCTGATTCCCGACAATGCAATCAACAGAAAACCCAGGCCGACCGCGGCAATCGTCCAACGAGGCGGTCGGCTGTCCTTCGATGTGCGATCTAACATCCGTCGAATCCGGTACTGCAGATTCGTACCGGACGAAATCGCCGCCGGTGGTTGGGGAACCGCAGCGATGCCCTGCGTGATTTCCAGCAGACTTCGGGAGTAGGAAGCCCCGCGCTCGCCGGATCGCAACACCGCATCGTCGGCGGCGTCCTCTCGTGACCGCCGCAGATTCCGGCGAGCCCAATGGACCGACGGGTGAAACCAATAGACGGCCGACGTGATTTCCGCCAACCAATTCCAGCATGAGTCACGCCGGGCAACGTGCGCCATTTCATGCAACAGGCAATGCCGCTGCTGATCGACCGTGAAGGATCGAAAGCTGACCGGAACCAACACCATCGGGCGCAGCACTCCGAACGTCAGCGGCAATGAAACAGATGCTGAAACGCGACACTGCGGCGTTTCGCTCAGGCACAAACGCGTTGCGCAGGCCTGGGCGAGTTGCCACTGCTCCGCAGTCAAAGCGATGGCTTCGGTCGCAAAACGCCTCAATCTGACCCAACTGACAACGATCCTAACAAGCCATACCAGTAGCCCGGTGAAATAGATCATGATCATGATCAACGCAACCGGCGACGGCGCCGATGTGACCGGGACGGATCGTTGCTCGGGCGGTCTTGCCGAAAATGCATCCGACGCCGGCGAAACGGCACCCCCCACAGGTGTCGACGGGATCAGAGGGGCAGCCGAATGCGCGGGGAAGGGAACGTCCGAGATTGGACCGTTCGTCTCACGCCGCCGTCGCTCAGCCGTGACCGAACTCGCCGCGCGTTGTCGGTCCGCCGCGACGGCGACGTCATTCGTTGACAGGCTTACCGGCGAGACGGATGATTGCAACACGCGAACCGGAATCCGGATCGGAAAGGACGTCAGCAGTTGCGGTACCAACAGAGCGAGCGCGCCGAAGGCACTGATCCAGACACAATGACGAAAACCGGACGACCACCTGCTCGCCAGACGGTCAATGAACCACGCGGCCATGACGATCATCGCCGCACGCAAGCCCCAGAGGATCAACGTCGCCAACGCCGGATGCGATTCACCAATGAGTTCCCAGCGGTGTAACCACTCACTCATGTCGTTTCCTCCCGCTCGGCTTCGGAAATCAATTCACGCAATCGATTCAATTCGTCTTGATCTAATTGCGTTTTCGGATCGGACAGGTGCGAGGCGAGGGCCGCTTCCACCGATCCACCAAAGAATACATTCAAGACGTGCCGAAACGCCTGTTTCGCGGCGCGCTTTTTGGGTTGAACCGGCCGATACCGATAGTGGCGTCCCCGACGCTGATACTTGACGAATCCCTTTTCGCCCAAGATCCGCAGCAGCGTCCGGACCGTGGCATCGGACGGATCTCCCGTCATGGCGAGCCGTACCTCGGCCGCGGTCGCTTCCTCCTTGACATACAAGATGTCGACGATTTCCCGCTCGCGACGACTGAGTTGTTCCACCCCCATCGACACCACCTCGACCAAAACGCCGGCAAGAAATTTTTAACACTTCAAAGTCAGTCTGACGGTCGTTCGAGCCGCTGTCAACGATTTTCTTCGACCTTGCGAAAAAGTTCAGATCTGAACCGAACACTCGCTTGCGACGTCAGAATGAGTGCCTGTCACAGCGGCCACTTCAACATCGGCTTGGTCAGCGTGACCGGTTCTCGCTTCAGTGGTTTCTCGGCCAACTCGACCGGCAATCTTCCGGCCTTGAGCACGGCGATGATGGCCTGGACCTCGGCTTTTTCGAAGTCGCCTGTAATCACTGCCTGCTTGCGGATCGGTTGCAGAATATTCGGCGCAGTGATCAAGAGGTCATCAAAGACAATTCCGAGTCTGGTTTGCCGTTGTCCGACCGGTAGATAGCGTTTGGTCAACGTTTCCAACGCGGTGCTACCCTGCTGCGTGAATTCCAGCGAGACCGCCAATTGACCGCTGGCGTCTTCGGTCATCGCGGCGAAGCTGAGCGAATCACCGTCCAGCTGAAGGTCCGGTTCGACGATCGCCAGTGCGTCCAATCCGGTGACGTTGTTGTCGAACATCCATTGCCCCACTTCGACTTGCCCCTCGGAAGTTTGAAGCGACGATGCCAAGTCGACGATCGCACCGGTTTTCGAGTTTCGCAGGATCAATCCCTTCGGTTCGACTTTCAGCTTCGGCCAACCGGTGGCCCGATCGACGGTTTGGTCGATCAACACCCATCTGCCGACCGGCGCGCCCGATGCGTCGCGAACCTCCCGCGCAAGATTACCGCTGTCGATCTGAGCCCTTGCCGCATCGATCACGGCACCGTGGCGGCCAGGTTGGGCGAGCGCCAGAAATCGCAGGTGTCCCTCGTGGTGCAGCATCGTCGCGATCGCATCCACCTGCGGGCTCTGGGTGGTTTCCAAATCGATCTGCAATCTCGTTCCGTCCTCCACCACTCGGATCTCTTTCGCCCCATCGAAGAAACCGTCCAACCGTCGCTCGACAGCTGAGACGATTTGATCTGCGCGAAAATCCGACGGTTCGATCTGATACACCAACCGGGTTCCTTCCACAGAGGTCTTGGCAAAGAACACGAGTCCGACCGCAATCGCGACCCAGACCGTGACGGCAATCGCCACGATTGTTTTGCGGCGCGACCGGGAACCGGAATTCCCGGATTCAATTTCGTCAGCGTACGACACCCAAATCTCCTCTGATTGCCTTTTTCATTTCAAAAACACCGCTCTGATCAGCTCGGCGCCCGCCGGCGTCTGGTCCATGGCATCTGGTTTGGCACCCAACGGGGTATTGTTTGTTAGTGGAAGGGCGCGAGCGTGCTGTCAATTTAGTGAGCCGCGACGCGTAAGCGACCGGGCATCCATGCGCCCGCCCGAGGCCTTACGGCCGGCGGCTCACCATTGCCTCGACAAATCCCCTTAAATCGACGGCCCGCGATCCCTCCGGTCTCTCAAGTTGCAGCCGGACGGCTCACCCGCTACCGCAGCGCCGTCAGCAGATCTTTGACTTGTTGGTGCACATCGCTGGTTGCTCGCACGACCAAGACCTTGCGCATCGCAAAGTAATGAATCGAGCCGACGCCTCCACGCGATTCCCAGAAATCCGGTGCCACGATCCGTTCAATCAATACGACGAGTTGCCATCCGGCACCCGCGGCGGCTGCCCCGCCGGCTCGGTGATTCGTCGACGGCTGGGCGGGAAATGGACTCGTCGAATCATTCGGATCGTCGAGTGCCGCGTTGATCGCCGCATCAACTTGATCCGATAACCCGGTGGGACGGGGGATTCCTTTTCGCCCGAGTTGAATTTCTATTCGTCGTGCAACGGTCAGCAAGCGTCGTCGCACTTTCGCGGCGTCGCCCTGAAGCATTTCGCTGGTCGCGTACCGTGGATCGCTTCGCAGCACGACGTACAAATCACATAGTGCGGCGACCGCATCGTCATGGGCGTGGCCTGCGTTTGCGTTCGCTTCCAGACGCAGTTGTGTCCGCGTTTGATGGCGCAGCGACGTGGTCGAAATCTCCGCCGCGTCGACGTTGTTGAAACCGAAGACACAGAGCACGGCCGCCAGCGCGGTGTGGTGGATGATGCGAATCACTCGTGCACCTCATCGAGGAGAGAAACAATGTGAACGGAACAGCTCAGCAGCGGGTGTGATCAAGTGGGATAGGCTTCTAGCCTGTCGATGCTGCAATGACGAGCCTGGAAGGCGCTCCCACGGGTCCTCAACGTTGCAGCCCCCGCAAAATCGCGTCGACGTTTTGCTTGGCGTCACCGAACAACATGTAGGTGTTGTCTTTAAAGAATAACGGATTTCCGACACCGGCGTATCCGGTGGACATGCCGCGTTTCATCACCACGCAGGTTTTGGCCGTCCAGACTTCGATCACCGGCATGCCCGCGATCGGGCTATTGGGATCATCCAGTGCGGCCGGATTGACGATGTCGTTGGCCCCGATCACCAGGATCGCATCGGTATCGGACATGTCTTCATTGATTTCGTCCATTTCCAAGACGATGTCGTACGGCACGTTGGCTTCGGCCAGCAGCACATTCATGTGCCCGGGCAAGCGTCCGGCGACCGGGTGAATGGCAAATCGGACTTCTTTGTTGCGTTTGAGCAGCGTCTTAACGACTTCGGCCAGGGAATGTTGTGCTTGAGCGACCGCCATGCCATAGCCCGGAACGATCACGATGCATTGTGCTTCTTCCAACATTGCGACCGTCTCGTCGACGCTGAATTCCTTCGTCGTGCCTTCGACCACGGCGGCCGGCCCACCGGCGCCGCTGCCGAATCCGCCCATGATCACGCTCAAAAAACTTCGGTTCATCGCCGCACACATGATGTACGACAGAATCGCGCCCGAGCTGCCGACCAGTGCACCGGTGACGATCAGCAAGTGGTTCTTCAGCATGAATCCCGCCGCCGCGGCAGCCCAGCCGGAATAGGAGTTGAGCATCGAAACCACCACCGGCATGTCCGCACCGCCGATCGCCATCACCAAGTGAACACCGATCAGTGACGAGATCGCGGTCATGATCAACAGCGGCACCAGTGCATCCTCACCCTCGACACGGCAGTACCAGATTCCCAAACCGACACAGGTGAGCATCAGAACGACGTTCAAGACGTGCCGACCGGGCAGCGTCACCGCTCGACCACCGACAAGTTCGGCCAATTTCAGGAATGCGACGATCGATCCGGTAAAGGTCAACGCGCCGATGAAGACGCCGACGTAGATCTCGATTTTGTGAATCAGCATCTCGCCGTCGGGGACAGCGATCCCGGCTTCGATGTGGCTGGAGATGCCGACGAAAACAGCCGCCAATCCCACAAAACTGTGAAGCATCGCCACCAGTTGTGGCAGATGATCCATCGATAAACGGGCGGCCAACCGGGCACCGATCAAGATCGCCGGCAAGATCGCGACCACCATCCAAAGGTACCCGCCGTTCATCACGCCGAAGACGGTCGCCCCGACCGCCAGCACCATGCCGATGATCCCGAGCAGATTGCCACGTTTGGCACTCGTTTGGTGAGACAACCCGGCCAAGGAGAAAATGAACAGGACCGCCGCCACGATGTACGCGACCGTGGCCAGGGACTGGTTCAGGGGCAGCGTCTGTGAAGCAATCACGAGTGGGTGGGAAAACGGCATGTCTTTTATGTACGGGAGCAAACGATCATCCAAACAACAGAACATCCAACAGCAGACGGGCAGCCACGTCACTTGCGAAATAGGCTGAGCATGCGGTGCGTGATCAGAAAGCCGCCGGCAATGTTGATCGTCGCGACAAAGATTGCCAGCCCGCCCAGCCATGCCGCGACCGGGTTGGTCGCCCCGATTTGCACCATCCCGCCGACAATGATGATGCCGCTGATCGCATTGGTGACACTCATCAACGGGGCATGCAGCGAGGCGGTCACGTTCCAAATCACTTGCCACCCGATCAGACAGGCCAGTAGAAAGACGGTGAAATCGGTGATGAAACCCTGATCGCGCGTCAACGCGACTCCAACCAACAACACCGCCGCGATCACCATCAACGCGATGTCAAAGGTCCCAATTTTCTTTTCCACCACGGCGGACGGTGCGACCGACTCCACCACTTTCTCCTTGGGGGCTGCGGAGACGGAAACCGGGGGCGGGGGCCAGGTGACCTGACCGTCCTTGACGACCGTCGCGCTGCGGATCACCTCGTCGGTCATGTCGACGCTGAACCTTTCCGCGCCGCCCATTTCGTCCAACAAGTGATAGAGATTGGTCCCATACAGTTGGCTGGATGTGTGTGCCAGTCGGCTGGTCAGATCGCGGTAGCCGACGATGTGCACGCCTTCGACCTTGGTCACCTCATCGGGAATCGTCGCCTCGCAATTACCGCCTTGTTCGGCGGCCAAATCGACGATCACGCTGCCCGGACGCATCGAACGGACCATTTCGTGCGTGATCAATTTCGGCGCCGGTTTGCCTGGAATGAGTGCCGTGGTGATGATGATGTCCACCTCTTTGGCCTGGGCGGCAAAGAGCGCCATCTCGGCATCGATGAATTCCTTGCTCATCGTCTTGGCATAGCCGCCCGAAGTGCCGCCGTGCTCGTCGCCCTCGAATTCCAACATCAGGAATTCGGCGCCCATGCTTTTGACCTGGTCGGCGACTTCGGGACGCACGTCGAAGGCCCGCACGATCGCCCCCAATCCCCTGGCGGTTCCGATCGCGGCCAGTCCCGCAACGCCCGCGCCGATGACCAACACCTTGGCCGGCGGGACTTTTCCAGCCGCGGTGATCTGGCCGGTAAAGAAACGCCCGAACAGCCCGGCGGCTTCGACGACGGCCCGGTACCCCGCGATGTTGGCCATCGAGCTCAATGCGTCCAACTTCTGCGCCCGACTGATCCGTGGCACCGCTTCGATCGCCAACGCCGTCGCCTGCCGAGCAGCGATCTTCTGCAACAACGCTTCGTTCTGGCCTGGTGCCAAGAAACAAATCAGCGTTTGCCCCGCCCGCAGCTGTTCGATCTCTCGATCCTGCGGACGGCGGACCTTCAGCACGATGTCGGATTCCGTCCAGATCTCCGCCGCTTCATCGCAAAGCGTACAGCCGGCTTCGCGATAGCTCTGGTCGTGAAAACTGGCGGCATCCCCCGCACCAGATTCCACCCAAACCTCGAACCCGAGCTTCTGGATCAACCGTCGTGCCGTTTCCGGTGTCGCCGCCACACGACACTCCCCGGGATCAATTTCCTTGATAATGCCAACTTTCATTTGCCGCCTGTCCCTTCGAATGCATTGGGTGGGAAAACCCCAACCTCCTGGCGCACCTAGGATACCAGTTCCATCCGTGTCAGGTCAGCTCGCCGACCGAACCAGTTCATCGCGTTGCCCATTCCCACGCGGCGTCAGGCCGGGTCCAAGGGCTCTCGCGTGACTTGCTTCGACACCCTCCGGGGTCGCGTCAGGCGTGTCGCCGGATGCCCGGAGGTGTCGCTACGCTCACCTCCGGCTACTGGCTTTGACTCCGTCCGGAGTCATCCCAGCCTTTGACACCAAGCGGGGTGTTTTGTTAGCGGCAGGGCGCGAGCCCTCCGGTCTTTCACGGTATTTTTGAACCGCGACCGGACGGCTCGCGCCGTTCCGCTAACACCTTTAGTTTTTTGTTAGCGTCAGGGCGCGAGCCCTCCGGTCTTTCAACGTATTTTCACGCCGGAAGGTAGTGCGCGGCAACGGCCTCAAACGCCCGGAGTTGCTCGTCTTGCCACGCCGAATCGGTTCCCAGTTCGTTGGACAAGATCTCCGCAACCGCGGGCGCCGCATCCAGTGCAAGCTGGGCATTGAGAAACAGTGTCCGGGAGCGGCGGGCCAGGACATCTTCGACCGTTCGTGCCATTTCGTTGCGGACCGCCCAAATCACTTCGGAACGACGGATGGGCAGCGACTCGTGTACCGGCTGGGCCAGCGTGGGATCATCGTTTTCCAACTGTTCGATCGCGGATGGATCGGGGGCATTCATCCGCAGCGATTCGGTCACACACGGCGTGGCGGACAGATTGCCCGTTTCAATCGCCTTGTCGACACAGTCCTCGGCCATCTTTCGCACGGTGGTCCACTTCCCTCCGGTGATCGTGATCAGTTTCGAAGTCGAGAGCCGGATCACATGATCTCGTGAAAGCGATGCCGTTCGCGAGGACTTGTCGCCTTTGACCAGCGGCCTGATGCCCGTGAAAATGCTCAACACGTCGGCAATCGTCGGAGGCCGTGACAAGTACTCCGCCGCGGTCTCCAACAAGAACTGAATCTCTTGCGGTTGGGGCGACGGTTCGGCAACGGCGTCGGGGATCGCGGTATCGGTCGTTCCAACAAGAATGTGATCGTGCCAGGGGACGATAAAAATCACGCGTCCGTCGGAGGTCTTGGGAACAATCATCGCGGTTTCTCCGGGATAAAGTTCCTTGGGCAAGACCAAGTGAATCCCTTGGCTGGCGGCAACCATCGGCTGGCACTCCGCATCGTCGAGCAATCGCACCGCGTCACAAAACGGGCCGGCCGCGTTGACAACCGTCTTGGCTGCGATCTCAAGTGATTCGCCCGATTCATCGTCGGTCGCAACCACGCCGCCGACCAGCCCCTGATCGTCTTTGATGAATCCGGTGCAGGCCATGTGGTTGGCCAACGTGGCTCCGTGCTGCGCCGCCGCACGGGCCATGTCGATCAGCAATCTCGCGTCATCAAATTGGCCGTCATGATAAAGCACCGCGCCACGCAGACACTCGTTCCGCAACGCCGGCGACAATTCGAGCGCCCGCCGCGCGGAAATGCACTGGGAACGGCCGAAGCGGTTGCGTGTGGCGAGCAGGTCATAGACCTTCAACCCCACTCCATAAAACATCCATTGCCAAAGGTTGCGGCAGGGAATCAAAAACGTTTGGTCGTGAACCAGATGGGGCGCGTTTTCGAGCAACAAAGATCGTTCTCGAAGTGCGTCGCGAACAAGTGTCACGTTGCCCTGCTTCAGATACCGCACGCCGCCGTGGACCAGTTTGGTGCTACGGCTGGACGTCCCGCTTCCAAAATCGAATCGCTCCAGCAACACGACGTCCAACCCACGACTGGCGGCATCGAGCGCGACGGCAACACCGGTCGCACCACCGCCGATCACCGCGATGTCCCACGGTGTTTGGCGGTCACGGATTTTGGCGAGCGATTCGGGCCGATCAAGTCGCGTCATGGTGCTGCTCCGGTTGCCACGATTTGGAACGCTCAAGCGCCTCGGACCAACGCTCTCGTCGCAGCGCCACGTCCGCGTCCGACATTGTCGGTTCAAACACCCGATCGGTTTTCCAGATCGAGGCGATTTGGTCCAGATCCTGCCAAAAGCCGACCGCCAGTCCGGCCAGGTAGGCCGCCCCCATCGATGTCGTCTCCGTCATCTGCGGACGGACCACGGGAGTCTTCATGATGTCGGCCTGGAATTGCATCAACAGGTCGTTCGCCGAGGCACCGCCGTCGACCCGTAACTCCTCGATCGAGATTCCGGCATCCTGCTGCATCGCGTCCAAGACGTCGGCGACTTGATAGGCGATCCCTTCCAGCGTCGCCCGCGCGATGTGTCCGCGATCGGTCCCACGCGTTAACCCCACGATGGTTCCGCGGGCGTAAGAATCCCAATGCGGAGCCCCCAGCCCCGCCAACGCCGGAACGACATAGACGCCATCGCTATCGGGCACGCTGCGGGCCAGGGGTTCGATTTCAGACGACGACTGAATGATCCCCAATCCGTCGCGCAGCCACTGGACCGCGGCACCGGCAACGAACACGCTGCCCTCGAGCGCATACTCCCGTTTCGACGCGGCACTGGCTGAACCCGCACTGGCTGGGCAAGCACTGGCGGCAACCGTCGTCAACAGTCGGTGCTTGGACACCAGCGGCTGGTCGCCAATATTCATCAGCATGAAACAACCGGTTCCGTAGGTGTTCTTGGCCATCCCATGACGCGTGCAGTTTTGACCGAACAGCGCAGACTGCTGGTCTCCGGCGGCGCCGGCGATCTTGATCGGGCCGCCGAACCACTGCGTTTCGGTCTCGCCATAGACATGGCTGGACGGAAGCACTTCGGGCAAGATCGCCGCGGGAATTTTCAACAATTCCAACAGTTCGTCGTCCCACTGACCGGTCGCGATGTCCAACAACATCGTGCGTGAAGCGTTGGTGATATCGGTGACATGAACACGACCGCCGGTCAGTTTCCAAATCAACCAGCTATCCATCGTGCCGAATGCGATCTCGCCGCGTTCCGCCCGCGACCTGACGCCTGGCACTTGGTCCAACAACCACCGGATTTTGGTCGCCGAAAAGTACGCATCGATCAGCAGCCCCGTCTTGGACTGAATCAGATCCGAATGACCTTGGTCGCGGAGTGAATCACAGAATTCCGACGTCCGCCGGTCTTGCCAGACGATCGCGTGATGAATCGGCTCGCCCGTGGATCGATCCCACAGCAAAACCGTTTCGCGCTGGTTGGTGATCCCGATCGCCGCGACGTCGTCTGCCGACAGTCCGCAGGACGCCATCACCTCCTGGGCGACGGCGAGCTGTGATTGCCAGATCTCGTTGGCGTCATGTTCGACCCAACCGGGCCGAGGGTAATGTTGCGTGAATTCACGCTGGGCGACGCCCAACACCGCCCCCGATTGCTCAAACGCGATCGCTCGCGAACTTGTCGTCCCCTGGTCCAATGCAACAACAACGCCCATCGTGTCCGCCTGAAAAAGTGAAATGGAAGATCAAACGCATCTTAACAGGTCGACGGGGGTGGATGCTGTCTCGCAAAAAACGAGCTACTGGTCCGCCTGTCGATCAATGTCGCGCAGTGCTGATCCGTCCGATTGGATCGCGGACTTAAACCGGCGGGTTGCAGTGCGCCGCTGGAATCGCCAGCATGAGGACAGCTCCCCATGCCCGATTTGAATGAACCCACCGATGAAAAGCAGCTCGGGATCCGTGGGTTCGCCCTGCCATCCGTGGGTGTTCTCCCGTGCTGTGATACCGGAGAGCGTTCGATCGATCAGATCGAGTGAAGCCGATGGCCAGTAGCCCGCGGTCACCATTACGCGTTACCGGAGTGTCCCGCCGATGATTTGTTCCCGCAGCGTCCTGAGCTGAGCCAGACGTTCTTCCAGTTGCGCGATCTGTTGGTCGATCGATTCGACGTTCCTCGCTTCGACCGGCATCAGCAGATCGCCCCGGTTAGCGTCGGTCTTGCTGATCCGGTGCAGGATCGGAATCACGATCGAGATTGCGGCGACGACGATCGAATGGGCTGCGAGAAATCGCCACAACAGTTCCGAGTTGATTTCGAAGACGATGACCGTCGCGATCAACAGGGCCAAACCAAAGATGATCTGGGTTCCGATGAAGTAAACCCAGCGAAATCGGCTGGCCAGCTTGGCGATCGACAGCAGCGAAACGTGGATCGTCGCGACCCCGATCGAAATCAACACCGTCGTCGTCTTCCAGTAGGCTTCCGAACCGACTTCGAACCAAATCCCAAACAGCATCAACACGGTCGTCACTGCCGTCAGCGCCAACCCGGACTTGGGCATCAGGTTCCATCCCGACGGGGTGCGGGAAAGGTCACAGGCCAATCCGCAAACGCTGGCCACCGCGAAGATCACCGTGGTCAAAATCACCCGGACCTCCAGCCATCCCCAGTTGCCCCGCAGCACCAGCACAATCCCCAACAGCGCGCTCAACAGGACGGAACCGATCAACAGGTAAAGAAGCGGCTTTTTGAGACTGCTAGGGGTCGTCATGGGGAGGCTCCTGGGCGAAGGGCGCGTACCCGACGCGCTGCGAAATCATGGTCCACTGATCAGGAGAGCCCAAAGCGATCGGGGGCGTGCATGGATTCATCATGAAAAGAGCAGAAAAAACGAAACCCGGGAGGACTGCGTCGAGCGGGTAGGCCGGCCGAATGAGCGAAGTGAGGAGGAGGTCGAACAGTGAATCGCCACTTTCATTTCAGTGATCTCCGGCCCTTTCGGTGCACCAAAGGAAGCCTTCTCCTCGCGATGCTCGACTGATTCAGAGACGTCCCTGCAACCGATCGGGGGCGTTCGTCGCGATGAGATGGGCAAGAAGGTTGGTCAAAAAATTGGTTGGTCAAAAAATGAGAAAAGAGAAACAGCACACGAGTACCTCTGCCTTCCCCTGGCGGAACTCTTCATTTTTTGACCACCAAATTTTTTGACCACCAAATTTTTTGACCACCAAATTTTTTGACCCATTCCACGTCGTCCGACGGGCGTATTGAATCAAATGTGGTGGCGTTCAGCGAGAAGTGTCTTATTTTCAACGAGTTAAAGAACGCACGACCTCCACAAGGGAGGTTTACTCAGGATCGGTGGACACCAGCATCTGCGTCAGGAATTCGGCGAATCGTTCCAGCGTCGGCGTTTCTAGACCGGCGATTTGGGTCGGACAGTCGCTGGTCGCACCGCGACGCGAATCGGGCGATGCTGGATGGAGTATTCGATCGCCGCGTTGGTCTCCGACAGATCAAAGGTCCGTGCAACGAGTTTGGCGAACGGGTACTTGTGGTGGCATCGGCTGATGAAATCGATCGCGCTGCGTAAATCGACCGGCGCATAGTTGTGGACTCCGACGATCGACATCCACTTGCGAACGATGCTGGTCGGGTCCAACTGAACCGGCCGTGATTCCATCACCGAACCGACCAAGACGACTCGCGCGCCGACATCGCCAAGTCGACACGCGGTTTCGATCGCGTCGGGAGAACCGGAGCATTCTACGATGACGTCGAAGGATGACTCAAGCGACCCGATCGACTCCACCGAGATCGTGTCCGTGGCGCCAAACCGTTTGGCAAGCTCCAGCCGCTGCGGGTCGACGTCGCAAATCGTCACCTGCTTCGCGCCGGATTCTTTGCCCAGTGCGACGGCCGTCAATCCCAGCATGCCGGCGCCGAAAATTAAAATCCGTTGATCGAAAACGTCGCCGGCCATCCGATACGCCGCCGCGACAGTGGACGTGGCACAATTGATCGGGCTGGCCACTTCGTCCGGTAACTCGGCCGGCAACCTGGCGATCGTCGTCCCGCGTCGCAGCAAGATGTACTCCGCCAGCCCGCCGCTGAGTGCCTCGCGACCGGCGGCGACCGAATGGCCATACTTCACCAACTGACGACACTTTTGCGGCATCCCCGACCGACAGCGGTCGCATTCAAAGCAACTGACGCAGACCGACCATGTCACGCGATCGCCGATTTCAAGCGGTTGCCCGTCCACGTCCGTCGGACCGGGATCGGCGAGTTCAACGATTTCACCGACAACCTCGTGAGCCAAGATCGATGGCGTCGGTTCGATTCGTAGCCCTTTCAAGGTATGAAGATCACTGCCGCATATCGTGCAGAGCCGAATCCGAACCAGTGCTTCACCGGCCAACAGACTCGGTCGCGGAAACGCCTCCACCGAGAGGGGTTGCCCGGCTTGGTGAAAGACCGCCGCTCGACACGTCTGCGGTTGCCTCGGTGAAGGCGAGGTCAGACGACGTTCAGACATTGCCGCGCCCCGCTTCGACGGTTTCCACCGCGTCCGAATTCGACGCCATCAAACTCCGCCCAACGTCGGCTGCCGCATCGTCGACTTCAATGACCGTGCGGAAATAACGAAGTGATAAACACAAGGCGGCGATCGAGATAAAGCTTGCGACCAGCAGCAGCATCCGAAACGATGGCATGACAGAATCGGGCGAAGGGAGCGTCATTCGGATCGACAACACCAATGCGTAGCCCAGATATCCGACGGCGTCGGCGACGTACATCAAAAACACCACATTGGCTGGGTGACGCGAGGCAGCGACCAATCGTTCGAAGACGGTGGTGTGAAACGCGACGTAAGGGACGTACATGCCCACGCCGCACGCAACCATGAACACGAACGGAGAGATCAGGCCACCGGACTGCATCAGCGCTGACGCAGCGACGACTGAAAACGCACCGCACATCACGATCGTGACGATCCGCACCGCCGCCATGTTGTGACGGATCCAGACGGCAAACGCGTTGAACATCGTGACCACCATGGCGACGACCATTTCCGATCGAGCAAAAATCGAAGGCGTGTCGCCGACTCCCAGGTCACGCCAGATCTCTACCGCGAAGTCGTCTCTTACGGTTCGAATGACGGTCAACGCCACATAGACAAAAACCAACAGCGACAACCCCGGCCAGTACTCCAACCAAAAGCGACGACGATCCTGACGGGTCATCGCGTTTCTGTCGTTGCGGTGTTGGCGATCTGTTGGATCGGGAGGCGGTGTGGACTGGAGCAACCAGACCGAAACCAACAGGGGCAACAAGAAAATCAATCCGACCAGCATCGGCATCTGAAACTCGCTGACGCCCCAGTCCTGGATAATCCAGCGTCCGACGGACTTCACCACCCCGGACGCGATGATAAAACTCGCACACAGCGCCGCCGACAACGCCTCGGTCTGTTTCCTGCCTTCCAAATAGGACAGCACCAGCCCGAACACCATCCCCAACGGAAAACCGTTCAAGAACAACAGGGGAGCCTTGAGGACGATCGGCGCGTAGGCAAAACCCACCAACGCCAGCTCCGCCGTCAAGATCAACCCCACGATGGCAATTGCACGTCGATGACGACGCATTTCCGAGACAACTTTAATGCCGACAAACTTGGAAATCATGTAGCCGGCCAGTTGCGAAATGACCAGCACCGATTTCAGCCCCATCCCCAGCAGTTCCTGCCCCTCGTACGTTCCCGCGGTGAACGGCTTGCGAAACGCGTACATGCAAAAGTACGTGCTGAACGCCGCAACGGCGGCCAGCAACAGTCGCGAGCGGGGGTTGCTGCCATCGGAAGGGACTTCTGCCGAGGCGATGTTAGAATCGATGGAGGGCACGGCGGGGAACTCGGTGGACCGGATTGATCACGTCGATGTCGCGACAACCGCTCGGCAATAAAAAGGGCGACACGACCGGATCGCAGGGTACCCGATTCGGATCAATGATTACCAATCGAGCGTCCCCGGAAGGAACTCATTAATCAGTTCTTCATAGAAGGGTCGCAAGGCGTCAACGTTCGGCCGGCTATCGCTTTTGGTATACAGGTCATACGGGTTGAAGGCCCGCACCCACTGGAACATCCGATGGTCGTGATCATTCATCAAATGGTCATACGCCGACTCTCGATGACCGGGATAAAACGAATGGTAACGGATGATCGCCAGTGCTTCTGGGGGCAGCCGATCCTTGACCACATGGTACAAGTACTCGTCGTGTCCCCAGGAAAGGAACACGTTGTCGAGTCCGATGCCTGGCGAATAGACACCGTACTCGGTGTTGTAGCGTTCATCGGTCGAATCGGGGTTCTCGGCAAAAAATTCCGGAAACACGATCCGCTGGGAAAACCGGCAACCGACGGGAAACGTGTCTCCGACCACCGCCCATTGGGGCTCACCGAATAGACACAACACTTTGCCGAGATCGTGGATCAATCCCGTCAGGATAAACCAGCGTGGATGACCGTCGGCGCGAATGGATTCAGCGGTCTGCAACAGATGTTCGATCTGAGAAAGGTCCGTGTCAGGATCACTCTCGTCGACCAATTGGTTCAGATACTCCATCGCCTCCCAAACCGTCATCTTGCGATGCCGAAGCGGTAGAAACTGCTTTCGTTTCTGTTGCACAAAGTCGTAGGTCTGATTCCGATGATTCAGCTGATAGAATTCACGGACGCCGGGCTTCGTGTCTTCGCCATAATTTCGAAACGCATCGGCCGGCTTGTTCGGTTCGGGATAACGACGCACCAAGTCCGCCTCCCAGTCATCGAGGTCCTCGAGCGGTTTGGAGGGATCGGTAGGGTGATTGGCGGAGTCGGTGGGCAGAGACATCTTCGTTTGCGGGCGAGAGGATCGGCTTCACGGCGAAAAAGGGGTCAGGTACCAAAAATGCGAAGCACCCTTTGGGCCATCTGGTTTTTAGTACCTGCCCCCTTTTCCACGTCCAGTTTACACTTTAGCGAAGCCGAGAGAGAGTCGTAGAACCTGAGGGAGAAAAAACAATGCATGATCATGGCGACTACGAATCCTATCGTGGCATCCCGCCGCTTGCCGGACTCTGTTCGATGGCACGTGCGGTCGATGGCACTTGGGATCTCGATCAAAGCTTGCAACGGCTCAAACGGCTTCACTATGTCCTGAAGCGTTTGCATGAGACGTTGACCGCCAAGATCACCGCGGAGCCGATCTACGAATTGAAGACGGCGTTCAGCTACCACGCCTACCTGTGCGCCGAACAGGTGTCGTTGATCCGTCGCCGCGTCGGTGAGATGCGGGAGCCTCCGCTGGGACTGGACGTGATTCCCGACCCGGCGCTCGAGCGTTTGATGGACGAACTGATCGCGGCGCCGTCGACGCCTGATTTGCTCGCCGGCATCTATGGCGTCGTCTTGCCCGCGGTGTGCGAAGCTTGCCGGCGACTGCAAACCGACGCTCATCCGCTGGCCGATGCGCCGACCGTTCGCGTTGCCAAACTGATCGGGTTTGAACTCCAAGACGTCGTCACCTTCGGTACCGAAGCACTCCGCTGCTTGGACAACGATTCGACACAAGCCGATCGCGAACCCTGGATCGGACACTTGAAACAGTGTCTGCAAGCCGCAGGTCAACTCGACGGCGTCGAAGCCACCGACGACTCGGTCCCCGAGCCGTGGCACAGCGCCCAACCCTATCAGTACGACAAGGAACCGCGCCGCGACGATCGCTTTCGTGACCCCTACAACGCCGGCGTCAACCCGGAAGTCTTCTTGTACGACGAACAGTTCTCGGCGCAAGACAAGACGCTGATGATGTACTACAAACGGCTTCGCGAAATCGATGTGCCGGAAATGATGGCCAGCATCCTGGTGGAACTGCGCGACGACGAACCCTGGGAATTTCACATGGAGATGTCACGTCAACTGTGGGACGAAGCCCGTCACGCGATGATGGGCGAAGTCGGCTTTGTGGCGTTGGGCATCGATTGGCGAACCATCCCGATTAATTTTACCTGGTCGCGCAACCTGAATCTGCAACTCGACGCCCGCCAACGCCACGGAGTCTTGTTTTTCATCGAACAGAACCTGATGCCGCGCAACGGAAAACGCTACGAATGGGAGGTCGCCAACGAAAGCGGCGATCCACTGTCCGCCCTGTTCCAAGATTTCGACTGGGCCGACGAAGTCTTGCACGCCCAAATCGGCCGCCGCTGGTACGTCCCGAGGTACACGACGCTCAAGGAGGCCCTCGACTATGGCGATGACTGTTGGTCCAAGGTGCTCAGCCATTGGAAGTCGTACCGTGATCAAGGCCTGACGCAGCATCACAACTGGTGGCCGGAGCTCTACGCGAACGCCTGCCAGATCTGGGGCAAAGATCCCGATCCACGGGCGTTGGTGTTTCACGCGACGTATGAAGACACGCGGGCCGATTTGGCAAAGTTGGAGTAAAACTCGTGACGAGGCTCCCGCCTCGCGACTGTCGGAGGCCGGAGCCTCCGCCGCCTCGCGTTCCCAGGCCGGAGCCCGGGAACGAGTTTGGATGCTACGACTTTCCCAGGTCCCTCAACCACGCCACCAGGTCGGCGAGTTCTTGTTCGCTGAGCGTCGTTTCCAATCCCTGCGGCATGATCGAAACCGTGCTCGGTGATAGTTCCTCGATGGTGTCGCGTCCGATCACGATCGGATCTCCGGTTTGCTGTTGCAGATGAATCGAATCGCGCGTCTGGCGAGTGATCACGCCGGAATAGACCTGACCCGAGTCGGTCAAAACCGTCTGCGATTCATATTGCCGGACGATGCTTGCCGACGGAAAAACAATCGACTCCATCAGATCATGCACCGACCGGTTGGCTCCGATCGTTGTCAGATCGGGACCAATCGTCCCGCCAACCGCTCCGACGCGATGGCACGTGGCACATTTCGATTTTTCGGAAGCGAACACCGCTCGACCACGCTCGGGATCGGCGTCTCGCACCAGCGGAATCAAACGATCCAGTTTCTGAATCCGTTGATCGTCTAGCGATTTGAGCCGATCGAGCAACACGTTGGCGCGGGGCAATAATTCAGCGGGGAATCGCTTGATCACGTCGGAGACTTCGGTGGCGGGCAGTTGATCGAAGCTGCGGGCCGTCTCGAGCGCATTTAAGAAGGCTGCGGCGACGTCGACTTGGAGCGTTCGACCGTAGGGCCGGATCAGGTCACGCAGTGCGGCCGGGCCGGCGCTCGACAGAGAGGGGGCCAGCGTCTGCAACTGATCCGGGCTGAGCCGAGACGTGGAGATCATCTGCGCCGCCTGGCTCGCTTCGGTGGGCGCCCCGCCACGGAGCAATTCCAATAGTATTGCCAGCCGGTCGCCGCTCAATGATGCAGGATTTTTTTCCATCGCCGCCAAGGCGCCGGCGCGTTTGATCCCCGATTGCGTTTCGTCACGACTGATCGCAACCAACGTCTCATCGAAAGCGTTCGTTTGGATGGCTGCCACAGCAGCGATGGCAAGGCGCGCGACTTCCGTCTGGTCGGATTGCAACGCTCGTGTCAACGGTTCCTTCCAACTCGGATGAAGGCTCGGATTGTCGCTTCGGCTGATCGCAGTCAACAGCAACCCGCCAGAGTGGAGAGGTTCCGCATCGCCGAGTCCTCGCCCGATCTCCTCGGCCACCGGCTCGGTCGCCGCGAAAGCGGACGCGAGTTCGATGATCAGCGACGAGCGGGACGCCGCCGCATCCGGCTCTGCCAACCAATGACGCAGGCGTTCTGCGACGAGCGTTGCGGTTCCGGCCAATTCCGCGTGTGGATGCTGGTCGAGTTTTGCCGCCCGCGCCCGTTGGGACAGGACGGTGGCCGCCGTTCGCTGCAAATCCGTCTCGTCGGTATCGAGCATCTCGGCGACCGTGTCAGACGGGACCACAACGCCATCGGTTTGATTGAGCACCACCAAACACGCACGCCGCACGCGCGGTGAAGCATGACTCAATCCGCTCTGCAAGGCTTGGAGATCACCGATTTCGATCAGTGCGTAGGTGATCGCGTGTTCGAGGGATCGGTCCAGTTGACGGCCTTCGGCCAACGCGGCGATCAATGCGGCCGTGGCATCGGCATGCCCGATCCGGCCGAGCGCTTTGGCGGCTTCACGGCGAACCGGCGGCACATCGCTGACCAGTCGCTGGATCAATTCAGCGACCGCGTCGGCGTCGGGGTAGGTGGCGATCGATCGGCACGCGATTTGACGGACGCTCGGATCGCGGTCATTCAGGGCAACGCGAATCGCCGCCCGCGCGGCGCTGAGCGAGCCATCGTCACCCACGATTCGCGTCAACGCCCAGAGTGCATTTTGGCGGACTCGGATGTCGCTTTTCATCGATCGCGCCAATGCCGGCACGATCCGCTCGCCGCGCCGCGCACATTCGCTGATCGCCCGCTCACGCACCCGGTGCCGGGTGTCATTGAGATGCCTGATCAAAACGCTGTCAGACAAGGACTGCCAATCGATCCGCTTGCCCCAGGGATCCACTTGCGTCGTCATGCCATCGCGGCGAATACGATAAATGCCTCCCAGGACATCGGGCTTTGACATTTGAGAGGTCGGGCAACCGCGATAAAACCATCCGCCGGTGTCGACGACCAGCAAGCTGCCGTCGGCGTCTTCGATCACATCGGTGGGATGGAAATCGTCACTCGTCCCCGCCAGCAACTCTTGCTGAGTCGCTTCGAATGTCGATCCGCTGCGTTGCAGTTGCACGCGAACCACTTTGCCGGAATTGAAAAAGGTCGCCAGGAACTGATCACGCCATCGATGATCGATGACGCCGCTGCGGTAACGGGTGATTCCCGAGACGGCGACGTGACCGAAACGGTGAATCGGACCGAGCAAATCGCCGGTGACTTTCAATTCCACCAACACGCGTTCACGGTGGGGGTAGGCGCCGCCATAGAGCCAATGCACCAGTGCGTCGACGCGTGGGCGGTTGTAGAGGATATTGACGCTCCCGATCACTTCGCCTTCCTCGGTAAAGTCGACTTCGACCGGATTGTCCATGCCGCCGCCACAGTGAATGCGGACATCGGATCCATCGGTGCGACAGGAAAACAAATACGACCCGTCGCGTTTACTGGTGATGTTGCCGTCTTCGTCTTTGAATTCGTGGCCGTGATAACCGTCGCACCAATACAAACGCCCGTCGGGTCCGAAAAAGCATCCGTGGATGCTGGCGGCGTTTCCGGTATAGCCAAATTTTGTCACGATCTTTTCACGGAGCTCGGCGACGCCATCATCGTCGGTGTCTTCCAGTCGCCAGATGTTGGGCGGCGAGGCGACGTACAACGCTCCATCGTGCCAGACGCCTCCCATCGGGTACGTCATCTGGTCGGCGAACACCGTCGACCGATCAAAGTGTCCGTCGCCATCGCTGTCTTCAAGCATGCGGATGGAATTGGGCAACTGTTGCTCCAGCTCTTCGGCACTCAGGTTCACCCCGGCATTGTTGCAAATGAACAGTCGCCCCTGGTCGTCCAGACATCCCATCGTGGGATGCGTGACCAGGGGAGGTCCAGCGACGAGTTCCGCCGAAAAGCCATCGGGCAATTGAATCTCCGCCGGCTGAAACGCCGTCGGTAGCGGCGGTGGCGGTACCGGTTCGGACTGCGCGAGTTCTTCATCGATTCCGACGAAGAGTCGCGTCTGCGAACCGCCGCCGTTCCACATGTCGTATCGTTCGACGGCATGACGCTGGTAGAACGCATCGAGCTCACTTTTTAACGTGTCGGCTGTTGCACGATACGTCGTGTCGTCGACAAGATTATTGAACTCGTCGGGATCCGATTCCAGGTCGTAGAGTTCATGGGGTCCGTTGGGATGACGGTGTATGTATTTCCAACGTTCGGTGCGGATGCAACGCAGGCCTTCGAATTCGTAGAAGACCGGTTTTTCAGGCCCCGCCCCATCCGACTCGCCGGTCAGATCGGCGCTGAAATCGTTTCCGGGTGATGGCGGACTGGACGGCATTTTGTCCGCCAAATTCAGATACTTCAACAACGTCGGCATGAAGTCGTAGTTGGTGACCATCCGATCGGTTTTGGCATTGGATCGAATCCCGCCCGGATGACGCCAAATCATCGGGATTTGCATCATGCCGTCGCGGGCGGTGACGGGTCGCGTGTGGTCGCCCATGCCGAAAAAGCCGCCTTGGCCACCGACCCAACCTTGGTCGGCGACAAAGACCACAATCGTGTTGTCATCGATTCCACAGCGTTTCAACGTCTCCATGACCGTACCGACGCCGTCATCGATGCCGCTGACTTCTGTGGCAACACGTCGGATCGAAACCGGGTTGTTGTGGTAGTCACGGTTGCTGAATTGCCATGGATGCGTCGGCTCGCGCGGGAACGACGACAGGTCCTTGTCGGCATAATACTCCGCGTGGCGGTTGCGACCTTCGCGAAGCAACAATCGGCTCAGGGAATACGGGCCGTTGTAGGAGAGGAACAGGAAGAACGGATCGTCCTGCTGCGACTGTGACTCGATGAAACCAACCGCGTGCTTGGTCCAGAAATCGGTCAGGTATTCGGGCTCTTTGCGGATCCGTCCGTCTTCAATGATTTGCGCATCGTAAAACGTACTTGTTCCGCCGTGGGGCATGGTGATCCAGTAATCGTCGAAACCTTCTTGGGGACGAAGGTTGTCACCGAGGTGCCATTTGCCGACCAATCCGCAGGCATACCCCGAATCACGCAAAACCTCCGGCAGCGACGTCACCTGATCGAGCGTGCAGCGGGCATCGGGACCGACTTGCAAACGCCCGCCCCCCAGGAAGCAATGCACACCATGTTGCGAGGGCAACAATCCGGTCAAAAACGTTGCACGGGTCGGCGAGCAAACAGGGTTGGACGCGAACGCGCGGGTGAACAACGTGCCTTCGGATGCCAGACGGTCAATGTTCGGTGTGCGGATGTCGCGATTGCCATAACAGCCAAGTGTCCAGGCGCCATGATTGTCCGTCATGATCAGCACGACGTTCGGGCGATCACCTGCGACCGACCGCAGCGGCGAGAGTGCTAAAACGAACAGCAGGATGACGGGCAGGTTTCGCAGTCGCGGGCGTGGCATCGTGAATGACCGTTCTCTGGCAATGGTGGGACCAAGCAACATGCAGAGAGTTTAACAGCTAGACCGGCGACGCGATGATCACTTCGCGTTTTCCGCCCACCGGTCCCGGAACACGCTGGACCTGCCATCCGGCTTGCTCCAAAGCGTCTCGAACGGGGCGACTGCAGCTGTAGGTGGTCAGTTTGCCGGTGTCACGGATCGCCCGACGCATGGATCGAAAGCAGTCACTCGTCCAAAGTTCCGGTGCGCTCTCGCAGCAAAACGGATCGTAGTAGATCGCATCAAAGGGGCGTTCGGCTTCATGACTCCATTGGCGAACATCCGCAACCTCGATTGTCACGTTACGACGTGCATCGAACCGCCAACGGTACGTTCCCGGCGGAACCTTCTCTGGAAGAGAGCGGCGAAAGTGCAAATAGGTATCCACCGGCCCGGGCCGCGAGGTCCAATCGCGGGGCTTCAGGTATTGCAGTGTCGCCGCACTGATCCAGTCGGTTTCGACGGCGACATAATCCAGCACCGTGTCTTGGGCGACCGCGGCGTCGAGCGTCATCAACATCGCCATCGACGTTCCCAGGCCGATCTCCAGCACCCGCGTCGGCTTTCGAAGCCCCAGTCGCTCCGACACACCGCAATTGCGTAGGTAAACGTGCCAGGTTTCCGACGCCGCGCCGCACCCGCTGTGAAAGGCGTCGTCGCTGCCGGCACGCACCAGCGTCAAGCTGCCGTCGTCGGTCACCTGGACGATCAAGTCCTCGCGGTCGGTGGGAAACGTTTCGCGAACAGGAATCGGCATGCGGGGAGAAGGCTGTGGGTAAAAAGTGGGGTAAGCATCCTGCTTGCCAACGCGTGGGATAGGCTTCCAGCCTGTCATCGGGGAATCGACAGGCTGGAAGCCTATCCCACTTTTCCGCCCTAGGCCAAGCAGGCCACGCCAGCGTCGCAAACGGCCGTCGCGGGGACCGCGGGAACGGGTGTGGCCGGTTCGATCGTCTGCATCGGCATCGGCATGATGACTTCGGCGGCCGGGATCAGCCGCACATCCTCGCACCGCGACAAGTAGAACTGACGAGGTTCTTCGCGGCAAAGACACAGCGCCAAGAAGCGATCGGCCCCGACGAAACGAATCGGGCTGACGATTCGTCGGGTGCGGTTTCCTTTGGAATCGGAATAGACCATTTCGACGACAAAGGTTTCCGAATCGAACATGGCGCGTCGTAGTACGTTTTTCATGGTTTGTCCCCCTGAAGGTTGGTATGCAAACCGGACACGGCAATTTGGGTCGGCCGAATCGTCCGTCACGGGCAGTTGTTTGCGTGCGAAAGAAGTATCAGGGGGCCGCGGACACATTCGGTCACGGCGAGTTTGAGGCGAGATGCCGCTGGTCAATCAAGGGCCCGTAGGCTCGCGCCAAACGGCTGATCATCGTTTGATATCAGCCGGTTCGCGCCAGCGTCCGGGCGTCCCCTTTTCTTCGGGTTGAGGCCCGTAGGCTCGCGCCAAACGGCTGATCCTCGTTGGATAT
>NZ_NTFY01000098.1 GCF_002289565.1 Rhodopirellula sp. SM50 | reverse complement strand
GTTCGATCGATCGAGGGAAGCCGATTGCCAGACGGTCCAGGGCTCTCTCGCATGACATCTACCGATAGACGCTGCAGTAGGAAGATTTTGGGGGTAGGAAGATTTTCTTACCTTAAAACCTCCTCTGCCGTCCGGCGGCAGGCACTCGCATAAGACGATCCGAACAAATTTAGATGGTTCAGCTGGTGGTACAGCATGTAGATCGCCACCCGCCGTCGCCAGCCGTCCGCCATCGGCCACTCGTCTTGGTACGCCTGTTCGAATTCGCCAGGGCAGTTGCCAAACCACTTGATCATGCCCCACTCAGCCTCGCGGCATCCGCGGTACACGGCCGGGTCGATCAACACCGGCTGTCCCGCGTCGTCGAACAGGTAGTTCCCGCTCCACAGGTCACCGTGTAGTAACGAGGTTGCGTCGCCGCGCCCGGCCAACAGGTCGTCCATCCGGGCGATGATCCGTTCGCAGTCGGATTTCAAACGCGGATCGGCGAGTCCCTGGTCGGTGGCCCACTTGATCTGGAAACCGATCCGCCGGGTGGCGAAAAATTCCGCCCACGAGTCACACGTCCCGTTGGGCTGCTTTGCCGAGCCGAGATAGTTGTCTTCGGGCCAACCAAAATGTTTGCCCGCGGTGGCTCGATGCAGGTTGGCTAATTGTCGCCCGAAATCGGAGAATCGTTCCGGCGACGATCCCGATGGATCGATGGGGATGAATTCCATTGCCAAAAACGCTTGATCGCCGACGACATCGACGGCCAGTGCCTGCGGGACGCGGATCACGCCGGCCTGGGCTAATGCCTGCAATCCACGGAATTCACAGCGAAAATTCGAAACCATGTCCGCTGCATGGCGTTTGATCACAAGCCGTGTCGGCGGTTCGACCGGGCCGTGTTCGGTGGATGTTTGCCAAGACTTCACGTCGTCACAGCGAATCGTCACGACCGACACCTCGCTGATGCATCCGCCACCGAGCGACCGCTGATCGATCACTTCCAACGACACGTCCAATAATTGGGAGAGCGACTCTGCGAGCATGATGCGAGTTGGCGGTTTCGGACAAAAAGAATGAAACCCAACGGTGTCCTGACCGGTATTCTAACCAGGGAGCTGTCAGCCGTTTGCCGCGAGGCTCACGCCCAATGCAACTTACTTAGACACCAATCGGGGTGTTTTTTGTTAGCGGCAGGGCGCGAGCCCTCCGGTCTTTCACGGTGTTTTCAGGCTGAAACCGGACGGCTTGCGCCGTTCCGCTACCTCCTTTACCTCCTTCAGTGCCAAAGTCGGTGGCATTGGGCTCACGCCACCACGACCGACTTCCCCTATACCTCCTTGAACCGCCATTTCAGAATGAAGATGCAGCGACGTCAACCGAATGTAAGCCTGATCGTGTCGGCCGCCTCGTGTTTCGGCCTGTTGGTCGGATCGTGCATCGCGCCGGCGGCGGCTGATGAGCCCGTTGCCGCTTCGGCGTTCGGCACGCAACTGACTCGCATCGATCTGGACGACTATCGCGGCCGGCGGTGGCAGCTGGAGGATTTTCAGTCCGATTCCATCCTGGTCGTCGCGTTTCTCGGCACCGAATGTCCGTTGGCCAAGCTCTACGCCGTGCGTTTGCAATCGATGCACGATGAGCTGTCTGGTGCAGGTGTTCGGATCCTCGGCGTGATGAGCAACCGACACGATTCCCTGTTGGACATCGGTTCGTTCGCCCAGCGACAAAGCCTGACGTTTCCGATCGTCAAAGACGCCGGCGGGCGTTTGGCCGACCAGCTCGGCGCCGAACGGACGCCGGAAGTGTTTGTGTTTGATGCCAAGCGACGGCTTCACTATCGCGGCCGTGTCGATGATCAATATGGCATCGGCTATGTCCGTGACGAACCGCGTCGCCACGATCTCCGTGCGGCGCTCGATGAGTTGATTGCCGGGCAGCCGGTTTCCGTCCCCAGAACCGAGGCGGTGGGTTGCATCATCGGCCGAAAGAAGACGGTTCACGGCGATGCATCGGTGACCTACGGCGGTCAGGTCGCGGCGATCCTGAATCGCCATTGTGTCGAGTGTCATCGCGAGGGCGAGATCGCTCCGTTTGCGTTGACCGACTACGAAGAGGTCGCCGGCTGGGCGGATATGATTGCCGAAGTCGTGCGCGATCAACGCATGCCGCCCTGGCACGCGGACCCCGCCCACGGTCACTTTGCCAACGCCAGGCTGATGAGCGACGAAGAAAAACAGCTGCTCTATGATTGGGCCGAGGCCGGTGCACCGGCCGGGGACTTGAGCGATCTGCCGGTGCCGCCGGCGAAGGTGGCCGGTTGGCAGTTGCCACGCGAGCCCGACTTGGTCTTCAACGTCAGCCCCCAGCCGTTCGAGGTGCCCGCCGAAGGTGCCGTGCGTTACCAGTACTTTCGCGCCGATCCGAAACTGGATCGTGACGTTTGGATCGAAGCGGCTGAATTGAAGCCTGGCAACCGCAGCGTCGTTCACCACATCCTTGCGTTTGCGGTCCCCAAAGGACAACGCCGTGGCCTGAATGGCGCGAGAGGATTTTTGGTCGGTTATGTTCCCGGCGCCCGCGTCGAACCCTGGCCGGCCGGTCACGCCAAACGCATTCCCGCCGGCAGCGAGTTGATCTTTCAGGTGCACTACACGCCGATCGGAACGGTGGCGATCGATCAAAGTGAACTGGGGATCTGCATCAAGCAGGACGCGTCGGTCACCCATGAAATCGTGACGACCAGTGCGGTCCAATCGAGGTTTGCGATTCCGCCGGGAAAGGCTGATCACCCGGTCGCCGCCTCAAGTCCCAAGTTTCCCGCCGGTGCGAAATTGTTGAGCATGAGTCCGCACATGCATGTCCGTGGCAAATCGTTTGAGTACACGATTGAATCCAGCGGCGAGCGTGTGCTGTCGATCCCGCATTACGATTTCAACTGGCAAACCACCTATGTGCTCGAGCAGCCCCTGACGCTGAAGGAAGGCGACCGCATGCTGTGCCACGCGACGTTTGATAACAGCGAAGACAACTTGAACAATCCCGACCCGACGCAGACGGTGACTTGGGGGGATCAGACGTGGGACGAGATGATGATCGGCTATTATCATCTGTCCGTCCCACGCGACGGCGACGCTTCGGGCCCCACGCAGGCCGAGCTTCGACGTGCGGCGGTCCAGCGAGCCGTTCGTTTGGCGACGTTTGATCGGATCGACCGCGACAAGGATGGAAAGTTGACCAAGGCACAGACGCCGCGAAACCTGCACAAGGTCTTTGAGGAGTTGGATGCCGATGGCGATGGAGTTCTGACCCGTCAAGAAGCCGAAACGAAGTGATCCTATTGGCTTGTTCGTGACGATTGACCGATTTTGGTGAAATGACAATCTTCGCTGGTCGATCGGGCATCTCGCAGCGTGATTGGCGGCGGGGCGCGCGGAAAAGCAATTCCCGCCGGGGGGGCGGATCACAGGCACGGTCCGGGCGTTTACAATTCGTCAGGGTCGTTTGTCGTCAGCGACCCCACGATCCTGGGTTTAGCAGCAACGAAAAGTGGAATCGGCCGATTGGGCGTTCAGCGAGCATTTCAAGAGTCCGAACTGATCGATCGGGCACTCGCAGGTGACCGTTCGGCGTTTGCCGAATTGGTGCGGCAGAACCAAGACCGCTTGTTCGCTTCGATGTTGCAGGTGACCGGTTCGCCCGAAGAGGCCGAAGAGGCGTCGCAAGAGGCGTTCATTCGCGCGTTCGTCAAACTGGACACGTTCCAACGCAACAGCCAGTTCTTCACGTGGGTCTATCGGATCGCGTTCAACAGTGCGTTGACGTTGCGGCGTAAAAAGAAAGCCCGCGTCTCGCTCGATCAGCTTCGTGAAGAAAGCGGGATGGAAATGGGCGGCGACGACGACGGCGTCGACGAGGCGATGTTGCGTGACGAACGCGTGACCCTGGTCCGCCGCGCGATCGACACCTTGACCGAAGAGCATCGAAAAATCTTGGTGCTCCGCGAGATGGATGAGTTTGCCTACGAAGAGATTGCCGAGATCCTGGAAATCTCGATCGGGACCGTCCGCAGTCGCCTCAGCCGCGCACGACGCCAATTGAAACTTGCGATCGAGTCGATCGAGAAAGGCAGTTAGCAACGAGCGGATTCGAAGTGTCGGATCTCTTGCGGTGGGATCGTTGCTAACCAAGGCGAACTTTCACACCCAGCATGGTTACTCGTGGACCGATCTGATCGGAGATCCGCCAATGCAGGAACCACTTCACCTGCTTTGCTATGCAAATATCAGGTCGGTACAAGAATTGCTCGCTGCTCCGGACTTCACAAGCAACAGTGCAACGCACGGATTGCCAACAAGTAACAAGCAGGAGAAACAAATGGCAGAGCGCATGAAGATCAATGATGAAGTAACGGTGGGTCCCCAACCGGCGGAAGCCGAAATTCAGCAACTGCAAGACGATGGGTTTCAATCGGTCGTAAACTTCCGCACCGACGGTGAGGAGGATCAACCGTTATCGCCGGATGACGAAGCCAACGTCGTCGAGTCCGCAGGGATGGAATATCTCAACATCCCCGTTTCCATGCAGTCGATGGGCCCGGATTTGGTCGATCGGTTCCGCGAGAAATATGCGGAGCTTCCTAAGCCGGTGTTCGCCCACTGTAAGAGTGGAAAGCGTGCCGGAGCCGTGGTGATGATGCACGTTGCGGTCGAGCAAGGCATGAGCGGCGACGAGACGCTTCAGCAAGCCAAGGAGATGGGGTTTGAATGCGATCAGCCGCAGCTTGAACAGTTTGTCCGACAGTACGTCGACTCGCACGCCGTGTCCAAGTAGAGAGTCATTCGACCCACACGGGGAAGTGAACTGCGATGACCACCGGCACGATCATTTCTTTGACACTCGCGCTGCTAATCGGGTTGACGCTCGGTGCGTTGGGAGGCGGAGGATCCATCCTGACGCTGCCGGTGTTTGTCTACGTGGCTGGAATTCCAGCCCAGCAGGCAGTCGCGATGTCGATGGTCGTGGTCGGCACGACGAGTCTTCTGGGAGCGGGTTTGCATTGGCGTCAAGGAAACTTTCACTTGAAAGCAACCCTGCTGTTCGCAGGTACCGGAGTCATTGGGGCTTATGCCGGATCATATTTGACGTCGCTGGTGTCGCAACGTGTGCTTCTGGGGATCTTCGCAGCACTCATGCTGGTCACCGGGATCGCCATGATCCGCCGCGATACCGAGCGTGATCAATCAGGGCGATGCCGTCTATGGCCGTGCCTGCTCATCGGTGCCGGCGTCGGCGTGTTGACAGGTTTTCTTGGAGTCGGTGGCGGGTTCTTGATTGTTCCTGCACTGGTCCTTCTGGCCGGAATCAGCACCAAGAATGCGGTCGGCGCCTCGCTGGCCATCATCGCGGTCAATTCTGTCGGCGGGCTGGTCGGACAATTGCAGCAAGTCTCGTTGGATTGGGGGCTGACGCTTGCCTTCGTTGGTTTGTCGGCCGTGGGGATGTTCGCCGGGTTGTGGGTGGTGCAAAAAGTGCCCAGTGAGACGCTGACAAAGGCGTTCGGATGGTTTGTGGTGATTCTGGCGGTGGTGATCGGCGGTTTGGCCGCGGCAGGTGTTCGGACCGCAACCCAAGCCGCACGTTCTCACGAAGCCTTTGCCAGACACTCCAACACCTATTTGTAAACCACACCATCCATTCATCAATGATGGAGGGTCGTCGTATGAAACGCGTGTTAACTGCGAAATGCTGGTCGCCCGATCGGGTCGGCGTGGTGGCCGCTTTGATGATCGGTCGTGGTCGTCCTCAGCAGGTTTCCGCCAGACGGAAAAGACCGCATCAGGTCACCGGATCGGGAACAGGGGTGGGTTCATGGCATCACTGACCGGAGCCTTGTTCCTGGCGGCCGTCCATTTATTCGGAAGCAAGTTACGCTTTTTGAATGTCATCCCGCGTTCCCGTTGGCTGTCCATTGCCGGCGGCGTCGCGGTTGCCTACGCGTTGCTACACTTGTTGCCGGAGCTAAACGAGTATCACGATGTATTGCATCATTTTGTTTCCGACACACCGTTTGCCTTGATCGCCGGTCACGTGATTTGGTTTTTCGTGCTGCTCGGATTGCTGTTGTTCTACGGACTGGAAAAGGCAGCCTTGGGTGCGAAGGCTGACTCTGAGAGCAATGGAGTATTCTGGGTGCATATCGGTACGTATGCGATCTACAACGGATTACTCGGTTACCTTCTGGTCAAGGAATACCGCGATGTCACTTCACTCACACTATTCGTGATTGGCATCGGGCTCCATTTCTTGGTCAATGACCACGCACTGCGTCAGCACCATCGAAAAACGTATCATCGGCGGGGGCGTTGGATCCTCGCCGCAGCCATCCTTTGTGGGTGGGCAGTTGGTCTGTCCACAGAGATCCACGAAGTGATCACCGCAACGGTGATCGCGTTTCTCGCTGGCGGCATCTTGCTCAATAGCTTCAAAGAAGAACTGCCGGAAGAACGTGAAAGTCGCTTCGGATCTTTCGCAGTCGGAGCAGTGGGGTATGCACTATTGTTGATGATGACGTAGTCGCCGACTCCTCGGTTTGACGATGCGATCGATCGTCGGCTACTTCACCAAATAGCTGGCGGTGTAATACGCCTGGGGATGCAGCAAGGATTGTCCCTCGGCGTTCTTGATCTTGTCGCACAGGAACTCGTGGACATGTCCCCGTTGCAGCCCGTCGATGACCAGTCGCACCGTCATGCGGTCTTCCGAAACGGTTGCCGATCGAATCGTCGGTTGCGTGTGGTCGACCTCGGGACTGCCGTACTGCGAACGATACTCGTACGTGTAGGTTTGCAGTTGATAGGTCGCCGGGTCGGTCACCGAATCGGGGTCGACCGGCTCGGTGAATTCGAGTTCAAAGCCATCGGGTTGCAGGCGGATGGCGAGGATTTCAAAAGGCGTCTTTCCCGTCCAGTCCAACCGTTCGATGGCAAACGGGCGCGTGCCGACCGATCCCCAACCGCGGTTGGTACCGCCCACGAACAGTGAACCATTGGGCGTCATTTCGACTCCCACGTTCCCCGACGCGAACCCGGAACGAAACGGAAAACAAACGCCTTGCACGTGTCCGTCGACCTCTTCCAAGAACACCCGCATGATGGTGCTGGCCGATTGGTCGGCGACGAACAGCTGGTTTTGAAACGGACCGAATTTGCCGCCGGTGGTGTCGCAGGCGATGCCCGAGGCGCTTTTTCCCATCTTGTTGTACGGAAACAGAACCGTCGGCATGTCCAATTCGGCGATCCGATCGGCTTCGATATGCAGTCGCGAACCGCTTTCCGGCTCGACCGGCTTCGGCCCCATCGTCGATTCGGCATCGGCGTACCACTTGAATCCACCGGGGTGGCCGACGAATTTTCCTTGCCGCAGCGGTTTCAGCGCACAGGTTCCGTTCCACGGACCCTGGTTGTCGGTGTAGTACCAGCGCCCCTGGGCGTCGGCGGCGATGCCGGCCGGTGAACGCACGCCGCTGGTCATCGGCAACGTTTTGCCGTCGGGCGTAATCTTCATCGCCCAACCGCGAAAGGGAACGTCGCTGTTGAACGATCCGGTCAGGCACAGCGTGACGGCCATGTTGCCGTCTTTGTCGAATTTGGATCCGAAGGCGTACTCGTGATAATCGGTGGACACGCCCCAGCCGTCGGCGACGGTTTCAAAAACGTCTGCCGCGCCGTCGCCGTTTTCATCTCGCATCCGAGTGACTTCACAGCGCTGGGTCGCGTACAACCAGCCCTCCCGCCAGGCCAGGCTGAGCGGTTCATGCAACCCGCGGGCGTAGAACGAAAACTGGTCGGGGCCGACCGTATCGGCGAATGGGTCGGCGATGCGAAAGATGTCGCCGCGTCGGCTGCAAACCGCCATCGAACCATCGGGCATCAGCTGGAAACCGCAAGCCTCGATGACTTCACCGATCGGGGTCTCGAAGGTCGTGATGGTGTAGTAGTCGGATTCTTTTGCCGATTGCGCCGAGGCATTCGTCGCCATCGAAAGCAGCGCGACAATGGCCAGTGGATGGAGAAACTTCATGGAGAGGACGGGCTGGTTGGTGATGGGTGGGTTGGAGGCGGGGCGTGTTACCACTGAATCATCTGCGTGACGGTGGCGGTGTTTTTCGCCGGCAACTGGGCACGTAATTCGCTTCGGCCGTCGACTGTAACGATCTCGCACTCGGCACCGTCGATGGACAGTTTGAGCGGTCCGACTTGGTACAGGCCGTCGCCGGTAGTCTCAATCGTGGCCGCCTGGGCGATCCGCCAAATCCATCCCCGCGACCGATCGTCGGAGGAACGCGTGATGGTCAGTTGTCGCTCGAATCCGCCGGGGCCGAGTGGCCGAATCGAATCGGTCACCTGGGCGTCGTCGATGGAATACAGGAACGTCGGATTGCCGCCATCGTCGAGTCGGTAACCGCCGAACCGATAGCCGAGTTCGCGGCCCGATTCACTGGGCCAGGTCATGTCGATCGAATCACCGCGTGCCAACGGTGTCCAGGGTTCGAGTGGATTGATCGAATCGCCGGCCGGGGTGGTGCGACCCTGTCCGCGTCCGGTCCAGTGCCGAGCCGCATCGATGAACTCGTGCTTCCAGACCGAATTGAGTCCCATGCGTTCAGCGTCCCAGATCAAGTTGACTTCGCCGGGAAAACCGACGGCGATGCCGCGACCGGACACGCCTTCGAAAAAGTTGCGATAAATCCTCGGGCGTTCACTGGCCGTCAACAGGATCGCGCCGACCCGCAGTCCGGTCGGTTCTTTGGCGGATGTCCCGGCGGCTAAATAGGACCACATTGCGGCGACTTGTTGATCCGGATCGCCGTGGTACAGACTGGTGAACGAACTCTTGCCTTCGGGGAAACTGTTGGGCATCCGCGTGCCCGGCCGGTACTTCGTCGGGTCTTGCAGGTAACGGTTGAACCAGTCGGCTCGCAGGCGTTTGGGCATCGCTAACAAATCGATCACGCCGATGCCGCCGCCTTTGACGTCGTTGTAGGAGTGGCACTTGATGCAGGAAAGTCCGGTGGCTCCGACGAGTTTCCGGCCGTTGTTGATCTTGGCTTGACCCGCCGACGGATGGTTTGCCGACTCAGACGGCGCGGGGCCGGCGTTGGCGGAATCCTGTCGGTCCAATCGCACCAGGCTCTGGTGCAGCAGATCCAAATTGCCCGCGCCGAAGCCTGGCATGCGGGTCAGCATGTAGGGGCGTTCGTTGGCCCCGGCGGCAAACAGATCGGTCAGGTAGTCCGACTTCAACTTATCGCCGACTCCATCGAGCGGCGGCGGCAAGCGACTCTCCCAGCCCATTTCGGCCGTCGTCGTTTGGAACGACGCATCGCGTGCGACTTCGGGACCGCCGAACTCACCGCGTTGATGACAGGCGTAACAGTTCAGCCCGGCCATCGTCAGATGCACGAGGTCGGCGTCGGTGATCGAATAGGCCGTGGATTGAACGTTCTTTCGCAGCCCGATCGCGTGTTGGATCGCCAGCCGTTGCCGCGGCGACAGGTGGAAATCGACCGCGGGCCTGGAGACCGAGTTGGCGAGACAGCCACGGTCCGTTCGTACGTCGGACAGTTTCGGGGCTTCGCTGGCGGCGGGGCGTGTCGATTGAAACTCGTGGCAGGAGGCGCAGCCGACCGACTGGAATAATTGTCGGCCACTCTCGACGGAATTCGGATCCGGGCGGAACTCGCTGGCCAACAACGGTCCGGAGTCTTCCTTGCCGTCGGTGATGGCTTCGCGGAGTGGCACCCGACCGAGCAACGGGTCCTCGACAAACGCTTCCAGTCCGATGCCTCCGCTATTGTTGAACCATTCGATTCGCAGGGGATAGGTTCCCGCGGCCAGTTCAAAGGTGGCGCGTTTGGTCACGACCGGATGGATCCCATCGTTGTCGAGTCGGTGGGGGCCGATGATCAGTCGCGAGCCGTCGTCGCTGGCGATCGAGAACTGGTACTGACCGGCCGCGGCGATCCGAATCTGTGACTCGAACACCATCGCGGTGTGCAGCGCATCGCCGTCGTGCTTGAGTTCCAGGTCCGAAACCAGATCTTCCGAGACGGGAGTCAAGGCGTCAAAATCGGGCAGTCGTTCCCACTGGCCTTTGTAAATTCGGCGACGGAATTTGGCGTCGTTTGCCCGTTCGGTGACCTTGCCAGTGAGGTAGCTGGCGATCGCGAAGGCGTCGCCCATCGAGCCGACCAGCGACGGCATGCGGGCGCCTTTGCGGACGGCATGGGGTTGGGCGATCAGCTTGGCAAGTGAGTCGACGGTGTACTTCACTTCGACTTGACCGAGCGGGACGGTCGTGGCCATCGGCGTCTTGGTGCCGTCAAAGGCGGCGTGGCAGGCGACGCAGCCGACGCTGTGATAAAGTTTTTTGCCGCGTTTGACGGCACTCGGTTTGGCGGGGCGATCGGTCAGATCCGAGGACGTGTCGGCCAGCAACAGGTAACTTGCAATCGAGGATGCGGCGGAGTGACGTTGCTGGGCGTTGAGTCCCATCCAGGGATCGGGCATCGTCGTTCCGGTCTTCGTCTTGTGGGGATCAGCGATCATGTCGACCAGGGCATCGGGGCGCAGCCGCTGACGCACGTCCGACAGCACGGGGCCTTTCTTGATCGGCAACACGCCTTCGGCACCTTCGTGGCACGAGACGCATCCGAGTGTGCTGATCAACAGTTCGCCGCCGAGACCTTGGGGATCCTCGCGGCCGGCGAAGAACCGTTCGAAGCCGGGAACGATCGGCCGAGTCGCTTCACGGGCCGCGTCGCGTGGGACCAACCAGATGTTGCGAAACCGGACCGGGTTGCCGTGGTCCTGCAACACGATCGGTCCGTCGTCGGGGCCTTCGCGGAACTTTGCCGCAGTGGTGCTGTTGGGAACGGCGACATCGTTTTGCACGGTGATGCCGTTGAGCCGAACCGTCATCCGCGCGTCGGAGATCTTGGTTTTCCCCTGGTAACGCGCGGCGGTGAAATCGACGTCGTAGGTTTGCCATTGCATGGGCGGCAAACAGGCGTTGAAGTCGGGGGCCTTCGCACCGTAAATGCCACCCGTTTCGTTCGCCGCGCCGGAGAGGCCAAACGAATCGAGAATCTGAGTCTCGTAGCGTCCCTGGTGGTACACGCCGCTGTTGCCGCGCGCCTGGCCGCTGGCCTCGGGCATCCAGGGGGTACGGAATTCGAGGTGCAGTGTGTAGTCGCGAAACGTCTGCTTGGTTTCGGTGCCTTGCTGTAGCAGCCCCTCCTCGGTCAGGACTCCGCCGTCCCACTTGGCCAGCGATTCCTGAGATCCATCGAACAAGACGATGGCGTCTGGCGGCGGCGAGGCGCCGAGCGAAGGCGGTGTGCGCTCGACGCGTTTTAATTCCAAGGATTCGGCCAGGTCCGCCACCGTGTCTTCGTCGCCGTCCAGACGGCGCGGCGGGTTGCCCGCGCCGGCGATCCGCTCCAGTGCGACGTCGTAGACGATGATTTCGAACTCACCGTCGCCCACCGCTATCACCTGCATGCTGCGGTTTTCGCCGGAATATTCACCCTGGACGGCGAAGTCGGGGTCGGTCCGGTGGCCGTGGGTTGACGTGATGTCCTGGGATCGCGCCGGCACGATGCTGAGGGCAAAAAGACAAACGAGTGTCACGCAGGAGGACGCAGAACGCGAAGACGCAAAACGCATGGACGGTCGACGGTGGGAAGATGATCGAAGGCTGGACTGGATTGCGTCACAGCATACACGAACCGATCAATGATGGTACGGGATGATCTCGCCCCCGTTGACCGACGCTTGAGCGCGATGAATCTGTAAATCCAAGTTGTAGTCCATCAGCGTGACACGTCCGTCGGCGAATGCCACATTCCAACCGCTGTGGTGGGTGGCGCCGAAATCATGGCATTCCAAACAATTGGCCCGCGAGTCCATTTTGGGCGATCGCGCCGCATAGCGGACATACGAATGGGAGGAGATCGGGACGTTGTGGTAGCCCGCGATCGGAGAGCGGTCACCGAACCCGTCTCCGGTCTCCAACTTGTTTAGGTCCATCGCCTTCTCGCCGACCAGATAGGTGTTGCTCAGCCCGTCGAAGATGGTGTTGAACCGCGTCCGCTGTCCGAGCACCCAGATGCCGTCGTGGGTCAACTTGATCGCGGGCGCTTCGCGGCTGTTGGGAGTGGCGCTGTGATCGATGACGGCCGAGCCGCCGTTCATTGCGTAGTCGTTGCGCGCCCCGGCGTCGCCGTAACGAAGACTGTACGGTTCGACTAACGGATACGGCTCGGCATCGCGGCGCGAGGGGCAATGCAACGTTTCGACGGGAACCCGGACCAGCGACTGAATCCGATCCGACGGCGTCACCCCCAATGATCGAGCGAGTGGTTGGATCTTGGTCGCCAGCTGCGGTTCTTCCAGGTAAAGCAATACCTGTGTGATCCACGTCCCCCCGCCCAGGTTCGTGCGAAAGCGATTCTCCCGTTGGGTGATCAGAAAGCCGGGACGCTCACCCCCGTAGCCCGGTAACGACTTGAACGCCGATTCGTAATTGTGGCACGCCAAAGCCACTTGTTTCAGCCGATTCTGGCACTGCATCACGCGGGCGGCTTCGCGAGCCGCCTGGACGGCGGGCAACAGCAAGCCGACCAAGATCCCGATGATCGCGATCACCACCAGCAACTCGACCAGGGTAAACGCGTGACGCGACGCGATGTTGCGACTCGGGCGGGGCGCGAAATTGATGGGATCAGAAGCCGGCATCGCAACAAACCTGACAGAGTACGGCTGACGAGCGTCTCACGAGGAGGCCTTCGTTATAGGCGATCGATCAGCCGCTTGGCAAAACCTTTTTGAGGTTTGGCATCTTCCGGCGTTCAGGTCCGGATCCAAAACGACAGGGTGTCGGCCAACTGTTCGCCGTCGAGGTACTCGTGCGCCAGCAATTCGTCGGAGACCGCGGCAATCGCCGCCCAACACAGATCGTCGCTCAGGTGGTGGTGCAACCACACCAGGACCGCTTCCAGTAGCTTTGTGCGGTGACTCGGGTCGCGGATCAATCGTTCACTACGTTGCCAGGCCCATGCCCAGTCGTGTTGCCAAGGACCGAAGGCGGCCGGGTGAAGTTTTTCACCCCGATAGATCATCTCGGCGACGGGACCGGCGAGAATGGTCAGCACCTCGCGTTGAACCTGCCAGTCGCTGTCGGCAACGACACGTCCCCAATTGACGTGGCAGTCACCGAACCGCTCCGGCAGCCACTCGTCCGCTTCACCGTACAGGCCGACCGATTCAATTTCCCCGCCGAGGACATACCCCACGACCGCATGGCCCGCTTCGTGGTAGGCGGTCAACGTTTCGTCGTCGTGCATGTTGGGAGAGTGGGAGAGTGGGAGAGTGGGAGAGTGGGAGAGTGGGAGAGTGGGAGAGTGGGAGAGTGGGAGAGTGGGAGTGGCGACACGAAAATGGGTGACAGGAAAATGCCGCTACCTGACCATTTGAAATCTGAAATCTGAAATCTGGAACCTGGAACCTGGAACCTGGAACCTGGAACCTGGAACCTGGAACCTGGAACTTGGAACTTGGAACTTGGAACTTGGAACTTGGAACTTGGAACTTGGAACTTGGAACTTGGAACTTGGAACTTGGAACTTGGAACTCAACCCGATACCTTACTCACATGGCTGATTTGATTGCACAGGGACCGCAGAATTATCATCGCTGGCGTCGGGAGATCCCCGATGCGACGACGTGTGGCGATTTGGTGATCGGTCGCAGCGATGCGGATTGGAATGTGCCTTGGGATCCGATGATCTCTCGCGCCCATGTCCGTGTGATTCCGCAGGCCGATGGGCGGATCGAGATCATGGCTGTCCCATCGGCCCGCAATCCGATCTATCACCAGGGGCGTCACGCGGTTCGCTTTGTGCTGGTCCCCGGCGACCACTTTGTGATCGGCAAGACGACGTTCACGTTGGCGGCGGCGACGAGCAACCGTTCACCGGAGCGAGTTCGGGATCCGGCCGGTGACGATGCGATGGGCGTCACCGAAAACGTGTTCGACCACGTGGCGCTGCGTCGCAAGCACTTCCGCGACATCAACGCACGGATCGATGTGTTGACGCGGCTACCGGACTTGATTGCCAGCAGCGACAGTGATCAAGAGTTGCTCGTCCGCGTGACGAGTGTCTTGCTGCAATCGACGCCTTCGGCCGAAGCGGTTTCGATTTTGTCCGCTGCGGAGTTGAAGACCGATCCGGACGCCCCGATCGAAGTGCTGCACTATGACAACCGCAGCGCAACGCTTGGCGGTTCCCCGATCAGCCGGCGGCTGGTCAAGCGTTCGATCGAAAAGCGGGAAAGCATCTTGAATGTTTGGGCCGGGGGAGATTCCCAGTACACGACCAGTGCGTTCACGGCGCGGGAAGACGTGGATTGGGCGTACTGTGTCCCGCTGCGAACCGAGGCCTGTCGCGGCTGGGTGATTTACATCACGGGGAAACTTCCCGACACCGAGATGGCCGGTTCGGGGAAACCGCTGGACGTTTCCGAACAACTTCACGACGACGTCAAATTTGCCGAACTGGTCGGGACCACGATGGCCAGTCTGCAACAGAGTCGACAGTTGCAGCGTCGTCAGGCGGCGATGCGCAACTTTTTTGCGCCGGTCGTGATGCGTGCGCTCGCCAGCGGCGACACCGCCAGGGTGCTGAAACCGCGCGAGGCTGACCTGACGGTCATGTTTTGTGACCTCCGCGGGTTTTCACGGCGCAGCGAACAAGACTCACAAAATCTGTTGCAATTGTTGTCCGACGTCAGCGACGCGCTGGGGGTGATGACCAAGCACATCCTCGGGTATGACGGCGTGATCGGAGACTTTCATGGTGATGCGGCGATGGGGTTTTGGGGATGGCCGCTGGCGCAAGAGCAATCCGTTCTCCAAGCGTCCAGCGCTGCGTTGGCGATTCAAGCCGAATACCATCACTCGGATCTGGGATTCCGTTGTGGGATCGGGTTGGCACACGGTCGCGCCGTCGCCGGCCAGATCGGTACCAAGGACCAGGTCAAGGTGACGGCGTTCGGGCCCGTCGTGAATCTTTCCAGTCGACTGGAATCGATGTCCAAGCGATTCGGGGCCGAGATCATCTTGGACGAAGCGACGCGGGCGGGGTTGTTGGCATCGGGGCAAAACCAATTCAAGCTGCGTCGATTGGCCAAGGTCCGTCCCGCCGGGTTCGCGTCACCGGTGGAAATCACAGAATTGATCGGAGAGGCGGCGATCGCGACACAGCAGGTCACCGATGCGTTGATCGCCGATTACGAAGCCGCTCTGGATCTGTTTGCCGCCGGTGACCTGGACGCGGCGCTGAAACAATTTCGTTCCCTGCCGACCTGGGACGGACCGACACAGATGATGGTCAAGCAGATTCTCTCGGGAGACAGCGACGGCGAGGTGATCGAGCTGCCGAAATGATCGCTTCATCATCCGCAAGATCCTCAATCCATTCAGTCGGGTGGTCGTCGGCGCGTTCTGTTGTCAAGTTACGCGGCGAGGCGTGCCGACAATCACGCCGGATTTTTATCACTTTGCCACCGCCGCGAAATGACTGCCTACGAATTGATTGACGATCTGTTTGCCTACAACCGCTGGGCCAACACAAAAATCGCCACGCTCTGCGAAGGGCTGCGTGATGCACAACTCGACGCAAAACGCGAAATCGGTTTTGGCACGCTCCGCGGCACCCTGTTTCACCTGTTGACGGCCGAGCGTGTCTGGATGGAGCGTTGGACGGGAGCCCCGTGGCGGCCGTTTCCGACCGACCCGGACGGCATGTCGTTGGATGAGTTTTCTGCCGGATTGGCGGAAGTCGCCGCACAGCGGCGGTCGCTGATCGAAATCCATCGCGCCACTCGTTGGCGTGAACCGATCACGTATCAGGACAGCAAGAAAACCGAATTCACGCACTCGCTTTTTGATCTGCTGCTGCACGTCGCCAACCATGGCGTTCACCACCGCGCCCAAGCCCTGTATTTCTTGAAACAATTCGATCGTACGGTTCCCGTCGGTCTGGATTACCTCTTTTATCGTTTGGCGGCCACGACGGTCGAGCAGTCGCCCGAATCCGTCCAACAGCTGCAAGCGTCCGGGTTGGATGTCGCCACGATTCAAACGCCGGATCCCCGCTACGATGCCGCCTTGATCGAACGGCTTTTCCAGTACCAGGACTGGGCGAACACCGAAATCCTGTCCTTCTGTGATACCGTCGAAGTCGCCGCCCTGGATCGCGAGTTTCAGATGGGATGCGGATCGATTCGGAAGTCGTTGCTGCATCTGATGAATGCCGATCGTTGGTGGCTGGAGAACTGGAACGGCCGCCAGGGAGCGTTTCCCCAATCCGCCCCTGACACACCGTTGGTGGCGATCCGAAAGGCTTGGGCAAAAGTCGCCAAGCAGCGAAACGAGTTCCTGGCCGGCGTCGATTCGACCATCGCGATGGAAGTCGTCACGATCGAGCCCGACGGACCGCCGACGGCATTTCGCATCGGCGAATCGGCACTGCACCTGGCGCTACACGGAACCCACCACCGAGCCCAAGTGATCAACATGCTGCGCCGCTCCGGGGGACGCATCCGAAATCTTGACATGCTGTATTGGCCCGCGCTCTCGTCACGCTGACACGTCAACAACAGGACTGTTGCCACAGCCAGTCGATGGCACGGCCGATTTCGCTTTCGTGTTCGTCCGTCGCAATCCCGTCATGGTCCAAGCCCTCCATGACCACCAACCGTTTCGGTCCCGGCAACGCCTCAAACACTTCCATTTGCAAGGACGGTGGAACTAATTGATCCCGTTCGGATTGCAGCATCACCGTTGGGACATGAGCCAGGGGCGCCGTCAGGGACAGATTCATCTCCGCCGGAACGCTCTCGGCGATCGCGTCGGTCAGATGCCCCAACGGATAGCGCCGCGCGACGCGTTTGACGGTCTGGATCAGCGGTGGCGGATTGCGCAGAATCAACCCCTCGATCTGCACGTTCGCCTGTGACGCCACGTAGGTTGCCGTCGCACAACCGAGCGAATTGCCGATCAACCAAATCCGGGGACGTCGGGCCGGCAAACCGCTAGTGACCAGGGACCAAAATCGCGACGCGCGGCGGGCGATATTGGCCAGCGTGGGGCGACCGCTGGTGGCGCCATAACCGGGCGCGTTCCAGGTGCAAATCTTGACCGTCGATTCGGGAAGGAATCGGCACGGCCAATCCGACGCGCGCTCGGCACGGCCCGCTGTGCCGGGAAATTTCAGGATCATCAAGTCCAGCGGTTGATGATCGGGCGACAACTCGGCGGTCGTTCCATCGCCTCGCGAACGGCGATACTCGACAAAATACTCGTCCGTGACACGATCGACGGTCACCAGCACCCGCTCCTTGGGCGCATAGACTAACTCGTTTCGCGACGGCCGCAAAACGAAACGATCCAACAGGTGGCGACGGAACGAACGAATCATCCCAGCATCTTGGTCGTCGCGTCGGCCGTTGTCTAGCTCACATCGGTCCGGGCGCGTTGATCTGGTCGGCCGAACGGTCTTCCCCCGGCGTCGTCGCGCCTTCGGCATCGATCGAAGCCTTGCCGAGCGGTTTGCCGGTTTCGCGATCGAACGTGTCCGGTGAAAGTTTTTCCGGCACGCTGTCCCCGGTCGCCTCCATCCACTCGTCCAGCACCGCCAAGAGCTGCGTTTTGGTTTCCCCGTGTTCGGGCTGGGCTGCCAAGTTGTTCAACTGATGGGGGTCGATCTTCACGTCGTACAGCTCCACGCTCGGACGCGGTGTCAGGAACACGTCGGCCTGGGCGTCGCTCAATTGGCCCGACGCGCGGAGGGAACGCAGTTGCTGGTGCGAATCGCTGCGGACCGAATCGGCCGGACCCTGCCATGCCAGGTAGGGCCGTTGGTTGAAGATCAGTAAATGATCCCCGTCGCGCACGCTGCGACCGAACGCCTCGTAATCATGCCAGTTGTGCTCCGAAAACGCATACCGGCGAATCGAGGCCGAGGCTTGTTCAAGCAGCGGCAACATCGATGCACCCTGCATCGTCTCGGGGGTCTCGCAGCCCGCCGCACGCAGCACCGTCGGTGCCAAGTCGATCACGCTGACCAGTTGATCGCTGGCGCCGGTCCACTTGATTCCCTTTGGCCAATGGGCCACCAAAGCCGTCTTCATTCCCGAATCGTGCAGCCGGGTCTTGGCGCGTGGGAACGGCCGCCCGTTGTCGGCCAAAACGTAGATCAGTGTATCGTCCAGCACCCCCTGGCGACGCAGCTCGTCGACGACGACACCGATGCGATAGTCGAACCGCGTGACTTCATTGTAGTACGACGCCAGGTCCTGACGCGTCTTGGTGTCATCGGACAAAAACGGCGGCACCACCACATCCTCGGGGCGGTGTTTCGGTCCGTACTCGTCTGGCTTCCATTGTTGATCGGCGTCCCAACCGCGGTGCGCATCGTAGGACGCAAACCAAAAGAAGAACGGTCGGTCTTTGGGGCGCTGCCGCGTCACGCTCAACCAATTTGCCGAACCACTCGTGTCCCCTTTCGTCCTTCCCGAATCGACGTGGTCAAACGCATCCGGCCGCGGCGATTGGCCTTGGCCCGGCGCGGTCGATTTCATGTGGTGCTTGCCCGACAGCGCCGTGTAGTACCCGGACTGTTTCAAGATTTCGGGAAACCATGGCAAGTGCAACGAGATCGGTTGGTGCAGTTCCGCGGCCTTGCCATTGTTGTGTGGGTAACGCCCCGTGATGATGCTGCTGCGCGAGGGGCTGCAACTGCTGGCGGTCAAGTAGGCGCGGTCGAAACGGATGCCCGCGTCGGCGAGCGCGTCGATGTTCGGCGTGCGGGCGGCCGGATTGCCATAGCATCCATAGTCATTCCAACTGACGTCGTCGGCGATAAACAAAACGACGTTGGGCCGATCCGCGGCCAGCGACAGCGAGGCGTGAAGGAGTGCGATGCAGGCAAACGAAAGTCGTACGCTGCACCGAAAGAGGTTTGATAGCATTTTCAGCCTGTTGGCAAACAGTGAAAAAAGGGATTCAAATGGCTCCCTAGCTTAATCGGTACTCGAAATCGATGTTTAGCCCGGTAAAAATACGATCGCCAGGAACGGGACCCTAACTTCAAATGTGGCCAGCGCACTGGCGGCGGGGGGAGTCACGCGGATGATGGAAACCCTTGACGATCGATTACAGCGGTTTGACATCAACGCCGATGTGAGGGCGGCGGCTGACGTGGATGTGCTGCGTGGGCGGCGCTGGCTGGCGCTGACGTCCAGCCACCTCGGCACGTCGACGCGGCTGCATGCCGAGGTCTGTCGTTACATTAGCCGATCGATGATCGAGGCGCGGCAAGCGGGGCATGTCTTGTTGGTCGCGGCGGGTTCGGCGATTGAATCCTGGGCGGTCCGCGCGGCGGATCTGTTTTCGGTGCCGGTGATTGGCGTGTTCGTCAATGATTCGGTGACGTCCAATCGGTCAGCGGGGCTGCAGCGGCGTATCGAGGTTCGCGGCGACCGAACACTCAGTCGCGATTGGGTCGTCGTCGCGCTAGCCGATCGTGTGGATTGTGTGTTCAGCCGCCGCAAGGGCAACGTCGAACGGTCGCTGCGACTGCGTCTGGAACAAGAGCATCGGCCCAACGTTCGCGTCGCCGTCCACGATGCTTCGGTCGACAAGAACGCTCAACGCGCGGCGCGCGACTTGATGGGCTGTGGTGCAGTCGGTTGGTACTGTCGTCCGAGCGCGGCCGAATGCGTTTCCGGTCCGGGGAGTCGCGATTCAGACTGTGGTGCCTCCCGGCGTCTCTCGGCGGCGTGCCGATCGCCGCAGTGGGCAACGACGCGTGGCCAGTGGCTGGTTCATTGCACGCGGGTCAGCCAAGGTCCCTGGCCGGGACAAACCGACCGACAGCACCGCGACGGCTTGTTGTTGGGTGACACCACGTTGGCAACGATCGCCAAACGCACGCCGTTGGACTCCTTGCAGCGAATCATTCGGATGCGTCGCGTGGTCGGATCGGCGATCGCGAGCGATCGGGCCTGGCCGGTGGTTTGTTTTTCCGGGGAGTCACTCGAGCGGTTGCTTTCGCGGCGAAGTTATCGTCCGCATCTGCACCGCTGGGATTACGAGCCGTATGGCGTTGCGATCCGCAAGTCGGCGGCGATCGCCGCGGGGGCCATGCCGGTGATCTACGGCAGCGCCGAGCAGCGCAAGGCGATTGCAGAAACAGACCGGTTTCGATTTCAATCCGTCGGCAAGACGTACGATTGGACTCGGGAGTGCGAATGGCGGTTTGCCGGCGATGTCGATTTGGATCGATTTGATCGCCGTGACGTGCGGGTCTTTGTCGCCGACCATGCAGACGTCAGCCGTGTCGCCGGGCATTTCGACGTCAGCCTCGTCGGGCAGTTTGTGCAATCAGCGTAAGCGCCCCTCAACGCATGCCTGAGATTCGATACCAAGGTTGTTTGTGATCGACGTGGTCGGAAGGGTCTTGGCGGCTGGTGGATGTCGGCGGTTCGGCGGGCTGCGAATCGGTGGCCTGCGGTTCAGCGGGCTGCAGCTGGCTGATGTACGACGGGAGCGTGTCGGATTGCGGTTGCGGTTTGTCCGCGTGCGGTTGGGGTTGATTCGTCTGTGTGACGGGTTCGGTTTCCAAGTCGGTGGGGCAAAGCTCGATCGGTCGGGATTGAATCAACGTTCCGGTCGCGCGTTTTAAGTTGAAGATCGACAGCTTGAAGGTCAGTTGCGATTGCAGGTATTGGTATTCGGCGTCCGCCAGTGCGTCCTGCGCGATCAGTAGATTTTCCAGGGCCAAGCTGGCGGTGACGTCTTCACCGGGCAGCTGCTGCCAACGTTTGGTCAACGCATTGAGTTGGGCGTTGCGGGCCTGCATCGCGTGCTGCTTGGTCGACAGTTCGGTCTGGGAAGTGATGCATTCGCGGGCGGCGACTTCGACTTCGAATCGGACGGTTTCCAGTGTGGTCGCGTACTGATTGCGGAGTTGGCGGATTTCTAATTGCCGGCGTCGATGTCGGGCGTTGGCGACGCGGTTGAGAATCGGCAGTTCGTACTCCAGCCCAAATCCATAGCTGGGCCGCCCGGTGTCAAACTGATTCGCCCAAGCGTCGAAGGCTTGCCCCTCGCCTTCTAAACCGCTCAGGTAGAAATTGGTGACCAGATCCAGCACGGGCAACAGTTCGTGCTTGGCCATTTGTAGACGCACCGAAGCCGCTTTGATGTTCTTGATCGCTTGTTGCAGTTCCGGTCGTTTTTGGAACGCGATGGTGATTGATTCATCCAGCTCGACCGGCAGACTTTCGAAAACCGGCATGTCGATCGGGATGATCTCGACGTCGCAAAGAGACGGGTCGTTGACGAGTGATCGGAGTCGTGACTCGGCGTTCTTGACCGCGGCGCGGGCGCGGACCAGTTCGCTGGCGCGTGATTTCAGCGTCGCTTCTGCACTGATGATCTGCGTCAGCCGCGCGTCGACTTCGCGTCGTTGGTTCAACCGGTCAAAGACGTCTTTGCCGCGGATGTACGAGTTAATCTTTTGGTACAAAACCGCTCGTTCGAGGTGCAATGCCCAGTACGATCTGGCGACTTCCAGCAGATGAGATTGAAGTTGGCGTTGGACTTCGTCTTCGGCGACGTTCTTGTCGATCTGGGCCAGCAGCACCAGGCTTTCGTTGTACTGCCGTCCGCGGCCACGCATCAGCGGCTGCGTGAAGGACAAGTTCAACCGCGCCGTGCCTTGCGGATCGGGTACGAAGAACTGGGAGTTGTTGTCTTGGAACCCGAGTCGCTGATACAGTTCCAGGTCGGCACCGGAGCGTGTCCGTCGACGCAAACCCGCCCGCGCGCTCAAGCGATGGTCTTCGAAGAATCGGACGTCGCCACCGGCGGTCAGTGAATTCCCGATCGGGTCGGTGGTGTCGTCCCAGCGGGCCTCGGTGAACGCGGTCCAGTCAAAGGCGGCATCGGCCTCGATGATCGTGGTCTCGCGAATCAGTGGTAAGTCGCGAAAGACTTGGATCTGTCTGGAATGCTCCAACGCACGTAGCAACGTGTCGTCCAAGGTCAGCCTCGCCGAGGGATCTTCCGGGCGGATCGGTTGCGACACCAGGGGTTGCCACCAGCCGGGGTCGAAGGTGGCGTCGGAGGAATGGACCCCGTCGGCTTCGATGTGCTGACGGGCGTGTCGAAGCGTCTGGTCGTCCGCCACCGAATCCGTCGTCACCGATGCAGCCGATGACGCTGCCGTTGGGGAGGACTGCGCGGAGAGATCGACGGGGGCACAGGAGACGGTGATCGCGATGAACGAAAGTCGTGCGAGCACCGAAACGTCCACGTTCCTTTGCTTGTTGTGAGTCGGCGCGGTGGGCGCACGACCGAACATCGTCAATCCTTGACGAAGTGAAAACATCACGTTGGTTCTGTTCATGTGGGGCAGTGAACGATTTCGGCACGCGATCATCGATCGGCGGCGCCTGGCGGAATGCCCGTGTGGGGAGAGCAACGATTCCGCTGTTGAGGGTTTTCGGTCACGCCCGGCGTTGCCCTTGATGACCTGCGACTCAGATCGCGGTTTGAGGTCGGCCCGGCAGCGTTTTGTGACAGATGTTCATGCCGGTACGTTCGTGCGTGTTGCGACGGTCGCTGCCAAGAGGCCGGGTGCCGGCGGCAGCCGTGGGAAAGGGGGCAGGGACGAGTTTTGTTAGCGGCAGGGCGCGAGCTCTCCGGCCTTCCACGCTGAAACCGGCCGGCTCGCGGTCTGTCGGTTTTGTGAGCCGTGACGCGTAAGCGGCCGGGCACTGCGACGTTGCCCGAGGGCCTTACGGCCTGCGGCTCACCATGAACTCAGCAGAACCCGACGAAATCGACAGCCCGCTCGCGCCGTTCCGCTAACACCTGCAGAGACAAATTCAAAGCTGACAAAGCACTAGCTTTGGCTCGGTGCGCCTTCCATCTTCAGCACCGGCAGTCGGCCGCGGACGTCGATTTGAGAGCGGATCGATGGGGGCGTGTTGTCGGCCGGTCGCGGGCGTTCCTCGGGCAACAGGGCCGGGGGGCGATAGAGAGAGCCTTGGCGGGTGCCCCGGCGGGCGAATTCGGCTTCGATTTGGAGCTTCAGCGTTGACTTTTCCAGACACCACTGAGGGGCGATCAGGTACTTGGGTGGCGCATCGCCGCTGATTCGTTCGACGATCGTCGTGGGGGGGATACGTTCCAGAAAGTCGACGACGGTGTTTACGTAAGTGTCCTGTTGCATCATCTGAATTTTACCGCTGGCAACTTCTTCCCCCAGCGGTGTGCCTTGGACGGCATACAGGTTGTGCAGTTTGATCGCGTCGAAACCGAGTCGCGCCACTTCGTCGGCGGTCTGCATCATCATCTCGTGGGTTTCGCCGGGGATCCCCAGAATGATGTGGACGCAACACTCGAATCCTTGTCCGCGGCTGCGATCGATGGCGTTGATCAGGTGATCGTGGGTGTGGGCGCGATTCATCCAGTCGAGTCCCGGCTGGTGCATCGTTTGCATCCCGAACTCCAACGAAACATAGTGATCTTGGGCCAGTTGGCGAGTCAACTCGATGACACTCTCGGGAACACAATCGGGTCGGGTTCCGATCGCCAGGCCGACGATATCGGGGTGCCAGCGGAGCGCCATCCGAAAGACTTCTTCGAGTTGGTCGACCGGGGCATACGTGTTGGTCGCGGGCTGGAAATACGCTAAAAAACCGGCCACCTGCTTGTAGCGCCGCCGAACGCTGGTGATGCCGCCCTCCAATTGCTCGCTGACTCGTTTGAGCCGCACCCGTCGCGAGGGGCTGAACGAGCGGTTGTCGCAAAAATTGCAGCCGCCGCGGGCGACCGCGCCGTCCACGTTGGGACAGGTGAAACCGGCGTCGATGCTGACCCGCTGGACCCGCCCGCCGAAACGGCGACGCAGGGCGGCGCCGAACGCGTTGAAGGGTAGATCTTCGCGTTGCCAGGCCAAACGATCGTTACAATGAGAATTTGTCAAAGGAGTCCGTTGCCAAACGATGGTACTGGATCGATAGTAGTAGGTGGCGGGAACCCCGCCCGTTATCATTTGATTTGTTCTGATCCCTACCAGTCTACCGCGACAGACAGTTCCGCCACATCCCGCGAGGACGACGGTGAATTATTACGACGACGACGAAGACCTAGATTTTGCCGGCCCCTACGGACAGTTGACACCCGTCGGCGGCGGCGACCCGATTCCCCTGATCAAAGACCGCCTGACCATCGGCCGACGATCCGAATGCGACGTCCAGTTGAAGTTCAATAATGTCTCCGGCCAGCATTGCCGTCTCTCCCTGGAGCACGGCTATTGGTTCATCCGCGACTTGAATAGCCGCAACGGTGTGAAAGTCGACGGCCGACCGGTCATCCGCAAACGGCTCGATCCGAAGTGCAAGTTGTCGATCGCGCGCCACGAGTACCTGGTCGAATACGATCCGCAGACGCTCGGTGCCTACGGGCCCCCGCCAGCCGATGACGAGTACTTGGACGAATTGATGCGGAGCTCGCTGATGGACCGCGCCGGGCTCAGCAAACGGGACACCAAGCGCCCCTTCGGCAACAAGGATCCCGAGTAGGGCATGCTGTGCATGCCAATGGTCACGCACTAGTCCTTCGAGCGATCAATGTAATGCCCCGCTGATCCGTCTGATTGGATCGCGGGCTCAAGCCCAATACCGCTAAGTTAAGCGTCGTTTCTTCAGATGAGGGCCCGTAGGCTCGCGCCAAACGGCTGATATTCGTTTGATATCAGCCGGTTCGCGCCAGCGTCCGGGCCCCCTCATTCATGTTAACTTAGCGGTATTGGGCTCAAGCCGGTGGGTTGCGGTGTGACGCTGGAAACGCCAGCCCGAGGACACCCCCCGGTGCCCCATTTAAATGAACCCACGGATGGCAGAGCGTACCCACGGATGAAAAGCAGCCAGGGATCCGTGGGTACGCCTTGCCATCGGTGGGTGTTCTCCGTTGCGGTGATACCGGAGATCCTTTGTTTGATCAGCTCGATCGAGGGAAGCCGTTTGCAGACGGTTCATGCCCCACGCATGGCATCTACCGATCGACGCTGCACTACCGGGCGATCGATCGACGGCTCTACCCGACGCCGCGTGCTACGGCGTCATCTGTTGCGTTTCGGTGACGTCGGCGTCCGCGGCGCGTTTGGAAGTGTCGCGTTGGGAGGATTCGCGTTCGGTCGCCGACGCCTCCGGCTCGTCATGATCTCGGCGATGTCTGCGATGGACGTGATCATCGCCGACCCGGCGGACAAAGATCCAGAGCGTGCCGCTGACCACCAGGATCGAGAGCATCGCCGCAGCCCCCTCCCAGTGCAACGTTTGTTCCATCGCCGCGACCGGCGCGAACACTTTGCTCAGCCGGTATTGCACCAGCACCAGTAGATCGGCTTGGTTGTCGCCGCCGGAGCCAAACTTGCCTTCACCGGGCACCGCGACCGGCTGCATTGCCGCGATCCAGTGCCCTCCGTAGGCCTGGGCATCCTCGGCGACGGCCACGGGATCTTGGTAGTCGACGTCGCCGCCACGCAACAGATCGTCCATCTTTTCCGCATCGACCTTGAACGGGTCGCCCGCGTTGCGCATCCCGGCCCGGTGTCGGGCCTCCAGGTACGGGTGCTGCAAAATCGTTCCCCGCACCTTGCCTTCACGGGCCTCGACGAGCACGGCGACCTGGTTGGCACCCTCGTCGCCTTGCAGCAATTCGAAATCACCCAGGTTGACCGTGGCCACAAACACGGCGTCGGGTTCGCCGGACCGGTCGCCGGACAAGTACACGGGCCCGCTGATCGCGACTTTCCACAACCCCGTCGCGGTCGATTGGAAAGCGGCCGACAGGTGCATGTGATCGAGTGGTTGGATCGAGTCGATCGGCGTGTCTCGGGGCAGATCATTCTTGAGCGCGTGGAAATACGTCCGGTAGGCATAGTTGCGTCCGGCACTGTTTTGTTCGCGCGCGACGGGGTTGTCATAAGCGATCGCGAAAATCGTCCCCGAACGGTCGGTCACAAACATCGTCGCCAAACGTGGGACCCGCGAATCGTCCGCCTCGACGGTGTATTGTTCCAAGCGTGTGTCGAGATATTTATCCAGCGCGATGCGGGCGGGCAGGTCCAGCAGGGTGTCGCGCGTCTGGACCATCTTCAAAGCCAAGGCGCTGGTGCCCTGGTCGGCGATGATGTTTAGATTGCGACTGACCGCGGGGTCATCGAGCGCCGCGGCGAGCGTGGCGCGAAAATCGGGCTCGTTGATCTCGTCGCGGCAGAGCCGGAAATAGCGTTCCAGTTCGCTTTCGAGTGTTCGCGCGGCAAATTTTGCCGCCAGTTCGTTGCTGCTGAACGCTTCTTTGCGCAACGCCAGCTTCGTTTCTTCGCTGGCGCGATTGATGGTGCGGATCGCGTAAATACTTGTCACGACCAACAGCAAGATGGGCCCCAAAATCCCCAGCACCATCAGCGGCCGTCGCGCACGCAGTTCGTCTCGGCGATCCAAACGGTCCAGGATTTCTTGAACGTTGGTGAAGCGGTCGTCGGGATCGGCCGCCAAACAGCAGCTGACGATCCGTGACAATTCGCGGTCGACGCCGGAGCGTTGGATGTGCCGGACCGGGGGCGAGGCTTTTTGGATCGACTCGCGGTATCGCTGCAACCGCTTGGGCAGCGAACCGGCGGTGTCGAGCTGTTCGATGATCGAATCTTCGCGATACGGCGGGCCGCCGGTCAGCATCCGGTACATGATCGCGCCGACGGCGTAGACGTCCCACGCGCTGCTGGGTGAGGATTCCAGGTCGGCCTGCTCGGGGGCCATGTAGAACAGCGTGCCCAACGAAGGCGATTGGTCGTGGGTCATTCGGCTCTGGCCGAAATCAGCCAACCGGGGCTCGTGGTCTTCGCCCAGCAGAATGTTGGCCGGCTTGAGATCGCAGTGCAAAACCCCCTTGCTGTGGCTGTGGTTGAGCCCGATGCAGATTTTACGAAACATCTGGACCGATTCGGCAACCGGCATCGCCCCGCGCACGGTCAGCTCGTCTTCGAGTGACCCCCCGGTGACCAACTCCATCACATAAAAGGGCGGATCGCTGTCCCAGCCGACTTCCAGCACTTGGACGATGTGGCGATCGGAGGATAATTGCACGAGGTTTTTGACCTCATGGCTCAGCAGCGACCAATTCACACCGCCACGGTGCAAGAAAAACTTGATCGCGACGGGGCGACCGGTGTTCAGATCCCGCCCGACCCAGACTTGGCCGAACGCGCCGCTGCCCAAAAACCGTTCCAGCCGATACCCTGGGACATCGGCCGGTGGCGTCGTTGCCTGCATCGACAGCTTTTTGCTGGTCGATCGGCCGCCCTCGGTTTGATACTGCGTTTGGTCTTCGTTGCTCACTCCGTCACTCTCGCCCTCTTGGAGCCCCTCGCTCGTCTTCGATGCCATTTCATCTTCCACGATCACCGTTTTTCATTGTAGCGGCCGGGGCCTCCACGGTCGCCGCGGTGGCGACAAAGCTTTGCATCGGATGCTGCCTTCGTCTACCGCCGCGAATTCCGTTTGGCACCTCGAGCGTCGCCCTGGTCCTCGCCCTGGCCGCCGCCTGGATCGCCCCGGAAATGTCCATCGCCCAAAATCCGCCGCCGCAGGACACACGCCGGCAGGCCGGGAGCGAACAGGCTGCGTCGCCCTTGCAACTGCCGCTCGATGGGCGTGACGGACGCGAATTATTGCTCCGGAATTTTCGTCCAAATTCGAAACTGGTGGTGCCCCAAAATCCGCGACACTCTGCGGCGATGCCGGTCGTGGACGTTCACACCCATTTTCACTACCGGCTGCGTGATAGCAAAGAAGCCCTGGATGACTTTGTCCAGTTGATGGATCGCAACAACATCGCAGTTTGTGTTTCACTGGACGGGAAACTCGGCGCTCAACTCGACCACCACCTCAAGTATCTCTGGACCGACTATCGCGATCGCTTTGCCATCTTTGCCAACATCGACTGGCAGGGGAACGCGCCACGAGACCAACCCGCGTTGTGGCCGTGTCACCGGCCGGGGTTCGCCGACCGCACCGCCGCTGAACTCGAACAAGCCGCCAAACAGGGCGTCAGTGGGCTGAAGCTGTTCAAGCGATTCGGGCTGCAGTACAAGAACCCCGACGGGACCCTGATCAAGATCGACGATCCGCGGTGGGATCCGATTTGGGCCAAGTGCGGCGAGTTGGGGTTACCGATCATCATTCACACCGCCGACCCGGCTGCATTCTTCGATCCCATCGATGAAACCAACGAGCGTTGGGAAGAACTCAGTCGTCACCCCGATTGGAGCTTTCATGGTGACGCCTTTCCATCGCGGCAAGAACTCTTCGAGGCCCGCAACCGGGTGATCGCACGTCATCCAAACACGCAGTTCATCGGCGCCCACGTCGCCAACAACCCCGAGGACTTGAAGGTCGTCGCCGGGTGGCTGGACGAGTACCCGAACCTGTGGATCGAACCGGCGTCGCGGATCGCCGAGTTGGGGCGGCAACCGTTCACCGCGCGGGAGTTTTTGATTCGCTATCAAGACCGGCTCTTGTTCGGGACCGACGGTCCTTGGCCCGAGACGCGGCTGCGGCTGTATTGGCGATTCTTCGAAACCCGCGACGAATCGTTTCCGTACAGCGAAAAAGTGCCCCCGCCGCAAGGTTTGTGGCAGATCTATGGTGTCGATCTGCCCGACGAGGTGTTGAGAAAGCTGTATTTCGAAAATGCCGGCAAGCTGATTCCGGGGATTCGCCAGCGGCTTGAGCGGTGGTCGCAAAATTGACGTCCGCCAAAGTGGGATAGGCTTCTAAGCTCGTCGATTCCACGCGGTAGGTGACGCTGTGCGTCACGGCTGAGAGGTGACGCACAGCGTCACCTACCGCTCAGAAAGAACTTGAGTATGGCAGGCTGGATGCCTCTCCCACTTTCTCCTCACAAAACTTAGACCATGACCTCTCCCGACAAACCCACCGCCGAGCCGACCTTTGCCATGTTGTGCTGCGCCAATGGCGCCGAAAAACAGGTCAAACAATCGATCGCCGCGGCGGGTTGGCGGTTGGCGTTTTCACGGCCCGGCTTCGTCACCGCCAAACACGATCAGCCGATGCCGTTGCCCGGCGGGACCTTCATCCGCACCGCGGCGCACTCGATCGGCCATCTGAAAGGGGCCGATGGCGAAACCCAGGTGACTCGCCTGGTCGATTTGCTGGACGAAACGTTTGCCGGCGGGCGGACGTTTGATCAACTGCACGTCTGGCCGCGCGATCGGCTGCCGATCGGAAAGTTCGGCTTCGAACCCGGGGTCGATGAAGTCTCCAAGCTGGTCGCCCAGCGAATCCACACGGCACTTGCGGATCGATGGGTCCGCGGGGATCAACCCAATCGCATCGCCGAGCCCGGTGAACGCGTGCTGGATCTGGTGTTGGTCGATCCGGACGATTGGATGATCGGATGGCACACCGCAGCCAAGTGGCATTCGCGTTGGCCCGGTGGCGTGCAGCCGATCGAGCCGCAATATGAACCGATCTCGCGCGCCTATTACAAAGCCGCCGAATCGATTACCTGGAGCGGTTTCGATTTCGCCCCCGGTGACGTGGTGGTCGAAATCGGCAGCGCCCCCGGTGGTGCCTGCGGACGGCTGCTCGAATTGGGGTTGAAGGTGATCGGAATCGATCCGGCGGAAATGGACGAGCGGATTGCCAATCACCCACGATTCAAACACCTCCGCGCCCGCGCCGGGGATCTGCCCCGCCGAGAGTTTCGCAACGTTAAATGGCTGTTGGCCGATTCGAACGTCAAACCCGAAAAGACACTCACGACGATCGAGCACATCGTGACGCACCGTGAGTGCTCGTTAACGGGAATGTTGCTGACGATGAAGCTGGGCAACTACGACGCGGCGGGGCGAGTCGATGCCTGGCTGGAACAGATCCAGGCGTGGAATCCGGTCGACGTGCAAGTTCGTCAGTTGGCCCGAAACCGCTGCGAAGTCTGCATCGCCGTGCAGTTGCGGTAACGCCTGCCCGTTGGCCCTGCGATCAATTTGTCGTCAAAGGCGAGCGATCGCGAACCGAGTCTCCCGGGGAAAGTCGATTGAATTACTGCACGATTTGGCAACCGATTTAGATTCTCTCCCTCTGGGAGAGACGGCGTTTGCGCAGCAAGCAAACGCCAGAGAGGGCCGGCGCAGCGAAAGTCTTGACGACTTCCGCTGCGATCAACTCCGCCACTTATACAATCGACGTCACCGGACGGGGTCGCAGCGAATCAATCTGCCGGCGGTGACGCAGACCGCCTTTTCGAAGAAGTTGATCGGGATGTTTTCCCACTCGGGGCGGCCGGGTCCGAGGGCTTCGGCGCGATTTGCTTCGACACCCTCCGGGGGCGCTTTAGGTGGGTGCCCCGCTGTCCGGAGGTGTCGCTGCGCTCACCTCCGGCTACCGGCTTTGACCCCGCCGGGGTCATCACCACCTGCGCTGGTATGGAAGGCGTTAGCAACGCACGGAAAATAAGTGGGGTAGGCCTCCAGCCTGTCGCTGCTGGAATGACAGGCTGGAAGCCTATCCCACTCACAAGATCCGACACGTCGTTTCCGTTCGAACCTACAGGTGCACAGGCAAAAACAGCTTGGTTTCACCGGGCCGTTTGTCTGCCGGCGGAACAATCCAGGCGGGCGTTTCGCCTTTGTCCAGGCTGCCGGAGACGCTCGATTTGAAGCGTGCGACGATTTGTCCGAGCATTTCGCGTTGGCTGGATGCCGATACCTCAATTTCTGCCAGATTGGCCACGCGACCGCGAAACACGCCGTTGTCGCAGGCGAAATAGACAATGCAACCGAATGCCGGCGGGGTCGGCGCTGCGGATTCGACCGGCAATCCCGTGTTCGGTGGCTGTTTCGTCTCCGGCCGGTTGGACGGAGACGTCTCGTCCACCTGGTCGGATGGTGTCGGGTCGCTGGGGTTCAACATCGGTTGCTCCTGCGGCGCGGTCGCATGGGTCTGGGGTGTCGCCGCCCCGATCGAGAAAAAACGGCTTGGCCGAAAAAAACCTTCGCAGAAAACGGTGCATGCAAAGTCAAATGGGGCGTGATTGCCTTTACAATACAGCAGCGTGATCTTGTTGCCCACCGAACTCCCATTCCTAAAAAACTCGCCGGCCGACGACGCACGTGTCGCATCGCCGCCCGCCGAGTTGATCATTCCGAAAGGACCAACAGATGGAAAATCATCCTAGCCGACGTAACTTCTTGAAAACTTCCACTGCCGCGGCCGCCGGCGCGACCCTGACCAGCACCATCGCCCGCACCGCTCACGCCCAAGGGAGCGACGAAATCAAGTTTGCCCTGATCGGATGCGGCGGCCGTGGAAATGGCGCTTCGGTCAACATCTTCAAATCCGGCGGAAACACCAAGTTGGTTGCCGTTGCCGACGCGTTTGACGGCAAGGCTTCGGCCACGATCAACTCCCTGTCCAAGCGTTACAAGGACAAGGTCGATGTGCCGGCCGATCGCAAGTTCGTCGGACTCGATGCCTACAAGAAACTGCTCGAAGTCGACGCCGACCTGGTCATCATCGCCACGCCGCCCGGCTTCAAACCGCAACAATTCGAAGCGGCTGTCAAAGCCGGCAAGCACATCTTCATGGAAAAACCGGTCGCCTCCGATGCCACCGGCGTCCGGCGTGTCTTGGCCAGCGTTGAAGAATCCAAGAAGAAGAACTTGATGGTCGGCATCGGACTGCAACGCCGTCACGAAGCTCAGTACCTGGAAACGATCGGACGGATCCACGACGGCGCGATCGGCGACGTGATCGCCACCCGCGTGTACTGGAACGGCGGCGGCATCTGGTACCGCAACCGAACCGAAGAGCAGACCGAAATGGCATTCCAGTGCAACAACTGGTACCACTTCAACTGGCTTTCCGGCGACCAGATCTGCGAACAACACATCCACAACCTGGACGTCGGTTGCTGGCTCAAAGGCGAGTACCCCGTCGAGTGCAACGGCATGGGTGGACGCGAGCAGCGGATGGATGGCGATCCGACCAAGAGCCAGATCTTTGACCACACCTTCTGCGAATACACCTTCGCCGATGGCACCAAAATGTTCAGCCAAGGCCGCCACTTGAAAGGCTCTTGGACGCACGTGGCCGAGTACGCCCACGGCACCAAGGGAACCGCCGACGTGTCCGGATCGCAAATCTCCGGCGAAGGCGGTGATTGGAAATTCAGCGGCGAGCGTCAACAAGGCCACCAGCAAGAACAGAACGATCTGATCGCGGCACTCGGCCGCGGAGAGATCTACAACGAAGGCGAGTACGGCGCGCTGTCGACGTTCACCGCCATCCTGGGCCGCGAAGCGTGTTACAGCGGCAAGGTCATCAAGTGGGATGACCTGCTGAACAAGGGACGCGAGCTGGCACCCGGGATCGATGATTACACCATCGACACCGCTCCGCCGGAGTCGGCACTGCCCGGACCCGACGGCAAGTACCCGATTCCCGTCCCGGGCCAGTACGACCCGTTCGCGTGATGTGAGCGAGTGGGAATCGCCTGAAGGCTGGACACCAACATGCGCTGGTGTCCAGGCTTTCGCCGCCCGCTTTCGCTGCTCCGCAGCGAGCGGGGAATCAGCTCAAGGCTCGACACCAGCGCTACTTGATCTCGACCACCAACGGCTTGTGCCAGGTCTTCGATTCGGCGGTGTAATACAAGTACGCCCGACTGGGCGGACCGGTGTATTTTCCCGCGATCTGGGCTACACAGGCGATCGGAATCCGTTTGGATTCAGCCGGTGCGAAGGTCCGCCAATACAAGACGACTTCGCGGCCGCGCAATTCATAGAAATCAATTTCACCCGATTCACGAAGCTTCTCCAAGCTCTCGATGACCGGTTCAAGGCCTCCGGGAAGGCCGACGACGGCGACGGTCATCGGGCGTCCGGTGTTCGTCACGTTCTTCACCTCTGCGATGACATCGATCGCATCGCCGCTTTGGACGTTTGCCTGATCGGACTGCCCGGCAAAGGACAGCTTCATCGCGATCGGGCATTCGGGATCACTTGACGGCGATGTCGTCCGCCCGGTGAAGCGGAGCGTGAAGGGCAGGTTTGCGGCATCGCTGCTGCGAAGCGTCAAACGCGTGGTGGGATCGGAAACGAACGCATCGATGAGCGCCGGTGTCATCTGCCAGGTCACGCCCTCGGCGGGGCGCCCGTCCCAGCGAACTGTTTCAACGACCTCACCATCGACCAGAACATCGACGCTGCCGCCGTCGCCGCCGACCATTTGATCGTGCATCGCGATCAAGGCCTTGAGCGCCAACACTGTCGCTTGCGTCGATCCGAATCCGCCACCCCGTCGGTTTTTGATCAGCCACGTTGCCGCATTCTGTGCCACGCCGCGATGGTCGTCGCTGCGGGCCAATGCCAGGATCGCCAACGCGGTCGTCTCGACGGTCCGCGAGATCCCGCCGCTTTGCGTGATCGTGGTTTTGCCGACGAAGCTGCCATCCGCGTTTTGAAGATCCACGAGCCGCTTCAGCAACGTCGCCGCCTGGCGGTCTCGGCCCACATTGGCCAGGGTGATGGCGGACAATGCGATCAAATAGGAATCGTCAGAGGATTCTGCCACCTGTTGCATCGCATCCAATTCGGCCGACAGTTCCGACTCCGTACCGGACACATCGCCCGCAGCCAGATCGGCTTGTGAAAGCGCCCACAACAAGTACGCATTGACGACCTCTTGCTGAACCGACCAGACATGCAGGTGGCGTGGGTTGCGTTGAAAGCCGCCCTTGCCGTCACGTCTGGAGAGCAGCCAGTTTCGGGTGCGACTGAGCATCTCGCGATCGATGTCGATCATCTTCGCCATCTCGGAAAACTGCATCAATCCGAATGCCGACAACGCTTCGTGGCCGGGATCGTTGCCGAACCATTCATAACCCAGCGTGGAGCATTCATAGCTGGTCAGTTTTCGATAGCCGCGACGCAAGAGCGACACGGTGCGGCGTTCGGTGGCGTGATTGACGACACCTTCGATCTGCAATAGCTGAAATGCCATGACATTGGGATAGTTCGACGCCGACGCTTGCTCGAAACACCCATGTGGCTCTCGCAAAATGCTTTCCAATCCCGCGCTCAACTGTGATCGGGGGCCTGGGAAAAATTCGATGTTGGCCGATAACGAACCGGGCACCACCGTATCGGGCAAGTTCGACGACAGAGAAACCGACTTGGACAGCGATCCCGATTGAGAAACGTCAAACGGAAAGCCGTCGGGAACGATTCGCACGGATCGTTCGACCTGATCGGCAAGCGTGCTGCCGCTGAGTGTGGCCGAGACGCGGACCTTGGCGTCGGTGGGTTTGGCCGGTTCGGTGACGTTGAGGGAAAAGATCTCCGTGGTTCGGTCGCCGGCCGCAACGGAGGTCAGCCCAGACCGGCGAGTCGCCGTGAATGCCGGGTCCAGTTGCAATTGAACTTCGAACGCCCCGTCCTGGTCGGTCGCATTGACCAGCCCCACGGGCAAGTCGATGCGATCGCCGCCGGTGACTTCCAACGGCAGTTTCGGTTCGACTTGAATCGGAATTTCGGTCACGACCGCGCCGCCGCCACTGCCCAACCGGCCGTCGGTGCTGTGCGCGTCGACGTCCACGCGGAACATCGTCAGCGAGTCCGAGAGATCGAATCGAATCGTCGCCGTTCCCGTTGAGTCGGTCACCATCATCGGATTCCAATACACCGTTTCGGTGAAGTCGCTGCGGACATCGTCTTCGCTGCGGCGATGCAGATGGGCGTACTGACGAATCGGAAACCGCAGTTCGTCCATCAATTGATCGGCCAACGCTTGGGCATCCAGGTCGCGCGACTTTGCCAGGCGTTGCAGTTGTTCCGGGGTCAGTCGCGTTTGTGACACCTCGGTCGGCACCTTCGAGCCACGCTGGCCCAAGAAGGCTTGGACGACGCGTTGGACAAACGGCTGGGTAGCGCCCGCGTCCGCACCGGATGCTTCGGCTTGTTCTTCTTCGCTGCGAATGCGTGCTTCATCGGCGGAACTTGATGCGGACGGTGCTTCTAACATCGGTGCGATGTCGCCGGCGGTCATCTGATCGCGGGCGGATTCCGACGTCGCCTCCACGCGATAATTCCCTTGGCTGCCGCAACCGGATTGCGAGAGCATGATCGCCGCGAACAACAGCAGTCCGGCGGCGACCGCGCCGGCTTTTCGCGGGCGGACCAACAAACCGATCAACCAACACGTGCCGATCAAGATCAACGCAATGCGAACTTCGGAAACAAAGCTCCGCCAGGCCGCTGCGATGCGGATCCGGTACTCGTGCAGCTGGGCTGCGATCGTCGCCTCATTGGATTGTGTCCGGCCCGTCAATTCCGATCGTTGCCCGTCCAGTTCCAGCAACCGCGTCAAGGCGTCGCGAAAGGTTTCGTTAAACTGATCCGGTGATCCACTGACAAACCGTCGCCAGCCCTGGGTGCCCAGTAACAAATCTAAACTCTCGGCCGCCTCGTGCGAATCGTCGAGATAGAAATCGGCGTGTTCCAAATCCTCCGGTGATTGAATCTCGCTGGTCAAGAAGAAATGGGTTGCGATCGACGGCAGATCCTGTTGTCGCAAGCTGAGTGCGGCGTCGTCCACGACGCGGACACCCAAGACCGCTCCGGGGACGGGGCGATCGTTTTCGTCGGTGACCGCGATCGTCATCCGCACCGACTCGCCGGGTGCATGGACGCGACGGTCATCGTCCACACTGGCGGTGACGTTCAGCTTTTTGACGGCTTTGCGATAGACCAAACGCTCGACCAACGGCGTGGCCGTCTCGCCTTCGGCATCCAACACCGTGACGCGAATCACGCCGGCGGCGCGGTCTTGAATCGGTACCGTCACGGATGTGTCGCCGATGCCGATTTCAGTCGTCTTGACCCCCACCAGTTCGCCGCGACAGACCACGCGAACGATGCATGGTCGACGTTTGGTGCTGCGAATGGTCATCGAGATCGGATCGCCGGGGTCAAACACACCGTCACCGGTATCCAACACCGGCAAGGCTTCGACGACCGATGGCAACCAAGGTGTCTCGGTGATGTCCAGCGGCGACGTGATCCTCAGCGAGTAACGTTGTCCCGACTCGGGCTTGAACTCGAACCGCCCCATGCCGTCGCGGACCGTCTTGATGCTCGCGACCATCCGCCCGGCTTGCGAAAGGACTTCGCCGGCGATCTCGATCGGATTGCCGTCGGGGTCACGTGCGGCAAAGTAAACGCGGTTGGTGACCCCGCCGACCAGGTAGCCGCCCTCGGGATAAAAATCGACTTCCGCGCGTCCGGTGTGAATCGGGATCGGGCGGGCGGCGGTTTCGGTGACCGATCCATCGTCGATCGCGATCGACAACGTGCCCTCGCCCTCGCGGATCACTTTGGGCAAGTCGAACGCGACCGCAAGCTCTCCGTCGATACCCAGTGAGCTGGTTGATTGATGAATGACGTTACCGTCGACGACGGCTTGGATCCGCGCCGGGGCGGCGACGGGGATCGAATCATCCGCCCGGCGGACGGTCAACGTGGCCTCGACGCGGTCGGAGGCACTGTAGGACCGTTTGGAAAACTCCAGATCCGTTTTCAATCGAACGGCTCGGTAACGACGCACTTCCAATTCGCAGACCTGGTCCGGAAAAAATCCGTCCAGACTTTTGGCGATCAACTGGTACGTTCCACCGGGCGCGGATTCGGGAATCACAAACGCACCGTTGCCGACGCCCCGCTCAGAAACGCCTTCCAGAATCGCGCCTTCAACCGTCGCACCACTGGCGTCGAAGAGTTCAAAACGGATCGGGACGTCGAGATGCGCCGCCAGCGTTCGACGATTGAGCGTGACCGACCGGAAGAACACGGTTTCGCCGGGGCGATAAACCGGTCGATCGGTCGACAGGAACGTCAAACAACGCGTCGGTTCCAGCGGCACCGTCAATCGCACCAGACCCTTGCGACCGGTCGGGTTGGCGTCGACGTGCAACACCGCATCGCCGGGAATCGCGATGTCGTCGGGCACACGGATCCGGCAGGGGCCTTGCCCCGTCGTTTCGGAGGTCCCGAAGAACAACACGGCGCCTTTGGAGAGGACTTTAAAGGAGATCGTCGCCGGCACCACCGGCATTGATGGATCCAGCGTCTCGCCGAGCGTCGGATCGGCGGGTTTGGGACCCACGGCGACCAGAAACTCGTTTCGCGCAGCCGCGTCGGCTCCGGCGACCGGTTGCACCGCCACACGCAGACCGACGTCGGGCGATGCGGGGCGTTGGTTCAGGTAGCGAATGCCGCTGATGGCGATCGCCAGCGTCGCCGCGGTCGCCAGCGACCCCAGCCAGAGACGCAGAAAGCGATCGGGGGCTGCGGGAGAGGCTTCTGCAGACGCCGGGTGACTCGCCTGCTGTGTGCTCGCCGGTTGGCGCGGCGTCGGCGGGGGAGCGATGGTTTCCCGTCTGGCCGGCGCGGTGACCTTGGCGGCTGCGGCCAGTTTGGAGGCGACCAGCAGCGTCTCGGCCCACCGCTGTGCCACGATCGGATCGGTTTCGATGCGTCGTTTCCATTCCTCCGACTCGTCGTCTTCCAGCAATCCGTAGTGCAGTTCCAGCAGGGACTGTCGCAAGTCGTCGTCGTCGGTGGGCGGGTGATTGGTATTTGGCTCGTGGTTCATGACAGGTCTCCCACGCTTTGGCGAAGTTGACGGATGGCCGAACGCATACGGGTTTTGACGGTCCCCAGCGGCAACGACATCGCGTCGGCGATCTGGGAATACGTCAGGTCACCGTTTTGCCGCAGCAAAAACACCTCTTGCTGTTCCGGCGGCAGCGTCGAAACGGCCTGCCGGAGCCGGGTGAGTTCCTCGTTTTTCATCAGCCCGTCCGTCGGGCTGTCAGCGGTCGAAGCCATCGGATGGTCCTCTTGCAGGGGTTTTCGACGACGATTCCAGGCGGTTTTTCGAAAATCGCGACCGGTATTGAGCGCGATTCGAAATACCCAGGCCCGAAGATTTTGGATGTCATCGATCTGGTGCCGGCGATGCCAGCACTTCAAAAACGTTTCCTGCAACGCATCCCGGGCGTCCTCCAGATTTCCGACGACGTAATACAGCGTCCCCAGAATTTCGTCCGGACAGGAATCGAAAAACAGCTCCAGACGCTCGCATCGGGCGTCTGTCGTTGTCGGTTCGATCGGTTCCGGATCGTCGCTCATGCGATACGCCTGCAGCGGAAAATGCGTTGTCCGAAGATACAGACGAGGCACGGGAGTGAACGGATTTTACAAAATCGGATACGATCGGGCGTTTTCCTGTCCAACAGCGAGATCATCCGTGGAACTCCAGTCGGCTTTTGACGGTTTGCTTCACTCCGACCAGCCCCTGAGCGGGTTGGACGACCTCATTTGGCAAAGCCTGCGGGACGGTGCCGACTCCTCCGATCACCCCTGGAATCTGGGGGCATTTTCGACGATCGATTCGGCGCACCCGCAGTTCCCCCGCCCCGAATGTCGCAAGGTGGTACTGCGTCATGCCGATCAGCAGCGGCGGACGATCGATTTCTACACCGACGTGCGATCGGACAAGATTCGACAACTGAATTCCGGCCACTCCCCCGCTTTGGCGTGCTGGCTGTTCTATGAAGCAACGACGAAAATCCAACTGCGACTCGATGGCATGGCGGAGGTGATTGACGGGGAACAAGCCGACGAAGTATGGAAACAAACGGCAGCGGACAGCCGCGCGTCCTATCTCTCCATCGATCCGCCGGGCGAGCGTGTCAACGATCCTCTGCCCCCATCGACTGCAGACCGCTTCGTTACGCAAGAGGTGTCCGAACGCGGACGGAAGAATTTCCGAATCGTGCGGACCACGGTTCGGCACGCGGACTGGTTGTACCTCCGCCGCCAAGGGCACGTACGGTCGATGATCGACTACGACGCATCGGGCGCAATCGATGCGTTTTGGGTGGTGCCCTAGGACTCTGTCCCTAAAGTCCTGCGAGCGAAAAGGGGGTCAGGAGTCAATCGTGCGAAGCATCCGTAGGGCCGTTCCGGCTATTGACTCCTGACCCCGTTTTCGCGGTTTACTGGCGGTGAACGTCGTTTAGGGACAGAGCCTAGTGCTCGCTGTCCGTTGCTTATTTCCTGCGCCGTCGCAGCACCGCGGGGATCGCGAACGTCGTCAACGCGAAAAAGGATGACGGTTCGGGAACCGCCGTGATCGCCGCATCCAAGAAGTAGTTGGAACCGGCAATGCCTAGTCCTGTGCTGCTCGCGGTACGGCCAAAGGCAAAGATGTCGACGCGATCGGGCGAACCGAAGCCATTATCGTACTCAATGGTGTAGGCTCCTAGAGCATCGGTGGTCGTCGTGCCGAGCAACACATTGGAGGCATCGTACAAGTCAACGGAAACGCCCATCAGCGCATCTCCCGTCAATCCATCGGTGACGTAGCCGTAGAAAATCGAGTCGTCCGTCGAAAATGTTCGGGCCAGGTGCTGAACTTGAGTGGCATCACCAAGCGTCCAGCCCGCGTCAACGATACCGATGCCGGCGTGGGTAAAGTCGCTGCTGAGCATCGAGTTGCGATGCCCCGGAGGGTTCTGGATTCCATCGACGCCATTTCCCCAATCGATCGCAAACCCCATGTGCATCAGATCCGGACTGAGCGGCCAATCGGCAGCAATGTTTTCTCCAACCGATGACCAGTTCACGCCGGCATTGGTGAACCGATCACCAAGACCCGGCGCGCCGGAAACCGCGTGCGGGTTCGGAGTTGTCCCGGCGTCGTTCTCAACCCACGTCGCATACTGATGTGCCGACCATCCGATGTTATCGCTCCAAGCGTAGGGGCTCAGTGAACCAGCGGTCGGTAAACTGTCAAACTGAGATTTGATCGTCGCCGGAACGGTTTGAAAGAAGTCCATGCTTCCGGTCACGAGATTATTGCCGAAGTTGCTACTCCACCAACCGGAAGTGTGTGACGTTTGGCCAGACAAGAGCGAGTCGAACGCGGTCTTGGTGTCGCCGTACCCGAGGATCTGAAACGCCTTGTACAGTCCATTTCGCGGATCGGCGCGAAAGTCGTTGATGGAATCGAATGCGATTTGCTCGTTGGCATCGGCGGCGCCATAGTTGATCGCGGTGAACACATCGGCGTGGGCGGCCGACGCGACAAACGCCCAAAGCACGAGAATACGAAGAGCGAAAAGGGGGCTCGTCAACTGAAGCATCGAAGTGATTCTCTGGGGAGAAGGCTTTGGTCACGGACACTGGGTAACGAGCAACGATCCTATGCCTTTTGTCGCCAATTACAACGCTTTTCTTCCTTCAGATCGCAAGAATTGCGCCTGATCGAGGGCCTGCTGGCGAGGTGACGACATTTTTTGACCAAACCATTTTTTGACCCTCGTCTCGTCCTCTACGGCGATCAGAAGGCGACGCGATCGGAAAAAAACCGTCTCTTTTACTCGCCCTTGTCCTTGCGGGCGCGGCGTTTGGCTTCCAGCAGTCGTTCGGTGTAACTGGTTTGAGGGGGCGCTTCGACGGATTTGGTTTCGGTCGATTTGGATGTCGCTTGGCCGATGTCGGACAGTTCAACCTGGTCGTCGGACGATTCGACGCGGGTCGGTTCAAATCGAACGTTGGCCCGGCGTTTCTGCAAGTCCTCGTCGATTTGTGATTTGTTCTTTCGCAGTGCGTCCAGCCGCGTCACGACTTGGGTGGCCGAGTCTTGTTCGCCGCGCATCTTTTTGATCGTCCGGCTGACCCAGCCGAAATCAAAGGCGATGCGGCGGACCATGACGTCGCCGAGGAACAGGCAGCAACCGCCCAGCACGAACCAGGGCCAGGCGTCTCGGATGCTGCGTGCCAGTGCCAACCCGCCGCGAAACGCGTTGGTTTCCACCAGTTCTTCGCTCGCCCGGTTTTCCAGCGGCGCGGTGACTTCGCCGACCGTCCCGCCGCGCGGCTCGGTCGCCGCCAGCGACTCGATCAGCGCCAGATTGGTTTCGCGGACGCGGTACTCGTCACTGTAGGGCACGGTGACACCGGTCGTCAGCGGCGCGGCGCCAGGGCCGGGGACGACGTTGACGAAATAGCTGCCCGCGGTCGTCGCCGGGAACGAACCGACATAGCGTCCGGGGGCTGCTTGTCGCATGCTCAGCGGGATCGGATTCAAATTCGCATCGAGCGCCGTCGCGTTCATTTCCAGGAAATCCAGAAACGAATCATCGTTGGCCAGCGCGTTGACGACGACTTGGACTTGGCCGTCTTTGACACTGGTGGCGATCGTGAATTTTCCCGTGTCGCCGGTCGGTCGCATCAGCCAGCGTACCAGCTGGCTATAGAATTTGTCGTAGTCGGCCCAGTCGTTCCAGGCGCTGGCCCAACGCGCCCCGGCATCGGTCGTCAGCACCGCCGTTCGTCCCAGCCCATACGTCCAAGCGGCCAGGATCGTCGCGTTTTCCGGTTGGTCCGGCTTGGGCGATTGAATCAACACCTGCGCCAGCGGACTGTCTTTGGTCTGCGTCATCACAAACCCGGTGACCGGCGGCAGAACGCGATCGATCCCGTCGAGCAACGCATGCGGAAAGATGACTTCGGGGACCGCGCCGCCGGGCGGTTCGTACACCAGGGGTTTGGAGACACGACGCGCTTCACGCTGAAAGATCCTCGGCAAGGCGCGACCCGATTTGACGCTGTAGTACTTGCCGCCGGTTTGCGTCGCGATCTTCTGCAGACGCTGGCTGCCGGCCAGACCGTGCGAGGCCACCGCAACGGTGCTGATCGTGATGTTGTTGTTTTTGAAGGCGGCGATCGTGCCGGGCATGGGGTCGCTGGGGTCGCCATCGGAAATGATGATGCAGTGTTTGACCGACGCCGGGGCCGACGACAGCGATTTCACGGCCATCTTCATCGCCGGGTCAAATTGCGGCATGTCGCCGGGCGTCATCTTGCTGATCCGGGCCAGCATGTTGCGGCGATTCGGGCCGACTTCCAACAACCCCGGCGAGGACGGATAGCCGCCCCACAGCCACGCATCGCCGTTGAAATTCCAGTGCAGCACGCCGGCCAAGTCCGACGGGCCGAGCTGTTCGATGGCCGATTTGCAGATCACTTTTTGCCAGTGGTTTCCATCGGCCATCTCGCTGGCATGCATGATCAAGGCCAGCGCGCCGACCGCTTGGACCTTGGCGTTCTTGATCTTGAAATCAACCGGCATCGCTTTTTCGATTTCCGAACCCGTCCAACCGCCGGCACCAAACGCTTCCGGCCCACCGAGCATCAGCAATCCGGCGCCGAGCTGTTGCGTGTTGCGGACCAGCATTTCAATTTGCGGGTCGGTGAAGGAAACGATTTCGTTTTCATTGCTTCCCGAGACGCGTGGGACGCCGGCCAGGATCACGGCGTCGTAGGCTTGCAACTCGGCGAGCGAACCGAACAGGTTGTCATTGGTTTGTGTGACGACTTCGATGTTGTTGTCTCGCAACCGGCTGACCAGCAAATCGAAATCGCCCAGACGACTTCGGTCTTCGATCAGCAACACGCGTCCTTGACCACGCACGTGCGTGTAGGCGGTCGCGCTGTTGTTCTGACGCAACCCGTCGTCGTCCTTGCTGTCGGGGACGAACTCTGCTTGATAGATGTACGGCGCCGGTTGGTCGATGGTGTGCCGCAACGGAAACACGTTCTTGCCGGGGTCCAGCGTGATGTCCTGTTCCAGCAAGATCGATTCGTTGTCGCCGACTTTCTGTTTGACACGGATCTTGCCCTTGGTCGGTTCGCCGCCCTCGGGTGCCGCGTCGGTGTAGTTGTTGACGACGATCCGGGCCTCGAACGGTTGCCCCTTGCGGATGTCGCTGGGCAAGTCAATTTTCTCAACCAGCACTTCACTCTTGGCATCGAGCATCACCGGAACCACATCGATGCCGATGCCCGCCGCCGCGACCCGCGCGACCAGCTTTCTCGCTTGGCCGAGGTTCTCGTTGCCGTCGGTGACCACGACGATCCGCCGTGCGGTGTCTTCGGGCATCGTCGCTTGGGCCAGATTCAACGCCGATTCCAGATTCGTCGCATCGCTGCGATCCATCAAGCTTTCCAGACGTCGCAATCGAATCTCATCGTCAAACGGCGGGATCTCGATCGACGCGTCCCGGCCGAACACGATGATGCCGGCCTTGTCACCGCGACGGCCGTCACGATGTCGTTTGACGTTGCGGACCACAAAGTCCAACATCACCTGGCGTTTCGCGCTGGGAATGCTTTCGGATTGATCCAGCACGTACATCACCGTGATCACGTCACTGACGCGAACCAATTGCACGCCCGCCAAGGCAAACACCAAAATCGTCCAAACCAGCGTTCGTAGCAGCAATGCCAACGCACGCCGGGTCTTGCCCAGTACACCCAGGGATCGGAATCCCAGGTACCACAACACCGGCAACGCCAGCATCAACCACAAATAAATCGGATGCTCAAAGCTGAGGCGATAAGGCAACATGTCGGCTTGGGTGCATGGAGAACAGAAAACGCTGGCCGTTTCCATCTGTCAAAGCAACCAGCTTAACATCTCCCACCCGGAAAAGACGCGCCGGTTTGCGATTTCAACGGGCGTCCGGGGACAGATTCACGTGCCAACACCAGCGGGAAGCGTCACAGCCTGTCGATTTAATCCGGATCTGCGGAGTCAATGGTGAGCCGCTGGCCGTAAGGCCTCGGGCGGGCGCCGAAATGCCCGGCCGCTCGTATAACGAAAATACAGTTCCATTAGAATGGACTGTGGTTGTTCGTGAGGAGCGATTTACGGCCGCTGTGACTTTGACCAC
>NZ_NTFY01000097.1 GCF_002289565.1 Rhodopirellula sp. SM50 | reverse complement strand
GGCTTGGTCGCTCCGATCGTCACGCTCGTCTCCGGTGAGAACAACCCGACCATCGATCAGGGTTTCTACCGATTGGCGGCGCTGGGTGACTTCGTCTGGGAAGACACCAACGGCAACGGACAACAGGACGCTAACGAACCGGGCGTCAACGGTGTTACGGTGAACCTCAAGGATGCCTTCGGAACGGTCATCCAAACGACGGTCACGGCGAACATCGACCTGGACGGCGACGGCACCCCGGACGGCGATGGCGGCTACAAGTTTGCCGGCCTGGTGCCCGGTGATTATTCGGTTCAGTTCGTGCTGCCCGGCGGCCAGGTCTTCACCGCGGTCAACGCTGCCGGTGTGCCGGATGACTTGGACAGCGATGCCGATCCGAACATGGCCGGCATGACCCAAACGGTCACGTTGGCGTCGGGTGATTTTAACCGCACGCTCGATGCGGGGCTCGTTGCTCCCGCGGCTCCCGAAATAGACATCGAAAAGTTCACTCGGATCGATGTTAATCCGATCGACATTGAAAAGCTTGTACGGGTTGAGTCGCCGGCAATTCAGGGCGACGTGTGCGAGGTGTTAAATAAACCGGTATCCCTCACGTTCCAATACATTCCTAGTACGGACTTTCATCCGCTTCAGCCGAGCGGAAAGGCTGGTGTGTTGGCGAACAATGGGCTCGATGATGATGGAACAAGTTACGTTGTTGTTTCCAAGAACGGCGATCCCAGTGATTTTGGCGACATCTTTTTCCAAGGCAACGTCAGCGAGGACGAGTTGTTCACCGCGTCGGGAAGCTTCGGGTCCAACACGTACGTCTTCTTCTTTGACGACATGGGAGGGCCGCTGCTACAGTCGTTCCATTATCACACGTCCTGCTCGGCCCCGATCATTTTGGGAGCCCAGCCACTGAGCGCGACATTGGTCGGATACAACGACGGTACGCCGGGTGGCAATATCGAGGCCCCCGATTTTGGCCCGGGGCTCGGTGATGCCGATGCCGATACGCCCACCGGCCCCGAGGCGAGTCCTGGAGACACTGTGGTCTTTACCTACGTGGTGACCAACCCGATTCCTGGGACGGAGTTGTCAGACATCCAAGTTACCGACTTGGTGTTGGCACCGGTTCAAGGGACCGAATTCTCGCCTGATCCCGTTTTAGAAGGCGGATTGAACGTGGGAGATACGGACAACGACAATCGACTTGATTTTGGTGAACAGTGGCTGTACGTCTCGACACAACGGATTACGTCGGGAGGCGTCCCCTCGGTCTCCGAACTCAATAAATACTTGCTGGTCGGTACGACAAGCAACGACACAGCGAAAGCGGTCAATGTACAGAACGGTGATTTGGGTGCAGACATCATCGTGTTGTCCACCGAGATCAATGACAACGTCGACTTCGACAACGATGACGTCTTCCTGCACAATGCCGGGAGCCAATGGGTGGATGTGGACAATCAATACAACACGCAACCCGATTATTTGCCAGGCGCAGCGCAAGTTGGTGAAGGTGTAACTTGGACCGGAGATGTGGCCCTCACGAGTCCGAATGCCAAGTTTGACATGTCAAATGTTGAACTGTACGGCCAAGTCGGGGTAGTCTCAGACTCAAGCAACCCCGTCAGCAGCGTCTCGAATTCCGAATTTTTCCCGGACGGCGTCGGTGATGGCTTCGACAACTCGGGGCTCGGCCAACCACTTCCACCCGCCGGAGTGACTGCGAACGCGGATGCGGAAATGGCGATGCTGCGGTCGCAACTCGATGCGTTTGAAACGTATGTGACTGATCTGTCGCCTGAAGTGACGTTAAGTCCTGGCAACGGGCTTCCGACGCAGGAGGGCATTGAGGACGTCGACTATTTCGAACTCAATGTTGATTCGTTTGACCTCAATGGCGATGGCATTGCCGTGATCGACATTTTGGTCGATGGAGGCAACAGCGATTTCAAGATCACGAACTCCAATTGGGTGGTCGAGAGTGAGGTTGGGACCTTTGCGATTTTCCGAATTCTTGGCGACAGCAATCTTGTTCTCAATCAGTCAACCATCGTGATCGGCGATGGCGTCCTCGGCAATTCCAACGCGGCGGGACCGAGCGGCCCGACGACGGAACTTGGTGCAATTTTCGTCAAAGCCCATGACTACAACAATGGACAAGGTGGCAGCAACAGCGGTGAGTCACTCGACAGCGGCGACACCGTGTTTAGCTTCAATGACACGGTGCTCAATGGCGTCGGTTTCTACGACCTGATCGTTTTCGATGACGGAAACAGTGACCCGCATTTCGACAATGGACTGACCGAACTGAAAATCAACAACGGCCAGGGATGCTCTCAGTTTGTGAGCCCCAAGATCAATTTCAACAACGTCCGATTTGACCGTTGTGCGCTTCCTGAACCCAGCGTCCCCACCCCGCCGGGCCTGCACATTGACAAGGCGACGGTCGTTGGCACGAATTCGGGCGGTGGAGAAGTGATGGACATGGACCCGGCCCATTTCACCGTCACGGCTGGAATCACGCAGGGCGACCAATGTGACATCAACGGAAAAGTTGTTTCATTGACGTTTGATTACATTCCAGGCACGACGGTTGTAACAGGCCAAGACAGTAGCAAAGCGACGGCGACGGGGATGATCGACGACGACGGCGAGTCCTACATTGTCGTCGGCGATGGTGACCTTTTTGAAGGCACCGTTGTCGAAGGAGCCGCGTTCACGGTGAGCGGAAATTTTGGGTCCAATACCGTGTTCGAAATCTACGATAGCTTTGCCGCATTCCAGGCCAATGCCTCGCCGCTACAGACGTTGGAATACCACACGTCGTGTTCACAGCCCATCCAATTAGGCGACGTTGTCGGCAGCGTCGTCTTGGTGGGCTACGACGGCGAAGACGGCTCAGCGACGCTACCGCCGGTGATTGACCCTCCCGTCATCGATTTTGGAGGCGTCATGTTATCCACCGATTCGCCGTTCGACCCCAACAACATCGGCTTGAATGCTGATTTGCCGACCGGACCGGTGGCCCAACTGGGCGAGAAAGCCACATGGACGTACGTCGTCAGCAACCCGGGGAATGTTCCGCTGAGCATCATCAGCGTTTTTGATGACAACGAAACGAACGACCAGATGCCGGGTTTGGGCAGCGACGATTTCTCGCCCGTACCGGTTGAAAAAGCCAATGGATTCAACTTCGGCGACGTCAATAACGACGGTTTCCTGGATCCAGGCGAATTGTGGTACTACCAGGCCATGGAAATCGTGACCGAGCCGGGCCAACACAAGAACACGGCCAAGGTTACCGCCGAAGACGCCGCGGGAACGATGGTGATGGATTCCGATATGAGCAATCACATCGTCAATCCGCTCGTGTTCGAAAAGTATGTTTATGTTCCGACGCCGCCGTCGAGCGAAGATCAATGTGACGTCAATGGTAAGGTCGTCACACTCTCGTTCGAATACCAGCCGGGGACGGTGGTGTTGACCGGCCAGGACAGTAGCAAAGCGACCGCCACTGGCACTCCCGATAACGACGGAGAGTCGTACATCGTGGTCGGCGGTGGCAACCTCTTTGAAGGGACCGTCGCGGAGGGAGCCGTCTTTGCAGTGGGGGGAAGCTTTGGTTCGAATACCGTCTTCGAGATCTTTGACGATTTCGCGGCATTCCAAGCGGGCGACGATCCGCTCCAGATTCTGGAATATCACACGTCTTGTTCACAACCGATTCAGCTCGGGGATACCGTCGGAAGTGTTATCTTGGTCGGTTACGATGGAGAGGATGGATCAGCATACCAATCGACCGGGCTTGGAGATCCTGCCGACTCGCCGACCGGACCTTCCGTCGTCGTCGGTGACGAAGTGGTCTTCTACTACGAGGTGGTCAACGTTGGGAACGTGGGTCTGACCAATGTGGACGTCACCGACGATCAAGGTTTGTTGCCAATCTTGGAGGAGGGAGATGATAACAACAACAACGTTCTGGATCCTGGTGAAGTCTGGATTTACAGCGCTTCGATCATCGCCTCGGTGCCGGGTCAACAGATGAACCTTGGGACGGTAACCGCCAACTCGATGGACGACCTGACGGGCGAAGCGGAACTGACGGCCAGCGATCTCGCCCATCACTATGTCGAAACGCTCAAGTTCTTCGTTGTCGATAAGAGTGACGATGCGTTGTACAGCTACACCGACGGCGGCATTTCAATCGGTAATTCATCTCTTGCCGATGGGAATTCCGATCCGCGCGGTGTCAGTGCCGACCAGGACGGCAATCTGAAATGGGTCATTGACAAAGACAAGTATGTGTACGTCTATAATTCCGATGGTTCGTTGGCCCGCTCGTGGAAAGCCAATGGCATCGGCGGCGAAGCCGAGGGGATTGCCGTGCATCCCGATCCCAACAACACCGGTCTCTGGATTGTCGACCGAAATGAGAAGGCGGTGTTCTATTACGCCAACGGCAAGACACATGCCTCTGGTGATCTGAATCCGACGTCTAGTTTTTCGTTGAATCTGGATGACAACGTCGACTCTAAAAACGACCACCCGAAAGGACTCACAACCGACGGGGTTTCGTTGTGGGTCGTCGACGATGACGGCGGGACGGAAAAAGTGTTCAAGTACTCCGTTGCCTCGAAGGCCTTGGTCGGCAGTTGGGAAATCGCCGATGAGGCACTCGAAGAGCCTCGGGGCATCACCGTGGATCCCAATGGCGGGTCCTCAATTTGGATTGTCGACAAGAAATCCGACAAGGTCTATCAGTTCGACGATGCGACCGGCGTGATATCGGGTAGCGAGACCTCCGATGCCATGTTTGATTTGGCAAATCAGAACGCAGACCCCGAAGGCATTGCAGATCCGCTTCCTACCGTCACCGAGGACGTCGTTGGATCCAGTCGGTATGACGTTTCGGGGGATGGAAAGGTCACTGCGATGGACGCACTTCGCATCATCAACGCGATGAGTCTGTTGAACCGTGAAGGCGAAGTCATCCAGAGCGCCGGTCACCATTTAATGGATCTAAACCGTGACGGAAAGATCAGCGCAATCGATGCGCTGATGATCGTCAATTATCTCGGCAGCGCTGAATACGCGGAGGCGACCCAGACCCAGCACGCGCCCACCGTTCCGGCCGTCCTCCCGGCAAGCGAGCAGGCACAGGGCGATCAGCACAGCGTCGCGGATGAGAGCAACCTGTATCTGAATCTTGCCCTTGATGAGGTTTCTGATGAATTGGTGGACAGTTTGCGATTCAACGGCCAGCTGAATACCGGTAGTGAGCGGGATGCAGAAAGCAAAGATGATTTGTTTGGTGAATTGGGTCGGGAGGAGACGGAGTTGGAAAACTCGTTATCCTACTACAGCCTTTCTTGACCCCGCTGATCGTTCTTGAACGCAAGACTGGGCCAACGCAAGGCCGGTCCACCGGGCATCGGAATTCGACTTGTGGATCGAACTGCGCCCGCTAGTTTCGGCCGCTGTCGGTTTCGATCATGCTCAGCAGTTGGTCGATGTCGATGGGTTTTTGACAGACGGCGTTGACGACTTGGTCTCCGAGTTCGTCGTAGGCGTCCGCAGCGATTTTCCGGTCTCCGCTGACGATGATGGTGCGTGCTTTCGGGACCGCTTGATGGATCCGCCGAATGACCTTGCGTCCGTCACCGCTGCCGAGTTTCAAATCGACGATCGCAACTTGGCATTGCGAGTCACTGGCCTGCGAGATCCCTTCGGCTTCGCTGTGTGCCAGCGCCACGCGAAAATGCCGCAGGTTCAAGACTTGCCAAAGCGACTGACAGAAGTCTTCGTCGTCGTCGACCACCAGCACGATCGGCGCGCTGGCGGCGCGGGCGAGTTTTTCCAGCAGATCGTGAATGTCGACGGGTTTTCGCAGCACGTCCCAGGTCCCGGCGTTTTTCGCTTGCTGGGCGCCGTCGCTGCCGGCCCAGGCGGTGATCATGATGGCAGCCACCGAGGGCTGCAGTTTCTTGATTTCACGGTACAGCGATGCGCCGTCCATGCCGGGCATTTGATAGTCCAGCAGGACGACGTCAAAGCGACTGTCGCGAACGCACCGCAGCGCCGCGGTGGCGTCTTCGGCCGTCGTGGTTTGGTAGCCGAGATCGCTGAGGATATCGGCAAAGTTGGTTCGAATGTCCGCATCGTCGTCGACGATCAGGACCCTTGATCCGCTCTCATTCATCTTGGCCTCGTTCCTGCCCCGAGAAAGGCTTCAGGTGCACCGAAAACGTCGTCCCTTTTCCGAGTTGGCTTTCCACTTCCAGTCGCCCCTGGTTCTTTTTTAAGATCGCGACGGAAATGGCCAACCCGAGTCCCATCCCACGCGCCTTGGTGGAAAAAAGTGGTTCGATCACGCGCGCCAAGTCGTCGGGTTTGATGCCGATGCCGGTGTCGGAGACCTGGATGACCAATTCGTCGGGAGCGATTTGTCCGGCGATGGAGATTTTCCCTCCGTCGGGCATTGCGTCGCGTGCGTTGCGGATCAGGTTGCGAAAAACGATGGAAACCTGGTTGGGATCAATGGCCGCCTGGAACCCGCTGTCCGGCAGATCCGTCTCGATTTGAATGTTCGCCGGCATCGAAACGGAGGACACAATTTTGCGGAGCATTTCGTTCACGTCACAGGCAATCACGGACGGTTCGGGCATCCGAGCGATATCCGAAAGCGCGGTGATCACATTGTCGATCATGCTGACCTGCCGATCAATCCTCTCCAAGTGTTCATGCACCTTTTCCGGGGGAGGATTTTGAACGTTCCTCAGATAGTAGACCGATGTCCGGACGGCATTGAGGGGATTTCGGATTTCGTGAGCGATGCCGCCGGAGACTTGACCGAGTGTGGCCATCCGCTCTGATTTCAGCAGATCCGCTTGTGCGGCACGCAATTCAGCGGTTCGTTCTTGAACGCGTTGTTCAAGTTTTTCGTTGGCCAGAGCCAGTTGTCGCTGCGCATTTTTGATATCGGTGATATCACGAACGATCCCGGCGAACAAGATTTGATCGCCGACGGCCATTCGGCTGACGGCCAAGTGCATCGGAAAGGTGGAGCCGTCTTTTCGTTTTCCGATCACCTCACGACCGATTCCGATGATCTTCGCTTCGCCCGTCTTGAGGTAGTTGGCCAGATAACCATCGTGCTGTTCCCGAAACGGGCTGGGCATCAGCATGTTGACGTTTTGTCCGAGCATCTCGCTCTTTTCGAAGCCGAACAGCTGGGTCGTAGCCGGGTTGGCTGTCTGGATGGCTCCGTTGCTGTCGATGACGATGATGGCATCCACGGCGGCTTCCAGGATCGCCAGCAGCACGGCTTGATCTTGATTATGCATTCCGCTTGCTCCGCTGCGTCGGCCGGCTAGGGGTAGATTTCGACGTCGCAGGATTTTTGGCGGGGGAGTCTGATTTCAAAGGCGGCGCCGTTGGGATGTGTTCGAGCCGCAATGGAGCCGCGATGTGCTTCAATGATTCTCTGGCAGATCGATAGTCCGAGCCCGGTACCGCTTTGCTTGGTGGTGAAGAAGGGTTCAAAGAGTTTTTCCAATTGTTCCTCGGACATTCCCGGTCCATTATCCAGGACGGTGAGTTTGACGTGATCACGATCGCACACGCAACTCAATTCGATGCGGACCGGATCGTGACAAGCCGCCAGCGCATTTTCAAACAAGTTTCGAAAGACCTGCTCCATTCGTAGCGTGTCAACATCGACCTTGATGTTGCACGACTGAAAATTTTCGATCAGCTGGACGTCACGCCGGGAGTGGGAGACGGCGAGATCGTCCCAGACCCGCCGCCAGATCTCGGGCAGCCCGACCGTCGTGGGACGCATCTGGATGGGGGCGGCAAACGACCGAACCTCCTCCAGCAAGCACTTGAGGTCGTCGGTGGCTCGTTGGATTTTCTTCAGGTCGCCGAGGGCATGTTCATTTCCGGCGATCTCCAGCCCCAGCAGTTCGCTGGCGGCTTGGATACGTTGCAGGGCGTTGCGGCTCTCGTGGGCCAGGGCGGTCATCGTCTGCCCGATGGCGGCGAGCCGTTCGGACTGCAACGCCCGGGTTTGTGCCGCCGTCAGGTCGCTGATGTCGACGCCGACGGCCAGGACGGACGTGACTTCGCCGTTGTGGTTTTTGAGCGTCGTGTTGGACCATCGCACCTGGTACAGGCGGCCGTCTTTGCCGACGACGGAGTTGACGACGCCACGCGTGTGCACGTCGTGGGCGGTGCGAATGAAGACCTCTTTGACGCGTTCCCGATCGTCTGCGGTGATGCAGACTTCGAACCAATTCTTTCCCTTCAGGTCGTCCGGAGTCCAACCGGTGAGTTGTTCCAGGTACGGATTCAGTTGGATCACCTTGCCCTCCAGGTCCAAGACCAGCACGATCGCCTCGGCCGTGTCGAGGACCAGCTCGGCGAACGCATGCTCTTTGGCCAGTTCGGCCTCGAGTCGCTTTTTGTCCGCGATCCGACGCACCGTACTGCGCAAGTCCTCCGGAATGATCGGCTTGATGACATAGTCGGTCACCCCCAACCGGAACGCCGTGATCGTGCTTTGCATGTCGGCAAACCCGGTGATCACGATGATGTCGGATCCCTTGACCGAATTGATCAATTCCGGAAGCAAATCCTCGATCAATCCGTCAGGCAATTTGCGATCGGAAATCACGATTTGAAACGCGTCGCGATCAGCCCGTGCCTTCGCTTCGGCTAACGAGCAGGCACCGACGACATGATGTCCGTCCAGCTCAAGGATATCGCAGAGGTTGGTGAGCGTGTCAGCATCGTCTTCGATAATAAGAATGCTGAGTGATTCGTTCATGGGCACCGGCGACGAAAAAAAACGACGTCATCTGGAGAAGCAGCCGCTGCATGGTACACCGAAAGAAGACCGTAGTTCTAGGGATCGACCTCGAGCTGGTTACAGATTTGCATTCCGATGGCCACGGGCAAAAGCGATTCCTGCGCCATCTGCTTTTGGTAGAAGCTTGAAACGCGACCGCGCAGAAGGATCTGACCGTCCCGCACGTCCACCTCGATTTGCCGCAGTTCCCCCGATCCGGATTGGGCGAGGAGCTCGCGGAAAAAGGCCTTCTTTTCACACTCGCTGGAGGAAGCGGTCGGTTGCGCCGTTCCATCCCCCGCCGGCCCGCCGCAAGGTACGTCGCTGCGATCGGGCGAGTTGCTGGTGCCCGCGCAACCACCGGCAGCCAGGCCAGTCTGTTCCGTTTGGCGGACTTCACTCGATTCCGCATTCGAGTCCGAATGGAAGGTTCGCACGGTTGACATCAGGATCAACTCCTTGGGGTCATCGTCCGCTGGCGACGGGGCACCCGGCGGCCGGGGACGTGCCCACGGGAAAACACGATTGGTTACATCAGTCAAAATCCACATCCTGCGAAACTCATGCCCACTTGACAAAACCGTCTCAAATCCTCCGTTTTTTGGAATAAGAAAATTTGAGTTTTGAACCGGTTCGGCACTCTGCGTGCGGGGTGGGGGTGTGTTCACGAGTCCTCTCACGTGGCAGTTCCAACCATGAATTCACTCGCAAAACTCTTTTCCAACTCGTCGCTCACACGTCAGGTCATGGAAGTTTCCCCGTCCGCAGTCGTGGTTGCGGACCATGCGGGGACCATTCTGTTTGCCAACGAGAATGTCCGGCATTGGTTCGGCTATGCGCGTTCGGAGATCACCGGATCAGCACTTGATGGGTTGCTACCGGAGATCAGCCAACGTGACGAACACGCACACTCGGCGCACGCAATGGCACAGGCAGCGATCGGCATGGAACAGGGGGGGCCCCAACGCGTTGTCTGCAAAGACGGCTCGGAGATCGTGGTCGACGTCACGCTGGTCCCGGTCGAAGAACAATCCGAGTCGTTGATCCTGGCCAATTTTTCAAAGTCCGACTCGGGCACGCTCGATGGCCAACGGTTGGAATCCGAACGGTTCGATGCGATCGCCAAGATGATCAGCGGTCTGGCGCACGAGAGCCGCAACGCGCTGCAGCGTGCCGTCGCCTGTCTGGACCTGCTCGAACTGGACTTCAGCGAAAGCGACCGCCACCTGGAACTGTCTCGCAAGATCCGCCGCTCCCTTTCCGATTTGCTGGAGAACTACGACGAGGTCAGGCGGTTCGCCGCACCGATCACGTTGAGTCGAACGGCGACCCACTTGGCACCCTTGTGTCAAAGCGTGTTTGATGAGTTGCAAATGAAATGCGACGCCTGGGCGAACCGGATCGAGATCTTGGGGGGCGACGCCGACGATGATTTGGCGTGCGTCGACCGCGGCAAGTTCCAGGAGGTGTTTCATCAGATTCTGGACAACGCCTTTGACCAGCCACACGGTCGCGTCAACATCCGCGTGAGACACGATCGAACCACGATCCGAAATCAGGCCGCCGTACGGGTCTGCATTCATAACGACGGACAACCGTTTTACACCGAAGCTCTGGTCCGTGCGTTCGAACCCTTCTACACGACCAAGCAACACGGGACAGGGCTGGGGTTGTCGATCGGTCGTCGAATCGTGGAAGCACATGGCGGCCAGATTCTCGCCCGCAACCCCGACGCGGGCGGCGCGGAGATCGAATTCGTGGTGCCGCGAGACGTGCCCCAGCTGGACCAGGCCCAGCGCGCCGCGATGGCCTTTCCCGTCGCCGATTGACGGATCTTCTAGAAATCAGTCGTCATTTGCGGGCCGAACTGCATTTCTCCCCGTCAGCGACGCAGGAGGTGGGGCCGGACATCGCCGGATTTAGTGTGATTCAAACGAATCCGGAAACCGATGACTCCCGTCTTCACCCAGCGGCAACGGATCGACCGAGATCACCGCGTCCAAGGGAATGTCACCATAGACATGCGGGAATAGGGCTCCGTCACGGGATGCCTCCCACCGCAATGTCTCACCGAGTTGATCGACGTCGACGGCAACCAACAGCAAATCCTCTCGTCCGGCAAAGTACAGCTTCGCCGTCGTCTCAACTTGGTTGTGACCGGACAGGTGGATAAAGCCGTCGGTCAAATCGATGCCGCAGCCTGAGAAAACGCCCGCGGCTCGCGCGTCGTCCCAATCGGCTTTGGCGAGGATCTTGTAAAGGGTTCGATTGTTCAAAATAGGATTTCCACATCGGGCTGATCGGTCACGGAAGTCGCGTCGAATCCACGATCCTGCGCGTCGAGTCGTTTTGACGCGGGCGGACCGCATCGATGGGGGTGTGTTGATTATACTGGTTGCTAGCATCAAGTAACTGTCTCGACAGGCTCCCAAGCCATGAATCCCTATCGCGCTCCAATCGCCACACACGACAACCAACAACCGGGCCTCTTGTGGGGAGTTGTGTCGGTGTTCTGTTTCGGATGGGCGTTCGGGACGGCGACGCGCGCTGAATTGGACGGATTCGGCTGGTTCGGCATCGCAGTCTTCATCCTCGGCATATTGCTTTGGAACAACTCTCACGCGACGTCCGGCCGCTGATTTCACGTTGAAGCTGGTCGAAAGATTGGGTGGTCAAAAAATGGGGTGGTCAAAAAATGGGGTGGTCAAAAAATGGGGTGGTCAAAAAATGGGGTGGTCAAAAGATTGGGTGGTCAAAAGATTGGGTGGTCAAAAGATGGGGTGGTCAAAAGGATGGGTGGTCAAAAGGATGGGTGGTCAAAAGATGGGGGCCAACGGGGACTGACCCCAACAGCGCGGCACAGGATAACAATAGACCCACGGATGGCAGCGCGAACCCACGGATATTTCGGTGCCTATGATCCGTGGGTGCGACGTGCCATCGGTGGGTTTCTCATGCCTGACTGGTGAAAGCAGGACCGCATCCCTTGGGGACAGGCCCCGGGCTTGCAGACCCTGGGCTTGCAAGCAAATGGCGTGATTTGCCGCGTCTCTGGTGGTCCTTTCCTCGTGGAGTTGGTCCAAAAATGAAGGCGACTGTGCCGAAGTGGTTTGCACGGGTGTCCCCATTTTTTGACCAACCCATTTTTTGACCCTCTCACAGTCCGGCCTCACGTCGGCACCCATCGTGACCTCGGACTTGCGAAACGCGTTGCTAGCAAGGAATGGGTGTCGACGTCGGCCCATTCAAGGTTCGCTCATGCAATGACGATATCCCAAAGACGTGGGTGATGCCGCCACCGGCTCACCAATCGACGCTCGGATTCCGACCACTTCCATCACGGGGCAATGCAATGGGGGAGAAGCGGATCGCCATCATGCAGCCGTATTTCTTTCCCTACATCGGCTACTTTCATCTGCTTCACGCTGCCGACAGCTTGGTGCTTTACGATAATCTGCAGTACACCAAGAAAGGCTGGATCAATCGTAACCGGATGCTGGTCAACGGCAGCGATGCGTTGTTCTCGATCCCACTGCGCAAGGCGTCGGACTACAGCACCATCGAACAGCGAGAAGTCTCGGAAGACTTCGATCGTCGCAAACTACTCAACCGAGTCCGATCCGCCTACCAAAAGGCGCCGCACTTCGCCGAAGCGATGAGCTTGTTCACGACGGCGATCGAATACCCCGAGCCCAATTTGTTTCGATTCATCAAGCACTCCCTCGTCTTGCTTTGCGAGCACCTGGGAATCAGCACACCGATCATTGACTCGTCCACGGTATCGATCGACCATACTGCGCGCGGTCAGGACAAGGTCTTGGCGATCTGTCGCGCCTTGGACGCGACGACGTACGTCAACGCGATTGGCGGGGCGGCGTTGTACGATCATGCGTCGTTCAATGCGCACGGCATCGATTTGTGGTTCATCCAATCCGAACACCAGTCCTATCAACAGTTCAATCATCCCTTCGTCGCTTGGCTTTCCATTCTGGATGTGCTGATGTTTAATCCGACGGAAACGGTTCGCCAGTGGGTGGAAAACGGATACACGCTGGTCGCCAATCCCGCGCCGGTGTCATGACGGAGCCTTATCGCTGGACAAAGCTGGGCAAGGTGTTTGACCCGACGGAATCGACCTGTCCCGACGCCGGCTGGATTCAGGAGTTCGCCCAGGCGCCTTGCGTCGTGCCGCACGATGATTTTTTGCGAGTCTATTTTTCCTGTCGACCGGCGCCCGATTCCAACGGGCAATACACCAGCTACTCGACGTCTCTCGACCTCGATCGATCCGACTTGCAAAACGTGCTCCGCGTCAGCGATCGTCCCGTGCTGCCACTCGGCGAGATCGGGATGTTCGACCAATTCGGCATCTATCCTATTTCTGTGATCCGCGACAACGATGTGTTTCGTGCGTACTACGCGGGATGGACGCGATGTGAATCCGTTCCGTTTAACACGGCGATTGGTGTGGCGGAGAGTCGTGACGGGGGCCGGACATTCACGAAGCTCGGTTCCGGCCCGGTGATTCCGTACACGCCAGACGAACCCTTTGTGATCAGCGGCCCCAAAATCCGCCGATTCAATGATCGGTGGTATCTGTTTTACATCGCGGGCAGAAAGTGGCTCGTCGACAACGGCCGCGCCGAACCGGTCTACAAAATCCGCCTGGCGACTTCCGACGACGGGCTCCACTGGCAGAAGCATGGCAAAGATCTGCTGGAAAGCCGAATCGAACTCGACGAAGCGCAGGCCAGCCCCGATGTGATCTACTCCGGCGGCAAGTACCACATGTTCTTCTGTTATCGCCGCAGCCGAGACTATCGTGGCAAAAGCGGCGGCTACAGAATCGGCTATGCCTACTCCGATGATCTCGTTCGTTGGACGCGTGACGACGACCGCGCGGGGATCACGGTTTCAGAAAGTGGTTGGGATTGCGAGATGGTCAGCTATCCCCACGTCTTCCTGCACGATGGACGCACCTACCTGTTTTATCTCGGCAATCACGTCGGCAAACACGGGTTCGGCGTCGCCGTCTTGGAGGGGCAGCTGTGACGAACCAGATACTGCGATGGCGGAAACGGGGACGCATTTTCGACCCGACCGAATACGACTTGCCCGCCGACTGCACCGAGTTCGCTCAGTCCCCGCAAGCATTGGTCTGCGACGGTTTCGTGCGAATCTATTTTTCTTCGCGCCAACGTGACGCCGACAGCGGCAAATTCCTCAGTCACGTCCTATTCGTTGACTTTGATTGGCAACTGCAACACGTGCTTCGTGTCGCCGAACAGCCCGTCATCTCGCTAGGCGGACTGGGCTGCTTCGATGAGCACGGGATCTTTCCCTTGAGCCCGATTCGCGTTGGCGATCAGGTGTTTGCATACACCTGCGGTTGGAGTCGACGGGTTGGGGTTTCGGTCGAAACGGGAATCGGCCTGGCGATTAGCGACGACGGCGGAATCACGTTCGAGCGCCATGGTGACGGCCCCATTCTTTCGGCGACCCTGCACGAGCCCTGTTTGGTCGGCGACGGCTTGGTGCGGCGTTTCGGTGATGTCTTTCACATGTGGTATATCTTTGGTCTTCCGTGGCGACAGTTTGCCGGTCAATCCGAACCCGATCGGATTTACAAGATCGCACACGCGACGTCGCCCGACGGCATCCAATGGGAAAAAACCGGCGGAGACCAGCTGATCGCCGATGCGATCGGCGACGACGAATGCCAGGCATTGCCGACGGTCATTGAATTGGACGGACGGTTTCACATGTATTTCTGCTACCGTTATGCCAGCGACTTCCGCACCAACCCCGCACGTGGCTACCGGATCGGCTATGCGTTTTCAGACGATCTTCAACATTGGACACGCGACGATCGACAGGTCGGGATTGAGCGTTCTGAATCCGCGGACGCATGGGACGGTCACATGATGTGCTATCCCCACGTGTTTCATCACAACCGGAACACTTACCTGCTGTACAACGGAAACGAGTTCGGACGACGCGGGTTCGGAATCGCGGTGGCGGAGGCTTGATCGATGGAATCAACGCGGACACCACAATCCGTCCAGTACACGATCTCACGAGCCACGCGGGTTGAAATCCAGGAGCATTTGGAAGCTTGCTCGGGACAGTTTCGGCCGCCGCTTGCCGATCGTGTGGATCTGCCCAGCTACGCCGGAAAATTGTTTCGGCGGTCGGTCACGTGGGAAGCTTGGCATCGGGAAAAACTTGTCGGATTGGTCGCCTGTTATTTGAATCTCGAAACCCAGCCCGCGAAAGCATTCGTTTCCAGCGTCAGTGTGTTGCAGGCGTATCGCTCACAGGGGATTGCGAGCCAACTGATGGCTCACTGTCACCGTGAGGTCATGCAGCGTGGCGCTCAAGAGATCGCGTTGGAAGTTTCGGCGGGAAACGTACCCGCCATCGAGCTGTATTCAAAACTCGGATACCGTCGATCGGCCACCGAGGGTCAAAACGTGTTGATGCAACTTATTTTGGGGACGGATCGATGACAGGCTCGAATGAACCGCGTGACTACAACGCCGAATTGCGAGACACGCCCGAACACAAATACGCCTACAACTTTGACCTGGACGTGATGCATCGCTTCATGATCCGGTCGTTTGAACCGTTCTTTCGATCGGGAAACTGCCTGGAATTGGGCAGCTTTCAGGGCAGTTTTACCAAGCGTCTGCTCGACCATTTTGACGACCTGACCTGTGTCGAAGCATCCGATGCGGCGATCGAAAAAATGAATGAGACGCTCGCAGGCAAAGTCCGATGCATCCACGGGACGTTCGAAGAGGTGACGTTGCCGACTCGATACGAGAACGTCGTCTTGACCCATGTTCTCGAACACCTCGATGACCCCGTCTTGGTTCTCAAACGAATCAACCAGGAATGGCTTAGCGATCGCGGCAGATTGTTGTTGGTGTGCCCCAATGCCAACGCACCGTCACGGCAAATCGCAGTGAAGATGGGGTTGATTTCGCATCACAGCGCGGTGACCGACGCCGAACGCGAGCACGGCCACCGGATCACCTACTCCTTGGACACACTGGAACGGGACGCTCGAGCGGCGGGGCTCGACGTCGTCTATCGAACCGGCATCTTCTTTAAGGCCTTGGCCAATTTCCAGTGGGACAGGTTGTTGCAAACCGACATCATTTCCGATGACTACTTGGAAGGCTGTTATCAGCTCGGGCAAGTCTATCCCGATCTCTGTGCGAGCATCTTTTTGGTTTGCCGTCGGAGCGATGCTCACGTGGATTGATTGAAGGTGACGGTGGTGTCACCACGCGAGTTCCCATGCACCGCTGGGCAATCCCAAGAACTTCGACGTCGCTTCCACTTCTGCTTCCGTCTGCATTCGAAACGCTTTCTCACGCGGTCGTTTGCCCACGTACCCCAGTTGCACCTTCAAGCGGTCGTCTGCCACGTTTGCGTTTGCCCAGCCGATCACTTGATCACGCCAAAGAACGGGCATCGCATAGTAGCCACGAACCCGTTTGGCCGCCGGGACATACGCCTCGAAACGATAGTCCCATCCCCACAGCTGCTGGAATCTCGTCCGATCTCGCACCAGCGGATCGAAGGGAGCCAGGATTCGAACCCGGTCGGGAACCTCTTCCTCCAGCCAATTCTCTCGTCTCCACAGGTACGTGATGCCCGCAACCTGCACTTCTTTCAAGTGTCCGTCCTCGATCAACGACTCGACGGCCGCCAATCGCTCCTGCCGCGACGGCAGCAGATGGTTGTGATTGCGCAATTCGGAAACCACCATTGTTTTCGTCGACGCGCCGAAGACATGAACCGTTGTCATGACAAGTCGACGATAGCGTGCGCGCGGGTCTGAATCCTGTCCATCGGTCTGCTCGGGTACCTGATAGACACGAATCCCTTTCTCGCGGCGAGCCACCCTCAGATAGCCGTGATGGTGAAGATGTTCCAGAATCCGTTTGGTCTGTTGGGACTTGCCGCCCCAGTAGTTCTTCACGCTTTTGCGTCCGAACCGCTCGTCTAATCCGCGTGGGTGAACTTCGCCCAATTCCGCCACCGCGTCGAGCACGTCGCGTTCCAGCTTTTTCAACTTCCGAATCGGACGCCAACGGAGTTCCCGCCAGACTTCGGGTGTCATGAATCCATACGCAAAAAGGTAGCCTTCCTCCGCATCCAGATCGGGAAACGTCGCTTCTAACTCACCGGCGACGTACCCATTAACGCGCTGCCGGAGCATCAAATCCTGAGCCCGTGCCGGCGATCGAATCGGGTCGGCCTGGACGAATTGCATCGCGCTGAACGCATCGGCCAATCGCTGAAAATCGGGAAACGCACCGGCAACCACACGTCGCCTGAAATCGGTCAGTGCCAGTCGCTCAATCGTCGCCATTGCCCGCTCAGTTTACAACACAAAGAAGCTCTTCACGCCCGATCAACAAAGTACCATCTGGCGGCCCGTGGTGAAATCTGTAGCTCAGTGGTATTGCACGAGCGCCTCTCGATTGGGTTAAACTTTTCCTCTCCATTTCCGCCCACCGTCCCTTCCGGATCACATCATGAAAACACGCATCGCATCGCTGCTCGTTCCGCTTCTGCTCGTGTCTGTCGCGTCGGCGCACCCAGGCCATGGATCCAACCCGGCCGACGAAATGGCAGCCGCGGCCAACGCGTTCATCAAGTGGCTCACGCCGGAACAGAAGGCCAAGGCCGTCCTGGAGTTCAAAGTCGACGAACGGGAGAACTGGCACTACGTCCCCTTTGACCGTCAAGGCATCAAACTGAGCGAACTGAGCCCCGCCCAAGATCACTACGCCTACGCGTTGCTGAACACCGGGCTCAGCCAAAAAGGATTCATGACCGCGACGACGATCATGAGTCTGGAACAGATCCTTCGTGAAAAAGAAAACCGTCCCGACGTACGGGACCCCGAAAAATACTACGTGACCATCTTCGGGAAACCCGGCAAGCAAGGTGCCTGGGGGTGGCGGTTCGAAGGGCACCACCTGTCGCTCAATTACACCATCGTGGACGGAAAGGTGGCGGTGACACCGGCATTCTTTGGTACCAATCCCGCCGAGGTTCGCGAAGGGCCGCGAAGTGGGATCCGACCTCTCGGCGCCATGGAAGACGTGGCCCGCAAGCTGGTTCAATCGCTCGGCAACGCCGCCGTGTTCAGCGACAAGCCGCCCAAAGAGATCTTGTCGGGTCAAGATCGCACGGCCAGCCCGCCGGAAGAGCAAGGGATGAAAGGAAGCGACATGAATCCGCAACAGCAGGAATTGCTGTTGGGTGTCTTGTCTGAATTCGCCAGCAACGGTCGGCAAGAAATCAGCGAGGAAGCGATGCAAAAGATCCGCGATGCCGTCGACAACCTTCGATTTGCTTGGGCCGGCAGCACGACACGGGGCGAGGCGCACTACTTCCGCATCGTCATGCCGCAAGCGTTCCTGGTCGAATATGCCAACACACAAAACGACGCCAACCACGCCCACGCGACCTGGCGTCTGTTCAACGGCGACTTCGGCCGCGATCTGCTCGGCGAACACATCAGCCAAGCCCATTGACGTTGGTGCTCGTTGCGGCAGTCTGTCCGGATCGGGACGCTATCAGGCACAGCTGCAGACGCCGACGCAATTGCGGGATCACAAGGAGTTCGCTTTCTGATGCAGCCCATCATTGAATTGATCGTGATTACCGCCGTTGCCGGCGGGGCGATCCCACTGGGCGGAGTGATTGCGTCGTTCGAGAGGATTCGCCCCGGATGGCTCGAAGAGGAATTTCGTCACACCGTGATCGCATTCGGCGGTGGCGCCCTGTTCTCGGCGGTTGCATTGGTGCTGATCCCCCACGGCACCGAACGGATTGCGACCTGGGAAGCAGTGCTCGCGTTTACCGCCGGCGGGCTGTGTTTTTGGGGCTTGCAGGTGTTACTCGATCGAAGTCAATCCTCCGCGTCTCAGCTTGTCGCCATGCTGTCGGACTTCATTCCAGAAGTGATGGCTTTAGGTGCATTGATCTCGGCCGGCAAGGGGGGCGCAATGCTGCTGGCGGGGATCATCACGCTGCAAAATCTGCCCGAAGGCTTCAATGCCTATCGCGAACTTCGTAGCAGCGGGATGGCAAGCCGCAAAATTTTGTTTTGGTTCACGATCGCAGCCTTGCTCGGTCCACTGTTGGGCCTTGTAGGATACCAGGTGCTTGGCAATCACGAGGTGGCCCTCGGTTGGATGCAAGTCTTCGCCGCAGCAGGCATTCTCTACTTGGTCTTCGAAGACATCGCGCCCCAAGCGACATTGAAGAACAGCAGCTTTCCGCCGCTCGGTGCTGTGTTCGGATTCCTGCTCGGGCTGTTCGGAAAACTCTTGGAGGGGTGACGACCGCCATCGGGGCGGGCCGGATGAAGTAACCACAGGACACTATCGGAGGAACCCTCGAGACCGCGTGTACCCGAATGCGTTGCAGTGGTAAATTGACGGCCCGCCATTGACGCCTGCCCCAGATTGGACCGACCACGACGATGCCCTTGTCCCGCCTCTTGTTGCTTCGCCACAAATTAGAATCTGTTGCCTGCCATTGCGTCGCTGCCGCCACAAGACGACGGACTGTTCCCGGTCAGGCGAGCGTAGCGGCATCCGTTTTGTCCTGCACGCTACTTGTGCTTGTCCTTCCCATCGGTGTCTCGTGCTGCGTCGCCGAAGATTGGTATCGCTGGCGGGGACCCAATGGAGATGGAATTTCCAGCGAGACGGAGTGGAATTGCGATTGGGGAAACGGGCAGCCGACGATCGCCTGGTCCCATTCGGCCGGCACCGGGTTCTCGTCCGTCGTGGTCAAGGACGGGCGCGTCTTCACGCTCGGGCACGTCGATGACCAAGATGTCGTCTTTTGTCTGAACGTCGCCGACGGAGAGGTGGTTTGGACGTTCGGCTATCCTGCGGAATTGGACGCCCGCGACTTCGAAGGCGGTCCGATTTCGACACCGACCGTCGATGGTGATCGGGTCTACGTGATGGGGCGTGCCGGTGAACTGTTTTGCCTGCAGACTTCCGATGGAACCAAAGTGTGGGGCAAGAATGTCGCTGAGGAGGCGGATGTCCGATTGCCCGGCTGGGGATGTTCGGCCGCTCCGCTGGTGGTCGGAGACAAACTGTTGTTGAACGTCGGCGAGTCCGGTGTCGCGGTCGACAAGCACAGCGGCGAATTGTTGTGGAGCTCTGATGACCGAGAGTGTGGCTACGCGTCGCCCGTGTTGATCCCCGATTCCGATCCGACGGCGGCCGTCATCGCATCGGGACGCGCCTACATCGGCATCGACGTCGATTCGGGGGAACAGCTTTGGGCCGAGCGTTGGTTGACCAGTTTCAATTGCAACGCCGCCGATCCGATCATTCATGACGGCAAGATGTTCCTCTGCTCCGGATACAATCGCGGCGCGGCACTGTTCGATCTGAACGACGCGACGCCGAGTCTGATTTGGAAATCCAAGGAGATGAAGAATCAGATCCACGGTTCGATTCTTTATCAGGGTCACCTGTACGGCATCGACGGCGACATGGAAACCGGCGCACGGTTGCGTTGCATGGAGTGGGCGACCGGTGAGATCCGTTGGTCGGTCGACGACCTGCGACCGGGCGGTCTGGCGTTGGCCGGCGGCAAGCTGCTGTTACTGACCGAACCGGGAGAATTGATGATCGCACCGGCGACGCCCGACGGCTGGGACCCCCTCGCTGAAGAGAAAGTGCTGGATGGAAAATCCTGGACCGCCCCCGTCCTCTCCGGCGGCCGCATCTTCTGTCGAAGCGTCCATGGGCAACTCGTCTGCGTCGACTGCCGTGACTAGAATACTCGTGCGATCGGCTTCCCGTCTGTCGATCCCCCGACCTTCCTGGCCTCCCCCGACCTCCCCGGCCTCGCAACATCCACTTCATCCAACAATGCCCATTCAACGTCGATCCTTCCTCGCCGGAACTGCCGCCGCCGCGACACTCGCCTCCGCCCCCAAAATTCACGCGGCGTCCAAAGACAAGACATACCGCACGGCGCTGATCGGGGCCGGTTGGTGGGGCATGAACATCCTCCGCGAAGCGATGGCCGGTGGTCAAACCAAAGTGGTCGCACTGTGCGATGTCGATTCGGATCGGCTAGAGATCAACGCCGAGGAAGTGATGGATTTGTCGGGTGATAGCCCACGAACCTACTCCGACTATCGCGAACTGTTCGAAAAGGAAGACGTCGAGGTGGCGATCATCGCCACGCCGGACCACTGGCATGCCCTCAACGCACTGGCGGCGATCGAAGCGGGAGCCCACGTCTTTATCGAAAAACCGACCGGCCACACGATCGGCGAAAGCCAAGCCGTTCTCGCTGCCTCACGTGCAGCCGATCGCCTAGTCCAAGTCGGTCTGCATCGACGTATCGGCCCCCACCACGTCTCGGGTATGAAATTCTTGAAAGACGGTGGTGCCGGAGAGATCGGATTGGTGCGCATGTTTGTGCACAGCAGGGGCGGCGCGGAAAAGCCGACGCGAAACAGCGAACCACCGGAGAACCTCGACTGGGAGATGTATTGCGGTCCCGCGCCGCTGCGTCCTTATTGCCGGCGGATCCATCCCGGCGGCTTTCGGCACTTCCTGGATTTTGCCAACGGAACGCTCGGCGATTGGGGCGTCCACTGGCTGGACCAGATGCTTTGGTGGAGCGACCAGCAATCACCCCATAGCGTGCATTCAACCGGGGGGCGACCGATCGCCGGAGCCCCCGTCTTGAATGACGACGAACAGACGACCGACGCCCCCGATCATCAAACCGCAACCTACGAATTTGATTCCTTCACCGCGACCTGGGAACATCGTAAGTTTGCCGGGCAAGGCCCCGAGCAAACCAGCATCGGCTGCTACTTTTTTGGCACCCAGGGCACCTTCCATATCGGTTGGCGCGATGGTTGGACGTTCTATCCGGCCGATAGCAAGAAACAAGTGATCCACCAAGACGCCCAGTTGCAAGAACCCGACGGTCACAACCTGAAATTGCTCTACGCCGATTTCCTCCGCGGAATCGAAACGGGAAGCCGCCCCGTCGCGGACATCGAAGTCGGGCACCAAGCCACCACGCTCGCCCTGTTGGGCATGCTCTCGATGAAACTCGGCCGCAGCGTCCGCTGGGACTCCGACACCCAATCCGTCGTCGGTGACGAAGAAGCCAACGGCATGCTGCGGCGAAAGTACCGCCAGCCCTGGACGTATCCTGAAATCGGTTAGTGATGGCAGGGCGGGTGACAGAAAATTTGGGGCAGAAAGATTCAGTCCTCCTATTTTTCTGCCCTCCTATTTTTCTGTCATGCCCCTCCCGACTACCGCAGCAGCCGGGTGTACTGCATTCGAAACGCACCGTCGTATTGTCGGTCGCTCGATGTCAGCGGAACGGCATAACCGGCCGTCAACTGAGCTTGCTGTTTGAATTCAAACGTCGTTCCAACCACGGCGCTGGTCAAGCTGGTCGTGCCACCCCAATTCCCCACCTGAATGTTGCCAGCGGTCACGATAGATGCGTCGTCGCCGAGCGAACTGGTGTGGTGCACCTCCACAGTGGGGATGATCCCCGACAAACAGGCGGCGTCATCGTTGCGGTAGGCCCAACATCCCAACGCGACATCGAAAAAGAAGTAATCGGGATCATCAAACGAACCGGCCGCTTGGAGTCCTTGTCCGGAGTTCGTCCACACCTCGTTTTCGTCAGTCGCGAAACTGAATTGCGTGAACCCTTGTGCAAACCATTTTTGTGACGGCATGTACAGCCATCCCAAGAACGGTTGGATCTGCACGGCGTCGTTTTCAACACGCAGCAATGGCGTTCCGTCGGCAAGGTCCACGGCGATGTCATCCGCGGTCGAAAACCCGAACCCGACGCCACCGGTCAAGGCGTACGCGTCGGTGCCGTACAACAACGCTTTGACGTACAGCATGATGTTGCCAAGCTCGGCGCTGGATCCGTTGGAGACCGACGTGCTGGTCGCAGTCAGATCGCTGACGGCATCGGTCGCGAACGGAATTCGCAACTCCACCGACGCTTGGCCCGCCAAAAACGTCTTTTCAAACCCGGGTGTGAACCGGTTCAGCCCGCTCGACGCATTGCTGGCGACCACGTCATCGAAGAAGCTGTAGTTGAAGAACACGCGATCCTGCGGCAACACGCTTCCCCCCTCGGCGATCTTCATCGATCCGACGCCACCGTTGGCCGCGCTCGGCAGCGCTGTGTCAAAGCGAATCAGATAGTCATAGAAGTAATACGCGTCCAAATCTTCGCCGCCGTTCATCGAATCCGTCCCGCCTTGAAGCATTGCCCCAGATGCATTGGCGTCAAAGACGGTCGTTCCGGTCAGCGAATTGCGACTTTGGAATGCCGCATGGACACCCGTGTCGTAAGTGCCCGGTGGGGGTTGCAGCAGGATGATGTCATAGGCCTGGGCGGTCGAACCGAGTTGGGCTTGGATTTGCGAGATCGTGTCGGCGGTGGTCAGCGTGGCGTTACCGGCGATGGTGCCGGCCAAGCTGGCTGGGGGAAACGTCCCACCGGCCCGAAAAATCGCTTGTACTTCTTGAACTGACGCCAAGCTGCTCGCGTAAATCCCGACCGGTCCGGCTTCGGAGATCGTTAAGGTGCTCGACCCCGGCGGCAGTGTTGCGGGAGCATCCAGATCGTCGGCGAACACGAACACGCGGTCCAGCCGATAATCGCCAACTGCCCGGGCCCCCGGACCGGCGAAAAAATCCCCGATCATCGATGGCAACCGGTCCTGGAGCGTCAGGCACCGACGCGGTCTGCTTTCCAGCATCGCGTCACAGCATTCGTCCACGCTGTCACAGCCGACGCCGTCACAAAGCGGCGCGTCGCAGTACGCCTCAGGCAGTTCATCCTGCCCCTGAAGGCTCGAGTCGCCCGCGGAAAGCAGAACGGCAGCCGCAAGAAGGCGAAAAACAATTCGTCGAGCCATCACCAGGACCTCCCTGTCCAACCGTTGAAGTCGAGGCCCGTTGGCAAGCCACGGCTCTCGCAATTTCTCTCCCGCTTCTGTTGAGCTGCCGAATCCCATTACCGGCGAATCGGGCAACGGAGCGGAGGCAGTTCAACCACTCTGCAGACTGGTATCGGCGTGTAGATTCTGCCAATTGCACGGGTTTCAGCGAATTCACCGCCGACACGACCCGGTCGAGCGTGACAATCGATACGAGTGCGACGGTTTTCCTAATCGGTACAGTTTGACGGGAGCGGGGGACAGAAAAATCGGGGGCAGAAAAATAAAGAGGGGAGCAGTGGGAGACAGGAAAATGGGTGACAAGAAAATAAGGAGCGGTCCCGATGTCACGCGACCGGAAGATCGCTCGACATCAACCGGTAGCGACCAGAACGTAAATAGGCCCACCTTCCCTGTTTGCAGTTTGGCTCCTCCGAAAGTTGATGATCGTTCGCAAACCAGATCCGCTGCCGTACGTTTCCTAGGGCGTTGCTCTAGGCTACGAAGGTGAACGGCCCTTGGCCGACCGGCCGAGCATTAGGGGGCAGCAGTCGCTTTGGCGGTCTTGGCAATTGCGAGTAGCCCAATCCACCTTGATTGCCCGTGACCGATTCTTGATCTTTGGCCAATTGCCATGGATACCCGTTGAACGGATCGCAAATCAACCCCCGTCCCCTTTGGGGACGTCTGTAGTCTTATACGATTCCAGAAAGCAGGTCGCCAAAGTAGTGGCGTGGATCATACTCCGCGGGAACGACCGCACAAAACGCACCTTCGGTTGCAGGCCTTGTAACGTAGTTTGCAATCGCAAGCTGGCTAATCGCAACGCGTGCAAACGCGCGACTAACGGAAAACCCAATTGCGAAGCCGACTATGAATTTTGAAGCAATCTTCGTAACTTCAACTTCCTCACCTCGCACGACTGCACATGCAACATATCCCTTTACAGCACCGACACCACTTAATATCCCTGCGCCGATTGCAGCTTGTGTAACTATGGAAACTTGGCCAGTCGGATCAACAAAGATTGTTGGAGTGTTGTACACATATCGATAGAGATTGGCGTCACCTGCTTCAAAGGATAACGGGTCCTCAGACAAAAAGACTCCCTGGTCGGGTGAATATGCTCGTGCACGGTAATAGTAAACTCCAGCGGCATTGTCGTATTCTCTCCCGGTAAAGGAGTATCTCGTCTGCGTTTCATCCGTTACAGCACCGGCCAGTCCAAACACGGATAATGCACTGGTATATGCCAGGAGTCCCGTGGATTGCGTCGATGCTGTAATAGTACCGAGGCTGTCAGATAGGTGCCAAGTGGCACCCAGGTCTGTGTTAAATACACAAATGATCTTATCGATACTCTGGCCAAAGAGATACCGCATTGAAGCCTCGCCGGCATCATGGAAGTCTGCCCACACATTGTCTCCGTTATACGCATAAAACTCTTGGTCACCAAGCTGCATCCCATTTCCATCCAGATCGACGTCGCGCGCGATGCGGCGTCCGAGGGCATCGTAGGTGTATTCAACGCTTTGGGTCAGGACAGCGCCTGAGGTCGGGTTCTGAGGGTCACCTGGATCGCTGCTCCAGTCGTCGACGCGGATCAAGCGATTGTGGTGGTCGTAGTGGAAGGTGCGTGTTTCACCGGTCGTCAAGTGAACTCGCTTGATCTGGTTGCCTTCGCCGTCGTAAAAGTACTCGTAGACTCCGTCGCTTCGCAGTTGGTTTGCGGGTCCCGCGGGGCTGTAGGTTTGTTCGACGTAGTTACCGGGCTCTCCAATACGTGACGTTAGGCGATTGCCGTTGGCGTCGTAGGTGTAGTGCTCGTCTGCTTGGCCGCTGAAGATGGCGTCGGTCAGCTGACCGGTCAGGTCATAGCCGTACGTGATGCTTTGCGCGTACTGCGAATCTTGGTGCGTGCGTTCTTCGGCGGTCAACAACCCGCTGAAGTCATAATCGTAATCGTATCCGGCCAGGACTTCATCGACGGCGTTGCGGTGGATCAGCTCATCTGATCGGCCGGTGGTGTCATAGGTCCGCTCGGTCCGGCCGACCAGTGTGTTTGCGTCCAAATCCGAGTAACGGCGGACTTCTTTCTCTCGACCGGCGGCGTTGTAGAAGAAGTCGACTCGCGCGGGATCGACATCGGGGGCTTCGCCCGCAGGAACATCGGCGTCGTACCACTCCCTGATCCACAGTCGGTTTCGTGAATCGTATTCGGATTTGACGGTGACCCCGGCATCGTCGTACGTCTTGGTGAGGTTCCCCTGCGCGTCATACTCGTAGTTCAAAATCACTCGCGGGACATCCCGATCACCCAACGGGTTGTTGTCGACCGAAGTCAGCCGGTTCAATTCGTCATAGGTGTGCAGGTAACGACTGTTCGAATCACTCGCCGTCAGCATGTTGCCGAGCACGTCATAGGTGAACTGGATCGTTTCCACCAACGCGTTCGGGGCGGTCGCATGGTCGGGGTCATTGTACCAACGCTCTTCTACCAGTCGGCTTGCGTGGTCGTACTCAAACTCGCGGCGTCGAGCATTGCGATCGATCGTCTTGCTTTGGTTGCCTTCGGCATCATAGCAGGTCAATCGAACATGATCGGCAGCCGTGTTGGATTCGCAATCCGCACCGCTCGAGTCGTCGTAGAGAGGATCTCGCGGATCAGATGGATTCGCGGGTGAGACCGGATCGACCGGAGCGATTCGTTCCAGCAACTCATCGTTGGATAGCGATTGCATACTGGCGTCCGCGCCGACCAAATCCACCCAGTAGAACGGATCACGTTCTTCCACCACGCGATTCAGTTCATCATAAACCCATGTCGTGATGTTGCCGACGGGATCCTGCAGCAGCACACGATTGCCCTGGGCGTCGTAGCGGTACTGAACCACACCGCCTTCGGCATCCGTCTGGCGGATCAGCCGATCGTTTTGGTCATAGTCATAGTCGGTGATTCGACTGAATCGATCGTCGATCGGTGCGGCGGGCGATTCAATCAGCTTGCCGTTGGCGTCGATCGACTCCGGACTGACAATGATCTCCCAATCGAGCAGTTGATCGTCGTAAAACCTGCGCACGATGGTGGGCGGATGATTCGGATCCCCTGCCACTCCCGTTGTCTCTTCGGTAACGCGTCCTGCCGAATCGTATTTGGTTTCCCGCTGTTCGACGAGCGTCCCGTCAGCCTCGTAAGAAGCCTCGCGAGTGACTTGACCGAACCGGTTGTACTCGAAGGACTGGTAGGTTCCGTCCGCATAGGTGATGCGTGACGGCGAACCACAGGGGCAAGCATCGGTGTAATCAAAGTTTGTTGTATTGCCATTGAAGTCGGTGAAGGTTTCCCGGCGTCCCTGGCTGTCGTAGGTGAATCCTGAAGCGTTTCCATTGGCATTCGTGATTGAGTTGAGGTTTCCACGGTTGTCGTAACCAAATACTGTTGTCGCACCGTTCGAGTTCTGAATCGATTTGACTCGATTACCACCGTCATAGGTGAAGGCCGTGACGATCGGTTCGGTGAACGGATCGGATTCGGTACCCAATTCAGTGATCTGGAGGACGTTCCCGCGACGGTCGTAGTCACGCTCGGTTACAAATCCCAACCGGTCGATGATGCGTGTTTCGAGATCGGGGTTGTTCGGATCGCCGTATTCGCGATACGTCACCCCTCCCAGCGGATCCTTCTCCTCCAACACATTGCCGCGGTCGTCGTACGTCAATTCTGTCGGATTACCGTTGGCATCGCGGACCACCGCAGAATTCGATGCGACGTCAAATTCACGATCGTCGATGCGGTTCCCAGCGGCATCGACCACACCCTTGAATTCATACTGCCGTGTGTCCGGATTTTGTTCGTAGACCGCCGTCAGGACCGCGTCCCCTTGAGGATCGAACGCCTGGTCCAAGTAGTGTGCAGGGGTGTCGCGGTACGTGTAGGACGTCGTCAGCCCGGCCAAATCGGTGAAACTGCGGAGATCACCGCCCACGTCGTATTGATAAACAAGCGTGTCGCCCGAGGGCTGCACGACTTCCGTGATACGACCTTTGGCGTCACGAACGAAGTCGACAGACGTGCCACTGGAGTGCGAAATTCCGTCGTCGCTGAAGGTGACGGTGTTGCCGTTGAGGTCGGTGATCGTCTGCAGGCCGTCGAATTGGTTGTAGCGGTACTTCAGGCCCTCTTTGGTCGTCAACGTGTAGGTGTCGGGGTTGATCCCGCCGGCCAGGGCGCCGACGATGCCTCCTACGGCGACGGTTTTCTGATCGATGGTGAGCGTGTCGTAGACGCCGGGGTCGGGCGTGAAGACCGGACGACCGGTTGATCCGAAAAAGCTGCCGCGGATGTCGGTGACGTCATAGGTGAACCCGACTCGCTGACCGTCGGGATTCGTTAAATACACCTTCGTCTTTCCGGCCACAAACTTGTCGTTGCCGCCGTTGAATGCCCCTCCGGTTCCGACCGCCCCCGCTTCAAAAATCCGCGCGTCCTGCACCCCCAGACTCCAACCGTAACCAAAATCGCCTTCGTCGCCCGCATTCAGGGTGTCGTAGACTCGCGTCACGCTGATCGGGATCCCCGCCAACGGGATGCTCAGGTCGGTGAACTCCAGACGGAAATTGCCCAGCTGCAAGTTGCCTTCGACGTTGACCAGCGTCGGCTGCACATAGCCGCGACCGTTGACGTCATAAGCCGCCACGACGATCGCGTAACCGTCCTTGGAAACCGCCGAACTGTCGAACACCCCCAACTGGCCGTCGTGGACTTCTTCGGTCCCTTCATTGATCATCACCCAATCGGGATCGGACAGGTTGATCCCGGTTAACGAAACCTTGTCGGCTCGCGCATAAAACACGCGGTAATACCACAGGTTGTCTTCGGGATCGTCGACCGTGCCTTCGATCGATACCAGCCCCATTACGTTATCACCGACCTGCGGCGACGTGATCACTACCTGCGGCGGTTGGTTGTCGGTGGGATCGAATCCGGGATGCGGCGGCAGGTCCGGGGGAATGACGGTTCCCGGATTGTTCGGATCGACGGGTTGGTTCGGCCGGGACGGATCGACCACGGTGACCGTGCCATCGCTTTGGCCGCGGAGCCCCGCCGCGTCGGTCGCGAACGCTTCTAACGCTACGACGCCGGCGGTCTGGCCGGTCAGAACGATCGCACCGGTGTCATCGAGCGTCACCATCGCGCCGTCAACGATCAAGCCGACGTCCACCACGCCCACGTTGTCCGACGCCAACACCCGCACCGTGTAACTGGATCCCTGATCCACTTGACCGTTGCCTTGAAAGGTCCGATCTCCGGAAATGACGGTGAATGAAACCTGAGGCGGGATCGTGTCGTCCAGCAACGTGATCTGCCACGTATCGCTCGCCGATTGCCCTCGATCGTCGGAAACGGTCACCGTCACATTGGCAGCGTCTTCGGCAAAGTCAACGGTCTGCCAGATGATGCGTCCGAATCGATCGATGGTCATCCTATCGGGGGCATCTTCGTTCAAGCGGTACGTTAGCGGATCGCCATCGGGATCGCTGGCGCGAACGGTGTAGCGGTACGTCGCGCCACGCACGACGCTGTCGATCGGCGTCGAATTGATCTGGGGCGCGCTGTTGACCGCGACGGACAGCAAATAGGTTTGTGTCGACGTTGCACCGTGGTCGTCCGTTGCGATCACGACGACCGTCGGGCTGGGATCCTGTTCACTGGGCGTCCAAGTGATCAATCCCGCGTCGTCGATCGTCATCGTCGCGGGCAGATCGCCGGCGATCGAGAATGCCACCGCATCGCCGTCGGGATCAACGCCGCGGACCTGGTACGTGTACAGCGTCCCGGCTTCGGCGGCAAAGCCCGGCGTCGACGTGATGATCGGGGCGCGGTTGCCCACCGTCCCCTTGCTCGGATCGCCGGGGACGAGCAGCTCGTCGGAGGACTTGACGACGATCGTGTAGGCTTGGGTGCCCGTGTCCAGTCCGTCGCTGACTTCGACCAAGACGTCGTGTGAGTCGACTTGGGCGGCCGTCGGCGTCCAGCGAATCAGACCCGTCGTTTCGTTGATCTCCATCCCATCGGGGGCCTCCAGCAGTTTCCATGTCAGCGCGTCGTTCTCCAAATCGTCGCCGCGGACCGCGTACAAGTAGACTCGGTCGCTGTAGCCGACCGTCGGCGGAATCGAAACGATCGCCGGAGCGACGTTGTTGCATCCGACGTCGATGCTGAATCGTTGCGTCGCTTGGCCGACCAGCACATCGGTCGCCGTGATCTCAACAAAATGGCTACCGATCTGCGACTCATCCGGAGTCCATCGGACGACGCCGGTGTACGGATCGATCGACATACCGCGCGGCGCGACGGTTAATTCCCAGCTGACCGGGTCTCCGTCGGGATCGCGTGCGACGGCATCGTATCGATAGTCCCGGTCGCTGACCGAATGCGTCGGCGGAACGGAAGTGATTTCGGGCGGCTGGTTGATGTCGACCGATGCGACGACAAGATCGAACATCTGGGTCGCCACCCCGCCGCGCCCGTCGCTCACCTCGATTTCGATCGCGTTGTCGGTTGCGGCACTGGACGATGGCGTCCAACGGACGATTCCATCCGGCGTGACCTGCATGCCACCGGGCGGATCGATCAATTGATAGGTCAGTGTGTCGCCGTCGGGGTCGGAGGCTTGGAGGTCGTAGGTCCAATCGAGTCCAAACCGGGCGGTCGGGCGAGGCGATGAATGGATGACGGGAATGCGGTTGACGGCGGATGCGTCCGTAATGCTTAAAGTCCAGTGCTGTAAGTCCGAACCGCCCCGACCGTCTTCGGCGATGATGGAGAAGGTCACTTCGGATCCCGCCGCAGTTTCGGGAACGTTCCAGACGAGTTCGTGATAGGCGTCGACCAACTGGCCGCCGGAATTCGTCAATTCCACTGACGAGATTGTGATCCCATCCGGAGCCGTGTCACTCAGGCGCCAGGTCACCTGGTCGCCGTCGGCATCTTGGGCGCGCAGCCGATGGGTGAATGGATTTCCGGCAGTCGCCATCACAGCGGGAGTCGACGTGATCGTCGGAGCGACGTTCGCCGCGGTGACACGCACCTGGAACGATTGGACGGTCGATCCGCCCCGCCCGTCGCTGACTTGCACGAGCACGTTGTGGCTGCCGAGTTGCGCTTCGGTCGGCAGCCAGGCGATCGAACCGAGTTCCGGGTGGATCGTCATCCCGTCCGGGGCAAGTGGCAAGCGATATTCCAACGCATCGTTTTCTGGGTCTGAAGCGACCGCGTTATAGCGATACAGTTCGCCCAAGGTTATCTCCGTCATCGCGGAACTGATGATGACGGGCCGTTGATTGAGCCCCCCGCTCACGTCCGCATTGACGAAGCTTACGTTTGTCGCCGATTGGCCAGAATTTAAGCGAACCGTATAGACGTTGTCAGTTGGAAAGCTGGGACTCCAGCCCTGCTGAACGACCTGCCGGATGCTGTAGTCTCCGGCTGCCAAGTTCTCAAACTCATAGTGGCCGTCCGAGTCCGTCTGAGTGAATCGTTCGCCGGGATCGAGCACGGTGTTACGGTTGGAATCGATGAAAACCGTCCAGCCCGGCAAACTCACTTCGGAGGGATCCGGCTGTTGGGTGATCGATTCAAGACCTAGTTCAACGTAATCGAACGCCGTGTAGGGTTCCTGGGAGGCGACGAATCGGACATCTAAATAGCCGTTCCACGCCGATCCGAGATCGTTAAAGACTTGATCGAATCGGAGACTCGCAGAGGCTGATTGGATCAATCCGTTTTCGTTTGTCGGTTGAATCGAAAGCGGGATGCTGATGGTTTCACCCGCCGCGCCCGAACCGTCGTTGGCGATCACTTCGATGCTCGCTGGGACAACGTCGTAATCGCCAAAGAGGACGTTGACGAACAGTTCCGTTCCTTCGGCAACACTGTCTTTGGGAACCTCGAAACGAAACTCAAAATCCGGCTCGTTCGGGATGTCCGCACCGCCGGGATCGGGAAAGTTGCTGCCCAGGTAGCCTGTCGAGAGGGCGATATCGGTCCATTGAGAACCGCTGGACCCTCGATCAACGAACCCGAATCCGCCGATGGATGCTCCGCTGAGTTCTGCGAGATCACGGTTGTCAAATTCGTCTCCGGAGCCGGTTGCAACGTCAAGATTGCCGTTCAGGTCCGGCAAAAACTCGCCATCTTGTAACAGGCCGTTTCCATCGGTATCGACCGGAGTGTTCTGAGCGGACAGGAGTGCTGACGGATCTTCGAACCCAAACCCATCCACATCACCGATGGTGATTCCCGTAAACGCGTAGGGTTCCGACGTCACTGCCCCGGCAATGGATCCGGTCCCTGGTTCGGCAACCTGAATCTGAAACGATTGGTCGTCCACGCCGCCGCGACCATCGGAGACGGTGACCGTCACATCGACCGCTCCATTCTGGTCGGCCGGGGGTGTCCACGTGATTCTGCCGGCTGAATCAACGGTCATGCCGCCGGGGGCCACGGCAAGCCGATAGGACAAATCGTCATTGTCCGGGTCGACCGCGACCACCTGATACTCATAGACATCACCCAGGTTGACGGGGATCGCCCCGAGGACTTCGCTGGTGTTGGCGTTGACGAAGGCCAAATCGAACCGGGACGGTGTGCCTGTGTCGAATTGAATGTCGAAGGAGACGGTTTGGCCGGGAGCGATGTCGGTTTGAATTCCGGTCAGATTGACAAAGCCGATATCAGGGTTCGAGGCGACGACGTTGATCGGAATGTTGCGGATGATGCTTTCGCCCAAGATGTCCGAGAATACGTTGGTGAAGGCTTCGGCGGCAGCCGCATCGCTTCGCAAAAAGTTCAAATCCCAGGTGATCCCGCCGACGCCCCAGGCCAAATCGACGTATTCGGTGCGGATGTTGGCCACGTCGCCGCGTCCGACCGGCTCGCTTCGGACGTACCCGCCACCATCGGAAACCGTGAATCCGGAGCCACCGTCGCTGACATAGGCCGTTCCGTCGGCAGCAACGCCGAAGGCCAACGCATCGTTGGAATCTTCCATACGTGCGTTCGCAACAATCGAAAACAAGATGTTTTCATTCTCCAGTCGGTCGGCGATCGACGTAAACGATACTGATCGGTTAACCGTCGTCCGTTCCTCGTCGGTGACCAAAATCACGACACGCGACGCATCGTCGCGGAACGAATAGTTATTCAGCGTGTAATCAATTCCGTCGTAACCGTCCTCGGCGCCCGAGCGCGAGGTGCTCAGCGAATTCGTTGCGGTGGCAAAGTCGGTCGCCGACATCCATCGATCGCTGCCGGATTGTCTCACGCGAGCCGAGTTGGCGAATCCGACCAATCCGTATCGGTTGTTTGTCAGCCCCGCCCCGACCAACGATTGATCCAGCGAGGAAATGATGTCACCCAGCCATGCCTGCTCACCGGCCATCGATCCCGATTCATCGACCACGAACACAATGTCTGCCGTCCCCAGATCGCCACCCGAATCGGGCAACGTCAGCGAGATGTTCGATTGGACCGTGCCACCGATTTCTAGCGGGACCGAGAGCTGCGTGGGATTGGTGTTGCCCGAGGCGGGATTGTTGAAGCCGGCGACTCCATACGACGTGTTGGGATCGGAGACGATCGTCGGCGGATGGTTTTCCGGGGCCGGGTGAACGCAAACGACAAATTCTTGAACCGCCAACCCGCCGTTGCCGTCACTGACTTCGACTGTGACATCGTGGTTGCCGATTTGGTCAGCCGTAGGCCCCCATGTGATCAATCCGGATGTCGGGTTGATCACCATTCCTTCGGGGCCATCAGCAATGGCATAAGTCACCGGATCAAAGTCCGCGTCAATTGCATCGACGTCGTAGGAATAAGTCGTCTCAGCGATCGCGGTTTTAGTAAATCCTCGATAGAGCACGTCCGCTTGAGACTGATTGAAAAAGCCGAAACTTCCGCCAGAAAAAGTATTGTCGAAAATCTCAATCGGTTCGATGACCGGCACGCCGCCTTGAGAGATCTCGATAGCGAAACGTCCTGGTGTGAAATTCAACGTAAACTGATACGTCACGTCATCGACGTAACCGACGTTGTTCTGGTAGAGCGTTCGGATGCAAGTTGGGTCCGGGTGTACTTGGTAGCCGATGTCATGATTGTCCACCTCGCTATCAGAGTCGACTACCTTGACCGTCATCAAAGCGGGTGACCGTTCCCTCCAATCAAAAAGATAGAAATGCTGGGGGTCTTGGTAGCCAAAAACAAATCCCACCCAATCATCATCTCCACCTTCCAGATCGTCGAAGACGGTGAATTCACCGGTAATCGATGACTGTCCCAATTCTTCATTGGAAACGAAGACTGCTGCATCGGAGTTGATCACTTGATGCACAGAATAACCGTCGTCCAATACTTCCCAACGTGAATCACGAACTTCACCCCCGTCATAGTCGTGTTGAGTCCAGTCCGCCAAATTGATCGGTGTTGGACTTCGTTGCAGGGCTTTTGCCACCGACGCAATCGTCACCGGCGTGCTGGTGATCACCGGCGGGCGGTTGGGTGGGGCTTGGGAAACGGTGACGGTGTAGCGTTGTGTGGCGACGCCGCCATTGCCATCGCTGACACGGATTGCGATCTCGTGCTGGCCGACGTCGTCTTGGCTGGGCGTCCAAGTGATCAGTCCCGTCGCCGGATCGATCGTCATCCCGCCCGGTGCGGTCGTCAAGTCGTAAACAAGCGTGTCGCCATCGGCGTCGGTCGCGTCGACGTCGTAGCGATAGGTTCGATCGTAGGGTGCCTCCGTTGCTGGGATCGTCGTGATCACCGGCGGTTCATTCAGTTTTCCCAGGAACACCAGCTCGTAGTCGAACTGATGCTTCAGCGGGTTTTCGAACGCAATCGTCGGCGATGCAGTCACCTCGTTCGGTTCCAGCGTCCCGTCGTCGACGCCTCCTGAGAAATCGAAGTACGGTGTGCCGTCGTTCAAATAGCCGTCGGGATCGACGACTGAGACCGAAGGATCGCTGATGTTGCGAACGCCAACCAACAGCGGGACCTTGCTTTCGAACACGCCGTCGTTGCGGGTCGCCAAGTCGACATACAAATACCGCTGGTCCTCGTTGAACGACGTGCGGCCGTACACGCCAGAGAAACTGCCGGTGATGTCGCTGTATTGCTCCAGTTCGATGCCCGACGGTTCACGGCCCGTCACGGAGACTGTCACGGTGCGACTTTGGCCATAGGCATCGAACGCCTGGACTTCGTAGGAATTCAAGCCGGTGGCGACATCCACGTGGGTGTAAAACGTTCCGCCAGCGTCCATCGCGTCGACCGGTTTGCCATTGACCGTGACGTAGGCAATCGAATTGGCGAATTGCTGGTCCACGTTCAAGAACGGAGTCGCGGCGGTCGCGATTCCCGACAAGACGATCGTCGATGGCTCGATCGAAGCGTCGGTTGACGGGCTCACGATCGTGATCTCCGGCGGAGGCAATGCATCGACGGCAAACTCGATGACACTGGGATCGACCGCCGGATCGGAGGACTGGAGCGCAAGTTGAACTTCCAGGAATTGCCCACGGACGTCCTGCAGCGTCGCCAACGATTCGGTGATCGTCCATGGCAACGAATCGAGTGTGTCCGGATCATCGGACGCCCTGACGCGAATCGTCAGCTCGCTCCCTTCGGGCGTGTCGGCGATCGCACGCGCCGTGGTCCAGACCGTGCTTGTTCGACCCGAATCGATTGTTTCGCTCCAGGTGCCTTCGCGGAGCAGGTTGGCGCGAACGCTGCCGGTGGAATCACTGTAGTTGTACGGTGAATTACCGGTCGGCACGGACAACGCCACTTGGTCGGTGTCGGGGTCGACTTTAATCGCCGTATTGCTGCCCAACGAGGTCGTCCAGAAGAATCCGTCCGCGTCGACCGCGGCCCCTTTGAGGGCGTGAGCGCCGGTTTCGACGGTCTTGGCCTGAGTCAGCGTTCGCCGGTCGTCTGCGAATTCCCATTTGAACAGATACGTGCCGTCGTAGTGCGCCGCCCAGACGTCTCCGTTGTGGTCAACCGCGACACCTCCGCCGCTCGATTCACCCGTCGCCGAGTTGTAGTGATCGATCTCGCCGGTCGCCGGATCGTAGCGCGTCAGATACGAACCCTGCCAACCGGAGGTCCAGACGACACCGCTTTCGTCCAGCGTGATGCCGTACATGGTTTGGCCGATGTCGATGGACCCCAAGTACGACTGAGTGTGTGTGTCGATGCGATCCAGCTGTCGTGAATTGGCCGTCGTGCTGTACAGGATTCCGTTGCTGTCGATCACCGATCCGTAGGGGGATCCGGAGACGGCGACGATCTTTTCGAACGCACCGGTGGCCTCGTCAAAGACTTCATACTGGTTCCGATTCAGCAATCCGACCCAAAGCTTGCCATTGCCATCGATCGCAATACCGCGCGCTCCGCCGCCATAATTCCACTGTTCCGGATTGCTTCGATTACGACCCGCATGAATCGTCATCGCGATGCGTTCGTCATCGGGCTGGCCATCCCCGTTGGCGTCCCAAGGCAGCATTTCATCGCCGGAAATTCGTCCGTCGCCGTTGGCGTCAAAGCTGGTGTCCACGACGCCATTGCCGTTGCGGTCGATGAAACCGTCGTGCAAGATTTTGACGGCGTTATAGGGAATGCTGGTGTTGTCCCCGCGGTTGGCGACCCATGCGGCTCCATCCCCGGTGACCGCAATCCGTGACGGGTTGGTCGCACTGTTGGCGCCCGTCCGGTAGCGTCCCAATTCTTCGCCCGTTTCGGTATTGAATTTGGAAACCGTGCCATCGCCGGAATTGGAGATCCAAATGATCGGCAAGATCTCGATCCCACCGGATGCGTTCAACTGGATCGAGCCGGCATCCTGGTCGGCTTGCAGGTTGAACAGTTCGCCCGCTTGAAAGTCATCTGCGGTAGTGTAGACAAACGTGTTCGGGTGATCGACAGGCTCAGAGACGAGCGGAGGTTTCTGGGCATCCGCTGAGACCGTGTTGTCGACGATGGCGAGCGGTGCGGGCAGGTTGCGGGCTCGTTGGGATTCGAATTCCGCCACGGCTTCGGAATCTGGCGACACATCCGCGGGGTCTCCCGTGTATCCCGGGATCACGTAGTCGACGATGCGCACGGTCGTCGTCGTATCGGTGTCATCGTTTGCCAGACGAAAGATCAGGCTGGCGGTTTCACCGGCGATCACGTCGGAGAGATCGATCGTGACCTTCGTGCCACCGTCGACTGATTGCGTGGAAACCGCTGTGCCGGCGACCTCCCCCAGTTCCTCCGTCACGTTGTAAAATGCGTCGCGCGTGGCGGTGTACGGCGCGATCAGTGGATTACCAAAACGATCGACCAACGCGACTTCGAATGCATCGTTGATGAACTGGGTGTCCGCGCGGTCGAACTCAAGATCGCTGTAGGTAAAACTCAGTTCGTTTGCCCCGGTTGGAACTACAAACGTCGTCTCCAAGGTCGTGACGAAGGAATCGCCCTCGGTCAGCACAGCGGTGCACTGGTCGGCGACGACACTTCCCCGTCCCGTATCCGAGCCTCGGGATTGTGAGGTTCGCCAGCCGGTCAGGTCATCGACAAAGAGCGAGCAACTGTCATACGGAGCCTGCGTCTGGACGTCGATGATGACATCGTCAAACCCACGGTTTCCCACAATCATCCCCGGCCAACGACTGGCGTGCATTTCCCAGCCGATCTGTGGCGATGTGGCGTCGGTCGCAATCGATTCGGTCAGCAGTCTCAGATGCTGATCGGAGTCCCCCAGATCATCCGCGGGTTGTAAGACATAGACGCCGAGGTGCCGGCCGGCGGGAAACGTGTTGCTTTCGGTAAAGGGTTCGGCGCGAAACTTGGAGAAGGCGACACCACGATGCGCCGAGGCAAACACGGCATCAGGATAGCCAGCATGTTCTGGTGACAACCCGCTGACCGTTCCCGAGGCATCGTCGGCGATGAAGAATCCTAGCTCGTTGAACTCTTCTCGGACGAATTCAAATTGGGCCGACAGATCGACCAGTTGATCGTCATCGCCGGGCAGTGTCATCAGCATCACGCTCGTGAATCCGGCCGGGGCCAGATCACCTTCGCCCTCGGGATCCAAGTGCGAGATCGAACCGTCACCCGACTGTCCCAGTCCGTTGAGCACCCGCAACGCGTCGACGGTCGTCAGCTTCCCGTCGCCGCTGGTGTCGTAATAACTTTGCAGCCGGTTGGCTCTGGGCCCCAGCGCTGCCGATCCATCGGACGTGGCGATCTTGTTGATCACCCACAACGCATCCATGGAACTGACTTGTCCGTCATTGTTCACGTCCAACGACCTGGCCGGATTTTGCCAATCCGATGCCAGCAGCATTCTCGCCTCCAGCTTTTCCATCAGCGAGTGTCGGTGCCGTCTACGTTTGCGGCTGGACTTCCTGCGTGCACTGGGCGAGTTCATATGGCCTGCCTCACGGGGATCAATCTCGGGTGAACCCCGGTATTCTGGTTGGCACCCCCCCCCCGTGCCACCCGTCGTGACCGGAAAATCCCGCAACATTTTCCCATCCGTCATCAGCGGCACCACCAGCGCCCCTTAAAACGGGTTGACCACATGCGGCGCATCGCGGCGATTCCTCGCGGATACCTTCGGGAGAAACGAGCGATTTTAACCCGCGAGACTGGATCTTGGGTGGGTGAAGTGCCGCGGTGGAGCGATGTCGCAAGTTTGCGACGTATGGTTGGCAGTCATCTGTTTGGAATTCCATCGAGTCTGCCATGGCCACCCTTTTATCCTCTCCGCCATCCCCGTGTTGTGAGACGAAGACAGCTGCGCTACGCGGACGCATCATCGACGATCCCGGCGCAATGGAATCCCTTGTCCCGGCTTGGCGACGTCTGGTCGAACGCTGTGCGTGGCGGAATCCCTGTTACGAGCCGGAGTTTTTGATTCCGCTGCTGAAACATCGCTCGGACGCATCGGCGCGTTTGTTGGTCGTCGAAGCGACGCGTGCAAACGGCGATGTGTCCGAGGTCTACGGGGTGATGCCCCTGGTGAAGCAGCCGTTTTATCGCTTGCCGATTCATTGCGTTCACGCCTGGCGACCGGACGAAGCGTTCGACGCGACTCCGTTGTTGGATCCCGACTACGCCAACGAAGCTCTCGCCGCGATCTTGACGTCGCTATCGGCATCGGGCGCCCGATTGCTGGCCTTCGACACCGTCTCGGCCGCGCCGGAATTTGATCAGTGTCTTCGCAGCACCGCGGCCCAAAACCGTCTGTCCACCTTCAGCCGCGATCGTTTTACGCGGGCGGCGGTGGAGCCCGACGGAGACGCCGAAGCGTACCTCCGCCAATCGATGTCAAAGAATCGTCGAAAGAAAGCCAGGAAACTTCTCACCAAGTTGCAGCGGGAAGGCGACGTCGCCTTCCAGCACTCCGGCGGCGCGGATGATCTTCACCAATGGGCACACCAATTCGTTGACTTGGAAGCCAGCGGCTGGAAGGGGCGCGAAGGCACCGCGTTGGCCTGCCAAAGTGAATCACTTGCCTTTTTCCTGGAAATGGTCGATCGCTTCGGCCAACAGGACTCGATCCGGTTCGGGCGACTCACCCTCGACGGCGCCCCCATCGCCATGCTCGTCGACCTTCACAGCGGCGGTCACGTCAGCGGATACAAAACCACCTACGATGAACGGTTTGCCGAGTTTTCACCCGGCTTTCTATTGGAACTGCAAAACGTTCATTGGCTTCACGAATCGGGATGCACCGTTTGCGATTCATGCACCGATCCGAACAATGCATTGATCAACAGTTTCTATGCCCAACGTCTTCCCTTTCAAAGCATCGTGATCGGCTTGCAGACGAAGATGAACTGGGCGGTCACCACGCTGCTGCCCCTGATGCAATCGGGCGCCCGCCTGGCAAAACGCGGCACAGGCAAAGCACGCGACGACTGATCGACTCAGTCGCCTTTGGCCTCGGTGATCAGAAAATCGATCAACTTCTGGCTGCGGAAAAAGCCTTCCCAGAAATTGTGCCCCTGACCATCGACGCGTTCCAAGGTGATGGCATCCGCGTTCCCGGCCGACTGGTAAGCGGACTCCAACTCGGCAGAGTTTCGATCGATCGGGACGACTCGGTCTTCGGTTCCGTGGATCACGTAGACGGGGATCCCGGCCTCAGCGATCAGCTTCAGTTTCTTGACGGGGTTCAGCTCGTCCTGTCGTCGCTGCAGATCATCCGCCGAAACGCCATAGACCGCGGCGGCGCGTTCCACGCCGGGATAGCTGGTGTAGTCGAGTACCGGATAGATGCCGCCGATTGCCGCAACACGATCCGGACGCTCGATCGCAAACCGGCTGACGTACAAACCGCCTCGGCTGCGTCCCAGCAAGGCCGGCTTGGTGCTGTAACCGCGTGACACCATTTCGTCGTACAGGGCGTCAAAGAACGGTTGGCTGTAAGGGCTCCCATAGGCCTCGCCGACGTCGATTCCCGCGACCGCGACCCCGGCGTCGAGGAACTGTTGGTGCATCCAAGATTCGTGCGCGTCAGGATAACGCGACAGGGCGGGTGCGTAGAAGATCCACGGCTTGCCCCGTTTCGCGTCGGCCGCCGACTCAGGCTTCATCAAGAAGGCATGCCGTCCGGCGACGAAGAACGTTTCCCCGTTGGGCAGCACCTGCCTACGTTTGATGCGTCCGTCTTGCTGGGCTTTTGACATCACGTCCGATTGGCGAGTCGACCGCACTTGCTTTGCTTGAGTGTTTTCACCAAGGTCTCTCGTGGCAAGTTCAATCGATTCGTCCCGCTGCTTTTCCCATGCGGCGACCAACTCGGCCAGTTTGTCGGCGTGCGGCAAGGCTAGATCCACCGACTCGATCCGATCGACGGACAGATCGTACAGTTCCCAGGGTTCGCCGATCGGAGAAACGGCTTTCCAGCGTCCGCGTCGGATCGCCCGGTGCCCGTCGTGGTACCACCAAAGCGTTCGCTCGTCGGCGGAAGACGCGTCATCCAGGTCAGCGAGAAAACTGGTCCCCGGTGGCGGCGGGGCATCTTCGGGGTGCGTCGCGCCGGTCAAGTCCAGCAGCGTTGCGGCGACATCGATCACGTGTTGGGGGTTGCGCCGAAACTGACCGCGATCTTTGATTCGATTCGGCCAAGAGATGATGAACGGGGTCGCGATGCCGCCTTCGTGCGTCCACGTCTTGTGGCGTCGAAACGGCGTGTTGGCGGTGGTCGACCAACCGGGGCCGAGGCACAGATAGGTCAGTGCCGATCCCGGCGGTTCGGCCGGATCATGCCCGTCGCCGCGGACCATGATTTCGGCGCTCGCGCCGTTGTCGGACAGGAACATGACGATCGTGTCGTCCCATCGATCCATCGCGCGGACTTGATCAAGGACACGTCCGATCGCAATGTCCATGCGGTGGATCATCGCCGCATGAATCGCCATCTTGGTCGTTTGGAATTGTTTCTGTTTCTCCGTCAACTGATTCCAGGCCAGGGGACGGTTGGTTTCACCCTCGCCAAGGATCTCAAACGCCTCGGGGAAATGGTACGGTGGCCCCAAGTCTCGCTCGACTGCCGAAACGTGATCGGCCGATTCGGGATCCAGCAAACCCATCGCTTGCATGCGTTGCCAACGCTGGCGGCGGATCGCTTCCCAGCCACTGTTGTAGGTATCGGCATAAAACGCGATGTCTTCCGGGAGCGCGTGCAGCGGAAAATGTGGTGCCGTGAACGCCAAGTATTGAAAAAACGGTTGATCGGGATGTTGTTCGGCGTGTCCCTTCAAGTTCTCGATCGCATCATCAGCCATCGCGCTGGTCAAGTAAAATTCCTCGTCGAACTGCAGCGGCCGGATAGGCTTTCCGTTGGCACCGTTCTTGGGCTTGAAATAACGCCCCGTCTGGTTCAGCGATGTCTTCTCGAATCCGCAGTTGGTGGGTGTGTCGTCGATGTGCCATTTACCGGTGTGATAGGATCGGTAGCCAACCTGAGACAACATCTTCGGCAGCAGCACGGCCCAATCGGGGCGCAGGCCACGGTTGCCCCCGCCGCTTGGAACGCCCGGCAAAAAGTCGCGACGAATCTGCTGGGCATAATATCCCGTCATCATCGATCCGCGCGTCGGCCAGCAGCGCCCGGTGTTGTAGAACTGGGTGAACCGCAAACCGTTTTCAGCCAGTGCATCCAGGTTCGGCGTTTGAATTTCGCCGCCGTAGCAGCCCAAGTCGGAGAACCCCAAATCGTCAGCCAGGATGAGAACGATATTGGGTCGATCGGTTGACTCCGCTTTGAGAGACGGCGGAGACAGAAGCCCCGAGAACAGCAATGCAGTCGCGAGTACTGCCAGTGGAACGCGTGGATGTCGCAAGAGACGCGGATACATTCGGCTGCAACCGTGATAAATGGAGTAAGAAAGCGAAAGGCTCACATCAGACCGTCAATCAGTCTGACGCGTCGCCCCCCAATTCTCAAGTCATCACTGCGAGATCAGCGAGCAATCGAACCAATTGAAGAAAAAGGGGAAGGGGGTTTTAAATGGTTCTGTTTGGAGGTTGCCAGAAATCAGCGAGCCAGGTGCCGTGAGTGGTTACACTACGGATTGCTCGTGCAACGCTTCCGTCTCAAAAAAGGTGTCTTCATGCGGCTGCAGCTGATTTGTCTTGGGCTCATCGCGTTGGCGACTGCCTCGTCGGCCATTGATGCGTCGGCGCAGGGCGAGTTAAAGTCGAAGGCCGTCCAAGCGATGCGTGAAGCCGCCGGCTTTTATGTCGACAATGTCGCGAGCCACGGAGGCTATGTGTATCACTACTCGCTCGACTTGAAGCAGCGGTGGGGCGAGGGCGTGGCGACCGACGATCAGATTTGGATCCAACCGCCGGGGACACCGACGGTGGGGATGGCGCTGTTGGAGGCCTACGCGGCGACGCGAGACGCGTTCTATCTGGAGGCCGCAAATGCTGCGGCCGGCGCGGTCGCCTATGGCCAACTCCGGTCCGGAGGCTGGACAAACTGTGTCGACTTGAACCCGAACGGTGAACGCCAGGCGGATTATCGAAACGGCAAGGGACGCGGGAAAAACAACTCGTCGCTGGACGACGGACAAACGCAATCGGCGCTTCGGTTCCTTGTGCTCGCGGACCTGGCCAATGGCTTTCGCAACGCGGAGATTCACCAGTCCGCGATCACGGGACTGGACGCCCTACTCGCGGCGCAATTCCCCAACGGCGGATTCCCTCAGGTCTGGACGGGACCGGTCAGCGACGCACCGATCAAGCCGGCGAACTATCCCGAGTATGACTGGCGGACCGAAGGCCGGATCAAGAACTATTGGGACATGTACACACTCAATGACAACGTGACCGGGTACGTCGCGGATCTGTTGATCGACGCCCATCGGGTTTACCGCGACGACCGCTACCTGGACGCGTTAAAAAGACTCGGTGATTTCCTGGTTCTCGCTCAAATGCCGATGCCGCAACCCGGATGGGCACAACAATACAACTATGACATGCAGCCGATCTGGGCACGCAAGTTTGAACCGCCCGGCGTGTCCGGCGATGAGACTCAAGAGGTGCTGCAGACGCTGATGCGCATTGCCCATGTCACCGGTGACGACAAATACCTTGAGCCGATCCCGGCCGCGGCGAAATGGCTACGCGGATCATTGCTTCCCGACGGCCGGCTCGCCCGCTACTACGAACTGCAGACGAACCGTCCGCTCTACATGAAGCGTCGCGGCGACGTGTATGAATTGAGCTACGATGATTCTGATCTTCCCAGCCACTACGGTTGGAAGACGGAATCGCAATTGGCCCAGCTCGGAAAGCAATTCCAACGCGTCCGCAGCGGCTTGCCTCCGGAACCGGAATCTTCCCCACGGGACTTGGCGAAGCAGGCTCAGCAGATCATCGCTGCGCTCGACGCTCAGCGACGCTGGGTGAGCACGTTCGACGGGCAGCGGCTGGTGGGGCAGGCAAAAATGCCGCTCGGAACCCCCTACCTGTCCAGCGCCGTTTTCAGCCAAAACCTGTCCGTACTGGCTGCCTATGTCAAATCGAAATCTCGGTAGGTTCGAATCGACAAAATGGGTTCTACCGTTGGAGTACTCATGAAACGAAAAGCCTGGACAACGCCCCGTGTGGGGACCATCGTCGCGATCGTGTTGCTGGTCGTCGCCGTCATCGCGGCCGCGGCCTGGTCACTGCGACCGGTCAGCCACCTCGCCATCGGCGCGCATCAGACCCGCTTCGTCGTCCCATGCGACTACGACAAATTTCGCCAGATCATGGTCAGAAAGAACGCGACGGCGGCGATCGTCGAGCGGTCGGGCATGGAATTGATTGACGTCCAAATTCGGGACCTGCAAGTGGACGCCAGTGCCGACGATCGACCGTTGCTCAACGCGATTCGTGGCAAATCAAAAATGAACCTCGACGCGATTAGACAGATCAGGGTGCGACTGGATGATCCGGCGATCGACGCAGACGAACTGGCGCTGCGGCAACAGGCTGCGATTGAAGCCGATTCGATGAATGTGGTGACCAAGTCGGTTGCGGCGGCGGGCAATCTGGAAAGTTACCAGACAACGCTGGAGGCGCGGCCGAGTGATGATGGCACCGAGGTGCGGGTAACCGTCGAAATGAAAGTCCGCGTGGACGTGCCAAAGCTGTTCACCAACCGGGCGGACACAAGAGTCCAGGAAGCCGCCGAAGACGCGATCAATGAGCAGGCGCGTTCGATCGAGATGTTTATCGCCGAGCATGCCGACAAACGCTTGATCCTGCCCGACCTGGGAGGCGGGAATTAGGGCATTGTCGACGTTTGAATATGGGCAGAGCGGGACTCGCCAAGGCGTAGGTCAGGCTGTGCCTGACAGACAGTTGGCATGCACAGCATGCCCTACTACAGCGTCTATCGGTAGATGTCATGCGAGAGAGCCCTGGACCGTCTGGCAATCGGCTTCCCTCGATCGATCGAACAGACGATCTCCGGTACC
>NZ_NTFY01000096.1 GCF_002289565.1 Rhodopirellula sp. SM50 | reverse complement strand
GTGGTCAAAGTCACAGCGGCCGTAAATCGCTCCTCACGAACAACCACAGTCCATTCTAATGGAACTGTATTTTCGTTATACGAGCGGCCGGGCAGTCCGCCGCCCGCCCGAGGCCTTACGGCCAGCGGCTCACCATTGACTCAGCAGATCGCGACTAAATCGACAGCCCGCGAGCCGTCCGGTTTCAGCTTGAAAACAGCTTCAAAGACCGGAGAGGCTCGCGCCCTACCGCGAACAAGAACACCCCGCTTGGCGTCAAACGAGAAAGCATTGGCGCGAGCGCTAATAGACGATGGCCGATTCGACGCGGTAGGGCTGCAGCTTGGTTTCGCCCTTTAGCCCCGCCAAGTGAATCAGGAACGAACACCCCAGGATCTCGGCCTGGCAGAGTTCCAGCAGCTTGCAACAGGCCTGCATCGTGCCGCCGGTCGCGAGCAGGTCGTCGACGATGATCACCCGCTGACCTGGAAGCACCCCGTCGATGTGGACGTGCAACTCGTCACTGCCGTACTCCAGGTCATACGAATGGGAATGCGTTTCAAAGGGCAGCTTGCCGGGTTTGCGAATCGGCACGAATCCGGCGTTCAAGTGCAGCGCCAACGGCGCGGCAAAGATGAATCCCCTCGCTTCGGCGGCGGCGACCACGTCGACCGTTTCGCCGTCGAACGGTGCCGCCATGGCTTCGGTGGCAGCCTTGAAGGCCTGGGGATCGAGCAGCAACGGGGCGATATCGCGATAGATGATTCCCGGCTTGGGGAAATTTGGAATGTCGCGAATGAAACTTTTTAGATCAATCGTCATCGGATCGTCTTGAGCGTGGCGAGATGTCAGACGCCAAGAGATTAGCCGGATCAGAGCCCCGGCGGTAGCCAACTTCATCACAGCGGTCGAGCGGAAAAGGGGGCAGGTATCTATGACACGGGCATCAGTCGCAAGGGATTCCGCAAACGTTGGTGTTTAGCCTTTAGGCGATTCTCGGTCGCTGCGACGCAGCGACAGTGGGCGGCTAAAGCCCAATAGCGCTAAGTGAACATGAATGAGGGGGCCCGGACGCTGGCGCGAACCGGCTGATATCAAACGAATATCAGCCGTTTGGCGCGAGCCTACGGGCCCTCCTCTGAAGAAACAACGCTTGGCTTAGCGGTATTGGGCTAAAGCCTGCACACCAACGCTCTTACCCGTGCCATTCAGGTCCCCCACCCTCAGTTTGAACGCTAACACCACTACTCGTTGTTGGACATCCCGCTGGCAGCCATTCGGCTCGACGCGATCAGATCGCGGTGGTGGTACCACAAGCGATGCAACGAGATAAACAGGAACGCGTTGGCCACCAGCGAGCAGAGCAAGAAGACGTTGACGTAAGGATTCGATCTGCCAATCGCCCCCGCGATCCCGGCCTGGTCCGCCGAGCGCACACGGTTGCCCTGACCCGGGGCTTGCTGACCTGGATCGTGTTGGCCCGGGTCACGCTGACCGACGCCGCCGTTGCCGGCCAGGTTGGGCCGGTCGGCCGCGCCGGCGCCTCCGACAGGCGGTCGAAACGACCCCGCCGAGACTCCGTTGCCGCCGAGCAAACGGTCACTGGCACTGGGCTGGCCCAGCGATGAATCAGCCGGCAGCGCCGTTCGGACTCGCTCGGCCTCCAGTTTAGCCAGACGCTCTTCTTCCATGCGACGCTTGCGCCCGATCGTCAGCTCCCACTGCGTTTCCTCATCCACACGTTCGCCAAATCGATCCAAGACATAACGTTCCTTGTCGATCGGGTTGCCGTACTTGTCATAGGACCATGCCCCTGGAGGCAATCCATCGATATCTTTCTGGGACAAACGCGGATCCACGTCGGTCCTGCGCGTGGGATTGTTCTCTGAACCCCAAGTGCCGCCACCGGCCGTGGTCGGGGCGCCATCGAGACTGGCGAGACGTGGATCCGTCCCCGCCAATCCGCCCGCCAAGCCGCCCGGTGCACCCGGTTGAGACGTTCCGGCGGGTGGTTGAACGCCCGGCAGGTTCCATCCCGCCTGTCCACCCACCCCGATGCCACCGGCCGACCAGCGACCCGGTGCGGCCGCGTTGGCCGTCGTCTCGGCACTCGCCTGAGCGGCTTGCTGTTTTGCCAAGTACTCTCGATAGCTGGCGTAGAGGTCGTTCACGAAGGCCTTGTCGCCCATCCGCGGATCCGTGTGCTGGATCCCAAACAATTGCCCCAGCTGAGCAATCTGTTCATAGGTCCAACTGGAGGGCACGCCGGGAGGCGCCGTGTTGGTCGCCGCGTTACCGCCGGCCGTTCCGGTGGAAGTCATCGAGCGGGGATCGGCGGCAGGAAATCCCAATGCCGAACCACCGGTCGCGGTTTGCCGCGACGCCGCTCCACCGGGCACATTCCCCGGATACAGCAAATCTTGCTGCGCCGTCGTCCTGGCCGAGTTTGAGGAACCGAAGTTTTGCGAACTGTAATTTGGGGGATTGGCGGTCTGGGCAGTGGCGGCGTTCGAATGGGTTCGATTGTTCGCGTTGAAGACGGACAGATCGTAGTTGGCTTCTTGAGCGGTCGGTGGGCCGTAGACGGGGCGGTTTGTCGGACTGGACGACGCCGTGGCCGGATTCCGTGCGAACTCGCTGCCGAATGTGGCGTTGGAACCCGCCGTGTTGCCTTGGTCTGGCAGCCGCACGCCGGACGGTAGACTACCAAAGCCACGCGATGCCCCGCTGCCGGCGCTGCTTGGTGATGCCGTCGACTCTCGCGCGTTCGCCATCAATTGAGCTTCTCGACTTTGCGGATCCTGGGTGGCACCGACCGTCGCAATCGTGTTTCGGTTTGGGTTGCTGCGAAGGTTATTGGGCGACGGCGAAGACGACTGGCCGCCAAACGCGGTGGAACCCACCGGTTCGGTCGTCGGCCGTTTGACCCCGGACGTCGTCTCGGAAAGCCAAGCACGATCACGGGAGGTCGTGGGATCGGTTGTCGGACCACCGGCTCGAGGCCCCACACGCTGAGTGTCGACACCGCCGGTAAAATTGGGCAAGCTCATCGAAGCCGATCCGGATCCGCCGGCACCACGCGACGACTCCGCTCGCGATTCAGATGCCCCAAACGCACCAGAGAGCGATGGCGGAATTTCAATTCCGCCGCTCGGCCCCTGCGCGACGAGCCGGGCAGGCGCGATCTGGAGGATCGAGATCAGTGCGGCAACGGCGACCATCAAATAACGAATGGTTTCGCCCATGACATTCTTCCCTGAACAAACGATTGGACTTCAAATCCGTTTCACGGCCAAACCCGATGAGCTGAGCCCCAAATAAGACCACCAAAACAGAACACTAAACAGCTCAGACGCATTTCCGGCGCGTGTTTCATGACAAGGTAACGGCAGCAGCGGCCAAACGTAAAGAGAGGTTTCACAGCGTTGCCCGCCGGGCAGCGCTATGAAGCGTTTGTTAGCGGAACGGCGCGAGCCGTCCGGTCGCGTTTCAAAAACAACGTGAAAGACCGGAGGACTCGCGCCCTACCGCTAACACCTAGCGAAACACAGGGTAGACCGAATCAGCGGAGACCGAAGCGGTGGACTCGCACCTGCCATGCGTATTGATACATTGCAATCATTCTGCAAACGCCACTCCAACGGGCCGCCCGGGCCAAATCCGATGAAGCCTCTGCAACTCTCCTACCTTGCCGTTCTTGTCATCCTGGTCGGATGCAACTCGACGCCCACGCCGTCACCCGACGGCGGCACTCCCATTCAAGTCCAATTGAACTGGTATCCCGAGACCGAACACGGGGGGTTATTCCAGGCTCTGGCGGACGGATCCTATCAGGCCGAAGGGTTTGACGTGACGATCCAGCCGGGGGGCCGGGCCACTCCGATCGGTCCTGAACTGGCCTTGGAGCGTGCCCAATTCGCGATCGCAAACGCGGACGACGTGATCATTTATCGCCAACAAGGAATCGACGTCGTGGCGGTGATGGCCGCGATGCAAAATCATCCGCGTTGCATCCTGGCCCGCGAGGACAGCGGTGTGGAATCGTTTGCCGACCTGAAGGGCAAAACGCTGCAGCGCCAGGCCGGACGCGCGTTCGTCGAATTCATGCGTTCCAAAGGGATCTTGGACGGGGTCAAGGAAGTGCCGTACCACGGCAGCATCGCGTCGCTGGTCGGCGACCCCAACATCGTGATCCAAGGCTACAGCTGTGCCGAACCCCTGCTCGCCGAACAACAGGGGGTGCCGGTCAACACCTTGATGGTCAGCGATCTCGGGTTCAATCCCTACTCGAGCGTCCTGGTGACGACGGGAAAACTGATCCGCGAACAACCCGATCTGGTTCGGCGTTTCGTCGCCGTCACTCGACAGGGCTGGCGCAACTATCTGACCGACGGCAGCCAAGGCAACGCAGCGATCTTGACCGTCAACGAAGAAGGCATGACGCCTGAAGCACTCGAGTTCGGAGCAGAGGTGATGCGCGACCTGGCGATGCCTGAAGCGGCGGCTGTCGAAACGGTCGGCACGATGACCGCTCAACGATGGAGCGAACTTTTCGAACAGCTCACCGCGCTCGATCTGGTTGACCCAGACAAGGTCCGTGTCGAAGACTGCTACACACTCGAATTCGTCGATTGAGTCAAGCAGATGGAGTGAAGCGGGGCGCATCGGGCGTTCGCCACCGATGCAAGGCAACACCGCTTACTCCGCTTACGGGCTCTTGGACATCAGCCCCACGTCCCACTCCACCTTCCATTTTCGGTTGCGGTAAACCATCTCTTGCAGCGAATCCAAGTCTTGTGGATTGGTGACAAAGCCATGAACCGACAGCCGCTCATCGGTCTGCAGCGGCGGGGCGTGATAGGAGATCGTGACCAGTTCGTATTGCGATTGGGATTTCACTTGAGAACGCAAGCGATTCGCCTCGCGGACGCGGGCGCGCGTTTCATGAAGACCGTTTCGATACGAATCCACACCGATTACGATCCCGGTCAGTGTCGCGATGACAATTACGGCGGTCATGATCCGGCGTTCGTTGGTCCTGGTTTTTCCGCGCCGAAAATACCAGATCACCGCTTCAAAAATGGCGATCCCGAACGTCGCCCCGAACCCGAAGGCGGCAACCGGGCCGAATAGGTAGTATCCCAAAGCGACGAGCAGCAAGTTCAACGCAGTCGCGCCGACGCAGATCATCAATTTGAAACGTGGTGTTTGCATGAAAAAGGAGACCCTCTCGCCCTGCAAACAACTCGCAGGGCACCCAATCGACTTCTGTGACACCACCCTGCAGATGAGATGACATGCGAAAAACACTTTCGCGCAGGATGGATGCTCATCAGGATGAACGCGATAACACTGTGCTACAGCCGCAATAAATGTTTGCGATCGCGAGGGAAAACGGGGAAAACCCGTTGCCAACCGAGAGGATTGCCCATCTAAACGCAACAAACCGTTGCTCGACGACGACGGACGTGTGCCCCTGAGGGTTTTCCCCCGGAACGTCGGAAGAGGCCTGGACGCTGGCACGAGCCCCATGCCATCTACCTTGGCATCGCAGGGGTTAACCGAACGGCGCGAGCGGGCTGCCGATTTGACCGGGATCTGCTGAGTCCACGGTGAGCCGCTGGCCGTAAGGCCTCGGGCGGACGCCGGACTGCCCGGCCGGTTACGCGTCGCGGCTCACAAAATCGGCAGCCCGCGAGCCGTCCGGTCGCGTTTCAAAACACCCCGCTTGGCGTCATCGTCCATGGTGAGCCGCTGGCCGTAAGGCCTCGGGCGGGCGCCGGACTGCCCGGCCGGTTACGCGTCGCGGCTCACAAAATCGACAGCCCGCGAGCCGACCGGTCGCGTTTCAAAACACCCCGCTTGGCGTCAAAGAAAATGGCATGGGGCGTGGGCCGGCTGAGGCCGACCTACCTGCCCAGGTAGGCGTCGATTTGTTCCGCTTTGCGCAGCAGATACGGGATGTGTTGTTCGGTGGTCTTGACCAATCGTGACAGCTGACGCAGTTGCTCGCTGAACTCGCCCGCAAATTTGCGTTGCTGTTCATCACGCCACGTTTGCTCAAGCTGATTCATCTGCGTGCCCAAAGCCGTCGATCGCTCCTTCAACTCCTCGGTGAAGCGATGCAGATGGGAAGCGAATTGTCGTAACTGTTCGGGATCAACGACGGCTTGATTCATGGTCGGGCTCTCAGGACTTCGACGGCGAGGAGGTTGCTTGAAGACGTTTTAGGTGCGCTTGGTATTGTTGCCCGGTCGCATGCAATGACAACTTGTCGGCCAGCTCGCAGAGCAGTTTCAGGCTGGCGTGACGCAAGGATTCCGGCGCTACAACGGACCGTCGCAACGCCACCGCACGCAGCTCCTTCATTGCCGGCAAGTCTTTACCGAGCGCGAGCAAACAGCGCGCGCGGAGGAAATGCGCCTGCGGCGAAAATTCGTCCAACTCCAACAGGTGCCCCGCGTCGGCAAACGACTCTTCAAACAGTTCGGCGTCGAACTTCGCATCGGCCATCGCCAATCGCAATTGGATCTGAGACGGGTCGCGGGCCAAGCGGGCGCGACACACTTCGATCCGTCGCATCGCCCAATCACCACGACTTCGCTCCAACTCTCGATCCGCTTCGGGCGTTTTCAGCCGCGCGGCGAGATCACTGACCTCGCGGTATTGTTGCAAGGAGCGGGCAAGGATCGCCTCTTCCAACTGAAACAAGACGCGTTCGTCATCGGGGAAAATCTGCGTGGCCTGTTGCAGCAACCGTTTGGCTTCCAGCGGCCGATGTTCACTGCGATAGATACCGGCCAGTTCCAAGAAGCCATCCAAATCGGTCGGGTTGGCTTTTAACTTGTGCTCCAATTCCTGGCGCCGTTCCAGTTGAACGGTGCGGCGTTGTTCCCGCTGATCGTCATCCAGTTGCTCGTTCGAATCCACCACGTTTTTTCGCAGCAGCTCGCCGGGGCTGACCGGCCGCCATCGTCCGCCGTCGAGCGGACTGAGATCGGGGTTGCCGGAGTCGACCATGGACTGTCTGGATGGCGTCTGATCCCCGGCCGAGGACGCGGTCGTTGTGTCGGGATCAGCCATCGGTTCACTGCGCGGCAAAAGAAAAGAGCATCGCCGCGGACCGCGGCGGACACTTCAGTGTGAACGCAAACGCGGCTGGATGCAAATCCCAACCGCTTTCCGCGTGGCGATGCCCCTACCAGGGCGCTCGGATGTAGTAGTAACCGAACTGGTCGGTGTGGCTGGGCCACGGCGGCGTCGGTCGGAACGCCCCCCGCGGGCCGGCGCCGATGCCCGGTGCGTTACGCCCGTATTGCGAATTGATCGGGTACATCAAGTTCTGCCCCACACCCCATGAGTACGTTTGGCGCATGTTGGCTGTCGGCGGAACGACGACGGCCAAGGGTTGGCCCCAGCTCTGGTGATAGTAGCCGCCATGCCACGGATGGCTGACCGGGGGGCTTTTGTGAAACAGCCCCGGCCCCGCGGCGGTCGCGTCGGATTGCGAGGCAATCGGAAGGGTCGCCAGGCACGCGACGAGTACGAACAGCGTACGCATGAGTTTGATCTCGGTGGGTGGAAGTGAAAAGTCCGGTTCAGAACCGGCGTTAAAATCAGCGCGGCAAACGCAACTTGTTCCAGTACAGATTGCTGATCGCTTGCTTGACCGGCGGATAGGAATAATGCACTTTCGTGCGATTGATGCCGCGTCCGTTGTCGTAGTAGTTGTGGTAACGGTTGGTGTGCTTGTACAGAAACTCGTGCGGATACAGCGGCTGGTACGTGTTGAACGTGTGCCCGACGAATGCCGGCACGGGGACCGGCGAGACGTACATCTGGGCGTTGGCCGTGTTGCAATTGCCACCGGAGTAATAATTGTAAAACAGATCCGAGTGGTCGTACTTGCGGTCTTCACAGACGGCGACATCGGCACCGCCGTATCCGCCGCGGATCTTCCCCAGCACACCACCGCCAGCAACGATGCCACTGTCACCGCTCGTGTAGACGCCGCCTTGGCAATTCACGCAGCCGCTGTCGCTGATCGTGGCCGAAGCCAGATCGCCGATGTAGCCGCCCGAGGCCGGCAGCGCGGTATCGCTGACGATTTGGCTGGAGACGATAAAGGATTCGCCTTGCGCCATGGCGTTACCGGCCGAAGCGACGAGTGCCAGCACCGCGACGGCGCCGTAAAATTGATTTGTCAATCGAAGTTTCATCCGGTGGTTCCTCCGAACCCGTGTTTTCAGCCATTGATTCCGTTCTCGCCCGACCCCCGGATGCGATCCGCCGCCATTCCCTCTCGGCGGTAGCAGACCACCCCAATCGGGATCCCCCGAAGGCGGCCGGCCGGATGCGGGCATTTGTTCTTCACACGGTTTGTTGTTTCGGCGGGATTGCCCACCGGGCGATAGCTCGGAGCGTTGCGCTGGCGATTTCGGATCATTTCGGAGCATCGCTAACACCGGCGTCGACTGCATTTGCCTTTCGACCCGGCCAACCGCTAAAGTCTGCCGCCACTGCCTGTCTAGAATTTTCACCGTCTCTACCCTAACTTGGGCAAATCGGCGCGCCCCTGCGACCGATGGAGAAGGTGAAGAACGCACCGTATCAATTTGTGTAAAAGGATCCCTATCGCGTGGCAAAACGACGTCCCCGCAAGCAATCGGAAAAGAACGGCAAATCGTTGTTTGACGCCGTCGAGGAATCGCTCCTGACGGCGGTCCCGCTGCGCCAGGCGGCTCAGGAACGCTACCTCAATTATTCCCTGTCGGTGATCACCAGCCGGGCGTTGCCGGACGTCCGAGACGGACTCAAACCCGTCCAGCGACGCATCCTCTACACGATGCACCAGCAGGGGCTCTCCAGCACCGCCAAGCACCGCAAGTGTGCCAAAGTCGTCGGGGACGTGATGGGGAACTATCACCCCCACGGCGACAGCTCGATCTACGAGGCGCTGGTCCGCATGGCCCAGCCCTTCGCCATGCGGATGCCGCTGGTCGACGGCAGCGGCAACTTCGGCAGCGTCGACGGTGACAACGCCGCGGCGATGCGTTACACCGAGTGCCGGATGACGCCCGTCGCCGGCGAAGTGCTGACCGACCTGGCGACCCGCACCGTCGCCTACAAGGCCAACTATGACGGCAGCCGCGAAGAACCCGTCGTCCTGCCCAGCCGCTTGCCCAACCTGCTGCTCAACGGCGCCACCGGCATCGCCGTCGGAATGGCCACCAACATTCCGCCACACAACCTCCGCGAGATCTGCAACGCACTGCTGAAACTGTTGCGCGACCCGGAAATCAAAGACTATCAACTGGTCGCCAATGATGCCGTCCAGGCACCGGACTTTCCCACCGGCGGCCAAATCATCAACACCAAGGAAGAGCTGCGCGAGATCTATCAGACCGGCCAGGGCACGATCAAGCTGCGCGGCACCATCAAACAAGGCGCCAAGGATCGCAGCGGAAAAGTCATTCAAATCGACTCGATCCCCTACAGCGTCAACAAGGCGCTGTTGGTCGAACGAATCAGCGAACTCGTCTTCGACGGCAAACTGCCCCTGGTCACCGAAGTCCGAGATCTGTCGACCGATGAAATCCGCATCGACCTGCTGCTTAAGAAAGACGCCGACGAAAAGAAGGTGCTGGCGTTTCTCTACAAACACACCGATTTCCAAAAGAACTTCAACGTCAATCTGACCTGCCTGGTCCCCACCGAAAATCCCGAACTGGGGACGCCCGAGCGACTCTCTCTCAAAGAAATGCTCTGGCACTTCCTGCACTTCCGCTTGGAAGTCGTCACCCGTCGCCTGGAAAACGAACTGGCGTCACTGGAGCGGCGGATCCACATCCTGGAAGGCTTCGCGCTGATCTTCGACGCGCTCGATCAGATCATCAAAATCATTCGCCAATCGGACGGCAAAGCCGATGCGGCCGAAAAAATCATGAAACGGTTCCCGGCCAGCAAAGGTGGCTTGGACGCTGAGCAGACCGACGCGATCCTGGAACTGAAGCTGTATCGCTTGGCACGTCTGGAAATCAATCTGATCCTGGATGAACTCAAAGACAAAAAGAAACGCGCCGCGCAGATCCGTAAACTGCTCAACGAAGACACCAAGGACACCAACGCCTCGGGCCGCTGGAAAATCGTTCGCGAAGAAATCGAGGGGCTGATCACGACCTACGCAAGCGATGCGGCGAGCCGTCGTCGTACCGCGATCAACGCCGTCGAAGTCGAAGTCGAGTATTCGGTCGAAGACTTTATCGTCGCCGAAAACTGCCACGTCCTGGTCACCACCGACGGCTGGGTGAAACGACAAAAACAAATCGTCGATCCCTCCAAAAGTCGACTCCGCCAAGGCGATTCGGTGCTCGCCTGCATCGCCGGCAGCACCCGCGCCACCCTCGGGCTGTTCTCGTCCCTGGGGGTCTGCTACACGACGCGATTCATCGACATCCCCGCCTCGACCGGTTTCGGAGAACCGATTCAAAAGCTGTTCAAGATGAAGGACGGCGAACGCATCATCGCAGCGATCTCGTTCGACCCGCGTTGCATCGGCAAGATCCACGAAGACCCCAAACACCCCGATTATTGTCCCGAGATCCACGCCTTTGCCGCCTCGAGCAATGGGTTTGCCCTGCGTTTCGGACTGGCCCCGTTTGCCGAACCGTCGACCCGCAGCGGACGCCGGTACGCCCGTGTCACCGGCGATGCCGCCATCATCGATGTGGTCCCGATCAGCGGCAGCGAAATCATCCTGGCTGTCTCGGAAAACTGTCGCGCGATCGTGTGCGAATCCGAAGAAGTCAATTATCTGTCCGGGGCTGGAAAAGGCGTCACCCTGATCCGATTGGCCGCCGGCGATCGCCTGCTCGGATTTAAAGCCAGCAGCGGCGACCGTGACCTGTTGACCATCGAAACCAATCGCGGCGCTCGCAAAACCGTCTCCACCGCCAAGTACCGCGTCACCAGTCGCGGCGGGAAAGGCGTCGAGCTTCAGAAGAACGGCAAGATCGCCAAGATCATCGCGCCGCCCATCGCCGCCCCCGCACCCTTCGACGACGATTGACGCCCCAACCCCTCTCTCTCCCTGTCTCCCCCTCTCCTTGTCTCCTTGTCTCCTTGTCTCCCTGTCTCCTTGTCTCCCTGTCTCCCTGTCTCCCTGTCTCCTTCCCCCTGTCCGAGTTCCAACGCCTCGGAACATGATCATCCATGACAGCAATCGCCACCAAATCGAACTACAACGCCGACGCCATCGTCGCACTCGAAGGGCTGGACCCGGTCCGGAAGCGTCCGGGCATGTACATCGGGGGCGTCGGCACCGCAGGGCTGCACCATCTGATCTGGGAAATCGTCGACAACTCGGTTGACGAAGCGATGAACGGCCACGCCAGTGAGATCGTGGTCACGCTTCACAAAGACGGTCAAACCATTTCGGTTGCCGACAACGGCCGCGGCATCCCGGTCGACAAGCACGCCAAGACGAAAAAGCCCGCGCTCGAAATGGTGCTGACGATTCTGCACGCCGGTGGCAAATTCGAAGGCCAAAACTACAAGACCGCCGGCGGTCTTCACGGCGTCGGGGCGTCGGTGGTCAACGCGCTCAGCAAAGAACTGACGGCGGTGGTCCGTCGCGACGGCGCCCAGTACAAGATGGAATTTCAACGCGGCAAGCCGACTTCGAAACTCAAAAAACTCAAGGGGGCCGTCCGCGGCAGTGGGACGACGATCACGTTCACCCCCGACCCACAGATCTTCCCCAAGACGACGTTCGATTCGACGTTGATTCGCGGCCGACTGGAAACGGCCAGCTTCTTGCACCGTGGTGTCAAAGTCACCTATGTCGATGAAGTCGCCAAGACCAAAGAATCGTTCGTTCACGAACAAGGCATCGTCGACTTTCTCAACAAGGTCCTGAAGGAACGAAAGGCGCGTCCGATCCACGCGACTCCGTTCAGCCATTCGGTCGACGACGACATGCGAATCGAAGTCGTCTTGCAGTGGACCGAATCGACCGACGAACACGTCCGCAGCTACGTCAACGGAATCCCGACCGGCAGCGGCGGAACCCATGAAAACGGTTTCCGTGGCGGTCTCAACAAGGCCGTGCGAAACTACATCGACACCCACAATCTGACGCCGCGTGGCGTCAAGATCACCCACGAAGACATCCGCGAAGGAATGGTGGGGATCATTTCAGTCTTCGTCAGCGAGCCGCAGTTCCAGGGGCAAACCAAAGACCGCTTGAACAACCCGGAAGTCCAGACGTCCGTCGAAGCGGCGGTGCGTGGCGAAATCGAACAATGGATGAACAGCAATCGGTCCATCGCCGATTCGATCGTCGCCCGGATCATCGCCGCCGCCCGCGCCCGTGCCGCCTCCCGAGCCGCGTCCGAAGCCGTCTCGCGCAAGGGCGGTGCGAAACGAACGATGCTGCCGGGCAAACTGAGCGATTGTTTGTCCAGCGGAAAGATGGAGTCCGAGCTGTTTATCGTGGAAGGTGATTCCGCCGGTGGCAGTGCGAAACAAGGCCGCGATCGAAATTACCAAGCCATCCTTCCGCTCCGCGGAAAAGTGCTCAACACCGAAAGCGCGACGCTGAAGAAGATTCTGGACAACAAAGAAATCCAAGATGTGGTCGCGTCGCTCGGTTGCGGGATCGGACCCAAGATGGACATCGGCGGTCTACGCTACGGCCGCATCATCCTGTTGGCCGATGCCGATTCCGATGGACACCACATCACGACCTTGCTGCTGACGTTCTTCTATCGCCACATGCCACAATTGATTTCCGATGGGCGTTTATTCATCGCCGTTCCGCCGCTGTATCGAATCGACCTGGGCAAAGAAACCTACTGGGCCAAAGACGACGCCCACCGCGAAGAAATCTTGCAGAAGCACGGCGGACGGGCCAAACCGGAAATCACGCGGTTCAAAGGGCTCGGCGAAATGATGCCCAAAGTCCTCTGGCAAACCACCCTCAATCCCGCCAAACGCCAACTGCTACGGGTGGAAGTCGACGACCAGCTGGAAACCGATCGCGTGATCAGCGACCTGATGGGACGCGACGCGTCGGCACGGTTCCGGTTCATCATGGATCGGGCGGCGGACGCCGAAGTGGATGTTTAGGCAATGAGCGGACTAGAAGTGGGATAGGCTTCCAGCCTGTCATTTCAGCATCGACAGGCTGGAAGCCTATCCCACTTATTTTTCGTGACCGAATGAACAGCCAGTTGAGGCCTCAGGCTTTCAGCTTACCGGCCAACCGCAGTAATTCGACCACCGCCTCGGCGGCCTCGTTGCCTTTGTTGCCGACCGTTCCGCCGCTGCGCTGAAGGGCTTGTTCGAGCGTGTTGCAGGTCAACAGTCCAAAACCGATGGGTTTGCGGGTTTGGACACCCAATTGCATCACCGCATCGCTGACGCTGCGATTGATGTGTTCATCGTGTGTCGTTTCGCCCTTGATCACGCAGCCGAGCGTGACAACGCCGAGCACATCGTCGCGGTCGAGTGCATTGGCGGCCACCATCACCAGTTCCCAGGCACCGGGGACGCGGATGATTTGCAGGTCGGCTTCGGTGTAACCGGCACCGGTCAGCGTTTCGACGCTGCCGCGGACCAGTGAATCACAAATGCCTTCGTTGTAGCGACTGGCGACGATGACAATTTTGCCGGAGGGCAGCTGCCCATCAATCCCCGTAATCTCAGTCAACATCCTTCACGCTCAGCAAAAACTCGGCATTGTTCTGTGTCTTTTTCAGTCGTTTGATCAGGTCATCCATGGCATCGACCGGCGAGAGTTCGGACAACGCACGTCGCACCGCTGAGATCCGTTTGAACTCCTCTTTGTCCAGCAGCATTTCTTCGCGGCGCGTGCCGCTTCGGCTGATATCGATGGCCGGCCAGATCCGTCGATCCACCAACGATCGGTCCAAGACGATTTCCAGGTTTCCGGTCCCTTTGAATTCCTCAAAGATCACGTCATCCATCTTGCTGCCGGTATCGACCAACGCGGTGGCGATGATCGTCAGCGACCCGCCCTCTTCAGTTTTTCGGGCCGAACCAAAGATCGACTTGGGTTTCTGCATCGCGCCGGCATCCAGTCCTCCGCTGAGCAACTTGCCGGTGGATTCGCCGTCACTGTTGTGGGCCCGGGCCAGCCGCGTGATCGAATCGAGGAAGACGACCACGTCAACGCCCGCTTCAACCATCCGCTTGGCTTTTTCGATCACCATCTGCGCGACTTGGATGTGCCGCTGGGCGGGTTCGTCAAAGGTGCTGCTGATGACTTCGCACTGCGGCCCACGGACTTCGCGTTCCATGTCCGTCACTTCTTCGGGACGTTCATCGATCAGCAGAATGAACACATAGGCTTCGGGATAGTTCGCCAGCACCGCGCGAGCCATGTTTTGCATCAGCACGGTTTTGCCGGCGCGGGGTGGGCTGACGATCAACCCACGTTGTCCAAACCCGATCGGCGTCAACATGTCGACCACGCGGGTGGACATCTCGCCGCCTTCGTGTTCCATCATGATTCGGCGATCGGGATGCAGCGGCGTCAGGTCCTCAAACGGGATCGCGGCGTTGCGTTGCGAGGGGTCGCGTCGGTTGATCGCCTCGATTCGCAGCAGGGCGAAATAGCGTTCGTTTTCTTTGGGCGGACGAATCTGGCCGGCGACATGGCTGCCGGTTTGCAGTCCGAAACGCCGGATTTGGCTGGGCGAAACATAGATGTCGTCGGGGCACGAGACGTAATGATGTTTGCTGCTCCGCAGAAAACCGAACCCGTCGGGCAGGATCTCCAGCGTCCCTTCGCCATACATCAAACCACCGACTTTCATGCGGTGCTTCAAGACGGCAAAGATCAGCTCCTGCTTCGTCATCAAATCAAAATCGGGGATCGCGTCTTCGCGAGCCATTCCCATCAGCTCCGCGTCCTCCATCTCCTGCAACTGGGCCAGGTTCAGCTGGGGACCGTCGCCACCGGAGGGAATCCCGACGCGTTGTCCGACCTTGGTCGCTTCGCTGACGATCTCTTCGGGCAGCGAGAGCGGATCGCGTTCCGCATCGAGTTCGCGGATGCGTCGATCGACGACCTTGTCCGGATGTCGTTGTTGGCGTTGCCGGCGGTTGCTGGAATAATCACGTGATCCGCCATAACGTTTGGGTCCGCGATCATCAGCGCGGTGTTCGTCGCCCGAAGGCCGATTGGATTGCATAGTCGTGGCGCCCGGGGAGGACGCGTGGGAAGAAGAGGAGTGGAGAGTCTGGCAGCAAACTGCAACGAGGAGGGAGGCAGGAGGAGGTGTCTGAGGGGAGCGGTGAAGGAGACACGAAGACTGAGGGTAACGGAAAAATGACCGTCGTTGAAAGGGAACCGACGCTGGACGGGAGTGCGAATTAGGAAATCGTCCCGCGGTCGGAGGAACAGTGACGCTCCGGAGGATCCGATTCGGCGGCCCGGGAAGCATCGGCGGCAGGAGTCATTCTAACGAGATCCCGCCAGCGTAGACGAAGATTTTGGTGCAAAGCATCTAAGGTCGCGTCATTGCGCATAATGAGATTGCTGAGTCGGCATTTCGTCTCTATCGGCATCTGATTAGCCTCGCGACGATCCAGTTCGGCCGCATCCCAGCCCCGTTTTTTGCAGCGATGCAACCGATTCTCACGTGTCGCATCGACACACCAAATCTGGTCGCAACTACGGTCCCAGCCGGATTCAAACAACAGCGGCACGTCCAGCAAGGCGACCCGTCGTCCGCGATCGGCGGCTTCGACGATCCGGCGTTGAATCTCCTGACGCGTCAGCGGGTGAACCAGCGATTCGAGGAACGCCAAATTGTCCCGCTTTACCTGATCGTTACCAAAGACCAAATCGGCCATGGCGGCGCGATCGATCATTCCGCCAGAATCGAGAATGCGGTCGCCGAATCGGGCCGTCAGCGCCGAGACGACGTCGGGGTGACCGAGACAGTCGCGGGCGATCAGGTCGGCGTTGATCCATTCCGCTCCGAGGGAGGCCAAAAATTCGGCTGCCGAAGATTTTCCGCCGGCCGGTGATCCGACCAACCCCAAAATCAACATCGCATCGCTCAACTCGGTTACGGAAGATAAAGCCAAGACGAACAGGCCGGACAATGTGTCAAGAATCCCAAGCGGACGCGATCAACCATCTGCGTCGTCAACGTCTGATTGCACCCGCCACAGGAATCGTCTTCGATCGGTGCCAACGCTTCGTCACCGCGGCCTTCGGTTAAACGTTTGTACTCCGATCGCGCCGCGACCGGGACCTCCGCTTCGGCCTTGGCGAGTTCATTGCGGACGTGGTCCAAATCGGCTTGCACCACGACCATCCGGTTCTCCACCTGTTCGACGCGTTTCTTGTGCTCGGCCGTCTTTTCGGCCAGCTCACGCTCGGCCACCACGACGGCTTCCTGCAGCTCGTCGATGCGTTCCAGCCCTTCAAAAATCTCGTCACTTTGAACGCTGTTGGCCTGTTCGTCGGCGGCGATCTGTTCCTTCAGAAGATCAAATTCCTTGTTGCTCGACGCCGTGTTCAGCTTTGCTTTCAGGTCTTCGATCCGATCCTCTCGCGTCTTCAATTGCAGCTGTTTTTCGTCGCATGCCAACGTCGCGGCTTTGACCGCCTGTTTGGCCTGGTCGAGCGCATCCTGACTGGCCTGGACCACGCTTTCACCCGCCTTGATCTGTCTCGGCCCCCGTTCGAGCTGCCCCTCCAAGTCGCCAATTTGCAACAGCAGTGAGTGCAAGCGACGCAACAACGCGCTTTCGAATTGTGTCTTGTTGTCGACGGCCATGAAGATCTAGTTCCCGAGGAGAAGTGAACGCAGCGGGCTCTATGATACCGCCCTATCCCGCTCAGCAGGAACCCGTCGACCGATCCAGGTAACGCAGCATCTCAGATCGCCGAATCGCCCCTTTTCGATTCAACAGCTGCTGCCTGAGGTTTTGGGGGAACACCAACCGACAGATCCGTTTGGGCTGTTCCCAGCGCGGCAACGTGCGGACGATCGCTTCGATTTCAAGCATCGGAAGCGTCGGCTCGGTCGTCTCCACCCAAAACTCGACCGACCGTCGTTCCGCCCCCACCGAAACGACTGCCGTTCGCACCCCTTTGATCGCCACCAGCCGCTGCTCCAGTCCCATCGGGTCGATCTTGTGTCCGTTGGACAAAACGATTCGGTCGTCACAGCGTCCCAGAACCTGCAGCTGTCGCGTGGAAGGACACAGACGCACGCGATCGCCGGTGTCCAGCCAACCTGCCGCGTCGATTCGGCGGGCCGTCGATTCGGGATCCTGCCAATAACCGCGCATCAGATGCGGCCCACGCACAAACAGACGCCCTTCAGCCGGCCTCGCTTCGTTCGGCCCGCCTTCGTCCACCGGTTCCTCTGCCAGGCGATATTCCCAGCCGTCGACGAAGCGGCCGGCGTGGCCGGGAATCGAATCATCAGGCGTTTGGCTGGCGATCACCGGCCCCGCTTCGGTCAACCCATAACCCTGGATCACCGTCACGCCGCGCTCGCCCCACCGCCAAAATTGATCCTCCGTCATCGCCGCCCCACCGCAGCCGACCAGCCGCAGCGACGGCGGAACCGTTCCGCTTTCCAGCACGCGGCCTGCCAAGCTGGGGACCAGGTTGCACAGCGTCGGCTCGCTTCGCTGGCAAACACGTTGCCATCCCTCGAAGCCGCGTGCGATCGCCAACGTGCATCCGGACAGCAACCAGGTGCCCAGATCGCATGTCCTGGCGTAACCATGTGCGATCGAAAGCACTGTCAGACGCAGATCCGTGCCGGACTGCGGAACCGACTGCAATTTCGCAGCGGCATTGAGCAACTGACTCGCGTGCGACAAAACAACTCCCTTGGGTTCGCCCGAGGTGCCGCTGGTCCACAACACCAACGCGTCGTCTGTCGGTGAAACCTGGGGCAGTTCCACGATGACAGATCGCGCGGAGTCTGAACGCACCGCCTGGTAGCCGCGGCGAACCAGTTCTCGCTTGGTCTCATCGTCCAGCCAAGCACAATCGATCTTGCGGCGACAGCTCGCCAAATAGTCGTCTCCGCCGTCCACGTCCACCGGGATCTCAATGATCCCCGCCAATTGGCACGCCAACGCGATCACGACGTCGGCCGGCGTGTTGCGGACGACGTGCATCAGGGGCCGATGATGCGAACCCTGTGACCGCAGCAGTGCGGCAACGGCCTTCACCCAGCGTCCCAGTTCCGCCCAGGTCACCGAGTCCGCGGTTTGGAACGCATCCGAATCATCCGAAAGCAACAGCGCCCGCCGCGCGGCAAATTGCTCCGCGTTTCGGTTCAGTGCATCGACGAGGGTGCGGATGGGATGTGGCACCATGCATTCACCGATCAAACGTCGATTTGTTGCGGAGAATGTGATGGTAGTGCTGAGCGAATCGGTGTGATTCATCGCGGACGTATTGCAGCAATCGCAACGCAAACGAATTCTTGCTCAACCGCAGCGGCTCACTTTCGCCCGGCCGAAAGATCTCCTCGTCGCGTTTGGCGAGCGAGATGACTGTCGGCGGCGTGATGTCCTGATCGCGAAACGCCGCCATGGCCGCGCTCAATTGGCCTTTGCCACCATCGATCAACAAGATGTCGGGGAACGCGTCGCTGTCATCGCTGAGCCGGCGAAAACGACGTGAAACCACTTCGTAGATACTGCGATAGTCATCGATGCCGTCGACGTCGTTGATTTTAAAGCGACGGTAGCCTGGTTTAAACGGCAGTCCGTCGATGAATTGGACCAGGCTGGCGACGGTTTGCCCGCCTCCCAAATGCGCGATGTCCACGCCTTCGATCACCCGGGGTGTTTCGTTCAGCGAGAGCACCTTGCGAAGACCGGCCAAGCCTTTTTTAGGGTCGATGTAAAACACCTCCGGCTGGGCGTGCGTGTCCAGTTCGCCGCGTTCTTCCAGACGCTCCAACATTTGAATTTCATCGCGAACGATGGCCGCGCGTTCGAAATCCAATGCTTTGCTGGCGGCCGTCATCTCGTCCCGCATCTCCTTGATCAATTTGCGTTTGCCGCCCTCGAGAAACGTTTGCAGCCGCTTGATATCGCGGCGGTACTCTTCTTTGCCGATGCGGAAATTGCAGGGTGCGGTGCACTGATTGATGCTGGCCAACAGACAGGGGCGAAACCATTTCCAGCGTTCATCGGACTCCGAGATGTCCAACGAACAGGTGCGAAACTTAAAGATCCGCTGCAGCACTTGGATCGCACCGCGGAGTGCGCCGGCACTGGCAAACGGTCCGTACAGCTTGACGCCCTTCGCTTTCGGTTCCCGCGTCACCTCGACCCGTGGAAACTCTTCACGCGTCGTGATCATCAGATAAGGAAAACTCTTGTCGTCCTTGAGTTCTTTGTTGTGCTTCGGCTGGATGTCCTTGATCAGCCGCGATTCCATCAACAAAGCATCGACCTCGCTGTCGCAGTCCATGTAGTCGATGTCGGCGATCTCCCCGATCCAGCTGGCCGTTCGGGCGTCCTCCGCGGCGGCTTTGAGAAAATAGCTTCCGGCGCGACTGCGCAGGTTTTTGGCTTTGCCGACATAGATCACCCGGCCGGCATCATCCTTCATCAAGTAGACGCCGGGAGACTGGGGAAAGGTTTTGACCTTGGCGGCTGCCTGGTCAAATCCGAGCGGTGATTCAGCAGAAGAGTCGGTCATCCGCGGGGGAAAGGGGGTTGGGGAATATGAAGATCGCCGAGGCGATTGGGCCTCGTTCCAAGGCTCCGCCTTTTGGGCCTCGTTCCAAGGCTCCGCCTTTTGGGCCTCGTTCCAAGGCTCCGCCTTGGAACGCAATTTCAGTGCGGCTCCGCCGCCCACTGCCGGCCGTCAGGAGGCAGAGCCTCCGAGATAGTGTGTTCCAAGGGGAAGGCGCGGTGTTTTTTGTTAGCGGTCGGGCGCGAGCCCTCCGGTCTTTCACGTCGTTTTTGAAGCGCGACCGGACGGCTCGCGCCGTTCCGCTAACACCTCTCGACAATGAAAACCATCGGTCCACACGCCGCTCGCTGACGCGTCCCGCTGGGAAAGCCGCTCGCTGACGCGTCCCGCTGGGACCACATTCCCGGATCACTTCTTCGCCAGCGACCAATCCTTGCGTTGGCGGCTGCTGGGAATGCCCATGCGTTTTCGGTACTTGGTCACCGTTCGCCGCGCCACCGTCATGCCTTCTTCGGCGAGTTTCTTGACCAGGCTTTCGTCGCTGAGCGGATCGCGTTTGTCTTCGCTGTCGATCAACTCTTGCAGCTTCAACCGGATCGTATCCCATGCGACGTCTTCGCCGTCATCGGTTTGCGTGCCGCCGACGAACAGACGATGCAGTGGAATGATCCCGCGAGGCGTCTGCATCCATTTGTCGTTGACCGCGCGGCTGACCGTGGTCACGTGCACGCCCACCTTCTCGGCGATCTGTTGCATTTTCAGCGGTTCGATCGCTTCGGGGCCTTCGTCAAAGAACTTCTTTTGATGCGCGACGATCGCTTCGGCGACTTTCGTCAAGGTGCTTCGTCGTTGCTCGATCGATTCAATCAGCCATTGGGCGCTGTTGATTTTGCGTTTGATGTACTCGCGTTCTTCTTCGGTGCACGACTGGTCTTGAAGCCGTCGGCGGTAGTACTCGCTGATGTACAGCGACGGAACACGGTCGTCATCCAATGTGATCTTGTAGTCGCCGTTCTCGTCTTGCTCCAAGATGATGTCGGGCGTCACGTTGGGAACGTAGGTTTCCATGAACGCGGCACCGGGCTTGGGATTCAAGATCTGCAGTTCGGCCCGGACGGTTTGAATCAGCTCGATGGAATAGCCGGTGGCCTTTTGGATTTGGGGCAATCGGTTGGCGGCCAAATCCTCCAGGTGCGAGCTGATCAGTTTTTCCATTTCCTCGAAGTGCTCGAACTCCGGACGCAATTGCATCAACAAGCATTCGCTCAAGGAGCGGGCGGCGATGCCGGTCGGTTCGAGCGATTGGACGACCTTCAACGCCCGCTCGGCGACTTCGTAATTCTCGGCGGTGTGATCGCTGGGCAGCAGATCCGCCAACGGCGTCCGCAGGTAACCGCCGTCGCGGGCGTCCAGCGTGCTGATGATCCGCTCGGCGATCCGTTCGACATCGTCATCGATGTCCAATTCGGCGAGCTGGTGGAGCAGGAAATCGTTCAGCGATTCGGGACGCGACTGGGCATTGGCCATCAGGTCGTGCCGCCGATCAGCTTCCTCTTGCATTCTGCCGGAGGAACGTCGGAAGGAATCGTCAAACGTGTTGGGCAGCTCCGAGACCATGTTCTGCAATCGCTCGAAGTCGTCCGAGTTGTCGCCGCTGTCTTCGACGACCAACTCCTTTTCATCCTCGCTGCGATTGTCGGCCGACGGCGGCAGATCTCCCTCTTCCAGATTGCCCGGCTCGCTCTCCTGCTGTTCCAGCAAGGGATTCTCATTCATCTCCTGTTCGATGCGTTCCTGCAACGCCAGCATCGGCAATTGCAGAATCTCCATCGACTGGATCATCCGTGGGGCCAGTTTTTGAGTCTGAACCATTCGGGCCTGCAGGCCCATCGACATTCGCATTCCGCTCATGAGATCCGCTTTACACGTTTGGGCGCTCTTTTACCAACGCAATGACTTTCCTGCGCGAGTGCTCCGGCGACCTTCGGCTCTGCCACATCATACCCTTTTTGACTACGCGGCGAGCATATCTTGTGCCAAAGCCGACGATTTTGCGCCTATAATTTTTGCCGACCCACCAAGGCATCGGCGATCATTTCCCGATTGGCATATTCCAACACGCTTCCGGCGGTGATTCCACGGGCCAGTCGCGTGATCTGCACCGGAAACTCTGCCAACAAATTACTGATGTACAACGACGTGCCATCGCCTTCGACATTTGGGTTGGTGGCCATGATGACCTCCGCAAAATTCCCGTTTCGCACCCGATCGACGAGCGCATCGATGGTCAATTGGTCCGGGCCGATCCCGTCCAGCGGGGCGATCCGGCCGAGCAAGACATGGTACAGCCCGTTGAAGGCTTGTGACTGCTCCAGACTCATCAGATCGCGGGGCTGCTCAACGACACACAACCGGGTGGTGTCTCGGTCGCCGGAACGACAGATTGCGCATAATTCCTCTTCGCACAGATTGAAGCACGCCTGGCAATAACGGATGTCGCTGCGGATCCGCCGAATCGCATCGGCCAACGCGATCGCCTCCGCCTCCGGAACCCGCAACAGATGAAATGCCAGTCGCTCGGCGCTTTTGCGGCCCACGCCCGGCAGCCGGCCCAGCTGGTCGACAAGTTCAGAAACAGCACCTGCATGCTTGTCCACTTCGCAGACTCCGTCGCGATTAGCGGCCGATCAGGGAGGTCAACAGCCCATCGACCCCGGGGATATCTAGATTCATGTCCGCGACCATGGCCTGGATCGCTTCGGCGTAGGTCTGCTTGGCCGCGGCGCCGGCGGCGTTGGTCGCTTCCAGCACCCCCTGTTCGATCTCCGCCTTGCTCATGCCGTCCTGAGTGATGTTCACCGATTGGACCTGCCCGACGCAGTTGACGATGACGAACACCCTGCCGCAAGCCGAATCGCCGCGGACATGTTCGTCCTGCATGCGGGCGTTCAATTCCTGCATCTTTTGCGGCAAATCCTTGAATGCGGCCATCATGGACGCGATGTTGCCGAGATTGCCAAGTCCTTTAAACATGTGATTGCAGAAAACGAGTTCGGAAAGGGATGGAATGGTTTGTTTTTCAACTGAACCACGGCCGTTTGGCGCACCCGCCGGCTACGCTGTGAAGCGTTTTCTAGCGGTAGGGCGCGAGCCCTCCGGTGTTTTGGCAAAGATGAGGAACCGGAGGGCTCGCGCCCTGCCGCTAATACCTAAAAAAACACAGGGCAAAAATGTTTCACAGCGTTAACCAGCGGGCCGTGCCGGGAACGCGGTGAATTGTAGCGAATCAGGAAAGTCTTCGAAACGACGGCACGCGAGCGGGGTTGCTGTTAAAATACGAATCCCGCCTGTTGCCCCCGATCGCGATCCAAATCACTTATGCCGCGTCTCCGATTCTTCTGTGTGGTCTGCTTGATCACCAGCCTCTGTTGTTTCGAGTCCATCCAAGCGCAGCAGTGGAACCGATTTCGCGGCCCCGGCGGCCGGGGCGTTGCCGAAGCGGATTTGCCGACGACGTGGAGCGAGACCGAAAATCTGGCATGGAAAACGGACTTGCCGGGCAAAGGCAGCAGCAGCCCGGTCGTGTGGGACGACCGCGTCTACCTGACTGCCTACACCGGCTACGGGACTTGCGGTCAACAAGCTGGGGACAGACTCCGAACGCTTCAACGCCACCCCCGCAATCGCGTCGGATCGATTATTGTTACGTAGCGATCAACGACTGTATTGCATTTCAAAATAAACGTTTCCATTCCTTTTTCTGCCGATCGAACCACAGTGATTCACCCCAACCCATCCCTCCGCACGCTCGGTTCCCCCGTCGCGTTGTTGTTGCTGCTTAGTCCCGGCTTGCTCATCAGTTCAGCCTCGGGCGAGGCGCCGGCCAAAGTCGAACCGTTGCCCGTGGCCGACGCCGTCGCCGCCACCCCGACGGAAATGAAACCCTATGCCGAGCCGATCGAGCACACGCAGCTGAAAATCGAAATGGTCCCCATCCCGGGCGGCGAATTCGTGATGGGCAGCCCCGACGACGAAGACGACCGTGGCGAGGACGAAGGCCCCCAACGCACCGTCAATGTCTCACCGTTTTGGATGGGCAAATTCGAAATCACCTGGGAACAGTACGACGTCTGGAACGAAGACGTCGACCAGCGGATGCGCAAGATGCTGGCGATCGCCCCCACGCCACGTGACCTGGCCGTCGACGGAGTCTCCAAACCGACTGAGCCGTATACCGACATGAGCTTCGGCATGGGCCGCGAAGACTATCCGGCGATCTGCATGACCCAACACGCCGCACGCACCTATTGCAAATGGCTGTCTGCCAAAACAGGACGCTATTACCGCCTGCCGACCGAAGCCGAATGGGAATACGCCTGCCGAGCGGGCACCAAGACGCCCTACTCGTTCGGCGACAACGTCGACGAACTGGAAGACCACGCCTGGTTCTTTGACAACAGCGACGATACCTACCAACGCGTCGGCCAGAAAAAGCCGAACCCGTGGGGGCTGTACGACATGCACGGCAACGTTTCCGAATGGGTGCTCGACCAGTACACGCCGTACGATTCGATCAACGAGTCGATTGACCCCTTGGTCGTTCCCAAGACCCTTTATCCCCGCGTCGTTCGAGGCGGGGGTTGGGATGACGATCCCGAAGTCTTACGCAGCGCCGCGCGAAAGGCGTCGTCGGACGAATGGAAGGAACAGGATCCGCAAGAACCCAAAAGCATCTGGTACCACACCGATGCCTTGTCGGTCGGCTTTCGCATCGTCCGCCCCTTGGAGGAGCCGACGCCAGAAGCCAAAGCCGCCAAGTGGGACAAGACCGAACCGGAACAAAAAGACCCGGAGGAGTGATCGAGCCAACTCACTGACCGACTCGTGACGAGGCTCCGCCTCGTCACGCAAGGTACGCGAGGCTCCCGCCTCGCGCGACACGACCGCGAGGCAGGAGCCTCACAGAACCCCCGTTCCCAGGCGGAGCCTGGGAACGAGATGAAGAGTGATCCACTCGTTCGCCCGACAACCGACTCGTGACGAGGCTCCGCCTCGTCACGCAAGGTTCGCGAGGCTCCCGCCTCGCGCGACAAACCCAGAGGCTGAGCCTCTGAAAACCCCCGTTCCCAGGCGGAGCCTGGGAACGAGATGAACCCACTGACCGACTCCATCAACCGAGATTTCTCCGATGACGAACCCGAACCGACGACAGTTCTTGGCGACCACCACCAAAGCCGCCGCGGCTGCCACCACCCTTGCCGCTGCACGACCACAAACCGTCCACGCCGCCGAAGACAACATGATTCGTGTCGGGCTGCTCGGTTGCGGCGGACGCGGAACTGGAGCGGCGATCAACGCGTTGACCGTCGACAACGGCCCGATGACGCTGGTCGCAATGGGCGATGTGTCGGAAAACAAGATGAAGAGTTCCTACACGTCGCTGTCGGAAAAGAAAAAGATCGGCACCAAGGTCGACGTCCCCGAAGAGCGACGGTACATCGGCTTCGACGCCTACAAGAAAGTCATGGACACGCTGGAACCCGGCGACGTCGTGATCTTGGCTACGCCGGCGGCGTTCCGCTGGGTGCACTACTCCTACGCCATCGAGCGTGGGTTGAACGTGTTCATGGAAAAACCCGTCACCATCGACGCCCCGACCTCGGTGCGAATGCTGGAGATCAACAAAGCGGCGATCGCAAAGAACCTGAAGGTCGCGGTCGGACTGATGTGCCGCCACTGTGTCGCCCGCCAAGAATTGTTCGATCGGATTCAAAATGGTGAGATCGGTGACCTGACGATGCTGCGTGCCTACCGCATGGCCGGACCGACCGGGTCGGCCGCCGCGCCGCCCAACACGGGCGACCTGAGCGAATTGATGTACCAAATCAAGCACTTCCACGGCTTCCTGTGGCTCAGCGGCGGGGCGGTCAGCGATTTCTTGATTCACAACATCGACGAATCCTGCTGGATGAAAAACGCCTGGCCGGTCAAAGCCATCGCCTGTGGCGGACGCCACTATCGCGGCGAAGACGTCGACCAAAACTTTGACATCTACTCGATCGAATACACGTTCGACGATGGAGCCAAGTTGTTCGTCGATGGACGCACCATGCCGGGTTGCAAACGCGAATTCGCCAGCTTCGCCCACGGCACTAAAGGCTCCGCCGTGATCTCCACCGCGTCACACACTCCCGCCAAAGCGAGAATCTATTCCGGACAAGCGTTCGAAAAAGACAACCTGACCTGGGAATTCCCCCAGCCGGAACCGAATCCCTATCAAGTCGAATGGGACGATCTGGTCGCCGCGATTCGCAACGACACCGCGTACAACGAAGTCGAACGCGGTGTGATGGCCAGTGCCGTGACCAGCATGGGACGCATGGCGGCACACACCGGCCAGGAAATCACGTTGGATGAGTTCATGAAGCATGACCATGAATTCGCGCCCAACGTCGACCAACTGACGCTCGATTCCGACTCGCCGCTGCAGCTCAACGCTCAAGGCAAGTACAACGTTCCGATGCCCGGATTGGTCAAGAACCGCGAATACCTTTAATCCGCGGCCGGCGGTTGGAAGGCCCGCTCGATCTCTTGATCGTCGAACGTTTCCACGTCGGGTAAGTTTCCAGGGCCTGGCATTTCACTCGCCGGAAGCGAGGAAACCACCACCGCTTGATCAAGCGGATCCAGGCCGAGCGCGATCTGCATTGCCCCCAACGCGGTGAACCAATCGCGTTGGGCTTCGACCAGTTTGATCTCGGTTTCGTTGGCCTTGGTTTCTAACAGGTTCAAGTAGATCAGGTCGATGTAGCCTTTCTCGAATCCTTTCTGGTAACGGGCCAACGTGTCCAAGGCGGCCCGCAACGACAATTCACTTTGTTCGACGATCTGCTGAGCGAGAATCAATTGGTTTTGTGCGATCTGCAAATCGGTTGCGATCTTGTCCCGCACCAGCCGCAGCTTTTCATTGATTTGAATGATCTTGGCGGACGTCGATTGAATCTTGCCCCGCGCCTTGCGACGTTGTAGAGGCACCTCGCTTTGGAATCCGATCATCAGTTCGAATTCGCCCTTGTCGTCAGACTTCGTCGCCGGTTCCCCCATGTCCTGTGACGCTTCGGTCACAAAGTCAAAGCGGGGCAACAGCTCGTTGCACGCCAGACGGCGGTCCCATTGAACCTGGCGCAGTTCGTACTGCAGGATTTGCGGTTCGGGTCGACGCCCGAGGGCGGCGGCTAAGTCCGCGTTGAAATCAAATTCGGTCTGTTGCCGGATCACCGGGAACTGCGTCGGCAACCAACTCTTGGCGGGAACCAACGGTCGCCCCGATTCGTCTCTCAGATAGAGCCCCAACTTGAACGCGGTGGCTTGGAACTTTTGCTGGGCCTTGAGCCGCAGGGCGCTCCGCTCGGCGATCAACTGTTGATTCAAGACCAGATTGATCGTCGCGAACTTCCCCGCCTCCACGCCGACTTCGAATTGCTGGCCGCGTTTGACGGCTAGATCCAACAGTTCCTGTTGTGCCTGCAACACCGCCCCGGCAGCGACCCATTCCCAGTAGACTTCGATCGCCTCGCTCGAGATCGACAGGATGGCTTGTTGGAATCGCGGCTCGGCGGCTTGTTGCTGCAGCGAGGCCTGGAACACGGCGACGCGTTGCGGATCGATCGCCCGACCTTGCAGCAACGGTTGTGCGGCGCTGATCTTGAACTCGCCGGCATCGTCGGTCTGACGTTCTTTGTACCACGGTTGGTAGAACCCGCGGCCGATTCGATAGCCGGCCGACAGATAACCGCCCCACCAGGTCTGTCTGGCCACGCCCAGCCCGCTGCGATAATTCTCGTAATACCCGGTCGGCTCCGACAGCGAGTGGGCATTGAATTTGGTGTCGTAGGCGCCGTAGGCGGACAGCAATTCGCCACCGGCCAACGGACGCAGTTGCCGGGCCCGCTGGATGTCCGGATAGGCGCGATACAAGCTGGCCAGGACATCAGCCAATTTGAGTGGCTCTTCGGCAGCGTCGGTCGCCTGTGCCGCTTGCTCGCTGTCGGACGTGTTTGATTCGACCCCCTCGGCCGATGGTGGCTGAACCTCGTCTTCCACCATCGCCAAAAACGCCGCAAACGAACGCTGATCCGTCTCGTCCTGCGGGGCTCGGCGTCCCTCCTGGGCACCGGCATTGATGATACATCCACCCCACAGCATTGCCGCGAGTGCCAATCGAGCGGCGCCGCGGCGGCTGGACCGGCAGATGGCACTTAAGGCTTGGGCAGTTTGACTTTCGCCGCCTTTTGCTTCTTGGGCTCGTCGTCGGCCACGACAGGGGGAAATCCGTTCAATTGACGCCATATCTCATAACCGAGAGGAACTCGTTTCAGCAAAACCCATCCGTTTGCGCGCACACCTTGACGAAGGTATCGGTCATCCGGCCACCCATCCTCCCGCGGAAAATGATTGTCCGGCGTGACGATCACGCGGAAATAGCCCATTCCATCATCGGTTGGGAATACTCGGTTGACTTTACCGCCGAACGTCCCAACGGCCACCGAGGGCCAACCGACAAACTGCACCGCCGGCCACCCCTCGAATTGCAAACGCACCGGATCCCCTTCCTGAATCAGCGGCATGTCGTTGCCGCTGACCTTCATTTCGACCGCCAATTCATCGGCATCGGGGACGATGACGAACAATTGATCGCCTTCTTTGATGGTGTCGCTGCCGGTGACACCGTTCCACTGTTGGATGTACCCCGAACGGGGCGCCCGAATCTCCAGCCGATCCAGTTCCGACCGCTTGTTTCTCAGGTCAGAGATCTCTTTTTGAACCGTGTTGACCTTTCCGGTGGCCGCGTTGATCTTGTCATTGGCCTCTTGGTTCTTGATTCGGATGTCCCGCTTCTTGGCTTCGATTTCCTCTTCTTTGGAGGCCAGGGCGGCGTAAACTTCCTGCTCGGCATTCTCGGCCTTGAGCACCTTGGCTTCCTGAGCGTCGACCGCTCGACGTTTGGTAAACAGTTCTTCGCGTGAGATCAGTCCCTGCGGAAAGACGTCTTCGGCGACTTGCAATTGATTCAATTTGTCACGTAGTTCCGCTCGCAGTGCGGTGACCTCGTTTTTGGCCTGTTCCCATTTTTGCTTGGCCGCGTTGTAGTCTTGCTGCAACGACTTTTCGAGCGACTCGCCGGATTGAAACTGCAGTTCGGCGTTGGTCTTGGCAACCTCCAGACTCGCCTTTTCGGCCTGCAATTTGGATTCCAAGGCCATGATCTGGGTATCGATCTGCGCCACACCGTCGGCTGCGAACGGGCTCATCTGCAGCAGCAACTCGCCTTCTTCGACATAGCTGCCTTCGCGCAGTCCCGGTTTGACGTAGCTGACCACGCCCTTGGATTGGCTGAGCATCGGTTGTGGCCGTTGCTGTGGATCGAGCGCCCTGACGATCCCGGTGCCGCGCGCGGTCTGCCGCCACGGCACGAACACCATCGCTGCGATCGAGAGGACCAATGCGACAAACGTGATCCGCCCGACGATGCGTACGATCCGTCCGGTTCGGATCATTTGCAGCGCCGGAAAGTCATCGGCGGAAGGTTCGGATGCGATCATGTCAGTGAACAACGAATGCGTGTCGTTAGGAAAGGTGCAACGAAATCTGGCTATCGCAAAGTGCGGCGACGTCATCCCGGTTGGTAAAGACGATCAACGTCCAATTCGCATCCGGGCCGGTCAGTTTTTTCCAAATCAGTTCGCGATGTTCGCGGCTCAAATGATCCATCAGCCCGTTGATGACCAGCAAGCGGGGATACGGCCCGATCGCACGGGCGATCATCAACCGCGATTGCTGATCCTGAGTCAGCGGGTAGCCGCCGGTCTGGACCGGGGTGTTGAGTCCGCTGGGAAGCGCGAGCACGGCTTCGAGCAAATCGGTCGCGGCGAGTGCCTGACGGACCCGATTGGGTGAAACGTTGGGGCGTCCCAGGCTGACATTTTCGACGATCGAACCATAAAACATCTCGGGCGGTCCGGCGTATCCGACCAGTTCACCCGGGTTGGCGCTGGCCGCTTCAAAGGCGTCAAACCCGGCGATCTGGATCACGCCGGAATCGGGATCGATCAGACCGGCCAGCGATTTCGCCAGGTAATCCATCCCCGGCTGATCGTCCCCGATGATCGCCACGCGGGAACCGGCCGCAACCTCGGCGGTGGGAATCTTGCAATGGTACATCATCGAATTGAACGACAGCTCGCTCCAGCCGACCTCGGCGGGACCTGGCGGAATCGTTCCGATCTCTGTTCGCGGGTCCGGCGGAATGTCCAGCAGGTAACCGACTTTATCGATCCCCGCCATCATGTCGTAAAACTTCTCCAGTGACTTTCCCGCCTTGGCGAACGCACCGACGACGACGGTGACGACCAACTCGCTGGCCACCAATTGCCCGAGCGTCAGTTGCCCGTCGATGACCAACCAGCCCCCCAGCCCGAGCAGTACGGTGGACGCTGCGACTTGCAACCCGACGGCGAAAATGACCTGACGGATCACGACGCCGAATTGCTTCTTTCTCGCTTTGATGTATTCCGACGTCAGCTGGTTCGCTCGCAGAATCGCCAGCCGCTCGCCGCCGCCGGTCTTGAACGCCGAAGGCATCGCGATCACGTCCTGCAACCAATGGGCGACTTCATACTTGGTCTTCGATTCCTTGATCGCCGTCAGGATTCCTCCGCGACCAAGAATCCAGGTAAAGAAGACCATCGTGAAGATCAGGACGAGATCGAAGCCGAGCAAGAACGGGTGGTAGAACGCCAACAGAATCAGCCCCAGCGCGGTCGTCAGCACCACCGTCACACCGTCGAGCAGCAACACCGCTGTCGCCTTTTGGATCGTCATGATATCGAACACGCGGTTGGCCAACTCGCGCGGATACTCGCCCCGCAACGAAGCCTGGTTGGCACGCGGAAATCGATGCGACAGGTCGCTGACGATTCGCACGAATTGACGTCGCTGGATCATCTCGACCACCCAGGTCTGCAGGACCTTGAGCACGCCCGCGATCCCCAGGCACGTCAGCAACATCCCCGCCAACACGACCAGCGGCTGGAAATACGTTCCCCAACTGACGACATTGACCAACCCTTCGATGACCAGCGGAGTCGCTAATCCCAACACCCCGGCAACGCCCGCAAATAAAACCACCAGCCACAGATCACGCCGATCCAAAGTCAACAGTGCGACCAAACGCCGGACCGGTGTCGGATAGTCGCCGACACCGTCGTGTGCGTGGGCGCCCGAAAGTGTTTCGCACTCCAGCTCTTTTTTCGCGACCAACATCCGCACCGAATCAGGCTCCCCCAACAAGTCCGCCAGCTCCGATTTGCTCAAACTCAGATGCTCGGTGGTCTCTCCGATCAGGGACGCTTCCAGCCGACTCCCCTCGGCCCGCTCCAGCACCAACATCTTGCCGCCCTCCAGGGCGAACACGACCGCATACCCCTGGCGAACGGTCGCAAAGGTCTCCCCCGCGCTGCGGAACGGCGACTCCCGCAACACGATGTCGGATTTCTCCGCCGCGTCCATCAACTGCCGAAACGGATCTTCCGGATCGTGTACCAGCACGTGCAACGCGATCGGCTGCTTGTTGACCTGCACATCGAGCGCAATGACCAACACCGCGATCGTCTTTTCGACCACCGTGACACTCGGCACTCGGTCCAAGTCGCGTTCCTCGCCGGTGCGATTGATCTCTGCGGCATTGCCCTCACCCGGTCGTAACATGTCAACGATTTAGAGAATTAGGAGACGAAAACCCGGTCCACATCCTGACGCGGTCAAGACTGACCCAAATCACGGGTCCGGCCAAACTGTACGGTCAACGCTCGATTTTTGACAAGCCGATAACTCGGTCAATCACCCAAAAACTCGCTGTCGACGAACCGGATCCCCGAGTACCACCACATTGCCGGCAGCCCCGCCAACATCGCCAGCCCCGCGGCAATCGAACAGAACGTCCAAGAAAACCCCACCAGCACCCCGGCGATCGCCGCCGATCCGACGGCAAACAGCAAGATCGGCGTCATGGAAAGCCCCAGGATCATCATGAAAATCAACGCCCGCGCCCCCTGAAAGACGTCCGGCGTTCCGCTGGGCATCGGACGCAGCCCCGTCACCGCCGAAATAAAATTGGTCATCGACGCAAACGCCAGACCGAATGAAGCCCAGGCAAACACCACCGACAGCGACTGCACCATCGTCAGCGAACTGACCACCAGGGCCGGCAAACAAAACGCACACTCAATCGCCAGCAACACCGTCGCGGTTCCGCTGACCATCCCGATCGCGATCGCCATCGGGCGGATCGGCAACGTCTGGTACCACGTCAGCAGACGCCGATTGGCGGAAAACCCGCTCTGCGCCGTGATCGACACCAGAAACCCCACATAGGCCGACGCCGCCAGTGCGGCGGGCACGGCATAGGTTCGGGCCGGATCGGGAATCGTGTCCGGAAACAGACGCAGCAGCACCGCGGCGGCGATCGCCGCCACCATCCCGAGGATGATCATTCCGGGGACCAACCGGCCGGTGCGGCGGATGGCCGATGTGACCTGTGACCAGGCCACCGGCCCAACTCCGCCCCACCATCCAAACGCGGGCAATGACCGCGACCGTTCCGCCCGACGCGTCGACATGCCGTAGACGTTACCGCCGCGAATCCGCTCGAGCTTCTTTTGCCGCCGTGCGACACCCTCGACCGCAAGCTCTGAGAATCCGCCGTTGGTCCGGTAACAACTGACCGTGATGCCCACCACCAAGGCGACACTCATCACCAGCCCCCCCAGCCACTCCATCCCGATCGCACTTTCGATCAGCAACACGAAGGGGCGAAACGGAAGCGTCAACCCGCGCGCAGCCCAACCGTCAGTGATCGCCCGGGAAATCATCTCCACCGAATAGGCGTCCGGCGACCACAGCACCTGATGGGCGACCTCCGTCGCGATCAATGCAAGACTGGCGCCAACGCACCAGCGAATCGCTCGCAAGCCCATTGGAGAAATCCTGGATCTGACCAGCGTGTATTGAAAGGCGATCATCGTGATGAACGCTCCCCCCAACGCGATCCCCAGAAAACCGCCCAACAGGCTGCCGAAGTGTGGCAGCAGAAACACCGAAAAGAAAAAACTAAGCGGCAACCATCCGACCCCAAGCGTCAACAACCGGTACGACAGGATCTGGGAATTGGTGAACGGTCCGGCAAGCACAAATTGAAGCTCCGGTGGCTTCAGTTCCAACAACGCTTTGCCTGAATCGGTCACCACCATCATCGCCGCGGCGGCATACATCAACACCGGGATGGCACTTCCCAGCAGCTCGGCAATGATCGAGGAAGGCTGTTGCTGATCACTCAGTGCCATCACCATGGTGGGCATCAGACCGAAGGAAACCATCGCCAGCATGAACAGGGTGAAGAACGCTCCGGCCGGTTTCTTGACCAATCGCCACCCTTGGCGAACCGCGGCCCACATCAGCATCCGCATCAATTGCGTCAGAGCGGGATCAATCATCGCTCACCGCAAGATCTTGATCGTCGAGTTCTTGCGGCTGGCCGGTCAGCCGAAAGAACACTTCCTCCAATGACCCGCTGGCGCCCCCGAACCGCTCGCGGGCCTCGCCCAGCGGACCGCTGAACAACACCTTGCCCTGTCGAATCAACACCAAGAAATCGCACAAATCATCGACCAGCGACAGCAGGTGCGAGCTGACCAGCACCGTCGCCCCTCGCTGCGACTGCTCGCGAATCGTTTCCTTCAACGTGCGAATACTCGGCGGGTCCAACCCGGTCATCGGTTCGTCCAACAGCAAGACGTCGGGGCGGCGTAAATAGGCGCACGCGATCGCCACCTTCTGCCGCATCCCCCGCGACAACTCCGACGCCAACGTGTTCTTCTTGTCGCTCAACGTCAACCGACTCAGCCAGTCCTCGGCGTCGTCTTGCCAGTCACTCAATCGGTACGCCGAGGCGATGAACTGCAGATGCTCCTGGACCGTCAACGTGTCAAATAACGGCGGGTCGTCGGGGACATAGGCCGTGCGTCGTTTGACCAAAATGGGATCGACCGCCAGATCGGCGCCGGCGACTCGCATGCGCCCCGCGGTCGGTCGAAGAATCCCGCACAAGGTTCGAATCGTCGTCGTCTTACCGGCACCATTGGGACCGACCAACGCTGCGACCGAACCCGCCGGAATCGCGAACGACACGCCGGCCACGGCGACAAAGTCACCGTAACGTTTGACGAACGCTTCGACTTCGATCATGGTCTGCCGCCGGGTGCATGGTTCGGAAGGCCGGGTGCATGGTTCGGAAGAACGCGGCCGAATCAACGACTGGGGGATTCAATTTCGAACAACATGATCACGGTCACATCGCCACCGGAAAACGTGTTCATCGGGCCTGCGCCGGTGTCCACCGACGCCGAATGATTGCCCGAGATCGACAACACCCGCACATTGTTCTTTCGGATGAACCGGTTGATTTGTTTTTCCAAGTCTTCCAGTTCGGTATCGACGGACTTGAAAATCTTGACCTGCTGCACGTGAATACTCCGCAGTCTCGTTCTTGGCATGAAGAAAACATGGCCGATCCCGGGGTTCGCACGATCGACCCGACATCCGCCAAGGTAGCACGCCGGTTCCGGCCATGCGAGCGGTCGCACCCTCCCCGAGCGAACAACGCTGTGAAGCATTGCTTCGCAGTGTTGCCTAGCGGGGTAATCGTGGCGACGAGACCACGCGATCGATCGCCTCGGCACCGGCCAGCACCGCGACGCTGCGGTCCAACCCGGCTGCGCGAAACAACCGCCGCATTCCGATCATCAACGCATGCCAGCAGTGAATCGTCTCCGGGACCGAGATCTTCACGGCATCGTCGCGGTCAAACCCCTGCTCGCTGACCGAAATCTCGGTGGGAAGATGCAACAGCGCTTCCAACATCAAATGCTGGCAGCACTCCAATTCGCTCAACCCGGGATCGTCGTAGATCCACAAATGCGGCCCGAGAATGCGATCGATCATCGCCAAAGCCGCCGAATCCGCCGTGTCGCTGTTGAGTACCAGTTCCGTCTGACCACACTGAACGTAAAACTTTGCCACCGGATCGCTCCTCCGTGAAGAAATGTGAGATACTGAAGACCGCGGAAGCGTTTTCGCCTCCGTGACCACCAACAGGATCGCGAGACCGTTGACACAACCGGTCACATCACCCCAACGCCCGATTTCGATCGCTCATCATGCCCACCCGTTCGACCTCTTTTCTCCACGTTCTAGCCACCAATCTTTGTCTCGTCGCCCTGCTGTTGACGGTCGGCTGCAACGGTGAAACCCCGGATTCCGGCACGGACACCAACCCCCAAGCCGAAACCGCAATCGAACCGGGCGATCCCGCCGAAGGCGACACAACAGACAGCGACGCCATCGAATCTCAACCGGCTGCCGAAACCGAATCGACGACCGCGTCGGAGCCGGAGACCACAACGGATGCGTTGTACAGTCCCGAAGCCTTTCGGGTGGCCGCCCACGACGGCAAACTACGTGTCGTCGAACTCTGTTTGGAAAGCGGCATGGATGTCAACGAAGCCGACACCAACGGACTGACGCCGCTTGCCATGGCCGCCTACAACGGTCACGACGCCATCGTCAAGTTGCTGATCAAGCACAACGCCACGATCGATGCACGCGACCGGACCGGCAAGACGCCGCTGATTCACGCCGCCAGCGGCCCCGCACCGACCACCGTCGAAATCCTGCTGGACGCCGGCGCGGACATCAACGCTGTCGACAACGGCGAACACTGGACCGCGCTGATGATGGCCGCTGCCGAAGGACAGGCCGAAGTCGTGGAAGTGTTGCTCAAGCGAGGCGCCAAGAAAGAGATGGTCGACATCGATGGCGAATCCGCCGCCTACTTCGCCCGACAAAATGGCCACATCAAACTCGCCGAACGGCTGGAAGGACGTTAGGGGGCCATGTTCCAGGTTCCAAGTTCCAAGTTCCAGGTTCCAAGTCAGTTGGCAGTTGGCAGTTGGCAGAAAAATGGGGGAGACGGGAAGTAGGCAAGAAAATGGGTGACACGAAAAGATCGGACCAATCTGCAATCTGAAATCTGACGACCTGCAACTTGGAACTTGGAACCTAAAACCTATTTCCCCGGGACGCAGAGTTCGATCCAGTGTCCGTCCGGGTCTTGGACGAAGGTCTGTTGGGCACCGTCGGGACGAATGCGCCGGGGAAGCCGAGTTGCCTGATGGGCGTCCAGGTGCTTTTCCCATTCATCCAGATCATCAACGACGAGCGCCAAGTGCGTGCCGCGATGGCTTGAGTGCACCGGTTGATCACGGTCGCCGATCAAATGCAGTTCTTGATCGACACCCAAGCGAAACCAGGCACCGGGAAAATCGAACGCCGGTCGATCCATCGCCGGCAAACACAAAACGTCCCTATAAAACGCCACACTGACCGGGACATCGGCGACATGCAGTGCCACGTGATTGAGTTGATGAACGTTCAACTTGATTCTTGGAACGGGGAGCTTGCAATCTGGAACTGAACTTCGTTCTACGCCGATCGGGCCGCGTATTGCTCGGCATATTCGATCGTCCAAGCGTCAATCACGTCTTCGAATTCTTCGACATCGACTTCCTCGATGTTGCGGAACAGAGACCGATTGAAGATCTCGCGGTTTTCGACGGTCGCCTTGCCCTTCAAATCCAACACGCGGAGATCGCTGTAGGGGCGGATGACCATTTCGAATCGACTGTAGGCGTTGGATCGCCGTCCGCTTTTGATTCTCAAATCATCACGATAACACGCCGTTCCCCAACCGACTTCGCCGAACAGGGCTTCCTGACGAAACCCCGGGAAGGCATCGATGATGCTGCGCATCTTGCCTTCGATTCGCTCGGACAGCGAGAGCCGATAGGACGTGTGCAGCCGCTTCAGCTCCTCCTCGGTCAACTCCTTGCGCTTCGCTTCGCTGGCCGAATGATCGCGTCGCCGCTGCCCCCGTTGGATCGCCGATTCCAGACGGGATTGAAAATCATCCTTCATTCCGACGCCTCCGTTGGCTTATCGGCCCCCGCGTCGCTGGGGCTGGCGGCTTGCCCCGATGAGTCAGGTTGGCCGGCTTCACCGCCGACGGCCGCTTGAACCGGTGCCGGTGGGGTCGCCGCCGTCGCTTGCTCGACCGGTTTGGCCGTTTCAGTAGCGGCGGTTTCAGCCTTGGCAGTGTCCGACTTGGCAGCGTCCGATTTAGCAGCGTCCGACTTGGGTTTGGACTCCTTTGCCGCGGGCGTGTCATCCTGTTTGGAATAGAACTGCAACAGATCGCCGAACGAACGCAGCGGTTCGTCTCCCTTTTGCATCGCATCGGTGAGCGGTTTTGCTTCCGGCTTGGCGACCACGCGATAGGATTCAGGCTGGCGTGGTTTTCGCGAATCACGACCACCGCGGCCACCCTGGCCGCCTCGTCCGCCACGGCCTTGGCCTCCGCGTCCCTGTCCGCCGCGACCTTGGCCTCCGCGTCCCTGTCCGCCGCGACCTTGGCCGCCGCGTCCCTGTCCGCCGCGACCGCCGGCCGGTTGATCACCGCGTGCCGCGCCGGCACCTTGAGCGGCCGGTTGTGGCTGACCGCTGCGTTGACCTTGTCCGCCGCCCGAGCGCCCGGCACCTTGTCGTCCCTGGCCGCCGCCCGAACGGGCGTCGCGTCGGTAACCGCCACGACCTCCGCCGGCTTCGCGATTGTGCCGCTCTTTCTCAAGCCGCTCTTCCTGCTGGGGCGACAGCGCACTCAAGCCGACGCGGCGTCGTTTTTCGTCGATCCCGGTCACCCAAGCGGTGACCACATCACCGACCTGAATCGCTTCATTGAGATCTTCCACGTATCCGTCGCTCAAGCGACTGACGTGAATCAGTCCGCTGCAATCGGGGGCCAATTCGACAAACACGCCAAAGCTCATCACCCCGACGACGACGCCGACGACCTGATCGCCCGGCTTGAGCGTCTTCAGTGTGGGCATCGTGTCGAGCACGCCGGGCGGATCATTGCTGATCGCTGTTTCACCAAACGGATCACACAACCATCCGACCAATTGGTTCACGCGGTGCCGACCCACCTGCCATTCCTTGATGCACTTGTCGATCTTGGCGCGTTCGGGAAGGGAACGCTTGATCGGTTCGGGGCTGGCGTTCTCCGGCCCAGGACTGGTCGACTCGGCCGTGGCCGCGCCCTCGCTGTCGGTCGTCTTGGACTCGGAGTCCTGACTTTCAGGTTCCTGGGCAGCGTCTGGCTGCTGAGTTGACGTCGAATCGGACGCCGCGGCGTCTGGCGCGGCATCGGCAGCCGGCTCGGCGGACGCGATTTCACTGACGTTCTCCGCAGCTGTTTCAGCGGGCGTTTCAGTAGACGTCTCTGCGGCAGCTGACTCGGCGGACTCTGTGGCGGCCGCCGGATCCGACGACTCGGCTGCGTTGGCGTCGTCACCGATCTTGAATTCACCCGCCTTTTCGCCGGCATGATCGAAATCTTCGACCGGAGCCGGTTGCTTGGGTTGGGTCGCGTCGACCAATTTGGGTTCGGCGAGGTCGGCCAGTTTTTCGTAGCTGGGCGCTTCGTACCCTGGGGGAGCCGGCGGGGGCAATTCGATTTCCAGCGCCGTGGCCAGTTTCTTGGCCAACCCGTAGTCGTCCGGATGGATCAAGGTCCCGTCGAGCACTTCGTCGCTTTCGAAGACGCGCAGGAACGGAATCGCCTGGCGGGTCTGGACGACCGATTCCCAGCCTTCCAGTTCCAGCAGTTCCTGACGCGAACGCAGCAGGTTTTGTTCGCGTCGCGTGATCAACGAGCGTGCCACGTCGGGGTTCATGCCGGGCAGTTGCTGCAACCAACCCAACGGCGCGGCGTTGCTATCCACTCCGCCACGTGACGCGCCACTGGACATGATGTGCCCCAGCGAAATCGACAACGCGTCTTCGGACAATTCACTTTGGAACGACGCCAGTCGCAGTCGCAACGGATCAACTTTTGCGTAGGCTTGGGGCGGATGCAACACGGAAAATGCGATCCAGGCCGCGGCACGGAACCGCCGCGGAGTCGACCGCATCTCGGAATTGGCCACGTCGCTGCTGGAATAGGTATCCGCTCCGGAGCGATCGGCGACCGTCCAGCGAACCGAATGATCGGGGCTTTGTGCGATCAAGTCTCCCAGCGCGATCAAGCAGGCGCGTCGGGCCGGCCCGTTGCTGACGACGACCAGATCGACGTGATAGTGATGGATCAATTCGCCCATCTTGGCGACGGTTTGCCCACGCACACTGCCGGACAGCTGACAGGGCAGATCTTCGCCGTGCAGCACGCGGCCGTCCGACGACACAATGGCCGTCGCGGCGGTCTTCGGCCCGACGGCATCGATCGACATCACGACCTTCGCTTCGACGGGCCCGCGGTTGACCTGGCGGCGCAAGTGGTCCGCCACGACGCTGACCAGCCGTGCCGACGCACGCTCGTGAAGCTCATCCCACCAAGCCGCCTCGGCGGCCTCGCGGATGTCGGCTTCATGTTGCATCACCACGTCACCCAGGGTGGATTCCAGCCCCGGGTTCAATGCAACCACCGCGCGCTTGATTTCAGCGACCAACTTTGCCGCGTCGTACTCAAACGCACACACCGCGACCTGACTGCGCAACGCCCGGCCGAGCATGACGACTTGAAACGCGCTCAACTTGGTCGCCGGTATCCGCTTCCCTTCCAAGGGTTTCAGGACGCTGACCAGCCACCGACGGCGACGCTGGCGGGGCGAGATTTTTTTCTGTTTTTTCGGCGTCGATGCCTTCGCCTTCGATTTCTTTCCCGCCGGCTTCTCGTCCGGATCCGGCTTGAACCCCGGCAGATCCGATTCCGCAGGAGTGCTGCCTTCGGCGGCTGTACTGCCTTCGGCGGCCGTACTGCCTTCGGCGGCCGTACTGCCTTCGGCGGCCGTACTGCCTTCGGCGGCCGTACTGCCTTCGGCGGCCGCCGGCGGTTCGCCTTCGGCGTTGGCAGGTTCGTTCTGGCTGGCTTGTGCGTCGGAGTCAGCCGACTCGGACGGCTCGGTCACCGCTTCGGCCGCCGATGCCGTTTCGGCCGCGGTCGTCGCGTCGGGCTCAGCGGCTATCGCCGACTCGGCGGTTGGCGATTCCGCTTCGGTCGACGGTTCGGCCGAAACTGCCTCAGCGCCAGTGGATTCGCCGGAGGAGGATTCGCCGGGAGCCGCGGCTTCAGATTGCGCGGTCGCTGCCTCGGCGGCAGGAGCCTGTTCGGCAGGAGTCTGTTCGGCAGCCTCGGTCGCCGGGGCGTCGGCCTCGGCAGTGTTCGTCTCGGCGGCCCCGCTCGCTTTCACGGCCTTGGCTTCGGCCTTGGCCTTAGCTTTGGCGGCTTGGGCCTGCTCATTTTCCGCCGCCGCGATGTGGGGATCGTGGACATCGGAGATATGGAGTTTTGCATTCCGGCTCAGCCAACGCACCGCAGCGCTGATCACGCGTGGGTCACCGGCCAGTCGGCCGGGAATCGCCTTGGGCAGCCCTTCGACGGCCGCGGCGGCATCGGAGATCGATTCCAATTTTTCGACGACCGCGGCGGGATCGGACGGGTCACCTTTTTGGGGATTGAGCATCCGCACGGCCAAGCGATTGGCGTCGGAGTCGATTCCGGCGGAGGTTTCTTGCCGGAGTCGTTTACCGAGCCGTTGCAGCGTTCGATTGGAGCCGCTTTTTCGAATCGCGTCACCGATGGCCGGGTCGGCCAGCGGGGTGGACTGCCACAGTTCGTGCAATTCGTCGCGATAATCGGCCAGAGACTTCTCTGCATCGACGGCCGCTTTCAGATTCCACAGCGTCGCTTCGTCCAGCCCGCCGAGTTCGTCGCGACGGTAACGTGCTAAGAAAGGCGCTTCATAGCCCTGCTCAATCAGCGGCAAGGCAAGTTTCAGACTCGATGCGTCGCATCGCCCGCGTCGGGCGATGGCTTCTAGATCGACAGCCATGATCAGTCGGTCTCGGTGTTGGTCCGGACGCCACGCACAACGCCGGTGCCAACAAAGCACCAACACGGGCGGCGATCCAGGAATCGTTGGTGTGCCGCGTTGCCGGACGCCGAAATCGGCATTTGACATCCGCAGCGGAAAAATCCCCACGTGGGGCGATCCGGGTGGAATCTCAATTCACAACGAGTTCCCCCCCAGTGTTCGCCGCGCGAGAATAGCGCCGCATGGCCGACCTGTCAACTGAGGGACCCACGAAACAGGCTCGCCTCCCCCGACCGTGAAACTGGGATAACCGGCAAAATCATTCAATTCGCCTTTACTTTCCCAGCCGTCAAAGTCGATACCGGTTACGCATACCCGTCGGTTTGCCGACGCCACTAACCTTTGGATTTCGATCGACCATAGAAATTGATGAGCAACTTTGATCAGCGATTGCAGGCGGGATGGAGAGTCTGGTCCGAAGACGATCCATCAGAGTACCACCGACCACCCCGATCGGATCCCCGATGGCTACGTGAACTGGATCAAATTGCGGGCACCGGCCCCAAAAAAACCAGTTCCGTGCCCATCAAAATGCTCGCCCGGTTGCTGCTCAGCGCCCAACGCTGCAACAGCGCCTGGCTGGACGATTTTGCCGACGACGTGGTCGTGATCGATTCCGATTTACACGAAGTTCTGCTTGCCTTTGAGAAGCTTCAACAGGAGCCCAAGGGCCCAGCCGAACAGAACCTGAACCGCAAAGTCGCGGCCTGATCGATCCCGGTCAGCCTGCCCGGCTCTGACGCTAACACCTCCCCCAAAACGTCGTTCGAATCGACGTGAATATTTTCCAAGGAAATGAAACCATGCGTTCCATCGCTGTGATCAACCAGAAAGGCGGGGTTGGAAAAACCACCAGTTCGGTGAACCTTTCGGCAGCCCTGGCCCAATCCGGTCGGCGTGTCTGCGTGATGGATCTGGACCCCCAGGCCCACGCCTCGCTGCACCTCGGCATCACCGCAGTCGACGACCAGCCCAGCATGTACGAAATCCTCTGTGGGGACGCGTCGATCTCCGAAGCCAAACGGCGCGTCAACGACAATCTGTGCGTCGTCCCTTCGAATCTGGACCTGGCCGCCGCGGAATTGGAACTGGCCGGCGAAGTCGGTCGAGAAATGATCCTCCGTGACCGACTCGACGACGACCCCGACGAATACGACTACCTGATCCTGGACTGCCCGCCCAGCTTGGGTGTGCTGACCGTCAACGCCCTGGTGGCGGTCAATGAAGTCTTCCTGCCGCTGCAACCCCACTTCCTCGCCCTGCACGGCCTCAGCAAACTGCTGCGCACGATCGAAGTCGTCTCACGCCGTCTCAACGACCAACTTCGTCTCTCCGGCGTCATGCTCTGCATGTACGATTCCAACACCCGATTGGCGGCCGAAGTCAGCACGGACATCGACGAATTCTTTCAAGCCACCAAAGGCGGTCGCGAGTTCTTCCGCGGCGCCCGGTTCTTCGACACTCGCATCCGTCGCAATGTGCGTTTGGCCGAAGCCCCCAGCTTCGGACAGTCGATCTTCCAGTACGCACCCCAAAGCAACGGCTCGATCGACTACCAAGCCCTGGCCGAAGAAGTCATCGCACAAGAACAAAACGCTGAGATGCTCGAACGCATGGCCGCCTAGCTCTTTGGCAACTTTCAGATTCAGGGTGCCGCGGAAAAGGTGCAGGCTGTCACTTGCGGAGCGATGGGACTAACAATGAGCCCACGGATGGCAGCGCGAACCCACGGATGACAGTGTGCTAAAAATCCGTGGGTTCGCGCTGCCATCCGTGGGTATGATTTCCGATGACTCGCTCTCTAATACTGCTGGAGTGCCACATCCGGATTGAACCTTGGGGTTGAAGCCGTCGCGGAAGCGTCCCAGACGCACGGACCGTCGTCAGGTCCAGCGCCGCCAGGTCCAGCGCCCGCGGCTTACTGCCCCCGCATCTGTTTCATCGCCTGGTACCCCTCCCAAGCGATCCGCTGCAGATCAGCCCGATCCTGTTCGGAAAAGACTTTCTTGATCGGCAGATTGTCACGGTCCTTGGTGCGGTCTTTGTTTTGCCAGTAGCGGATGTCGGTGATCGAGTCGACGCTCAGCCCGCGGGGGTCGGCATCCAGAATTGCAGCGTACAACGTGCAAGCGGTCAGGTACGCCATCGTTTGGTTCAGGTGGGCGTCGTTGACAAAACGCAGGGTTAGGTCAGGACGTTGGCGCTGACACTTCAGCGCCACCAGTGACATCGGTGCCACCTCGGCATCAATCTTGTCCGCCAGCGCGGCGATCGCCTCGGCCTTTTCCAAGACCGATTTCGCATCGGGCTGTTCCGTCAGCGGCTTGGCGTTTTGCGTGGTCGGTGTGGTTTCGTACAACACGACCTTAGCGCCTTGGGCATGCGCCAGCCCCGCAAACTTCGGCGCGTACCGGGCATACAACGACTCGTCGCCCTCCAGGTCGTCGCGATACGATTGCAACACCACCACGTCCCAACGCGTTCGCGTGGACTCGTATTCGGTCAACAGTTTTCGTTGACGTTCGACCGCATACTTGGCGTACTTGTCACCCGAATCCTTCTTCAGTTGAACCTCCAAGGCTTTGATGGTCGCCTTGATGTCGTCCTGGTTGTCCCCGAAAGGGATGAAGTTCTGGCTGCCCAAACGCCAGTGGTCGGCCAGCCGACGGCCGCCATAGATGACGGTCTTGGCTTCGACCTGCAGCCCCGGTCGTCCCTCCTGGATCATCGCTTTGACCACATCGGCCAAATGGTGCCTGGCCGTGTAACTGTTGCCGATGAACAGCACCTTCAGTGTTTTGGTCGCCTCCTGCGTCGACGGATCCGCACCGAGGAGTTGCCGAGGGGACACGATGGCCAGCAAAACCAGCAGTACAGAAACGGGAAGTCTTCTCATGTTGATTCGAAAGTGAGATGAAGAAAAGAAACGAAAAGAGCGAACGGAGTTCATCAATCAGCCAACATCCTACGTGAATCGTCTCCGCTGCGGGACACGCTCCGATTCGAATATACTTTCCAGATCCATGAGGCTCCCGCTCGCCCCCCGCAGACTTGTAACAGGTTAAAAGATGAGAATCGGATTCCTGCTCGCGATGATCGTCGCCGGCTCCCTTTGCCATGCCGAGGATTGGCCGCAGTGGCGTGGACCGCGTGGCGATGGAACCAGTCGTGAAACGAGCGTCCCGGTGCAATGGGATGCCGCCAGCGGCAAAAACATCCTGTGGAAAACCCCGATCACCGGATCGGGTTATTCTTCCCCCGTCCTGTCGGGAGATTCGATTTTCCTGACCTCGTGCGACGAGAGCACCAATGCCCGGTTGTTGCACTGCCTGGATCGCACCGGTGGGCAAATCAAATGGACCCGCGAGGTGATCGCAGCACCGTTGGAGGGGATGCACAAGTTAAACAGCCACGCCTCGGGCACCCCCGCAGCCGACGATCGCCACGTGTATGTCACGTTCTTCCAAACCGATGACACCAGCGGAGAACGCGGCCAGCCCGGCGAAATGATCGTGGCCAAATACGACCACCAGGGCAATCAGGACTGGCTGGTCACCGTCGGCTCGTTCTCCAGCATCCACGGCTACTGCACCAGTCCGGTCTTGTTCGAAGACTTGATTCTCGTCAACGGCGACCACGACGGAGAATCCTACCTTGCGGCACTCAACCAATCGACCGGCGATTTGGTCTGGAAAACCCCGCGCGTGCATCAAACACGCAGCTACGCGACCCCGCTGCTGTGCGAGATCGACGGAACGGTGCAAGCGGTCATGACGGGCAGCAAGCGTGTCGCGGGGTTCGATCCCCGGACCGGAAAACGACTCTGGTGGATCGAAGGCCCGACCGAACAGTTTGTCGCCTCGATGGTCTATGACAACGAGAACTTCTATTTGACCGCCGGTTATCCGACCTACCATGTGATGTCGATTCGTCCCGGCGGCAGCGGCGATGTAACCGAGTCTCACGTCAACTGGCACGTCACCGAAGCGCAAAGCTACGTGCCATCACCGGTCGTCACCAACGGCTTGCTGTTCATCGCCGACGACCGCGGCATCGCCCATTGCTTTGATAGCCGAACCGGAGAGCGGGTTTGGCGAGAACGCCTGGGCCGTCACTTCAGCGCCTCGTTGGTGACGGCAAACGGATGGGTCTACTTCACCACCGACGACGGCGAGACCATCGTGATGAAGGCCTCGCGTACGCCCGAGATTGTTCACAAGAACTCCCTCGGCGAATCGGTGTTCGCCTCACCCGCGATCTCCGACGGCAAGTTGTATGTTCGCACCCGTGAGCATCTCGTTTGCATCGGCAACCGGTAACGTTCACGCTGCAGAGTATCGATTCCCCTGTTTGACGAGATTTTAGCGACAGGGCGCAAGCGGCCTGTCGATTTTGTGAGCCCTGACGCGTAAGATGTAACGTGGATTGTCAAGGGCGTCGAGCGTGATGACGCTTCCTTTTTTTGCATCTTTTTGTCGCTTCGGTTAGGGTGGT
>NZ_NTFY01000095.1 GCF_002289565.1 Rhodopirellula sp. SM50 | reverse complement strand
CATCGGGTCCACGTCCATCGGGTCCACGTCCATCGGGTCCACGTCCATCGGGTCCACGTCCATCGGGTCCACGTCCATCGGGTCCACGTCCTTCGGGTCCACGTCCTTCGGGTCGGTGACCTTGGGGACCTCGTGCGCCAGCGTCAGGTCCGCCGCTGCGCCGTCGAGCATCGGGAGCTCGCCGCAGTCGCTGTCGTTGGTCGGGCGTCAAAATCTCCGCCAACCGGCGATCCACTTTCGCTTGCAGCTTCGCGATCGCATCGCGTTGGACCTCCGATAATCCGAGGTGCGATTGAACGAACACCGGCAGGACTTGGCCGACCGGCGGTGCCCCGTTCCGCTCTGGGCCGCCTCGCATGCCGCCATCGCGAGGCGGACTGTGCGGGGAATTGTGCGACGGACCGTCACCGCGCTGATGCCGTTCCGGCCCGCGACTATCGGAGTCAGTGGGCGGCTGGGCGATTGCGGAACCGGCGAGCAGGATTGCGGAGCCGGCAAAGAGGGTAGCAAAACGGGTTTTCATCAACGTTTCCGGTGTAAAAGAGGGAGGCGAACGGCGACCGCGTGTCCAGAGGAATTGAAAACGCGTTCGTACAACTGCGCTGATCGGTCAAACTCATTTCCTTGCCCGGACCCCATGTGCCCGGTCGCTTAGAACATCAGTTGCATTCCCCGTTTCAAACCGTCGCACTAAAACGAAAAAATATTCTAGCCTTGACCGGTCAGCTCAGTGTCTTGCTCTTCTTTCAACAATGGGGAAAGCATCTTGCTTGCCATCTTGAATCGCCGGGCACTGGCAAGCTGGAAGCGTACGCCACTCGGGCTCTGACCCAAGACTCGATTGGACCACGCACTAACGCCGGAAGGGTTTTCCGATCAACGTGTTCCAGGTTTGACGTTGTGTCGGGGTCAAGATCTTCAAGATTTCGTTGACGGTGTTTTCGGTTGCCGCGACGTGGGCCGGATCGCGTGGGGGCCCGCCACCAAAGTCATGCATCGGTGGCCCATTCCCGCGACCGAATCGTTCGCCGCGCCGATCCTCCGGCGGTTGCCCCTTGTCGAATCGATTCGGCGGCCCAAAATCGAATCCGCCCGGCGGCGGGCCGCGACGACCGACCTCGCGACGGCGCGGCGGTCGATCATCGTCTGGCGGACCGGCACGCTTTTGCCCATCACGCGGCTGGCCATCACGCGGCGGTCCGTCCCTCCGGTCGGGCCGCGTCTGTTCGATGATCCGATTGATCTCCGAACGTTGCTGCCGCGTCAATTCCAGCGCCGCGACGATTTCCGATGTTTTGAAGGTGAACGGCAACCGCCGCTGTCGGGCGATCTGTCGCAGCCGTGTCAGCTGTGCATCGGACAATTGTTGCGAGACAAACGCATCGAATTCCTGCAACAGCAGCGTCATTTCCGCACTCTCGTTGCTCAATCCGCCCGGATTCTGATCCATCAACGAACGCCGTTCGGACTCCAACACCGCGATGGCGACTTCCAGATTGGCGGCCGTCGTTTGATCGATCGACAATTCTTCTTGCACCGCGGGGTCGGCAAGTTGCATCAGCGGAGAAACATTCTCGAGCACACGTAATTCCTGGACCATCGTTTCGACGCGTGATGAGGTGGCTGCCAGTTCACTTTTCAGTGCCGGGTCGTCCGATCGCAAGTCGAGGAAGTCGCGATAGAATTCGAGCGAGGTTTCCAGAAAACTGCGTCGAAGGTCTTGCAGGTCTCCGCGGTAGGCGAGTTCGCTTTCGCTGAGATCGCTGAACGTGTCGACGGCCGATCGCGCTTGTTGGAAACTCTGTTCGGCCAGTCGGCGCTGCTCGGTTTCCCGGTCGAGTGCTTGCCGCGTGGCGCGGTGTTCTCGCCAAACCACCAGCGTGGTGATCAACAGCGCCAGCGTCGCGATGACCAACATTGCGACCGCTGCGGCAACCAGTCCGCTATTGCGCCGACGCCATTTCGTCATTCGTTCCAGCATCGTCGGCGGCTTGGCCTTGACGGGCTTGTCGTCAAGCCAACACTGCAAATCATCCGCAAACTCCTGCATCGTCGCGTAGCGTTCGGCGGGCAACTTGGCGATCGATTTGCGAACGATGTTGTCCAATTCGGGCGGGATGTCCGGAGCAATCGACGCCGGCGAGGGTGGGTCGACTTCGACGACCCGGTTCAACAATTCGCGAAACCCGTCACCTTCGATCGCCGGCCGCAACGTCAGCAATTCATAAAGCGTCACCCCCAACGAATAGACGTCGGTGCGGTGATCCAAGATCGTGCGTTGACCCGAAGCCTGTTCCGGTGACGCATACCGCAAGGTCCCCATCGGATCGCCGGTCCGCGTCAGGTTGCTGGGATCGGACTCAATTTGGGCCAACCCAAAATCGGTCACCCAGACTTTGCCGGCGCTGTCGATCAGCAGGTTGCTGGGCTTGATGTCACGATGGATCACGCCGTACTGGTGTGCGTGCTGGATGGCGATCGCCGCTTCAGAGGTCATCCGGACAACCGATTCGAAATAGCGGCGGCGGCCGGACTGGCTGTCGCCGGACGCGAACGTCGCAGAGAGTTGTGGGATCGTGGACGACCGGAGGTGTTGTACGGTTTCCCGACTGCCACCGGGCTTGGCGTCACGCATTTGATGGATCACATCGGCCAACGTGTGCCCCTCGATCAACTGCATGGCGTAGTAATGCAGCCCCCGATCGCTGCCGACCGCGTAGACCGGAACAATGTTCGTATGGTGCAGCGCCGCCGCGGCGTGCGCTTCGTTGCGAAAACGTTGAAGCCGAACCTCGTCCAACCCGCTGGCAAAGGGCAACACCTTTAGCGCCACGCGACGCCCGAGTGACAGTTGAATCGCATCGTAAACCACTCCCATACCGCCGCGCCCGAGTTCACCGACGATCTGAAAGTCACCGATCGGCTTGGCCGTAAATTCCGCGTCGGGCGAGACCGCTCCGAGGGGTTTCGCCGGCGCGGGGCCGGCTCGATGCACCAGCGCCAGGCCTTCCAGCGAGGGACGAAGCTCTGCGGCGATCTCGGCGTGCTGGGCCAAGTAGACATCAATCGGCGGCGCTTTGTCGGCATCCAGCAAACGCATGTAGTCTTTCACCGCCGAAACCACGCGGTTGTCTTCGGTTTCGTCCGTTGTGGTCACCGTCAAACGTCTCCCATCGTGGTTTTCAGTTTCGCCAACCCCCGCACCCACAATTTCTCTACACTGTCGACACTGCGTCCCATCGACTTGGCCACCTCTGCAAACGGCAGCCCGTCGACGTGCCGCAGCACAATCACCTGGCGATAATCCTCCGGCAGCGACTCGAGCGCCTCGGCGAGTTGCAAAAACGCTTCGTTGCGGGCGAAGTGTTGACTCGGTGACGTGAGCTCGGCAGCAACGCGTGACTGCAGGAACCCCGAGGCACTGGCCAAACTGACGTTCAGATTCTGCTCCAGACGCGGATCTCGCTTCTGTGTTCCCAAAAACTTGCGGACATGCATTGCCAACAGGTTCGACAAGATGCCACGCAGCCAGCCGGCGAATTCTTCCGCCGACTCCCCCTGAAAGTCAGCAATATTTCCGTGCGCGGCCAAACAAACCTCTTGCGCGATGTCCGACGGGTCGGCTTTGCCTTGCAGGTGATGGTGCAGCCCGGTTCGCGCCAAAAACACCAAGTATTTTCGGTAGTGGTTGAGCAATTCACCGAGCGCATCGCGGTCGCCGGCCTGTGCCGCTGCGATCAAGCGGGTCGTGCAATGCTGCGGTGCATCAAGCTTGATGCGGTCGTCGTTGCTCAAAGGACTGCTCGGTCGGTCATGGAAACGTTTCTCAACTACCGGTTGCGGTCACACGCCAAAACCGTCACCGAAAAGGACGATTCTAGTGTTTTGTCAGCCACCGTTGGTGTTTAGCCTTTAGGCGATTCCCGGTCGCTGCTACGCAGCGAAAGGGGCGGCTAAAGCCCAATACCGCTAAGTTAAGCGTGGTTTCCTCAACTCGGTGCCCGTAGGCTCGCGCCAAACGGCTGATATTCGTTTGACATCAGCCGGTTCGCGCCAGCGTCCGGGCCTCCCCGTCGAGCTTAACTTAGCGGTATTGGGCTAAAGCCTGCACACCAACGCTTATACCCGTACCATTCGGGGCGGGATTCATTTGCCGCCGATCCGTGCCTCGACGCATTGTGACGTCGAAGATGCATCGACCGGCGGTTTGCGGTTAAAATGGTGCTGCCCCCCTCGGCGACTTCGCTTAATCCCCCACCAAACGCCGGCAAAGAGAAGAACACGACGTGCGACAATCGTCCGGTAGGAAACCGATGCAGAAAATGCTTCTTCGAATCGCTCTGATCCTGCTTCCATCCGTCCAGACCCTGGCGTCGGAGGTGGATTTTGTGCGCGACGTGCAACCGATTTTCCAGAAGCATTGCGTTTCCTGCCACGGCGCGGAGAATCAGAAGAGCGGGTTGCGGTTGGACATCAAGTCCGAAGCGTTCAAGGGCGGCGATGGCTGGGGACCGAGTCTGATCGCGGGGCAGGCGGACGAGAGCCCGGTGATCGAGTTGGTGAGCAGCGAAGACGAAGATTCTCGGATGCCTCCGGAGGGCGAACCGCTTTCGGAAACCGAGATCCGAACGCTGACGCGATGGGTCGACGCAGGTGCTCTCTGGCCGGATGGGGTTGATCTGGCGGAACTCGAAGACCGGCTGGATCATTGGTCGTTTCATCCGATGACGTCGCCGCCGATCCCCGACGTCCAACACGTCCGTTGGCCGCGCGGCGCGATCGATCGCTTTGTGCTGGCCCGATTGGAACAACAGGGCCTGACGCCCGCCGCCGAGGCAGACTCGGTGAAGTGGCTGCGCCGCGTCACGTTTGACTTGACCGGACTTCCCCCGACGCAACAGGAAGTGGACGAGTTTTTGGAACAGGTCCTACACGGTGATGCCGCCTACACCGCCGTCGTCGACCGCTTGCTCAAATCACCGCGTTACGGCGAACGTTGGGCGCAGCATTGGTTAGACGTCGTGCGCTATGCCGACACCCATGGATTCGAAGTCAACACCGAACGGCCTCATGCATGGCCCTACCGTGACTACGTCATTGCGGCGATGAATGCCGACACGCCCTACGATCGCTTCATCAAGGAACAGATCGTGGGCGATGCCTTGGGCGCCGATGCCGCAACGGGGTTTCTGATCACGGCGTCTGTTTTGTTGCCGGGCCAGATCGGCAAAGACGCTCCCTCGATTCGGCTGGCGCGTCAGGATTCGCTCGATGAGATCGTCAATAACGTTTCGCAAACCTTTCTCGGTCTGAGCGTCGGTTGTGCGCGATGCCACGATCACAAATTCGATCCCATCTCCGCGAAAGATTACTACAGCATGCAAGCGTTTGTCGCCGGTGTCGAGTACGCCGATCGCGAGATGCGTTCTCCGGAATCCGGCGCATTGAAGCAACAAGCCAAAGGTTTTCGCCAGCGCGTTTCCCAAATCGACGAGCAGCTGCTTCGGTTCGTTCCCCAGGCGCATCCGCGTGTCGATCGCGATCTGGAAGCGTACTCCACCAACGCTGCTGAAAACACGGAATCGTTTGAACCGCTGACGGCCAAGTATGTTCGGTTTACGATTCATGACGCCAACCTGCACCCGAGTCTCGGATTGATCGAACCGTGTGTGGACGAGTTCCAGATTTTCACTGCCGGCGCCGAGCCACAAAACATTGCCCTCGCCTCACAGGGAACAAAGGTCACCGCGTCGGGCAGCAGAACGTCGGCGAACCATCAACTCGAACACGTCAACGATGGTCAATTCGGGAACGCCCGGAGCTGGATGTCGGATCAGAAGGGCCGCGGCTGGTTGATGTTTGAACTTCCCAAGGCCATGCCGATCGACAAGATCGTTTGGAGCCGCGATCGCAAGCGACAGTACACCGATCGGCTCGCCACCGCCTACACCTTGGAAGCCGGACCGTCGATCGAGGCCATGACGACGTTGAAGCACGTTCCGCCACAACGGCCCGCCGTCTCTCCGTCGATGAACGTGGATCGGTTTTCGCCGGTGCGAGCGAAGCGGTTGCGTTTTACCGTGCTGGCGACCAACAATCTTGAACCGTGCATCGACGAATTGGAAGTGTTCAATGGTGCCGGCGAAAACATTGCCTTGGCCACAGCGGGCACCAAACTGTCCACCTCCGGCGATACGCTTGTCGCGGACCGTCACGAACCGGCGTTCATCAACGACGGCCGTTATGGAAACTCACGCAGTTGGATGTCCGCTCAAACCGGCGCTGGCTGGGTGGAATTGGAGTTTGCCGAAGCACAGGAAATCGTTCGAGTCGCGTGGAGCCGTGATCGTTTGGGAGAGTTCCAAGACCGCTTGGCGACAGAGTATCGCATTGAAACATCGGTCGATGACGATTGGCAATTGGTGGCCGATTCCAGCGACCGCCGTGCTCCAGACGCCGACACTCCACATGACCGGCAGGTCTCCACGGTGGGTTTGAATGCCGAAGACGCGCAGCAGGCGACTCGCTTGATCAAGGAAAAGCAAACGCTGGAAGCCAAGATTAAAACCGCCGAGCGAGGAAAACTGGTGTTCGCGGGCAAATTCCGTAAACCCGACGCCATCCACCGACTCAATCGAGGCGATCCCGAACAACCGCGTGAGCCGGTGGTCCCTGCCGTGCTGGCCGCTCTCGGAGAATTGACGCTGCCGGCTGAGACGGCTGAACAAGAACGCCGCCGAGCCTTGGCGGACTGGATCGCCAGCCCAGAGAACCGTCTAACGGCACGTGTCATGGTCAATCGGATTTGGCAATGGCACTTTGGCACCGGGCTGGTCGACACTCCGAACGACTTTGGCCGAAACGGGGCCGAGCCATCGCATCCCCAATTGTTGGATTGGTTGGCCCAGGAATTCATCCGATCGGGTTGGTCGATCAAACACATGCATCGGCTGATCACCTTGTCGGCAACCTACCGCCAGTCGAACCAGTATGACGCGGCGGCGGCGGCAAAAGACGCCGACGCGCGACTGTTGTGGCGCTACCCGTTGCGACGCCTGGAGGCGGAAGCGATCCGAGATAGCATGCTCGCCGCCAGCGGTCAGCTGAACCTCACCATGGGAGGCCGTGGATTCAACTTGTTCAACAAACGCGGCGGGCTGTCCGGATTCACGCCCGTCGAATCCTTTACCGGTGATGGCCTGCGGCGGATGATCTATGCCCACAAGGTGCGACGTGAGCGTGATGCCATTTTCGGTGCCTTCGATTGTCCCGACGCGGGGCAAAGTACGGCGCGACGGATCGAATCCACGACGCCGGTCCAAGCACTCAATTTGCTCAACAGTCGCTTCACCATCGAACAGGCCGCTGCATTTGCCGACCGGTTGCAAACCGAAGCAGGCGAAGATCTTCGTCAACAAATCCAGCTCGCCTACCAGATCGGATTCAATCGCGAACCGAATCCCGATGAATTGGCCGACGCGCTGCCGGTCGTCCGCAAATATGGATTACAGACCCTTTGTCGAGCAATGTTCAACAGCAACGAGTTTTTATTTTTCCCTTAGTATTTAACGAAACACCAGTGGGATAGGCTTCCAGCCTGTCGAAACGAGCATTCGCAAGCGGGAAGCTTACCATCCGGTCGATTTAATCAGCCGTTTGGCGCAAGCCTACGGGCCCTGGTGAGTTTACTTCGTGCGACAGGCCCGTACGCTCGCGCGAAACGGCTGATCCCACGTGTGATCGGATTAAATCAACAGGCCGTTACACCACTGGTCGAACCAAGCACTCGCCGGACCGCCACGAGATGAAACCACTTTCCAACATCGGACGCCAATTCCTCAGCCGCCGCGGGTTCCTGACCAACTCCGCGACCGGGCTGGGATCGATCGCGCTGCTCGATCTCCTTTCCCAGGACCGTTTACTGGCTGCTCAACCGGCGATCGATCCGGCGCGTCCGTTCGCGCCGCGTGAAAGTCATTTCCCGGGCAAGGCAAAGCGTGTGGTGGTGATTTTCTGTGCCGGAGCAGTCAGCCAGTTGGAAACCTGGGACTACAAACCGGAACTGATCAAGTTGGACGGCCAGCCGCTGAAGGATGGCCCGGCGGTGACGTTTCAGGGACCGGCCGGAAACCTGGCCCGCCCGCAATACAAGTTTCGTCAACGCGGCGAAACGGGAAAGTGGGTCAGCGACATGATTCCGCACCTGGCAGAATTAACCGATGACATTGCCTTCATTCACTCGCTGACCAGCAAGAGTAACACGCATGGTCCGGCGGAAAACTTTCTCTCCACCGGTACCCCGCTCGACGGATTCCCCAGCCTTGGGTCTTGGGCCAGCTACGCCTTGGGCAGCGAAAACCAAGACTTGCCGGCATACGTGGCCATCCCCGATCCCCGCGGTGTGCCGCAAAATGGCTCCAACAATTGGGGACCGGGTTTTCTGCCGGCTGCATTCCAAGGCACACCACTCAGCTCCAAGGAACCGATTCGTCATCTCCGCCCGCCGATCGTCTCCAGCCACGAAGACCATGCAACGCGGTCGTTGCTGCAGCGAATGAACGCGCGGCATTTGGATCAACATCCCGGTGATCACAAACTGGCAGCCCGGATCGCCAGCTACGAACTGGCCGCGCGGATGCAATTGAGCGTGCCGGAAATCACCGCGCTGGATTCCGAACCGGCTCACGTCTTGAAAAGCTATGGGGCCGACGACGAATCGAACCCGATTCGCGCCGCCTTCGCCCGCAACTGCATTCTCGCCAGGCGGTTGATCGAAAGTGGCGTCCGATTCGTCCAACTGTTCAATGGTGCCTATGCCAGCGGCGGGGAACTGAATTGGGACGGGCACAATAAACTGAAAGAACAATACGACAAACACGCCGCCATTCTCGACCAACCGACCGCTGCGTTGATCAAAGACATGAAGTCACGCGGTTTACTGGAAGACACCTTGGTGGTTTGGTGCACCGAATTCGGACGCATGCCGTTTTTCCAAAAAGGCGCCAAAGGCCGCGATCACAACCCCGACGGATTCACCTGCTGGATGACCGGTGCGGGTGTCAAACCGGGTGTCAGCCATGGGGTCACCGATGAACTGGGACAGAAAGCGGTCCAGGACGTTCATCCGCTGTACGACTTCAACGCCACGATCCTGCATCTGTTGGGTCTCGATCACGAGCGTTTGACGTTCGAACACAACGGCATCCAACGCCGTCTGACGAATGTCGAAGGCCACGTGATCGGAGAGGTATTGGCGTAGACGATTCAACGGCGTGATGAATGCGAAAGCCGAACCAAGCACACGAGCAGTCGTGACGGGAGTTGAGTGTGGGATAGGCTTCCAGCCTGTCGTTTTCGCCATGACAGGCTGGAAGCCTATCCCACTTTTTGTTCCGACGATCCTAACCAGGGATTCAGCGACCGTTGGTGTTTAGCCTTTAGGCGATTCCCGGTCGCTGCCACGCAGCGAAAATAAGCGGCTAAAGCCCAATACCGCTAAGTTAACATCAATGAGGGGCCCGGACGCTGGCGCGAACCGGCTGATATCAATCGTTTATCAGCCGTTTGACGCGAGCCTACGGGGCCCGACCTGAGGAAACCACGCTTAACTTAGCGGTATTGGGCTAAAGCCTGCACACCAACACTCTTGCCCGCCCCATTCGGGTCACGCACCCTAATGTTTAAGAGTTGACGGAGCGTTAGTGATCATGCCCTTCATGATCATGCGCCACGTTTCCGGTATACGACTTGCCTTCGATCTCGATCGTCACCGCACCTTCGGCACCGGCATCGAGCCATTGGTCCAACGTTTCATCGGCCGAGGTAAAACGCGACGATTGTCCCGGCGGATCGTTCGTGTCGGGATTGGCCGACAAATCAAATGAAGCGACTTGGCCATCGTGCTTCAGACTGACCACCAGTTTGTCGGCCGCGATGGGAACCGGCTTCGTCGCGGAAGAGTCCAGGACGTACATCGAGATCCCATCGGTACCATGGACCAATTCTGCATGAAACGCTTCCTTGCCGAGTTCAACGAGGTCTCCCCCGTGCGGACCGTGCTCGGGATGCGCGTGATCATCGTGCGTGTCGGTCGACGCATTGGATTCGGTGTGGGGGTCTCCGGTCGCTGGAGTCGGTGGGTTTGTCGAGGGATTGCAACCGGTCAACAAAGCGGCCAAGGCGACAACGGAAAAGCAGGTGAAAGTGGTTTTCATCGCGTACTCTCAAGTGGTGAGGGGGGATTTATCATCAGTGGATGTCGTCACGACGTGTGACGATCTGTCTTTCAAAATTTGGCGTCCGGCACCAAGCCCGATGGTCCAGAACAGTGCCGGACGGACAAAGAACTCCGCCAGCGTGCTGGTCAGCAATCCGCCGACGATCACGGTGGCGATCGGGTACAGGATCTCCTTTCCGGGTTCTCCGGCGGCCAACGCCAACGGCAGCAACCCGATTCCGCTGGTCAGCGCCGTCATCAACACCGGCGCCATCCGCTCCTGACCGGCTCGCCTGACCATCTCTCGCGTCCATGATTCGCCTTCGTGCTCGACCAGATGCAGGTAATGGTTCAGCAACAGAATCCCGTTGCGACTGGCGATCCCACACAGCGAAATAAAACCGACCATCGCAGCGACGGTTAGATTTTGTTCGGTCAGGACCAGCGCGGCGACGGCTCCGATGAACGCGGTCGGCAAGGCAACCAGGACCTGCAACGAGAAGTTCACATTGCCGAACAGGGTGTAAAGAACCAGAAACATGCCGACCAAGGCGACGACCGACAGCACGGCCAGTCGGCGGGATGCGGATTGCTGACTCTCAAACTGACCGCCGTATTCGATAAAGTATCCCGGTTCCAACTCCATCCCGGCCAATTCTGCTTTGATGTCGTTGACCACATCGACGACACCTCGCTGGGACACGTTGGCTTGCAAGACGATCCGGCGACGCACTTGTTCGCGTTTGATCATGTTGGGACCGCCACTTTCGTAGAGTCGCGCGACCGACTCCAACGGCACGACCCCACCGTCCGGCAACGGGATGACCAGCCGCTTCAATTTCGAAACGTCTTCGCGAAACGGCTCGTCCAGTCGAACGAGCAAATCAAACGTGCGTTGACCGAGCAGGACCTGGCTGACGACTTCACCGTTCATCGCGGTCTGTACGATTTCCATCACGTGTGCCGGGCGTAAACCGTTTTGCGTCAGCGCCCTGCGATTGAGTTCAATCCGCAGTTGCGGGATATTGGTTTGCTGCTCGATCAAGACATCTGCCAGCCCCTCGACTGTGGAAATGCGCTGTTTCATCTCTTCCGCTTTCTTTCGCAAGACGTCTAAATCGTCGCCGTAGAGTTTGATCCCGATCTGGGCCTTGACCCCAGAAATCATGTGGCTGATCAGGTGGGCGAGCGGTTGTTCGGTGCTCGAAACGACGCCGGGGATCTCATCCATGGCCTGTCGGATTTCGTTGATCGTGTCTTCGCGTTCCGCATCGTCAGCGATCTCCAAAAACAGCTCGGTGACGTTGACGCCTTCGGCATGTTCATCCAACTCCGCTCGTCCGGTTCGGCGGGCGATCGATTTGACGTTGTCGATTTCCATCAATCGTTGTTGTACGTTCTGGCCGATCTTGTTGCTGGTGGCCAACGAGGTGCCGGGGGCGAGCAACGCGTTGACTTGTACCGAGCCTTCATTAAACGGGGGCAGGAAATCACGTTCTAATTGAGACGCGGCGACCAGAGCAAAGGCGACCAGCACGGCGGCAATGCCCAGCACCGGACCAGCCATTCGCGTGCTGATGTTGATCGCCAATCCGGCGATGCCCTTAAGCCCTTCCAACAACCGACCTTCCTCGGCGGTTTCTCCACCAAGCCAACGTTCCAACGTCTCGATCACGATCCAAGTGACCGGCGTCAATCCGATCGTCCACCAAAGCGGATCACCGGGCAACCCGATCGGCAGAGCTAGCAGATGAATCGCTCTGGGCAGCACCCAGTACACAAATAAAGCCGCGATGCCCAGCGACAAGACCGGCAAAACCAATCGCCACACCCGTCGACCGACCAGTAGCAACGACGCCAAGACCGGTGTGACGGTCAACGACACGGCCAGGGAGACAATCAATGAGACGACGTATCCCATCGCCAACGGCACAAACAGCTTGCCCTCCATGCCTTCGAGTGCAAACAGCGGAATGAAGACCAAGACGACGATCCCCGTGCCGTACACGACGCTGCTGCGGACCTCGATACTGGCTTCGTAGACCACTCTCAAGATCGGACGTGGATTGGCCGCGTTGCGGTTATCTTTCAGTCGCCGAAAGATGTTTTCGACATCGACGATCGCATCATCAACCAATTCACCGATCGCGACAGCCAAGCCGCCCAGCGTCATCGTGTTGATCGACAATCCGAACGCGGCGAAGACGCAAGCGGTGGCGATGATGGACAGCGGGATGGCCGTCAATGTGATGAAGGTGGTGCGGAAATTTAAGAGGAACAAAAACAGGATGACCAACACCAGCACGCCGCCGTCGGCCAGCGCCTCGACGACGTTGTCGATCGCGCGGTCGATGAAGGATCGCTGCGAATAGACGTTGGCAATGCGGATGTCATCCGGCAGCGCGATCTTCAGTTCTTCCAAAGCTTGCTCAATCGCCTGGTCGACCGCACGGGTATCGCTTCCGGGTTGTTTGTTGATCGTCAGCACCACGGCCGGTCCGCCTTCAACGTTTCCGCTTTCGTCGCGAGTATAGGCCGACGAATCGCCACGCATTTCCTGCACGCCTTGGACCACACGGGCAACGTCGCCGAGTGTGATCGCCCGACCTTCCCGAAGCGTGATTGCGATTTCCCGCAGTTCGTCCAAACTGGTGATTCGCCCCAATCCCCGGACGAGCAATTCATTGGCACCGCGTTCATCCAGATAGCCCCCGGTCGCATTCAGGTTCGATTCGGCCACCGCGGTATGCACATCGTGCATCGTCAGGTCAAACGAACGCAGTGCGTCGGGGTCGACCAGCACCTGGTACTGCATCCGGCCGCCGCCCATCGTGAACACTTGCGACACACCGGGGATCGTCAACAGCCGTTGGCGGACGACCCAGTCGGCCAACGTTCGCACTTCCATCGGCGGCGTCTGTCCTGCTTCACTCCACATCCCGTACATCAGGATCTGTCCCATGATGGACGAAATCGGCGCCAGTGTCGGCTTGACGCCGTCGGGCAGTTGATCGGTGGCAAGCTGCAGTCGTTCGGTGACCACCTGTCGATCGTTGTAGATATCGGTGTTCCAGTCGAATTCGACGTAGATGACCGACAGGCCGATGCCGCTGCTGCTACGGACGGCTTCGACACCGCTGGCCCCGTTGAATGCGGTTTCCAGCGGAAACGTGATCAACGCTTCGACTTCTTCGGGCGCCATGCCCGGGGCTTCGGTGATGACCACCACCCGCGGACGATTCAAGTTGGGAAAAACGTCGATCGGCAACCGTGTGGTTTGATAGCCGCCGACGAGCAGCAAGACCGCAGCAACGGCCAGCACGATCAGCCGGTTATGGAGCGAGAAGGAGATGATTTTGTCTAACATGGTCGCAGAGCGGTCGAATTCCGGTTCCGGAGCAGAGGGTTCGTGGGCGGGCGAAGCTTCTTTCGCTCGACGATCAGTGGTTGTGACCGGCGTGGGGATCAATCGCCCCGCCGGACCGGTTCTTCATGGCCATCTGCAATTGATGGGCGCCGCTAACGGCGATCACCTGTCCCGGCCAGACTTGCCCGTCATTGTGGATCGCGACGTTGATCGAATCGCGGGCAATGATGGAAACGGGGACACGATCGAAGTGGTCGCCGTTTTCGACGAACAAATAGCGTTCGGCCCCTTCCTCGGCGACGGCGTCCTTGGGAACAACGATCGCGTTCTCGACTTGCGAAACCGGCAGACGAACCGTCAAACGCTGCCCCGGTTTGTACTGCCAACTGATGTAGCGTTTGTTGCCGCTTTGTTCGGTCCGTTCCACTTTGTTGGTCAGCGAGACATAGAACGGCAGCGCGCGTGATCGGCGATCGACTTCGGTGCCGATGTACACCACTTTCAGTCCGTCGATCAGCTCAGGCCCTTCGCCGGACGATTCGATGATCGCTTGTACGTCGGCGCCGGTATCGGCCGCTTTCCGCAACGCTTTTCCGTCGCGTTGGAATGCCTGGCCTTCGATCAAAACCTGACTGAAATCAGACAGCTGAGCCAATTCGTCGCCCGCACTGACCGATTCGCCGCGTCGAGCGAGCAACTCGGTCACCAGAAACTCCGCATCCACATGACGGTGTTCTTCCGTCGGCAGCGGCGGTTGAAGCATCGATGCATAACGCTCCGTCGAGGATTCGGAAAGACGGTCGTTGGCGTGACCGAGCGATTCATGGTGCAACGAATCGTCTTCATGAATCAGGGGAGCGTAGACCGTGATCTCGCGAATCAACACCCGCGAGCGTTCGATCTGCATGATCTGTTCTTCGGTCAAACCGTGCAGCAACATCGCCTGCCGCGCGGCCCGCACACCCGCCATCAACTTGTCGCGCTCGTACTGACGGGCCAACAGCGTTTTGCCGGCGATTGCACCGGATGACGCGACCGACGACAGGCGATCGATCTCACGCTGTTCGACATCCAGTTCGCCGAGTTTCGTCAGAAACGTCTCCTGGGTGTTGACCAAGTCTTGGTGTGTCAGTCGCAACGTGAACAGCGGCGCGCCACTTTTGACCAGTTCCCCACGCGAAACCAAGATCGAATTCAGCACACCGGTCAATGGACTCGTCACCGCAATGTGCGTGCGTCCAGGCCACTGGGTCACGACACCGGGGACTTCCATGTATTGCGTGTATCGACGTACTTCCACCGTCGCCGTTCGCAGTCCCATGTTGGCCCGAGCCTGCTTGCTAAGCGCAACCGATTCGGCTGGCGAATGCCCGTCGTGGTCATGGTCTTCGTGCGGGTCATGGTCCGCCTCGGTTTCCGCCGTCGCGGGATCTGACCCGGTAAACCGAGACAGCGGATTCGTTCCGACAGTGATGCCAACAGCGATCGTCAATAGGATAGCGACGAGGGTGATCGACGCACCGCGCAATCGCGCTAGCCACGGGTGAGGCGTAGGCATGTTTTGGGTTCCAAAGAATGGGCTCGCACATGCGTGATCAACGCATGAGGCGGATCATCAACCCGATACGCGATCGCGATCGATGAAAGTGCAAGAATGATTTGACAACGGCGAAGTGATTCGCCCGATCAAATCTGCCACGAGCAATGCAGGGCGCAGCGGGACAGAGAGTCGTCCGGGGCGATGCCGGTTCGGACGCCGTCAACGTACAAGCGAACGCATGACGATCGAGCCGACGACGCGTCGGTATCGGCAGCAGCGAACACCACCTGAGCGATGTCGACGGAAAACGTGAATCCGCTGGACACGATGAAGCTGCATTGGACCACCGAGCAACACGGCGTCTGATCATGCGGGCAGGGTGTTTGCGGGCAGGATGTTTGCTGACATCCGTCGTCGAAACTCGCCACCATTGTTTGCACCGCAGCCCGCTGGTGGTCGATCAGCTCACGATCGCTGCCAGCATGGCCGTGGCAGTCATGGCCGTCACACGTTTCGGTTGGCTCGATCTGTTGGTGCGCCCCGTGAACGTGCCTCGCATCGGCGCAGGCGTGATGGAGCGTGCACCCGAAAATCGAGTGCAGCAACATCGCTGCGACGGTGAAAAGTCTGTACGTGGCGTTCACGCTCGGGATCCCTGTGGTGGATGGCTAACGTTGTTATCGACGATCCGATCGTTCTGGTAAAGTCATTTTTGCGGGCTGACGAATCTCGGACGTCGCCAACGACTGGTTGGTCGAAGCACGCACCGGCAACGAGGTCGTGCAGTTGTCAAGTCGTGGAACTCAAAGGGGTTTCGTCACTGTGTCTCTGGGAGCGTCAATTGTATAAGTGACGGATTTGATCGTAGCTGAAGGCGTCAAGACTTTTGCGGCGCCGGCCCTCTCTGGCGTTTGCTTGCTGCGCAAACGCCGTCTCTCCCTGAGGGAGAGAATCTAAATGGTTGCAAAATCCTGCAGTAAAAGAATCGACGTCCCCCAGGAGGGTTGCTTCGTAAACCGCGTTCCCTCCACACGGGGGGCGGCCGAGGCCCTTCGCCTGCAGCGGTTGATAGCTGCCCGTCTCCGCGAACGCACCGAAGTCAGCTCCGACTGTGAATCAAGCTGCACAGGGAGTGCCGGAAACCGTAAAGTTGCTTGAGAACGTCGCGGAATCGGCGTCGATCCAGCCAATCAAGCCGTTCGACAGCGACTGGAGGCGGTGGGGCGGGCGTCGGGGCGGGCGTCTGCCGGGAAATCAAATTGATCACAATGTGTGATCAACCGCGTGGCGCCGTCGGCGAAGCGTCCATCGAGACGTTCGGCCGGGCGACAGGGCCGCCGCCGGATTCGTTTCCCAGCGATGCATTCCAGCGATGCAATTGCAACGACGGTAGACTTCATCGCTCCCCCCCGTTGCCGCCTGACCCTATTCCCGCTTGGACCACCCAAAGATGGAACTTCTGAATCGTTACCTTGCCGACGTGTCCAGCATTCTGCCGTTGCTTGGCACCATTGCCGTCGTCCTGGTCGGGTTGGTGTTGGTCGATCGAATTCTGAAACGACGATGGAAAGAAAATCCAGACGCACAGTTTCGTTTTCAACTGATCATGCTGTTGTTGACGTTCGCCGGCTTGTTGTTGATCATCCTTGCCCTGCCGGTGACGGTCGAAACGCGTGGGCAATTGCTCAGCCTGATCGGCATCTTGCTCAGTGCCGCGATCGCACTTTCCTCGGCGACCTTTATCGGCAACATCATGGCCGGGATCATGTTGAAGGCCGTCAAAAGCGCCCGCCCCGGCGACTTCATCACGGTCGCCGACTTGACCGGCCGGATCACCGAGATGGGACTGCTGCACACCGAAGTCCAAACGGAATTGCGAGATCTTGTCACGGTGCCCAACTTGTACATGGTCACGCACCCGATGCGGGTCGTGCGCGCTTCGGGCACGATCATCAAGTCTGACATTTCACTGGGCTACGATGTCCCCCAACAAGACGTGTTTCGAATCCTGTCCGAAGCGGCCGCCAACGCCGGACTCAAAGACGGTTTCGTTCAGATCCGCGCGCTCGGCGATTATTCGATCACCTATCGCGTTGCCGGGTTACTCGAAGATGTCAAAGGCCTGATCTCGTCGCGTTCTCGTCTGAATGAAGCGGCGCTCGACGCCTTGCACGCGGCCGACATCGAGATCGTTTCGCCGTCGTTCATGAACACCCGCGCGATTCCCGAAGACAAACGGTTCATCCCCCAGCCGACGCTCAGGGTGGTTGCCCAACAGCCGGGGAACACGCCTTCCGCAGAAGACGTCGCGTTTGACAAAGCGGAAGAGGCTGCGACGATCGAGCAACTCCGCGCGTCGATCCAACTGCTCGAAGTGGAAATCAGTGCACGCAAGAACGAAGACACCGATGCTCCTGGGCCCTCGGTTGAACAGCTGACCGCGCGAAAAGAACGTCTCCTGCAACAACTCCACGCCGCTGAAGAGGGGCTGAAGGATTGATCGAGCCGACGGTGTTACATTCTGGCCAAAAGCACCAAAATACAACTTCCGTCGTCGATCACGTTGATGCCGGCCTCGCGGGCGGACGCGCTGGACTGTTCGTCTTCGGCACCCGGCTGCATCCAAATGTGTTGCACTCCGGCGGCAATCGCGTCCGCGACGACCTTGCGCGTGACGGCCGGTGGCGTGATGATCGACAGGGCGTCGGGGACCAGCGGCAGATCGGCGATCGACGGAAACGCCCGATGCCCCTCAATCTCCTCTTGGGCCGGGTTCAACGGATACGCTTCGCGTCCGGAAGCTAACAGCGCCCGGAACACCTTGTTGCCGTACTTCTCCCGGCGTGTGGAAGCCCCCGCGACGGCGTAGGTCTTTGATGCGAGAAACTGTTGAAGATTGCTCATGGTGTAGCGATTTGAATTCAAGGACAACAAAAAACGGCATAGGGCACCACCCACAACGAATCGACACGGGGGCCGAACGTTGACCAAGCCGGGTGGCGATGCGCGAATGATCCACATTAAGAATTTACCGCGCCAACGCGGTGACGTGACCGTGCAAAAAGAATGTTCAGTTGCCGGATGAATCCGCCAAACATCCTTGGCCCCGCGTTGTGCAGAGCAGCCTGAGGGTTTCGCACGGGCGTCTCTGCCCCATCAACGGATTGCCCGATTCGTCTGAAATCAGATTTATTTCACGAATCATCCTTTTTCTAGAAAGGTATTCGCCTGTCCTCGGGTTATTACCCGTTGAAGACCGGCGCGGTGACTGCGCGGGGCTTTGTCCAGATCACGACGAATACGAGCTCTGCCGAAAATCGATGGGGAATCGAACGAGACCATGTTGAATTTGAATCACGAGAAAATAGCATCCGCAGGTTTACTGGCACTGCGTGTCGGCATCGGATGTTTCATGCTGGTCCATGGGCTGGCAAAGCTGAACGGTTTCAGCACAATGGCCGACAGTTTTCCGGATCCGATCGGCATCGGAAGCAAGTTGAGCCTGGTGATGGCGATCGGCGCCGAAGTCGGTTGCTCGCTGCTGTTGATCGTCGGGTTCGCCACCCGATTGGCGTCGCTGCCGTTGGCGTTCACGATGATCGTCGCGCTGTTTGTTGTTCATGCGGCTGATCCGTGGAAGGTCAAAGAATTGGCTGGTGTGTATCTGTTGGTTTATGTGACTCTGGCGCTGACCGGGCCAGGATTGTTCTCGGTCGACCATGCCTTGTTCGGGCGGAAAACGTCAGCATCACTTACATCTGAGGAAACGGCGTGAAGAGGATAATTCGTGGAACAGTACTCGGTTCCACCGTGTGTGCCGGTGCGCTGCTGTTGTTGTCATCCGGTTGCAATCAAGCCCCCTCGGGGCCGCCGCAGATGCCGGTCCCCTCCGTCACGGTCGCCAAACCGGTTGTCAAGCAAATCGTCGAATGGGACGCCTACACCGGCCGCTTGGAAGCGGTCGACTTGGTGGAGGTGCGCGCTCGTGTCGGTGGTTATTTGCAATCGGTTCATTTCGATGAAGGACAGGTCGTCAACGAAGGAGACCTGTTGTTCGTCATCGATCCTCGGCCCTTCGAAGCGGAACTGAATGCCGCCAAGGCAACCTTACAACAGGCGCAGTCGGGTTTGAAACAAGCGATGGCGAAACGCGATGAAGCCAACGCGCGGGCGTTGCAATCCGACGCTCAATTGAACCTCGCCGATCTGCGTTACAAGCGCGCCAAGGTTTTGAATCAACAAAGCGCTTCCTCCCAAGAGGAAGTCGACGAGCGAGAAGCAGAATTTTTGCAGGCCAAAGCGGACATCGAAGGCGCCAAAGCGGCCGTCAGTTCCGCCGAAGCCGCGATCGCCACCGCCCACGCTCAAATCGAATTGGCCAAAGCGGGCGTGGAAACCGCGGAATTGAACCTTCAATACACACGCATTCGAGCACCGGTGACCGGGCGGATCAGCCGTCAGGCCGTCACCGAAGGCAACTTGATCGCCGGCGGGACGAACACGTCTTCCCTGCTGACCACGATCACCTCGATGCAACCGATCTACTGCGTGTTCGACGCCAGCGAACAAGACGTGTTGAAGTACATGCGGTTGGCAAAGTCCGGGGAACGGGAAAGTTCCCGTGTGGTCAAAAACCCGGCCTTCATCGGACTGGTCGATGAAGACGGATTTCCACACCGCGGACACATGGACTTTGTCGACAATCGATTCGACATCGATACGGCCAGCATGCGTGCCCGATGCGTGTTCCCCAATGACGATCAACTCTTGCTGCCCGGCATGTTCGCCCGCGTGCGTATCCCCGGCAGCGCCTCCCGCCAAGCCGTCTTGATCCCCGACTCGGCCATCGGAACCGACCAATCGTCCCAATACGTGTACGTCGTCGTCGATGAAACGATCCAGCGCCGGCCCATCAAACCGGGGCCGATCGTTGATGGGTTGAGGGTCATACGCGAAGGGCTTCAAGGCGATGAATCCTTGGTGATCGAAGGCCTGCTGCAATCCCGGCCGGATCAAAAGGTCCAGACGGTCGAAGGAACGATCGAAGTCGTCGAAGACGGGTTGCCGGATGATTACGAACCGGTTCCCGAAAGCGAATGGATTTCTCCCGTCCCCGATCCATTGCCAGAAACCACGTGGCGTCAGCGTCCCGCTTGCGAGTCCGTTCAACTGGCCCAGGGCTCGCCCACTTCATCCGCCTGCAACGGGGAACGACTGTCATGAAATTCCCCCACTTCTTCATTGAACGTCCGATCTTTGCCGCCGTACTGTCGTTCTTGATCGTGCTGGTCGGCGGCATCGTCTATTTTTCGTTGCCCGTTTCACAGTATCCCAGCGTCGCACCGCCCACCGTGCTGGTGCGAGCGTCCTACCCTGGTGCCACACCGCAGGTCATCGCCGACACCGTCGCGACGCCCATCGAACAAGAGATGAATGGTGTGGACGACATGTTGTACATGGAATCGTCGTCCAGTTCCGACGGCACGATGCAACTGACCGTCACCTTCAAGCTGGGGACGGACTTGGACGATGCTCAGGTGCTGGTGCAGAACCGTGTGGCGATCGCCGAATCACGCTTGCCCGAGCAAGTCCGCCAGATCGGCGTCACGACGACCAAGCAGATTCCGGACATGTTGATGGTCGTCCACCTCAACTCGCCCGACAACAGCCGTGACCAACTCTACATCAGTAACTACGCGTTTCTGCGCGTCCGCGATGCGCTGATGCGACTCGACGGTGTCGGTGAAATTCGAATCGCCGGCGGGAACGAATACGCGATGCGCGTGTGGCTGGACATCGAAAAGATGACTCACGTCGATTTGACGGCCGGTGAAGTGGTCGAGGCGATCCGCAGCCAGAACGTGCAAGTCGCCGCCGGAGTGATCGGACAACCGCCGATCGACGATGCGGGTGATTTTCAATTGAACGTGACGACCCAAGGCCGCTTGATCCGCGAAGAAGAATTTGGCGAGATCATCGTGAAACGTGGCACCGACGGCCGTGTCACACGCCTCCGCGACGTCGCGCGGATCGAACTGGGCGCCCAAGACTATTCGCGTCTGAGCTATCTGGACGGAAAGTCCGCCATCGCCGTTCTCGTCTACCAGCGACCAGGCACCAACGCGGTCGACACGGCTGCCCAAGTCAAGCAGACGATGGAGGCGATGAGCAAGGAGTTTCCCGAAGGGATCGGTTACAAGATCGCATACAACCCGACCGATTACGTCGAAGAGTCGATCAGCGAGGTGTTTCAAACCCTGTTCATCACCACGTTGTTTGTGGTGTTGACCGTGTTTCTGTTCTTGCACGGCTGGCGGCCCACGATCATTCCCGTGATCGCCATCCCGATTTCCTTGATCGGGACGTTCGCCATCATGCAGTTTCTCGGCGTGACACTGAACACGCTGTCGTTATTCGGATTGGTGTTGGCCATCGGAATCGTGGTCGATGACGCGATTGTGGTGGTCGAAAACGTCGAACGCCTGATCGCCGAGGGGCTGACGGCGCGCGAAGCGACGCACAAGGCGATGGACGAAGTCGGTTCGGCGTTGATCGCCACCACGCTGGTGTTGATCGCCGTGTTCGTGCCGACCGTATTCGTGCCGGGGATCAGCGGTCAATTCTATCAGCAGTTCGCGCTGACCATTTCCATCTCGACGGCGATTTCGACCTTCGTGTCGTTGACACTCAGCCCCGCATTGTGCGCGATCTTGCTGCGTCCCAAAGACGCACCGAAAAATCGCATCGGCCGTGTGGTCGATTTCCTGTTCGGCTGGTTCTTTCGGCTGTTCAATCGGACCTTTGACTTTTCCAGCAACGTTTACGCCGGCATCATCGGCCGACTGGTCAAAAAGAGTGGCATTGCGATGGTCCTCTACGGCGTGCTGCTCGTGTTCACGGGGCTGAGTTTCGGTCTGGTGCCCACCGGGTTTATTCCCGAACAAGACCAAGGCTACGTGATTGTGGCCATCAACCTGCCCGACGGCGCGTCGCTCTCACGCACCGATGCCGTGGTCCGCCGCGTCGCAGAAATCGGCAAAGGCATCGATGGCGTGAAGCATGCCGTCGGAATCGCCGGCCTTTCCGGGGCAACGTTCACAATCAAACCGAACGCGGCGGTGACGTTTTTGCCCCTGCAAGATGCGAAGGAACGCGCCCAGCGCGGGCGAAGTGTCCAGGCAATCGTCGCCGACATGAGGCGCGGTGTCTCCGAAATCAACGAGGCTCAGATTTTGATCATTCCGCCGCCTCCGATCCGCGGCATCGGTCGCGGTGGTGGTTTCAAGATGTATGTTCAGGATCGCAGCGGAGCCGGAATCGATGCGCTCAATCAAGTCACCGGGACCATGCTGGCCAAGGCAAATGCTCAGCCCGGCGTGATGCAGGTGTTCACCAATTTGCGGGCAAACGTGCCACAGGTGTATGCGGACGTCGATCGAACCAAGGCTCAGATGTTGGATGTTCCGGTCAACAACGTGTTCGACGCGCTGCAGATCTATCTGGGATCGATGTACGTCAACGACTTCAACTTTCTGGGGCGAACGTATCGCGTGACAGCGCAAGCGGAACCGGAGTTCCGTGATGACGCCAGCGACATCGTCAAGATTCGCACCCGCAGTGCCCGCGGCGCGAGCGTGTCGCTCGGATCGGTCGTCGATGTCCGACAAACCGCCGGACCCGATCGATTGGTGCGTTTTAATCTGTTTCCATCGGCCGACCTCAATGGCACGACGGTACCGGGATTCAGCACCGGCCAATCACTCGCGACCATGGAATCGCTGGCGGAACAAAACCTGCCTCCCGGTTTTGGCTACGAATGGACCGAAATGGCGTTTCAAGAAAAGCAGGCCGGCAACACGATCGTTTTCCTGTTTCCGTTGGCCGTACTGTTTGTCTTCCTGGCATTGGCGGCCCAATACGAGAGCTGGTTGTTGCCGCTGGCGATCATCTTGATCGTGCCGCTGTGCTTGTTGTTCGCGCTGATCGGAGTCTGGTTCCGAGACATGGACAACAACGTGCTAACCCAGATCGGATTCATCGTCTTGATCGGGTTGGCGTGCAAGAACGCGATTCTGATTGTCGAATTTGCCAAGGCGGAAGAGGACGCCGGTAAAAATCGTTTCGACGCCGCTGTTGCCGCCTGCCGCTTGCGACTGCGACCCATTTTGATGACCGCATTTTCGTTCATCTTGGGCGTGGTGCCGCTATTGGTGGCAACGGGAGCCGGATTCGAAATGCGACGTGTGTTGGGAACCGCCGTGTTCAGCGGCATGCTGGGCGTGACCCTGTTTGGCCTGTTCTTGACGCCGGTGTTCTATGTCTTGCTGCGACGGTTTGCACAAAAGACGCAAACCGCTGCGGCAATGACACCCCAGCCCCCAGAACAGGCCGAACCGTCGCAATCAAGTGACGAGGCGGAGCTGTTGGCCGAAGGCGCGACGTCGGCGTAATACGGCAGCCGAACCGTCAGGGGCGGGGAATTGACCGATAAAGATTTCCCCGATTGAATCGGCCGCTCGTTGTCGCTACCTTCAAGTAATGGGCAGTGACGATGGGAAACCACAACCAGGGAAGTGCCGTGTCGAATCGAATGACCGAGGACCAAGCCGAAAAGATCTCCCGACAGATCAAGCTATTGATCTTTCTGCTGGTCGTTGTGCCGATCGTGCTGATCGTCATTTTCGTTGAGTTTCGGCTGCGTTCGATCGCCGGCAGTATTCCCTATCAAACGCCCAGCCTGCGCGACGAAGCTCGCATGGAAGTCGACGTGTTGCCCTGGCATCCGGTCGAAGGACAACGGCTTTACGTGCCCGCCTATTCGCACGTTTATCACCAAAAGGGCGAGCCGTATCCGCTGACGGTGACGTTGAACATCCGTAACACCGACGCCGCCAATGAGATCGCCATCACGTCGGTGCGATACTTTGACACCGCCGGCAAAGAACTTCGCTCGTTGCTTAACAAACCGCTCCGTCTGGGACCACTCGCGGCGACGGAGTTCGTGATCGCCCGCGATGACAAATCGGGTGGTGCCGGCGCCAGTTTCATCGTCGAGTGGCAGGCCGGGACGAAAGTCACCCAGCCGGTCGTCGAAACGGTGATGGTCGACACCACCAACACCCAAGGCCTCTCCTTCATCGCCCCCGCCGTTATCCTCAGCGAAGGCGTGCACACCCCAGAGGACGCAGAATGATGTTCAATCGCCGATCTCAATCCGGTCGATCTGTGTGAACTTTCCGATCTCCATGTCCGCACCGCCGACCATCAACAACGCACCATCGCGGGTCGGCAACATGCGGTGGAAGAATCGAGCGCGATCACTTTTGGCGATCGTTTCCCAACGCTGCCCGTCGTCGGCGAGGCGATGCAGCAATCCGTCCATCGTGCTGACGTAAAGGGTTTCTCCCGCTGCGAAGGACGCCGCCCCGAATCCCATCATGCCGCGCCCAGGTAACGACGGTGCTAGATTCCACGATTCCTCTTGCGGATCATAGACATCCACGCGTGTGGTCGGCTTGCCATCTGAATTCATCCCGCCGATGACATAAAGTTTGCCGTCGTGGGCGGCCACGCTGACCGCCCGTCGCTTGAACGGCGGCGTGGCCACGGGGTGCCATGTCGCCGCAGGATCGCTGAGATCCAACGACCATGCGGTTTGATGCCATTGGCTCTCGGTGCTCTTGCCATCCAGCTTCCAGCCACCGAAGACATAGACGCGATCGCCGAGGACCGCGGCATCCAGCGACGAACGGGCTTCGGGAAGCGGCGGCAGATCCGTCCAAGCGTTGGTTTCGGGATCGTAGCTGGCGACGGAGGCTTGCGAACGCAGGTCCTGCTCTTGGCCAAGTTCGTTGACGGCGGTGAACCCGCCGATCCGAATCAATCGGTTCTGAAACGCGACCAACGCCAATCCTTGCAGCGAGGGGCCGCCGGGCAATGATTTCCATTGACCCGATTTGCCAGCCGACAGATCCAAACTCCAAAACCGATCGGATTGCTCTTCGGTCGAGTACGAATGTGCGTCGCCGGTGTGGCCGCCGTAGACATAAAGCGTCTCATCTGCGATCGCCGCGCCGAAACTGGTCAGTTCCTCGGGCAGGTCGGGTAATGCGGCGGGACCGATCGAGACGCTGCTATCAGTTTCCATGACCGGTCGTTGGGGTTCGCGTTGGGGTCGGGGTTTCGGTTCGGAAGAAGACGATTTGCCGGGAATTCGAAAGGTCGCCGTCAAGTAATCGGTCGTGCTGCCGTATCGCTTTCCATCGAGCGTTCCACTCGCTTGCTCGTCGGTCACCCCCACCACGATCGCATTCAATCCTGGTTCCACGACTTGCTTTTTAAACACCACGATCCCCGCGATGTCCGTCTCACCCGATGCTTCTTCGTGGCCGTCTTCGCAATACAGTTTCACTTGCAGACCTTCCGCCGGCTTGCCGTCTCGCAACACCGTTACCTGGACGCCTCCGGCAGTCGATGCCGTCACGATCGACTGCAGCGGTGCGTCCGATCGTGGTTCGTCCGGCCAATCACCGCTATCTGCGTGGGGCAAGTGTTCGACGTGATAGGTCAACTTCGTGTCATGATACAGCCCATAGGTCACGCTGCCAGCAATCTCACGCGCCGGATCGATTGGTTTTTTGCTACGCAGTCCGATCAATGACTCGTTTTCAATTGCCGACGTCGCGATGGCCGTCTCGCCGTTGGAAAGTTTGATCCCGGCGATCGGGGCCGGCATGTGGTACGTCCGGTCCGCCGGCGATTCGCCGAACCACAACACGGCATGGCCTTCATCATCTGTTGCCAACCAAGGCATATGCGCCCAGGCGGCAGACGTGGTGAGCAAGCAGGTGACGACCGCGACGACGCGACAGACGCCGGTGATTTGAAACGGTAGGAAAGATTTCATTTTGATTTCAGAAGTGTTTGATTTAGTAAAGTGGGAAAGGCTTGCAGCTTGTCAATTCCAACGAAACGGCATGGAAGCTGATGCTGCAATTTATGCGCCCAATCATCTTGTCAAAAACTCGACCGCAAACGCCAACGCGTTCGGCTGATCGGGCTTCAATTCGCACGTCAGTTGGCTCTCCGTGTCGAACGATGGGTCGATCACGGCACCAGCCGGCGGCAACGACGCGGCTTGCTCGCTGGGCAGTTTGGCGAGCAATTCGGCGGGGATCATCGCCACGCGAACGCGGTACGTCCCGCCGTGCAGACCGGCGCTGGCGGGCACCTGGAACCGCCCATCAAACACCGGCGCCGATGCATTCGGTCCCGTCGTTTGTCGCATTGGTTCCAGCGTGAGGACGGCCCCCGACAGAGGTTCACCGGCAACGTGCACCGTTCCGGTGGCCGTGACGTTCGGTTGTGACTCCGTGGTGCATCCGGTGGTCAGTAGGGTCATGGCAAGAACCAACGCCGCGGCGAACGGTAATCGATCGGCACCGTCGATCTTGCGATCCGACATCGTCAACATGTCCATCACCATGGTGCCCTGTCCACGATTTCGCCATCGTTGCGACTGGTCAATCGATGCAACGTCACCGCATCGACCGATTCGGTCAAAAATCGTACGCTGCCGTCGCTCAACACAAACTGAACGCCGGCCGCATGAGGACCGCGAAACGATTCGTAGGAGGGGATGTCGAACAACGAGATTTGATTGGCGTTGAAACTGCCGAACGTCGACGCGCTGGAATGATACGGGTAACTGATCGCCCATTTGCCGGCACTTTGGCCGCCGGATCCCGGATAGGGGAACGGCAACGACGACGTCTCACGCACCTGGACGCCAAACTCGCCGGCCAGCAACGTGTTCGAAGTTCCATCGGCATTGGAGATGTCATCGACGTCCACCCAGGACATCCACGACGAGGCTTCGGGGATCCCCGCCATGACCCGCTCACTTTGAAAGACGTTCATCGCATCGACGATCGCACCGTTGTGAAGTTGGTTGCGGTACTTCTTTGTTCCGGTGGAAATCGCATAGCTTGAATAGCCGTTGGGCGTTCCGCCGCTGTCGGGCAACGACATCGAGGGGCACAAATAGACTTCCGGTGTCTGTTTGGCCGGTTCCTCGTTCGCCGGTGCCCAAGCATCGGCGTTCAGATCAAATCGGCCGAACAACGCATCTTGTTCGACGAATGGCAAAATGGAAACAAACGCCGTCAGCCCGGCGCGATGGATCGGCCGGCGACTCGTCCCACCGACACGAATCCCCAACGCACTCGGCGGCAGTGCTCCATTGACATTGTCATAATTGTGCATCGCCAACCCGATCTGCTTCAAATTGTTGCTGCACGACATCCGACGCGCCGCTTCGCGTGCCGCTTGCACACCGGGCAACAACAGACCGACCAGGATCCCGATGATCGCGATCACGACCAGTAATTCGACCAACGTGAACGCGTTTCGCGAGGTTCGCGGCAATCGCTGAGGGGGACGGCCAACCGACCGTTGCGATCTTTGACGTCCTCCCCGGCGTCGGCGCCGTAGCACCAGACCGCCGGCGACGATTCCCAACAGCGCCACGCTACCCGGCTCCGGCACCGCCGACGGTGTGATGAAAGGCGTGTTTTGGGTGAACGTGTCGATCCGAAATTGGTCCAGCGACATGCTGGTGGATTGGGCGTTGAAGTCGAACCGATACTCGGGCTGCGACGAATCCAAATCCCATAGAGCGAGATAGCTGACGCCTTCACCGCCAAACGTTCCGCCCAACGATTGACGCGCCGTTTCGATCACGAAACTCGGTGCGATCGTGCCAGCGGTGGCGGCGGAGGCACTCAGCAAGATCGACGAGTAGTCCAGCTCGGATCCCAACGTTTCAAATTGAGCCACGATCCGCGTGAATCCGCCGCCGGAGGTTCCCGAGCGGACCGTCGCGTACGCATGGGTCAAGAAGCTCGAGCTGTCGCCAGGCCCGAACAGACCGCCGTACGCGTTGCCACTTGAGGCCAATGACTGGTTGGATTCGAACGTCAGCGAACTGATCGGTCCGCCATCACCAAAACTCTCGTTCGCGGTCGGCGACGTCCCCGCGGGCAAGAATCCGGGTGTCGATCCGCCCGGGAAATCGTCGAAGCTGTCCCAGAACACAAAGCTGCTGCCCGCGGCCGATTCGGACCACGTGAACACCTCGCCGTTGACCTCCGGCACCGAGTCGCCGGGAGTGAAGATGGCTGCCGATGCAACCGGACCGGTCGTGAACGGACCACAGCCGATGGCGACCGCCAAGAAAATGAACTGACACCAACGCACAGCATTGACCTCTCGATGCAAGTAGAAAAATCGCCCACACGTCGCCCAGTGCGACGGGGGATCGAAGCTTCGTTCTTGCTCGCTGGGTCGTTCAGCGACTGCGGTGCGAACTCGTCGATTCAGACGACCGGTCGCGGCGTCGCTTTGCCTGGCTAGCTACCTTTGAAAGCTATTGAGAACAGGTCTCAACAAAACGGAAGATAGCCGTTGTGCTGTCGTTTTGAAAGCCCACCTCTGGCTGTGAATCCCGCCGCGTCGTCGGGGTGGCCGCGATTGGAACCGAAAATCGCGGGTCAAAAAGTTTTAACAACGAATGTTGACAAAATTACTGAGAGCGGGTTTCTTATTGAGAGTAACTCGCAACATGCTGTTTTCGTGGTGAGTCTCCCCCCAATTCGGCCTACCCATGTCTTCCAATCCTAGCGACGATCAGCACGCCAATCTTTCGGAAATAGCGGGAATGAATCTCGACAATTCACTCCGCAAGATCGTGCGTTTTTCAGATCTCGCGCGTTGCGGAGACGAGGTTTGGATTGAATACCAAGGCAAGCTCTACCGACTGCAAAGCACCCGCCAAGGCAAGCTCGTCCTGACGAAGTGAATCACCGATGGCACCACCAAATGACGAATCTTCTTACCTCTGTTTCATGATTGCTATTTCAACCGCGTGACTGCCAGGTAATAGCATCCCAGCTCATCTCCCCGGGCGGCGTCGGCGGCGGGTTTGAGCGAAAAGTACGGCGAAAACTTGTGCCCGCCCGCGGTCAATCGATGGGTGAAACGAATTGAGACGTCGTCGGCGGCGACCGGTTTCGAGGATGTTGAACCCTCTGCGAATCGGAGACGACCACGCGGCTTTCCCAGTCAAACGAAGGATCGCCATCTCCGGAGAGCAACTTGCGAATTGACCGGCCGTCCAGGGCGACATCTTTGCTGGGCTGGACGCCGCACAGGTCCAGCAACGTTGGCAAAACATCGACCATATGTGTTAGTTCACCCACTCGAACATGTTCTGAGTAACCACCATCAGGCCAGTGGAGCGCGAACGGAACGCGATGCCCACCTTCGTACGGGCTGATCTTGCCGCCGCGCATGCCGGCATTAAATTCTTTGGGACCGACCGAACCGTTGTCGGTCGTGAAGACGAAAAGGGTATTGTCGGCAACGCCCAATTCTTCCAGGGCAGCTCGCAGACGACCGATGTTCTGATCGATGTTGGTTAACATTCCGTAGAACGCGGCGGCACGCTCGTCCTGGTTCGGATAGAGCGTCGAATACTCAGGCGGACAGACCCAAGGTTTGTGGGGCGCGGTGGTGGCGATCCAGGCGAAGAAAGGGGTCTTGCGCGCGACCTGCTCTTTGATGAATCGTTGGCTTTCGGCAAAGAACACGTCCGTGCTGTAGCCGGTCGACTCCGTCGCTTGACCGTTGCGGAAATGATAGTCGTCGAAATAGTCGTTGTCCCAGTAGTCCGCGGTCACCCCGGTCGCCCCGCCTCGGATGCAGTAGGCTTCGTCAAAGCCCCGGTCGTGCGGGCGATAGGGATAGTGATCACCGAGGTGCCATTTCCCGAACATCCCGGTCGCGTAACCGGCGGCCTGGAAATGATCCGCAATCGTCACCTCGTCCTCGTACATCATCGCGCGAGCAAAGAACGTATGCCAGACGCCGGTTCGATTCGTCCAACGCCCTGTCAGCATCGACGACCGGGTTGGCGAACACGACGGCGCCACGTGAAAGTCTTCCAACCAGACCGATTCCTCGGCGAGCTTGTCCAGGTGGGGCGTCTGGATCACAGGGTTTCCCGTGAACCCCAAGTCACCGTACCCCTGGTCATCCGTGATGACAAAAACGACATTGGGACGATCCGCCGTGCAAAAGGACGCCGTGCAAAGGGATGTCGCCATGCCTAGGACGGCGACGCTGAGGAACGTCAAGAGTTTCATACCAACTTGCTGAATGATCGCTGTCGAGAGAGAGGAGTGGTTGGACACATTAGAGCAGACGGTGGCACCAAATGAGGGTCCGGGGCGATCCGTTGAGTACGGTGCAGCGACCGGAGGTGGCGCTGCGCTGACCTCCGGCTACTCGCTGAAATCCCTCCGGGATACCAGAGAGAATCGTGCCACCTACCAAATGCAAGCGGATGTCGCAGGCAGAGTCGGTGGGTGGCACCGGATGATGTGGTCGACCATCTTTCTAACGATCGCTCAAGGTGATCTGGTCCTGAGCGTGCGGTGCCGAAGATTTTCCTGTCAACGGGCGCGGGGGCGATGGCGGGATCGCGATCGGGAAGATTCCGGGGGCGAAGTCAATCGGTACCGCGCGATTCGGCGGTTCGATGTGATTGAGCTTCCAGTCCAGCCGTCGCCAAAACGAAAGGCCGCGGGCCCAGCGATCGATAGCCGACCGGATTTCAACGGCTGCCGGCGCGTCGCGGTCTTTCAGTTCCCCCAGCACGTCGAGCGCTCCGCTGGGCAAGTTGCCCAACAGCAAGGCGGTCGCATAATTGATCAGCAACACATCATCGGCGTCACCGCGAACGACGGTGGTACCGGGGTTGAGCGACAGGCCACGGAAGATCTGGATGGCTTCGTCGATCTTCCCCATTCGCATCGCGCACACCCCCAAACAAATTCGATGGACGTGGTTGGGGGGAAGCGTGCGTAACGAGAGGTAGGCAGCGGCGTAGTTGCCACTCCTGATCTGGTTGAAAACGGACCTTGGCAGGTCGCCGCCGTCGGGCGGTGTGGCGGCGGAGTCAGGTTGATGGGCAGCACCGACGGCTGCGGTGATGGCACGCGAAAGTGTATTGGGCAGAGTATTGGGCTTGGACATTGCGATCTCCAGGCAGACCGGTTGCACGGTTCAAGCCGGCAGCCGCATCTGAGACGGGTTCAGGTTGCAGAAAATTTCAGGGATAATGAAAAATCGTCCCGCGTCTAAATCTGCAAACGAACTCCGAGCGCGGTGAGAGATGTTCGTCCGTGCCAAGCCTCGCCGGAGCGCAAGAGCGAATGGTTTTCGAGCTGCAGTCTGTCAAAGCCACGAAGCGCGACGAGGGCAAACATCGCATTGGGTTGCCCCGGCTTGGAACCCTCTCGATCGAATTGGCCGATCGATTCACCCGGCACCGCAGCCTGATCCAGAACGCTGCCAACCAGTCGCGTCTGTCGGTCTTCCCGGTCGAGACGGGCGGAGCAGGGCGAAGCAAAGATACCGAAACCAAAGCCGACGACGCACGCCCAGACAAGCGTCTGGCGTAAGTGGAAAGCGCGGCTGAGTCGGCGCGATGTCATGTTCGCGGGCACGAAGAAAGGATGAATTCCGAGTTCATCATCACACGTCCGAATCACCAGTCAAGGGGCGAGCGTCATCTGTCATGGGGAAACGTAAACGTTCGCCGTAGTTGCCATGAAATGTCCTCCACCTTTCCTTGGACATTGCACAACCATTTGGCCCTGCCGCTGCGGAGCCACCGTCAATTTGGCACAACGCCAGCGGCGGCGAACGCTATCGCAACCGCTGTACCAATGCTGTGCCCCGAATGGCACGGGCATTAGCAAAACGGGATTCAGCAACCGTTGGTGTCTAGCCTTTAGGCGATCCCCGGTCGCTGTCACGCAGCGATAGTGGGCGGCTAAAGCCCAATACCGCTAAGTTAACATGAATGAGGGGGCCCGGACGCTGGCGCGAACCGGCTGATCTCAAACGAATATCAGCCGTTTGGCGCGAGCCTACGGGCCCTCATCTGAAGAAACGACGCTTCACTTAGCGGCATTGGGCTAAAGCCTGCACACCAACGCTTATGCCCGTGCCATTCGTACCTGCCCCTTTTCCGCTCGACAAACCTATCCCGAAAATTGAAGGCTGACAGAGCACTAGAGGCGTTCGGATTCGTACGGGTTCGGCAACGTCGCCAGCACGTCGGATGCTTCGGCGAACGACTTGTACGGGCCGCCCTCGACCAGGACGCCGCCGAATTGCGTGGCGATCGATTCCGGGGTGGAACCTGCGGGGACTTCGGCAATCGTGAACCCGTCGTCGACTTCGATGATGATGAAACCGATCATTTCATGTCTCCTTCGGTTTGGGGGGCGGTTGTCAGATTCCCGGTGCCGCACAGAGTTTCCGTGTCGGCAGTTCGAGACAAATCCCCTGCAAATCCCGATACCAAAACTCATTGATGTCCCCATCCGCTCGGAAAAAACACCTGGATCACAAGGTGCGCATCCCCCGGCGGTGTCATCCCGAAAGGGGGCGCCATTGCCGCTTCGGAATTCAGTCTGGGTGAATTCCGCTAAGCTCGGATCCGTCACTGATCCGATTGGAAGTCTGCTGTCGTGGTACGGTGACACGGGAGCGACAAATTGGCATCGGACCACGACAAGTCGGCCGCATGGCCCGTAACATGCTGTACAATGTGGTGTCAGACTTTTGTCGCACTGCGGAGGTCAATTCGATGGATATTTTGGGTCACGTTCTGACGCGGACCAGCCAGTGGATTGAGCACTGGTATGTAGCGTTTACCACGTTCGACTGCGATTTACTCGATCGAGACGAATGGGTCGAGTTCGTGGGCGGACCGCTTGACGGCTATCGACAGCTCGTCGACCCCGCCAAGATTTACCATTTGCCGCCTTCGCTGGTGTTGCCCATTAGCGCATCGCGAATTGCCCGGTTTTTCGACATGGACGAGAGCGAATCGGTTCAGCCGACGGATCTGCCGAGCAGTTACGCCTTGTACGACTTAGTGGCCTGCGGCGACCGATGGTGCTATCGGTTCAGCCAAGACGAGGCTGGAGCGTGATGACGAGCCCAGGCCGCTTACCGAGTCGACGCCGGCCGGACAGGTTGATTGGCACGCTGGATGCACTCTCCACGGCATGAACGTTTCCCGTCGATCAAACGGAGGAACCTTTCATGCCCGCTACATTGGATCAACCACGAAACAGAACCCGCCGTTCTTTATCCACCGATCGAGCGCGGCGCCCACGCCGTCGTGAGCGTCGCGCCCGCGAGAACGATGTCCGCCAGCCGCGGCGACACGCGATCAATCCGACGTGGGATCGATCGAATCGGCCCCACGCCGGGGCGTTTGCAACCGGGGCAGCCGCAACGTCAGCCCCAGCGAAGTCGCGAAGACGCAAATCCAGGTTGGGAAAATTCTTCAGCGGCTTCACGCTCGAGAAGTCGTTCACGATCCTGTCGTTTCTCGTTGCCAGTGGGCTGATCGTCCTCTGCTCGCTCGATCTGGCACTCGCCTGGCCCTGGATGCACGCCAGTTTGCTGTTCGATTGGACGTACCTGGGTGTGGGCATTGCGATGTTGTGGCTCACCTGGGACGTCTTCAACGATCAAACGCGATAGCCGCTGGAGTGGTATGAAGGCATGGCAACATGATGGGCAGGACAATCACCTGATTGGCACAATCGTTGCATCCGGCAAAGTCAACACGCGACAGCTCAGACGCTGTTGGCACACTTCACGTCAAAACCATTCAGGGGACGAAACATGTTGGTGCTATCACGGAAAGAGAACGAGCGAATTCAAATTGGTGATGAAATTGTGCTGACCATCACGGCGATCAAGGGAAACCGCGTTTCAGTGGGGATTGAAGCCCCGCGAGAGGTCGCCATCCACCGTAGCGAACTGCATCAATTTGCAGCCGACCGACAAGATCATCGGAACTCGAATTCGCGACGCCGACAAGTCGCCTAAGACATTTTGTCCTGCCGCCCCCGCGACAACTTGACGCCCGGCAGAGCCGCTCCGGTGCCGGTATGGAAACACGCCCGCACGTGGCGTGTGTTTGCTACGGCGCGAAGCGAATGCGTGGGAAGCGGTGGCAAGGGAATTTCACCCTTTAAGACTGACGCGTCCACTTTCCCCTGCCGTTTTGCCCTTTCATTTTCCGCCGGCATCACGCCTCGCGGCCAATCGTCCAACACCGCGTCGCTCATCCGTACCCGTCAAAGGTAACGGAATCTCTGCGTAAAACAGCGTTTGGGTAGCTAAAACGTCCGGATTGCGTGGATGGCACCCCCCGTGCTTGAGTCCATCGTATCAATGTCTAGTATAGAGCGGATCGTAGGAACGCATCGGGCTCTCCAGCGGGGAGATGACTTGCGTTGGGGCGGTTGAGGGCTTTTCGATCTGAAAGGGCGAGTGCGAAGATGCAGGGCGGAGCACGAAGGAGACAGCGAACAAGCGGCGAACGACTGCTGCGCCGACTGGTGGCTGAGAAACTTGAGCGACGCTGGATGCTCGCCGGCAACGTGGTGGAGTCAGAGCCGAATGACGAAATGGCCGCAGCCGATGTGTTTTCCGGAACACAAGTGTTGAGCGGGACGTTTTCGACGCCGACCGACAGCGACTACTTTCGCACATCGCTGCAGCACGGCGATTCGATGAACATCGATCCACGATATTCTGACAGTGCACGCGGGGACCGCCAGCCGTTTACGGCTTTCGATTTGCTGGACGGTTCGGGCAGTGTCGTGCTCGAATCGACGGATCTCTTCCGGAGCATTTTTGTAGCCCCAAAATCCGGCGACTATTTTCTACGTGTTCACGCGGGGAATCGCTTCAACTTGCCGAGCACGGATTACGCCATCAGCGTGTCCATTACTCCGTTCAACGGACGCGAAGAGATCGAACCGAACGAGTCGGCGAGTGAGGCCACGGAAATCGCCGGGACGACGATGCTTCGTGGTGAACTGGTTGACTCCGCGGATCTCGACGTCTTCGCCGTTCAAGTTTCCGCCGGGCAAACATTGACGCTCGATTTCGCCAACGATCCCCTTGATCCACACGGTGCGGCCCCGGAAATTTCGCTCCGCAATCCGGCCGGAACACTCGTCGCTGCGGACACCAACGGTTTGGGATTGGTGCATCTGGTTCAGCAAAGCGGACGGTATTCCCTAACGTTTAAAACGCCAAGTTCTGCCACCACTTCCCTTCCTTACGCCGCGTCGCTGTCGCTCTACGCAGACGCCTTGGTTGAGCCGGAGCACGGGAATGAACTCCAAGATCATGGGAGCGTCTGGCACGTCACCGAAGCGGTCACCACCAGGGCATCGGTTTTGGAAGCGGTCGGCGACGTCGATGTGATTGCGTTGCAGGGGCGTGGATTGGATACATTTCGTTTCGATTTTCGTAGCAATTCCAATGACCACATGGCGCTTGCCGGTCGACGTCTGACGCTGCTCAATGGGCACGGTCAGTTGCTCGCGTACGCCGATCAGCAGCGTTTTGACCAACAACTTCTACCGGCACTTTCGACCCCCGGTCGCTACTTTCTGCTGATCGAAGCCACCTCCGAATTGGGACTCGGTGCTTATGCGGTTAGCGGTTCGACGATTGGGATGTTTGCCAATCAACGCGACGTCCCGCTCTTCTTTTTCGACTTCGATCAACAGTTGGCGGAGCACCGTGGGCGCTCGTTCGAAACGGCGTTCGAGGATCCTCAAAATATTGCATTTCTGATCGGCGGTTTTGAGGCGATCTATGATCGCCATGATGTCGATGTGACCACGGTATTGCCACCCGAAGGTGACAGCTACATCTCACACGGAACCGGAGGGTTTGAAGGATCCGGACACTCTGGAAATGGTCATCGCGGATTCCGAACAGCAGAGGGATCTTCGCTTGCCGATTCGCTACGTGGTTTTCCGACCGGTAACATCTATCACGAAGTCGGCCATGCGATGTCGCTCAATCACGTGCGGGATCCTCTTCAGCAAGTGACTTGGGCAAACTTTGGAAAAGGGTTGTATCCGGGAACGGCTTTCGGATTCAACATCGGGCCAGTCGCGACCGAGGTGATCTACAACCACGCTGATCAGGCGGATTGGGTGCTCCAGTCGGGTGCGCAACAACGTCACGAAATTGGCGACGATTCCACGATCGATTTGAATCGCTTGATCGACGAGATGAAGTACGAAGTGAGCAATCATTCTCCGCTGCCAGTCGGTCGGCAGCCGCACTCGATCGTCAAAGGCGACTTCGATGGAAACGGCTTTCGGGACTTGGCGACGGCCAACAGCGGCGACGGAACGGTCAGCGTGCTGTTTGTGGCGCCCGACGGGTCATTCGCTCAGACCGCCCAACTCAATGTCGGCCCCGATGCCACGTTTGCCGACACGCTGGTGGCTGCCGACTTCAACCGCGATGGAATCGATGACCTCGCCCACTCCCGATACGAAACCGTCGGCAGCGTTTCGATTTTCCTGGGCAGCGAGACTGGTCAGTTTGTCGATGGAGGCAGTCTTCCGGCGGGGAATCGGCCGAACTCGATACGCAGTGCGGATTTCAACGGCGACGGCAATCCCGACTTGGCGGCGGCTAACTACTTCGGTGCCAGCGTCACCCTTTTGATCGGCAACGGCGATGGCACGTTCGTCGCCGGCGAGACACTCACGACGGGCGGTCGCCGATCCAACGGAATCGAGATCTCCGATGTCAATGATGACGGCAACATCGACCTTCTGGTCAGTGACGCTTTGGGGGCCGCCGTCACGGTTCTGTTGGGACGTGGCGATGGAACCTTCGAGTCCGGAAAACGTTTCGTCGTGCCGTCAGATTCCCAAGATGTCGTCGCGTTGAACCTGAACAACGATCGTTATCCGGACGTCGCAAGCATCAGCCGGACGACGGGATCCATCGATTTGTTTCTCACCGACGAGAATGGTGATCTTAGCTTGCATGAATCCATTCCCGGAAGCGACGGCTCCTTCATGCTCGAGACCGGTGACTTCAATGGAGATGGTCACGACGACCTCGCCGTTCCCGTTCGTAACCATTCGATCGTGGAAGTGCACCTGAATGATGGTGAAGGGCGTTTCAGTCGGGCCATCCAATTTGATTCCGGGGGACTGTATGAAGCGGGGATTTTGGTGGAAGACGCCGATGGCGACGGGGCGGATGATCTTTGGATCGCGGAGTCGGAAGGCGACTCAGTTCGGCTGCTGACTTCCGCGCCGAACGATCCACGCAACGACCGAGCCGTCATCCACGCCTCGATCGACGCTCCGCAGCAAGCCGATCAATTTGTCTTGCAAGCGGAAGCGGGTGAGACTTATCTGTTCGATATCGACGCAGCCGAGTATCAATACTCGCTCGACGCCGGACTTGTTCTCAAAAACGAGCAAGGCGTGGTGATCGCAGCAAACTCGCAGGCGATCGACTCCGGCAGCGGGATCGCCTCGCTCGACCCGAGCCTGATGCATTCCTTTAGCGTCTCCGGCCGCTATACCTTGGAGGTTGTCGGGGAACATCAATCGCAGGGAAAGTATCGCTTGAAAGTGACGCCCCAATCAGCGTTTGACGATGCAGGGCCGCGCGTCTTGAGGGCCTTGCCAGAACAAGATGATGTTATCGATCAAACGCGCCAGTTGATCTTTTGGCTCAATGACGCGATTGATCCCGATTCGATGACGCCGCAGACCATTCGCGTTGTCGGTGAGCATTCGGGCCTGCGTTCCGGACGGGCAACCTTTGATCCCGTCAATAAGATTCTTATCTGGACGGCCGATCAGCTGCTCCCCGTTGATGAATATTCCGTGACCCTTGACGGATTGACCGATCCGCTCGGCAACGCGTTGGATGGAGAGTCGGCCGGGCTTCATTTTCCATCGATCACCGGTAACGGCACGGCCGGCGGCGCGCTGCAGTATTCGTTTACCATCGATCGAACGGACACAACCGCCGCAAACCTCGACAGCGTTGACGTCGTGGAAACGGAATACGACACCCACGTGATTCACCTGCAGTTCAACGAACACCTGGACATCCCCCTGACACATGAACGTGACGCCGTTGTGACGTACTCGGGAACCGACCAGGTGTTCGGCACGGCAGACGACTACACGATTCCGCTGGACGCCTTCTATCAACGAGACTACTCGCACGTCGAGTCACCGGGGCACCTCCGGTTGATGTCGCGGGGGTATCTGAAACCCGGATCCTATCGTTTGTCTGCAGACCTGGTGGACGAATCAGGAAAGGCGATTGCACTGGAGCAGCTCGTGACAATTGAGCCAACCGTGTCGCCTTTCGGAGTGTCCGTCACCGACGCAAATTTCCAACCCGGCATGGCTCACCAACTCGGCTCACTGCAGCAGATCGAGATGCGTTTTAGTCATCCCGTCGATCCCGACACACTGACGACCGACAACTTCCGCATCCGCTATTCCTTGGACGCTAACTTTTTCGAATCGGATGACCAATTTCTGGTCGAGTCCGACGGGGCGATTGAGTGGCAGCCGCAGACATTGACGGCGGTGTTTCGTCCGGCAGCACCTCTCCCTGAAGGTTTTTATTTGGTCGAGCTGAACGGGGACGCCACGGGGATTCTCGATACCGCGGGGGAACAGCTTGATGGCGAGTTCTTAGATTCAAACGTTGCCGGATCAGGTGACTGGGCCATCTATGCGGACGTCGCTTCGGGTGATGGTCGTCCTGGCGGCGACTACCGCGCGTTCTTTCAAATCGTCGATCGGACTCCCGGAGCCCCCGATCTAAACCGCGTCGTCCGACACGCCCCGTTGAACGAATCGACCCATGCCGATTCACTGCAATTCCGACTCGAGTTTAGTGAACAAGTCGGCCAGGTCGACGCTTCGGACTTCGTCGTCGTTGGGGGATCGACGGCGCTTGTGACCCACGTCAGCTCCGTTCAAAGCACCGGAGAAATCGTGTACGAATTGACGGTGTCGGGTGGTGACCTTCCCGATTTCGACGGCATCGTCGGGATTGACCTCTCCGAGACGCACGACATCCAGGACGTTCTCGGGAACCCACTCAGTGAGGCGTCCCCCGAGATCCATGACGTTTTCTTCGTTGACAACACGGCTCCAACGTCTGGCCCTGTCGTGACCGATGACGGACAACATAGTATCGTCCGATCGGTCAGCGTCACGTTTGACTCGCCGGTCATCATTGACGAAGGCGCCTTTGAAGTCCAGACGCTCGGCGGCATGGCCGTTTCGATTACACCCCAATTCGAAGTGCTGCCGGACGGAACGCGGGCAACCATCGGTTTTCAGGGGGCCTTGGTCGACGCCTACGGATCGCTGTTGGACGGTGTCTATCGGCTTGCAATCCGAGATGGCTATGTGCGAGATGCCGCCGGCAACCGCTTCGACGGTGATTCCGACGGCAAAGCTGGCGGCCGCTACGTCGACGAATTCTTTCGCCTCTTTGGTGACAGCGACGGCGACCGCGATGTCGATGGCCAAGACTACGGACGGTTCGGATTGAGTTTTCTGAAATCCTCTTCCGAACAAGGCTACGACTCTCGTTTCGATTCAGACCGTGACGGAGACGTGGACGGCCAAGACTACGGACGGTTCGGATTGAATTTCTTGAAGCGAATTTGACTCGGGGCTATCGTTCCGCCGCGCGTTTCCATTATCGGAGCGTCGAGCGGAACCCGCTTCGAGCAGGTCTCGTCAAATCGGCGAAAGATTGGCGTCATGGTTCGCTGTGGCGTTGGAATCAACCCAATGAACCCGCGCCGCCCGCTCTGTCACGTTGGCCATTGGCCCGTTTGCCGAACTGGAATCATCGAGTCGACACGCCGCTTTCGGCATCGGAACTCAAGGCGGCTCGTTCGTGTGTAGATCGCGGCCGTCCGACGGTACGGATCTTGCTCTTGTTGAAGCCGGTGGCGTTGTCAGTGTTTTCGATTGATTTACTGTGAGAGGAGACGATCATGAGCGACCATCTGTACAAAGTGATTGAGCTGGTAGGAACGAGCCCCGACTCCTGGGAAAAAGCCGCTGCTTCGGCGGTCGAAGTCGCATCAAAACACCTCAAAGACATGAGGATAGGCGAAGTCACGCAAATGGACATGCAGATTTCCGAAGGAAAGGTGACTGCGTACCGGACCAAAGTGAAGGTTTCGTTCAAATACCATCCTTCCGCAGAGTAGACTTCAGCGATGGTGAGCTTTGACTGAACCGAACGTGAGGTCGTTGTTTGCACGCAACGCCAGGCGTTCGCGCTTGAAGGTTGTCACAGCGACGTGCGAACTAGCACAACTGTTTCCGAACAGACGCTTGATCGTGTTCACAACTTCGAATGTCGATCGTTTTTTTTTGCGTGTTCGAACAGCGACGCAAACGTCTCGTCGGCGTGGTGTGTTGGGTGAACCAGGCCGAGCTTCAGCGACTTCACTGTGCGACCGATTGATGTTCCATCAGCATCGCTTCGATCGCGTTGAATGAGTGGTCCTCTCGGACTTCGTCCGCAGTGCGGTGTCGTAGCACATGTGCTCGCTGTGGCCGGGCCCGCTGAGAAACCCGATCCACACCGGGCCGCCATCGGAGTGAAGGTGGTTACAGTGACGGCTCGGCGATGCACCAGAGGGCTTCGTCGGTACGAATCAAAATCTCCTCCCCGGCCAAGACGACCGACGCATTGGTGGTTTCTTTCAATTCATTCTCGGCGAGTTGTGTCAGTTGCTTGGCGTCGGGCTGAAAGACCGTGGTGGTTCCGGATTTGGTCAACAGGAACATTCGTCCGTCGGCGGCTTGCGTGATGCTGGACCAGGTGCCACCCTCGCCGGCGCGATCTTTCCAGAGTTGTTCGCCGGTTTGGACATCCAAGCAACTCAGCACGCCATTGATACCGCAGATATAAATCAGACCTTCATGGGCGACGCCTGTCCCCAACCATCCGCTGTCGCGCGGTTTGTGCCACAGCCGATGGGTTTGGGTCACGTCGCCACGACCGCCGGCACGGACCGCGAGCGAGGCACCACCGTAGCCGCCCAGGGCAACGACGACGCCGTCGGATTCCATCGGCGAAGCGTACGCCAAGGGGGCAGCACCGCCACAGGTCCAAAGCCGATCGCCGGTCGAAGGGTCAAATGCACTGACGCGCCGCGGCAACACGGCGACCAGTTCCCAGTGGCCATCGACCTCGATCAGAATCGGCGTGTTCCAGGCGCCACGCAGCCGTTCGCTGCGTTGCTTTTCGCTCGTGAAATCATTGGCATTGCCGTCATTTTCTGGACCGCTGAGCGCACGTTCGGCGGCGTCATCCAGAGCGTCCACGACCCAGCGGGTTTCTCCGCTGGTCTTGTCGACGGCGAGCAGAAACTCATGGTTTCCCGGACCAAACGCCAGAATGCACAGGTCGTCGTGCAGAATCGGGGAGGTCCCGTAACCCCACATGTGTTCTTGGGGACCAAGGTCGCGGCGCCACAATTCGTTGCCGGCAAGGTCCCAGCACACCAATCCAGCCGAACCGAACCAGGCGATCACCCGCTTTCCGTCGGTCACCGGCGAGGCGGAGCAATACGGATTGGTTTTGTGCGACGCTTCCGGACGGTCATCCACCACGCCGCGCCGCCAAATTTCACGACCGGTGTTGCGGTCCACGCAGAATAAACTTCGCTCGTTGGTCTCCGATAGCGGCTGGGTGAAAAACACCTTGTCTTCCCAGACGATTGGCGTCGAATTGCCGGGTTCTGGCAAATCGATTCGCCATTTCACGTTTTGATCCGGTCCCCACTGTGTGACGACTCGCGCGGTCGTCGTGACACCACTTCCTGCCGGTCCCCGCCATTGAGACCAGTTCCGGTCGTCGCCAACGCTTTGCGAGGCGGTGCTTAGCAAACAGATCACGAACGCGGCACAACAGGTGTATTTCATGGTGATCCTTGAGTCGGTCGTTGGGTGAGGAAAAATCGGTCCCGTCAGACAGCCATCATAGCGACTTTCGCCGTTTCGATTCTGCCGTCTGGCTCGTGGCCAGCGCGAATCACTTTGGTGGCCTAGAATGTCGGACACCTTGCCCCCACATCGAAGGAAAACCGATGAAAACGAAACCGTGGACGAAGCTTCTCAACCCGTTCATCGCGACGCTGTTGCTCTCCGCAGGAACGTCTGCTTGGGCAAAAGAACCGCTGACCGGTGGCGAGCAGGATCCGGTGATGCTGGATCTGGATCCCTACTTGATCGACGCCTTGTACGGCAGTGACCCGAAAGGACAAACCGGGCGTTTCGGCGCAGAGGGGGGGATGCCGGATCTGTTGAGCGAACCCGAGTTCGTCAAGTTGGTCGAAAAACACGACTTGAAACTTTTCAACGGCCCTATGCTCGGCGACCTTAAGCCGACGTCGGCGAAGTTTTGGGTTCGCACCGCAGGGCCGGCACGGGTTCAAGTTAACGTCGGGGAACAGCCGTCTCAAAGCGTGCAGACGGCCGCCGAAGACGACTTCACGGCCGTCATGACGGTGACGGGTTTGCAACCCTTCACCGACTACACCTATACGGTCAATCTCGATGGCCGCACGATTCAATCCCCGACGTTCAAATTCCGGACGGCACCGGACAAGGGGCAAAACGTTGACTTCCACGTGACGTTCGGCTCGGGATCACGTTACGTCCCGCCGAACGAATTCGCATGGCACAACATGGCCCAGTCGCGACCGTTGGCGTACTTGGGGCTCGGCGACAACGTTTACATCGACGTCGTCAATCGCCGCGGTGCGCAACGTTTATTTTACTACCGTCGATGCCTCAGCCCCGCCTATCGAGAGTTGATTGCCGGCGTTGGCATGTATGCCGTTTGGGACGACCACGACATGGCCATGAATGATTCCTCCGGCGGCGCTGGTCTGGAAGCGGACTGGAAACGCCCCAACTGGAACGTCTTCACCCAAAATTGGAACAATCCGCATTACGGCGGTGGTCCTGAAATGCCAGGCACGTGGCATTCGTTCTCACTCGGAGACGTCGACTTCTTCATGACCGACGGACGTTTCTACCGCGACAAACGAGACCGAACCATGTTGGGGCCGGACCAGAAACAATGGCTGCTCGATGGGTTGGCCAAGGCGAAAGGCAAGTTCAAAGTGATCGCGTCGGGAACGATGTGGTCCGACGGTGCCGACAAAGACGGCAAGGATTCGTGGGCCGGTACCTGGGCGCGGGCCGAACGCGACGAGATCTTTGATCTGATCATTGACCGCAAGATCGATGGCGTGATTCTGATCTCCGGAGACCGTCACCGTTCGGACATCTGGAAAATTGAACGTCCGCGAGGCTATCCGCTGTATGAGTTTGTTTCCGCAAAAGTGACGAACCAACACACGCACCAAACCTTCCCCAACGCCGTTTGGTCTTACAATCAAGGAAACTTCTGGGGGCAACTCCACTTCGACCTGCGTCCGGATGATCCCGTGATGACGTTCAGATGCGTGGACAACAGTGGAAAGGCCGTCAAAGAATTCCCACTGAAACTGAGTCAGCTGAGTCACGATTGAACCGCGACATCGTCAAGCCCCGGTCGTTACAATCGTGGGAATTGCCTGTGACACCTCCAACCAGGATTGGCCATGCGTGATCGAACCAGATTGCTCGTGTTCTCACCATCGGATGTTCGTAAGTCGATGGCGTTCACGCTGACTGTTCTTTCCTTTTGCGGTTTGTCGCCGCAAACCGAAGCAGCGGAGACCAGGAAACCGAACGTCGTGCTGATCTATATCGACGACCTGGGCTACGGCGACGGCGACGGCGGACTAGGGATGTTGTCCCGCCTGTCCAACGATCTCGCCGCGTTTCTTTTGGAACAGTTCTAGCCAACCCAACGTTAGTGCCTCGGGGATGGTTTTGGCCGGGCGAATTTCATCCGGCGTTTTTCCCCAATAGAATCCGATCCAGCCCGTCGCGTAGGGCCGAGATTGATCGATGAACTGCTCCAGCTCGTCGGCGCCACACTTTAACGTGAACGTCTCTTCAATGACGACGGGTTTCCCAACCGCCGCAAATCCTTTGACCGTCTCGATCGCCTCAGCCAGCTTGCCGGACTCCGGGTAGATGTGCATGGCGATAAAGTCCAGTTCGTCGGCGATCGCCTCGGGAACAAATCCCGACGTCATCCCGGGACGGTCCAAACTCCACGGCACCAGGCCGACGGTGACCAAGTGCAGCTTATCGTGCTTGCGGATCGCCGAAGTTAATTTGCGTATCCAGTCTCGTGCGACCTCCGGACGGTTTCGATTGTTTCGATCCAGCGTGATGAACTGCACAAAGTGTTTGCCGCCGAAACCCGGCCCCAGCCAATCGTCGCGCCGCTTGTCGCCTCCGGGCACGACGGGTTCGTTCATTAGGTCGTAGCAGAAGATCGCAGGGCTCGCCGAACAGGTCTTCGCCACCGCTTCCCAGAACACCGCTTGTGCCGCCCAGCGGTCTTCTTTGCTAAGCGTGTCATACCACGCGGGCACGTCCTGTTTGTGATAGCAGCCCAGTCCAGTCAGATCGAGGTAGAGCTCGGTGTGCTCGGCCAACTGAACCAGACGGGCGAGTTGGTCGAGTGAACGTTGCCGCGGCTCCGTCGGGCTTTCCATGAACCGTCCGAACTGCAGATGGATGCGAACCACGTTCGCACCAAGCGCCTTCATCTCACCAAAGGCGGCTTCCACGGTGGGCCATTGGTCGTCCCAATAGTCTTCGAGCAGTTTGCCGTCGCCTTCGTGGTCGTAATTGAAACCCCACGGAATAAAGGGCGTCCCGGATTCCGTATGGACGAATTTCTTTCCGTCGTCGCTGACCCGGATCCACTGCAGTTCAGCGGCGGCAAGTTGGCTGGTGAGAACAAGCAGCGGCAGCAGTGCTCGGTAAATCATGCGCATCAATCGATGGCGAACAGTTGGGATTGGATGTCCGCGAACGCCTTGAATTCCAATGCGTTCCCACTGGGATCCTCGAAGAACATCGTGTGCTGTTCGCCCGGTTGCCCCTTGAAACGGACGTGCGGTTCGATGATGAACTCGTCCACGAAGCTTGCAACACGTTCGGCGAATTGCTTCCACACGTCGACCTCCAGCACCACGCCGAAATGTGGCACGGGCACCGCATGGTCATCGACCGGATTATGATGCTTGGCCACCCGACCATTCCGCCCCAAGGCAGGATTGAGATGCGTGACCAACTGATGGCCGAACAGATTGAAGTCGATCCATGCCGCGTCGCTACGCCCTTCAGCCAGCCCCATCCGAACCCCGTAAAAGTCACGCGCCTCGTCAACGTCGCGGACTTGGATGGCCAGATGAAAAGGTGTCAGCATCGGAGTGCTCCATCGCCAAGCATAGGTGGTTTTCAGACCATCATAGCGAGTCTATCGGGCGCGTTGGGCGATGGAAGCGAATTGCCCTACGCGCTGCTTGGGATGTTAAATGTATTGCTGAGCGTTTGCGTTTCTAGCGAAACGCCACACCGCAGAGCGGTGCCACAACACAGCCCGGGGTCGCGGAGCGCACCCCGGGTTGTGTCGA
>NZ_NTFY01000094.1 GCF_002289565.1 Rhodopirellula sp. SM50 | reverse complement strand
GGTAGGGCGCGAGCCCTCCGGTGTGTTGGCAACGATGTGGAACCGGAGGGCTTGCGCCCTGCCGCTAAAACCTCGTCAAACACAGGAAATAGATCGTTCACGGCGTAGGGCTCCGCCTGGGAGCACACTGTCATGGAGGCTCCCGCCTCCTGGCCCTCATTGGCGTGTGGCGGGAGCCACACCGACCTCGCGTTCCAAGGCGGAGCCTTGGAACGAGTTGGACGAGTTGAATGGACCATCGATGAGCATGGAGCGGTTGGGCATCAAAAGCACGATTGACATCAGCCGATTCGCGCAAGCGTTCGGGCCTCGGCAACCACGGAGGGCCCGTAGGCTGGCGCCAAACGGCTGATCCCAAGACGCCCTCGAGGGAATGGAAACCGCCAAAATCCTGCGAAGGAATACACATTTCAACGGAGAGATTTTGCACAGCCAAGGCGGAGCCTTGGAACGAGTTGCAAGAGTTCGCGCCCTGCCGCTAACAAGTCACACCCCGATCGGTGCCAACGTCCGACGGGAGAGCGCCAGCGATGTCAGGATCCCGGAGGGAATTCAGCGAGTCGTTGGAGGTCGGCGCAGCGCCACCTGCGGAGCGCACCTGATGGACCGCTGGTGACGGCGCGTGGCAGTGCGAGGATGCAGAACGTGCGATGGGCGTCACGAAACGAGCGATTACGCACGAAACAGAGCGACCCGCATCGCAAGTGCTACGCCACCGCACAGTTCTTTTGGAATCGGTCCAAAGCGGGTACCGATCGATGGCTAGAAAGTCTGGATGATTCCGCGCGCCAGTGCGCTTGAATGCGTGTTTGCAGATCGTTTGTGTCTGTGGGGTTGCCCGTCGTCGTTTCACACTCCCGGGCACGGGGCGTCCCCCATGATTGGTATAGCGTTTGCTCCGGCTGACGCCATTGCCCACCGAGGAGTTGATTCTTTGAAGTGGCAAGTCTGGTGTCCTTGTTCCCGCACTCGGTGCGAATTCTTCAAGGTGCCGTATTAATCAACGTGTTGTAGAGGAGAGCCAGCGAGATGACGCGTGAAGTGGTGGTACTCAGTGGCGTGCGAACACCGATCGGAGGATACGGCGGCAGTTTGAAGGACACCCCGCCGTGCGACTTGGCCGCAAAGTGCGTCAAGGAAGCGGTGAAGCGTTCGGGTGTAAAGCCGAACGATGTTGGACATGCGGTGTTTGGAAACATTATTCATACCGATGCCCATGATCATTATCTGGCTCGCGTCGCAGCGATCAAAGGCGGCTTGCCGCATGAGACGCCGGCGCTGACATTGAATCGTCTCTGCGGCAGCGGGTTGCAAGCGGTCATCACGGCGGCCCATGCGATCATGTTGGGCGATGCCGATGTGACCGTCGCCGGCGGTGCCGAGAACATGAGTCGCTCGCCGTACAGCTCTGCCGCGATGCGGTTCGGGGCGCGGATGAACGACACGACGTTGGTCGACATGATGGTCGGTGCGCTCAGCGACCCGTTCGATGATTGCCACATGGGCGTCACGGCGGAAAACGTCGCCAAGAAGTACGGGATCTCGCGTGAAGACCAAGATGCGTTCGCCGTGGAGAGCCACCGGCGTGCGGGTGCCGCGATCGACCACGGTTACTTCAAAGCACAGATTGTTCCGATCGACATCAAGGTCAAACGCGACGTGGTTCCCTTTGAAGTCGACGAAACGGTGCGTTACGGCGTGACGACCGAAAAGCTCGCGCGTCTGCCCACGGTGTTTGATCGCGAAGGGTCGGTGACGCCCGGCAACGCTTCGAGCATCAATGATGCCGCGGCCGCCCTGGTGTTGGCCGATGCACAGGTCGCCGAGAGCCGCGGGCTGAAGCCGATGGGCAAGTTGGTGGATTACGCCTATGCCGGTGTGGATCCCAAGTACATGGGGATGGGACCGGTCCCGGCGGTTCGCAAGCTGCTCGAAAAGACGGGCTTTGGACTCGACGACATCGATGTCTTTGAAGTCAATGAAGCGTTCGCCTCGCAAGCCCTGGCGGTGTGCCGCGAATTGGAATTGCCGATGGACCGCACGAACCCCAACGGCAGCGGGATTTCACTCGGCCACCCGATCGGCGCGACCGGTGCGATCCTGGTGATCAAGGCGCTCTACGAACTCAATCGGACCGGCAAGAAACGGGCCTTGGTGACGATGTGCATCGGCGGCGGGCAAGGCATTGCAGCCATTTTTGAGCACATCTAACGGCATCACTGGAACTGTACATCACAATTGAATTGACACGGAGCATAAGACAATGGGAAGGGTCGACGGAAGAACGGCATTGGTCACCGGCGGGTCACGTGGGATCGGACGCGCGATCGCGTTAGAACTCGCCCGCGAGGGTGCCAGGGTCGCCATCAATTTCTCCAGTAACGAGGCCAAGGCCCAAGAGGTGGCCGACGAAATCAGTCGCGAAGGGGGAACGTGTCTGTTGGCGCAAGCCAACATCGGTGACCCCAAACAAGCACGGGCGATGGTTCAAAAGATCGCCGATGAATTCACCCATCTGGACATTCTGGTCAACAACGCGGGGATCACCCGTGATGCGATGTTGCCCCGCATGAACGATGAGCAATGGATGGAAGTGATTCAAACCAATTTGGGCGGATGCTTTTTCTGCACCTCGGCCGCGATCCCAATCATGACGTCACAAAGTTATGGCCGGATCGTCAACATCAGCTCGATGAATGGTCAATTGCCGGCGATCGGGCAGGCGAACTATAGCGCCAGCAAGGGTGGGATCATCGCGTTCACCCGCACGGCCGCCGCCGAGCTCGTGCATTCGGGCATCACGGTCAACGCGATCGCGCCGGGGTACACCGACACGGACATGTTCGAAGCGGTCCCACCGGTGATCCAAGCGAAGATCCGCGGTGGGATCCCGATGGGACGATTTGCCCACCCCGAAGAGATTGCCAAAGCCGTGACCTTCCTGGTCGCCGACGGCGATTACATCACGGGGCAACAAATCAACGTCAATGGTGGAGCCTTCATGTAAGGCCGACCGCGCGCGTCGGAGAAGACGGCACGATCGAAGAGGTTTATTCGAAACGTTTACAGGAGCCAATAGAACTAAGATGTCGCAATCCAAAGACAATCAAACATTCGACCCCTTCGATCCGACGGGCATGCTGAAACAAATGCGCGATTCCAACATGGAATCGTGGTCGAAGATCATGACGGACTTCGTCAATACCGAGGCCTATGCCGAATCGACCGGCGCCATGCTGGACGCCTGGCTGACGACCAGCGGGCCGTTCCGCAAAGCCATGGAATCCAGCATGGCTCAGGCGATGGCTCAACTGAACATGCCCACTCGTGATGACATCACGCGTCTGGCCGAGCGTCTGACCAACATTGAAATGCGGTTGGACGACCTCGACGCACGTCTGAGCGAAGGGGCTTCATCCAACGACACGCAAGCCACCAACTGAAGGGGAATGACATGACCACGAAAGAATCGACCCAAGCGGTGGACGCCGGCATGCCATCCTTCTCCGACGTTTGCGAAGGCTGGCACCGGGCCGCTGAGAACCTCGACCGGTTCAACCGGATGCTCACCACCGATGCCAAAATCGCCCAAACGCCGAAGGAAGTGGTTTGGACGCTCAACAAGGCCAAACTGTATCACTACATCCCGGTCGTGCCCGAACAAGATCGCAAGCCGGTTCCCTTGTTCATGGTGTTTGCCATCATGAACCGACCGCACGTGTTGGATCTGCGGCCCGGCCACAGTTTCGTCGAGTACATGCTGCGGCACGGTTACGATCTGTACTTGCTGGACTGGGGTGAACCCGGTCCCGAAGACAAGAACATGTGCTTCGATGATTACACGCTGGAATACCTGCCGCGTGCGATTCGCAAGTTCAAGAGCATCTCGGGGGCGGAGGAATTCAGCATGCTGGGCTGGTGCTTGGGCGCCTTGATCAGCACGATGTACGCGGCGCTGCGACCCGATGACGGGCTGAAGAATCTGATGCTGCTGACCGCACCGCTGGACTTCAGCGACCAAGAGGCCGGAGGTTTCACGCGTTGGTCCAGCAACCCGGCGTTCAATGCCAACACGATCGTCGAAAAACTGGGCAACGTCCCGGGTGAGATGATCGATTCGGGAGCGAAGATGCTCAAGCCGATCGAAAACTACTTCGGCAGCTACAGCATGTTGTGGGACAAGATCGAAAACCCCGGAACCGTGGAAGCCTGGCACGCCATGAACACCTGGGTCCGCGACATCATCCCGATGGCCGGTGGCGCGTACAAGCAGTTGATCAATGAGCTTTACAAAGAAAACAAGCTGGTCAAAGGAACGCTGCAACTGCGCGGCGAAACGGTCGACTTGAAAAAACTGAAAGCCAATCTGTTCAACGTGATTGCCGAAGCCGATCACATCACACCCCCGTGCCAGTCCGAGTCGATCATGGACTTGGTGGGCAGCGAAGACAAGGAACTGTTTCGAGTGCGAGGTGGGCACATCGGCATCATGGCCGGACGCGGCGCCGAGAAAAACACCTGGCCGCACATGGAATCCTGGCTGTCGGCAAGGTCAGGTGGCTGAAATGATCCCCAGTTGGGAATTCCTGCTCGACGAAGCCGCGTTCCAATCGATCCTGCCTCCCGAACACGCGCAATTTGCGCGTCCGATTCGGGAGGGGTTGAGTCTGTTTCTTGGTGGTCTGCCGCCGGAACAACAGGTTTCGATTGTGCGGGCTCAAGCCAAATTGCCGGCGTCGGCGTCGTTTTCACAGCGGCTGGGGGTTCTCGCCCGCAGTTCGCCCGTGTTGCACAAGGTCGGCCAGATTCTGGCGCGTGACAAACGTTTGCCGCTGGAATTGCGAGGCTATTTGAGCGAGTTGGAAAGTCTGCCGCCGGTGGTTTCGCAACCGGTGCTCGAGCAGGCGATCACCCAAGAACTCGGACCGCTCGATCGTCTGGGCATCACGCTCGGACCGGCGATTGCCGAAGCCAGCGTCGCGGTGGTCGTGCCGTTTGATCGCAATCAGCCCTCAAGCGGCCCCACCTCAAGCGGCCCCATCTCAAGCGGGCAGGCGACGACCGCGGGCGTGTTCAAGATTCTCAAACCCGGTATTGAACAACAGCTCGATCACGAACTGCGTCTGCTCACACGGGTCGGCGAACAATTGGATCGCCGTTGTCAAGCGTTGCAGATCCCCGAGCTCGATTATGAAGACGCCTTCAGTCAGGCGCACGTCAAACTGCTGGACGAGGTGCAGTTGGAGAACGAACAGCGACATCTGGTGGAAGCCAAAGCGTTTTTTGCCGATGAACCACGGGTGCAGATCCCCGAGCTGCTGGAGCACTGCACCAAACGCGTGACCTCGATGGAACGTCTCAGCGGCGGCAAGGTCACCGACCACGGACTGTTTGCTGGGCGTGACAAACGACAGCTTGCCGCGTTGATCGGCGAAGCGTTGATCGCGGCCCCCGTATTTTCCAAACGCGCGGATCCGATTTTTCACGGCGATCCACATGCCGGCAATCTGTTTCTGACCGACGACGGCCGACTGGGAATCCTGGATTGGAGTCTGGTCGGACGATTGGGGGCCGACGTCAGGCGGATGGTCATGCAAATTTCGTTGGCCGCCGTGGTGCTCGATGCACGCGGCGTCGCCTTGCGAATGGCCGAACTGGCAGCCCCGCAACGGCCCGATGAAACGGCCCTCAAGGCGGTTGCCGAGAAATGGGTCGCATGCGTTCGCCGCGGTCGATTCCCCGGATTGAGTTGGCTGGTCGCGATGCTGGACGAGGCGGTCCAGCAAGCCAAATTGCGAGTTCCTGAGGACTTGATGCTGCTGCGTAAATCGCTGTTGGCGCTCGAGGGTGTCGTGATGGATGTCGGCGATCGGACGGGATTGATCGATCGCACGCTGAACATGGAATTCATGCGACACTTCGCGGTCGAACTTCCCCAGCGTTGGTTCCACCCACCTTTCTCACATCGATTCGCCACACAGGTTTCGAATTTCGATATAACCCAAGCCCTGCTCGGCGCCCCCACCGCGCTGGCAAGTTTCTTGACCGGTCACGCGCTGGACGCGATTGAAAGTTGCCACGGCAAGGCATCCAACACGATGAATGTTTCCCATTAACAACGGATGATCAAAATGGCGGTCAAGTCTCTCAATCACATCGGCATCGCGGTGCAGTCGATCGATGACCACAAAACCTTTTACGAGGGCGCACTCGGATTGGAATTCGAAGGGTTGGAGGATGTGCCCAGCCAAAAGGTGCGTGTCGCATTTTTCCGCGCCGGCGACGTTCGACTTGAATTGCTCGAACCGACGTCGGAGGACAGCACGGTGGCCAAGTTCATCGAAAAACGCGGCGAAGGTTTGCACCATTTGGCCTACACCGTCGAAGACATCCAGGCCCGGATCGCTGAATTGCAAGATTCCGGGTTGCGGATGATCGATGAGAAACCCCGTGGCGGCTCGCATCACATGCAGATCGCGTTCCTGCACCCCAAAAGTTCCGGCGGTGTGCTGACCGAACTTTGTGAACCGGCCGGCGGAAGTTAGGGGATGGGGCGAGCTGGAAGCTCGCCACTCGCAAGCTGGAAGCTTACGCCACTCGCAAGCTGGAAGCTTACGCCACTCGCAAGCTGGAAGCTTACGCCACTCGCGAGCTGGGAGCTCGCCACTCGCAAGCTGGAAGCTTACGCCACTCGCAAGCTGGAAGCTTACGCCACTTTACTCGTATTGAATGAAAGCACGATGACGGTCACGTTTCCCCGTGAATTGAGTATTCAAGATGATTTCCCTCCGGTCGACTACGATCAATGGCGGTCGCTGGTCGACAAGGCGCTGGCCGGAGCGCCGTTTGAAAAGAAGCTCGTCTTCAAGACGTATGACGGGCTCGCCATTGAACCGCTCTACAGTCGCCGCGATGAGAGTGGCCAAGACGATCCGATGGGGTTCCCGGGTTTGGCGAACCGGGTTCGCGGTGGACGTCCGCTGGGGGCGGTCCGATCCGGATGGGATTTGCGTCAGGAGTTCACCGCCCCCTGTCCGGCCGCCTGCAATCAGGCGATCCTGGCGGACTTGAGCGGCGGTGTGACATCGATCCAGATCCGGCTGGACCAAGCCGCGCGCACCGGGCTGGATCCCGATGACGCGGCAAGCGCCGGTTGCGTCGGTCGCGATGGCGTGATGGTCTATGGCGTGGACGACATGGACAAACTGCTCGGCGACGTTCAACTGGAAATGGTCACGGTTGCGTTGGACGCCGGCGCGGCATTCGTTCCGGCCGCGGCCGCCCTGATGGCGACCTGGAAGCGGCGCGGCGTCTCGCCGGTAACCGCCAAAGCAGCGCTGAATGCCGATCCGCTGGGTGAGCTTGCACGCCGGGGAACGTTGCCGCTGGAACCCTCGTCGGCTCTGTCCATGATGTCCGATTTAGCCAGTTGGACGTCCAAGCATTATCCGCACGTCACCTCGGTCGGCGTGGATAGCTCGCCGTACCACGACGGCGGCGCGAGCGCGGCCCAGGACATCGCGCTCAGTCTGGCCACGGGAGTGGAATACTTGCGAGCGATGACCGCTGCGGGGATGGACGTGTCAGCGGCGGCCAAACAGATTCTGTTTCGCGTCAGCGTTGGCACCGAGCATTTTCAAGCGATCGCAAAACTGCGGGCTGCCCGATGGCTGTGGTCTCGCGTGCTGGAATCGTGCGGCGTGCCGGAAGACTCTCGGTCGATGCAAATTCATGCCCGAACCGGCAACCGTGTGCTGACCAAACATGATCCTTATGTCAATCTGTTACGCAACTCGGTGGCGGTGTTCGCCGCCGGCATCGGCGGTGCGGATGCGATCACCTCGGTACCGTTTGATGTGATGGCGGGATTGTCCAACGACTTCAGCCGCCGAGTCGCGCGCAACAGCGCGCTGGTGCTGCAAGAAGAATCGCACCTGCATCGCGTCATTGATCCGGCCGGCGGTAGCTGGTTTTTGGACCAGCTGACCGAAGACGTGGCCGGCAAGGCGTGGGAAATTTTCCAAGAAACCGAACGCCAGGGTGGCATGTTGTCGGCTTTGACCAGCGGTTGGGTGGCGAAAGAAATCGCGGCCACGGCTGCGGCGCGGGCCAAGGATGTTGCCACCCGCAAACGCGGGATCACGGGCGTCAGCGAGTTCGCCAACGTCGGCGAAGAGCCGGTGATTCGCGATGCACCGGACCTGGAATCCCTCGCCGGGGAAGCCGCCGATCGGATTCGCGGAGTTCGATCGGCAGAGCAACAAACCCTGTCGCTTGACGCGGCGGAGGACCGAATTGCCGCGGCGGTCGCGGCGTCATCCGAGGGAGCGACGCTGGGACAGCTCGCCGCCGCGCTCGGACTGGGACGTGGCCAAAGTGCAACGATCGCCGCCATTGAGCCCCACCGTCTGGCGGAACCGTTTGATCAACTGCGTGACGCTTGCGACGCGTGGCAAGATACCCAGGGGAAACGGCCACGCGTGTTCTTGGCCAACCTCGGTCCCGTGTCGCACTACAGCGGCCGGGCAACCTGGTCGAGCAATTTCTTTGCAGCGGGCGGTTTCGAAGTGCTCGACCGCGGAGGCTTTGAGGACGCGGATGCTGCCGCGGAGGCGTTTGGCCGAGCCGACGCGTCGATCGCGGTGATCTGTTCCTCGGACAAACTGTACGCCGACGTGGTCCCTGCGGCGGCTGCCAAACTAAAACAGGCGGGGGCCAGCTCGGTCGTGCTGGCGGGAAACCCGGGTGACAACGAACAGGCATGGAAAGCAGCGGGCGTCGACCGCTTTATCTTCATGCGTTGTGATGTGCTCGAGACGCTGCGAAGTCTGTTGACACAAGTCGGTGTGATTGAAGAAGGAGAGCCGGTACGATGACCTTGATTCCAAACTTTTCCGATGTGTCGTTGGAAAGCGAAAAACGCGCAGCGGGTTCAATAGACGACTGGCGAGCCAAGGTCGCAGACGATGCGGACGAACTGCGTTGGCAGACCCCGGAGCAGATCCCCGTCCGACCGTTGTACACCTCGGCCGATCGTGCGGGACTGGATCACTTGGACACGATGCCGGGGCTGGCGCCGTTTTTGCGTGGGCCCTACGCGACGATGTACGTGCAGCGTCCCTGGACGGTGCGTCAGTACGCGGGATTTTCAACCGCCAAGGACTCCAACGCGTTTTACCGCCGCAACCTGGCGGCGGGGCAAATGGGGTTGAGCATCGCTTTCGACCTGGCCACGCACCGCGGCTACGATTCGGATCATCCCCGCGTCAGCGGCGACGTCGGCATGGCCGGTGTGGCGATCGACAGCATTCAAGACATGCGGACGCTGTTCGAAGGCATCCCGCTGGATCGGATGAGCGTTTCGATGACGATGAACGGCGCGGTGCTTCCCATCATGGCGTTGTACATCGTGGCCGCGGAAGAACAGGGGGTGAAACCGGAGCAGCTTGCCGGCACGATCCAGAACGACATCTTGAAGGAGTTCATGGTTCGCAACACCTACATCTACCCGCCCGCCCCGAGCATGCGGATCATCGCTTCGATCTTTGAGTACACCAGCCAGCGGATGCCCAAATTCAATAGCATCAGCATCAGCGGTTATCACATGCAGGAAGCCGGGGCGACCGCAGACTTGGAATTGGCCTACACCCTGGCCGACGGGCTGGAATATGTCCGCACGGGTATCGCATCGGGCTTGGACGTCGACGCCTTTTGCCCACGGTTGTCGTTCTTCTGGGCGATCGGCATGAATTATTTCATGGAAATCGCCAAGCTGCGGGCCGCCCGCATGATCTGGGCCAAGCTGATCAAACCGTTCAACCCCAAGAACCCCAAGAGCTTGTCGCTGCGGACCCACAGCCAAACCAGCGGCTGGAGTTTGACCGCTCAAGACGTTTACAACAACGTCACGCGGACCTGCATCGAAGCGATGGCGGCGACGCACGGTCACACGCAATCGTTGCACACCAACGCGCTTGATGAAGCCCTCGCCTTGCCGACCGATTTCTCGGCGCGGATCGCGCGGAACACGCAACTGTTCTTGCAACAAGAAACCGACACGTGCAAAGTCGTCGATCCCTGGGCCGGCAGTTACTACGTCGAACGCTTGACACACGATTTGGCCCAGCGTGCCTGGAGTCACTTGGTTGAAATCGAAGAACTCGGCGGGATGACCCGGGCGATCCAAGCCGGGATTCCCAAGATGCGGATCGAAGAAGCTTCGGCACGCACCCAAGCCCGCATCGATTCCGGGCAACAAACCCTCATCGGGGTCAACAAGTATCGGTTGGCGACCGAAGATGACATGCGTGTGCTGCATGTCGACAATTCGGCGGTGCGGAAGGCGCAGATCGCGGGCTTGAAACAACTCCGAGCCGAGCGTGATGCGTCCGAGGTCGATGCGGCCTTGGATGCGTTGACCGAAGCGGCGCGCAGCGAACAAGGCAACTTGTTGGAACTGGCCGTCAACGCGGCGCGTGCCAAAGCGACGGTCGGGGAGATTAGCGCGGCGTTGGAAAAGGTCTACAATCGATACGAAGCGCCCGTGCAATCCGTCCGCGGCGTCTATGCCGCTGCACTCGAGAGTGAATCCATGACAACGGAAGTGGGCCAGATCGTGGAGGCGTTTGAACGCAACGAAGGCCGTCGGCCGCGGATCTTGGTCGCCAAGATGGGGCAAGACGGTCACGACAGGGGACAAAAGGTCATCGCCAGCGCGTTCGCCGACTTGGGCTTTGATGTCGACATCGGCCCTCTGTTTCGCACACCGGCCGAAACGGCGCGGCAAGCGGTTGAAAACGACGTGCACCTGGTGGGCGTCAGCTCGTTGGCGGCCGGTCACCTGACATTGGTTCCGGAACTCCGCAAAGCGTTGGCGGATCTGGGCCGCGAGGACATCATGATTGTCGCCGGCGGAGTGATCCCGCCAGAAGATTACCAGGCGTTGTACGCGGCCGGCGCCGCCGAAGTGTTCGGCCCCGGTACGGTCATCAGTGAGGCGGCGATTCGAGTGGTTCGAGACCTCGCCGATCGACTCGGGTTCTCGGTCGATGAATCAGTCGAGACTCAAGATGCCTGATCGGAATTCAGCATGAAGCGTGATGTTCCACGACGTCGTCAATTGACGACGGACGATTATTTTGCCGGTGTCCGCAACTGCGACATCACGGTACTGCCGCGAGCGTTGACGCTGATCGAGTCCAGCAATGCGGAGCACCAGCGGCAAGCCGAGACGCTATTGACTCAATTGTTGCCTTACACGGGAAACGCCATCCGGGTCGGCATCAGCGGCGCCCCCGGAGTCGGCAAGAGCACGTTCATCGAATCGCTCGGATTGCAATTGATCGCCCAGGGGCGACGGGTGGCGGTCTTGGCGGTGGATCCATCGAGCGGAATCAGTGGTGGCAGCATTCTGGGTGACAAAACGCGGATGTCACGATTGGCGGCCGAACCTAACGCCTACATCCGACCCTCACCTTCAGCCGGAACGCTCGGCGGTGTGGCCAGCAAGACGCGTGAAAGTTTACTCGTCTGCGAAGCGGCCGGTTACGAAATCGTGTTGGTTGAAACTGTCGGCGTGGGGCAGTCCGAAACCATGGTGGCGGAAATGACGGATTGCTTTTTGGCGTTGATGTTGCCCGGTGCCGGAGACGACTTGCAGGGGATCAAACGCGGGCTGTTGGAACTCGTCGATGTGATCGCCGTGAACAAAGCCGACTCGGCGACGCTGAAAGCGGCCGAGTTGGCCGCCCACCAATACGAGATGGCGATCCATTCCATTTTGGGGAAACAAGAGCATCCGCCGCAGGTGCTGACCTGCAGCGCGTTACACGACGAGCGGGTCGATGCCGTCTGGCAAGCCGTCCAGCAGCGTTACGAGGCGCTGAAATCCAGCGGCGACTTGGCCGCGAAACGACGTCGACAGCAAGTCCGCTGGTTGTGGGCGATCATCGAAGACCGAATGAAGCAAGCCCTTCGCAAGCACCCCGGCGTCCGCCGCATCCGCGAAGGACTCGAATCCGAAGTGCTTGCCGGCAACCTGCCGCCCGAAGCAGCGGCCAGCAAGATCCTGCAGGCGTTCGGCATGCACGAACATAGCGGCGTTTAATTGAGACCTGACGGAAAAAGAACTGCAGTACCATGAGTATTCGAAAAGAGTTTTTGACTGGGCTAGAAGAACGCCGCGCCAGATTGCGTTCGGGCGGTGGCGAAAGCCGGCACGCCAAACGCCGTGAAAAGGGAATGCTCTCGGCACGCGAGCGGCTGGACGTCTTTTTCGACGCCGACACTTTTCAAGAGTGGGGAATGCACGTCGATCATTCCTGCCATGAATTTGGGATGGAGAACAAATCCATGCCCTGTGACGGAGTGGTCACCGGGGTGGGACGGGTCGGCGGTCGTCCGGCCGCATCGTTCAGCCAGGATGCAACCGTCGGCGGCGGTGCGTTGGGCATGCGGCACTCCAAGAAGATTTGCGACATCATGGACTACGCGCTCGAAAGCGGAATGCCGTTTGTGGCGATCAACGATTCCGGGGGCGCCCGGATCCAGGAGGCCGTCGACTCGCTGTCGGGATACGGTCAAGTCTTCTATCGCAACGTCATGCTTTCCGGCTGCGTCCCCCAAATCGGCGTGATCGCCGGCAATTGTGCCGGCGGAGCGGCTTATTCGCCGGCGCTGATGGATTTCTTGGTGATGACGCGCGAGAACGCGAACATGTTTATCTGCGGGCCGCAAGTCATCAAGGCGGCGACGGGCGTCGATTGCACGATGGAAGAGATCGGTAGCGCGGCGGCCAACTCCAGCATCAGCGGCAACGTTCACTTCGTCGCCAATGATGATCAGCACGCCATGCAGATCGTCCAGCAACTGCTGTCTTACCTGCCCCAAAACAACGCGGAGAACCCGCCGCATGCCCTGGTGGAAGACCTGTGTCTGGATCCGGACCTGTCGATGAACGATGTGGTTCCGGAAAACATCAAAGACCCGATGGACATGTACGCCGTGATCGAACGGATCGTGGACAAGGATTGCTTCTTGGAAGTCCATCGCGAGTTTGCCCCCAACATCATCGTCGGTTTCGCTCGCGTCGATGGCGTGGTCGTGGGCATCATTGCCAACCAACCCAACGTGAAAGCGGGCACACTGGATATCGACGCGTCCGATAAAGCCGCCCGCTTCATTCGTTTTTGTAACGCGTTCAACATTCCGCTGCTGACGTTGGTCGATGTTCCCGGATTTCTGCCCGGCGTGGGCCAGGAGCAGGGTGGAATCATTCGTCACGGGGCAAAAATGTTGTTCGCCTACGCATCGGCGACCGTGCCCAAGATCACCGTCATCATCCGCAAGGCCTACGGCGGATCGTATCTGGCGATGTGCAGCCGCGATTTAAAAGCCGACATGGTGTTTGCTTGGCCGACCGCGGAGATCGCCGTGATGGGCGCCGAAGGCGCCGTCAACGTTCTCTACCGCAAAGAACTTGCCGCGGCGGATGACAAAGCGGCGATGCGTGAGCAATTCATCCAAGAATACCGTGACCGATTTGCGTCGCCCTATCTGGCGGCTTCCCACGCGATGATCACCGACGTGATCGACCCGGCGCAGACCCGAGCGGTCGTGTCACTTGCACTGCAGAACACGCTGAACAAAAGCGAGACCCGTCCTCCCAAGAAGCATGGTTTGATTCCGCTATGAAAAGATTACGTATCACCGTCGGAAATAAATCCTACGACGTCACCGTGGAGGATCTCAGCGAGACCGAAGCGTATCCCGTTCCGACCCGCCCTGTACCCGCGCAGCCGTCAGACGCTGCACCGCCAGCGGCGATCGCCCGCCAGACGCCGACGAAGGCCCAGCCGCCCGCCGGTAGCGGCGCGGTCACCAGCCCCATGGCGGGCGCCATTCGATCGATCCTGGTCAAGCCCGGTGACGCGGTCCAGCGCGGACAGGGCATGGTCATCCTGGAAGCGATGAAGATGGAAAACCAAATCACCGCGCCGGTCGCCGGCACGGTAAAAAGCGTCGATGTCGCGGAGGGTGATTCCGTCGCAGAAGGCCAAACCCTCGTTGTACTGGAGTAAGTGATGTCGCTGCTCGCTCAAGAGGAAAGCAAACGGCTGATCGAGTTTTCGCTGGCGCCCCTAACGGAAGAGCATGGCATTCCGATGGCCATCATGGGCATCGTCGTGGTCTTTTCGGCGCTGGTGCTGATCGTCATTTTTATTACCGTCCTGCCGCGTCTGGTGGCCCCCTTCATTCAACCCGAACTCGCCCCCCAGGCCGCGTCGCCGGTCGCTCACGATGATGAACTGCCCGAAGAGGTTTTGGTGGTCATCGCCGCCGCGGTCGCAGAGGCGTTGGATCGACCGCATCGGATCGTCAAGATCCGTGGGCTGGGAGCCGGCGGATATGCCTGGTCCCTGGAAGGACGCATGAAACATCACATGTCGCACCGCATTCAACATCGAGACCCCAAATGAACGTCATGGAATACCTGAGCCAGAAAGTGGTCCAGTTGTACGAGACGACGGCCTTCGCGGGGCTGGAACTGGGCAACGTGGTCATGATGGTGATCGCCCTGGGGTTCATCTATCTGGCCATCACCAAACGCTACGAACCCCTGCTGTTGATCCCGATCGGTTTCGGTGTCATCGTCGGCAACATGCCGACCGAGTCCGGTGTGCCACTGGTCTACGGCGAAGACAGCGTGCTTCGATTCCTCTATTTCGGGGTCGAGAAAGAAATCTACCCGCCGCTGATCTTCTTGGGCATCGGCGCGATGACCGATTTTTCCACGATGCTTTCCAATCCCAAACTGGTCTTGTTGGGTGCCGCGGCGCAAGTCGGCGTGTTCCTGACGTACCTGGGCGCCTTGTGCCTGGCCTTCACGCCCCAGCAGGCCGGTGCGATTGGGATCATCGGCGGCGCCGACGGTCCCACGGCGATCTTCCTCGCGTCGAACCTGGCCCCCGAGTTGTTGGGCGCGATCGCGATCGCGGCGTATTCCTACATGGCGCTGGTGCCCGTGATTCAGCCGCCGATCATGAGGCTGCTGACGACGAAAAACGAACGTTTGATTCGGATGAAACCGTCGCGCAAGGTGACGCGTCAAGAATTGATCATGTTTCCGATCGTTGCGTTCTTGATTTGCACCTTGTTGGCGCCCGGTTCGATCGTGCTGATGGGCATGCTGTTCTTCGGGAACCTGCTGAAAGAATGCACGGTGACCGACCGGTTAGCACTGACCGCACGCACGGCGATGATCGACATCGTCACCATCTTGCTCGGGTTTTGCGTCGGTGCGAGCACGACCGCCCAGTACTTCTTGAAAGGCGAGTCGATTTTGATCTTCGTACTCGGTGCCGTTTCGTTCGCCATTGCCACCGGGTGCGGCGTGTTGTTCGCCAAACTGATGAATTTGTTCTTGAAAGAAAAGATCAACCCGCTGGTCGGTGCCGCCGGCGTGTCCGCGGTCCCCGGATCGGCGCGCGTGGTGCAATTGGTCGGCCAAGAAGAAGACCCGGGCAACTATTTGCTGATGCACGCGATGGCACCCAACGTCGCCGGCGTGATCGGTTCGGCCATCGCCGCCGGCGTGCTGTGGTCGCAGTTGGCGAACTAGTGGACGAGAAGCAAGGAGGCAGAATGATACGGGGCAGAATGATGGGAAACCTGGATGCATTCTACGCTGTGAAGGATTTTTTAGCGGTAGGGCGCGAGCCCTCCGGTGTTTTGGCAAAGATGAAGAACCGGAGGGCTCGCGCCCTGCCGCTAAAACCTAAAGAAACACAGGGAAAAGATGCTTCCTAGCGTTCCCCATCATTCTGCCAACCCGATCGCAACAGATCACGGGGTCGTCTCGATCAGAATCAGTTCCGGATAGAACCAGTGCAACACGAATAATACGATCGGTGGTGAAACGGACAAAATCAGCAGCGGCAGCAGGAGCAAGAGGATCCGCAGTTCTTCGCGGCCGAGCGTCTGGGGCTCCAGGTCGCCTTGTTGAACGGATTGGGATGCCTGCCGCGTTTGGTTCAGCGACGGATCCGTCACCGCCGGTCGATCTGGCGGATCGGGCTTCGAATTGCAGTTAGCGATCAGTGCATGAATCATCGTGGTGCCCTCTGATGGTTACCCCAACCATCAGAGCAACATTTGGGCCGACGGCGAAATGATTGCCAAAACCGCTGTTCAGGCACAAAAACCGTCAACCCAGGTTGACGCCGACAACGCGGGTTGTCGCTCCAGCGAGACGCGTCAGCGAGCGGCGCGTGGTGAAACCACAACCAGCGCGCGCCACTGGGACGTCGATTCTTTCACCGCAGGATTTGGCAACCGATTTAGATTCTCTCCCTCTGGGAGAGACGGCGTTTGCGCAGCAAGCAAACGCCAGAGAGGGCCGGCGCTGCGAAAGGCTTAGCGACTTCCGCGACGACCGATGTGGGGTGCAAAACCAATCACCAGCCCCTCATCCCCAGCCATGAATCTTGCAGTAATAAAATCGACGCCCCTCGGCGAACGCCACGCGCTGAAATGCGTCTGTGGGGCGGATTTTGCTACACTTGAAACATGAATTGCGACCTCGAGAGCAGCATTCCTGAATGGATCATTGAGCATCCCGAAACCACGGGAGTCTTCGGTGATTTGGGATTGGACATCAGCTGTGCCGGCAAATCGCTGCGGTACGTTTGCGTCCATCAAGGCCTCAGTCCGCCGGAAGTGCTTGAGCGACTGCGAGCCGCCATCGCGGGCTCGTCATCCATTGACCGAAATGCCCGCTAGCCTTAGGCTTATCGAAACAAGTCTCTTTTGTACAGCTTTGGCAGCCTCGGTCGGAGAGCGGGAGGGGCGCCGTTCGGTTGCGAATCCCATGAAGCTCACCACGCAGACCGACTACGCGTTGCGGACGCTGATGTTCCTGGCCACACGCAGCGAGCGAGCCAACGTGGCCGATGTCGCAACGCTGTTCGGCATTTCCACGAATCACGTTGCGAAGGTCGTCAATCTGCTGGCCCGTGCGGGCTATGTGAAAAGCACACGCGGGATCGGAGGCGGGATTGAATTGGCGCATTCCCCGGAGCACATTGTGATTGGGGATGTGATCGCGACCATGGAAACCGACACGCACCTGCTCTCATGTGTCGGCAGCGATGACTCCTGCGTGATCCATTCGTTCTGCAAGCTGAAGGGAGTCCTGGCAGAAGCCGAACGCATTCAGCAGGAGTTTCTCGGGGGCGTTACGCTCGCCGATGTGATCCCGACGCGCCGACAACTCAATCGCGTTTCTCGGTCCTGAGCAACACCACCCCCGCACGCCTGGTTCGGTGGTTGGATCTGACGCGATCTTTCTGGGGTAATGTCGAACCGCTCCGTTATTGAACGCCGACGTAGATGGCAACCTCATCTGGTTTGGCTGGGTCATGGACTTCGAAGTCTGCGACGTAGCTTCGCGGCAGTTCGCTGTGCCAGATTTGCTGCCATGTTTCGATCAGCGTTGCCGGCATCGGACCACGAGCTTGGAAAGCGGCGTAGCGTCCCGCCGGCAGCGAACGCAGCGCAAAACCGTCGGGAGCGCAGTCCACATCGATCACTTCGCATCCGAGAAAGAAGGTGTAGGGTTGCGTATGATCGCCCTGATAGTCGAAGTAGGCCGCGATCAGTTGATCGTTTGCCCGCTCCGGAATTTCGTCGGCCAAACCCTCAGTCATGAATCGCTGCCACAGCGCGGCGATCTCATGCGGCGTCGCGTTGGAGGTCCGCGTTTGGATGCCATACAACGTTCGGGAAGGTTGCGATTCAGTGTTCATCAGGGCTCAAAGCTACTCGTTTGGTGACGATCGACAGGACAAACGCAACTACTCGATCGGCACGGTGTAACTGATCGCTCCGATCGGCTCGCCCGCGGCGACGTCTTCGTAGTGTGCGTGACACATGACGCATTTTTGCATGACGACCGGTACCGGTGTCAATGCACGCAAGTAGTGCTTGCCATCCAGGCTGATGACCTCGTCGACACGCTTCGCCCCGGCCTTCAACTTCTTGATGCCCTGCTTTTCGAAGTCATCCTTGGCGACATTTTCGGATTCATAGGGATCGCCCGTGGCGTCGATCAATCGAATCGTCTTGTCGCTGCCATCGGAAATCTTCTTGAACAACAGCACCGCGGCGCTACCGGCAGCAAAATCGTCATCGTCGTTGACATACTTGTCGGTCACCAACACGATCGTTTGCTTGAAGATGTTGTCCAGCGTTTGCACCGTCTTGCGCGATCGCTCGATTGCTTTCTTGCCCGGTTTCTTCTCAGCTTTCTTGGCATCGGCCCGCGCGGTCGCCGCGGGGTCTTGGGCGTGAGCCGAGCGGATCGTCAATGAGAAACCGCTGGCGAGCGAGACGGCCAGTGTCGCGACAAAGCAGGCAGACAGGGGAAGGCGTTTCATGGGAGTTTCCTGAATGGGGATGCAACGGAGGGGAAAACCTAAAATGCACGTCGGCGTATAGTTTTAGGGTGCGGGAAGACCATTGTCAATTTTTCGACACTCGCTTTCACGATCCGGTCGCCGCGGCTGCCGGCATGGCCGTCGCGTCCGGCCGATGGTTCGGCGCCAGTCAGACTGCTTGGCCGACCTTAGCCAACGCTTCCACGCCGATACGATCGCAGAAATCGCCGAACGTCTCCTCAGCCTGTCGGTTTTGCTTGAAGTGGATGAACACGGGCCGCAGCGTCGCAACGATTTCTGCACGCGGGACTTGGTCCCGAAACACCGCGTTCATTCGCGTGCCGATCAGATTCCCGCCCAGGAACACGGTGTATCGCCCTTCGCCGGTCTTGCCATCGACGCTGCGGCCGACCAGACCGATATCGGCGTTGTAGGGACGGGCGCAACCGTTGGGGCAGCCAGTCATTCGTATTGTGAATCGCTCGTCGGCCAACCCCAGTTCACGCAATTCGGCCTCCACTTCGTCGATCAGGCCGGGCAGTGCCCGTTCGCTTTCGGTCACCGCCAACCCACACGTGGGGAGTGCCGGACAGGCGAATGCAAATCGCCGCGCGTTGCTGATCTGATCGACGGTGGCGACGCCGTGATCGGAGAGCACCTTTTCGATTTCCGTTCGTCGGCGGGAATCGATGTCGCACAGCAAGAGATTCTGCTGTGCCGTCAGGCGGGCGTTGGTGACATGGTTGGTGAACAGGATTCGCAGCGCCGTCTTCAGCCGCAAATCACCCTCGTCTTTCACGCGACCATTTTCGATCGGCAGTCCCAAGAACCACTTCCCGTCACCCTGCTCGTGCCAGCCCAGGTGGTCATCGTGGCCGGTCACATCGGCCGGGTGCGGCTGTGGCAAGGGCCGTGGCACCGTGCCTTCGGCGACGCCGCAAATCGACTCGGCTTGGGAGAGGTAGTCCTCCACCTTGGCTTTGAAGGCCGGCACACCCAAGTTGTGGATCAGGTACTTCATCCTTGCTTGGCTGCGGTCGGCGCGGTTGCCGAAGTCACGCTGAACGAGAATGATGGCGGTGATGACCGGCAACAAGTGCTCGGACTGGATGAATGCCAAGCGTTTCGCGAGCGCCGGGAAACACTGTTTCTTGCTGGGTGTGGTTCCCATGCCGCCGCCCGCCAGCACATTAAAACCGATCAACGTGTCGCCTTTGGTCACGCCCAACAGCCCGATGTCGTTGTCGTACGCATCGATGCAGTTGTCGTCACACAGGGCGAGCCCGATCTTGAACTTCCGCGGCAAATAGGCTTTGCCATAGATCGGGTCGGGCTCCGGTTCGCTCGGTGGGCCAACCACCTGCTCACGCTCGCCCGTTTCCGGATCTTTGATCCAAATCTCGTGATAGGCTTTTGTCGTGGGGCGAACATGCACCGCGATCTTGTCGGCCAGTTGTTGCAGTTGGTCGCGCAAGCCGTTGTGCCGCAACGGGGCGGGGCAGCAACAGACGTTTCGTGTCACATCGCCACACGCCGATTGAGTGGAAAGCTTGATTGCATTGATGCGATGGATCACATCCCACAGGTTGCCTTTGACCACACCGTGCAATTGTATGCTTTGCCGAGTCGTGATCCGGATCGTCCCGTTACCCAGATGGTCCGCGATATCGAGCTCACCGAGAAACTGTGCCGCCGTTAGCTTTCCGCCGGGGATGCGATTGCGGACCATGAACGAATACGCCTTGCCGAGGCCTTCTTTGCGGCGTGGCTTGCGCAGGTCACGGTCGTCTTGTTGGTAGGTGCCGTGAAACTTCAGCAATTTCGTGGTCGCATCGGCCACATGATCCGTCGTCGAGTCGGCCAGTTCGTCGGTGATGCTGCCGCGCAGCCCGACACTGGCCTCTTTGATCAATTCGACCTTCGACTTTTTCGGCTCTTCGGCGGGCATGGCTGTCTTCTCAAGACGCGGGTTAACGCAAAGCTTTGAAACATGTATAGTTCGTACATGTTTGTAGGGCTCGGCTTTCCCGCTGTCAACCTTGAGTTGTGCGAGGGCGCAGGTGACACTGATTCGCTCTCGCACCAGCGACGGACCGGAGAGCCGGCGAGTGTTCCAACGACATCGATTTCGCTGCGGATTCAGCCCCGCGTTTGAAAGTGTGACAATGCACCTGCCAACGTAATACAGCGTCGATCGGCGCGCCCGCGCCCGCTCTTGCCTGTTCTCGCCGATCGCGTCCTAGACCTACCCGACCAACCCTGGCCGAACACGATGATTCAAGCCGAACCACACGACACGTCCATCCTTGGTGCGCTCGCGCGGGAACGGATCCTACTTCTTGATGGCGCGATGGGAACCATGATCCAGCGTCTGGGATTGGACGAAGCCGCCGTGCGGGGTGAGCGTTTCGCCGATCACCACAAGGACCTCAAGAACTTTTCCGACATCCTCTGCCTGACGCATCCCGACAAGATCACCGAGATCCATCGGGCCTACTTTCAGGCGGGCAGCGACATCGTGGAAACGAACTCGTTCGGCGCTTCACCGGTCGGGATGGTCGAGTTTGATCTGCCGCTTGACCTGGTCGATGAAATGAACCGTGCGGCGGTGGCGTGCGCACGAACTGCGGCTCAGGAGTGGACCGAACGCACGCCCGACAAACCACGTTTTGTGGCCGGTTCGATCGGACCGACGACCAAGCAGTTGGCCATCAGCACCGAAGACGACCCGGCGTATCGCGGCACGACGTTTCAGGAAATGGTGGACAGCTATCGGGCGCAGGTCGAATCGTTGGTCACCGCCGGGGTTGACGTGTTGCTACCCGAGACCGCGATCGACACCTTGAATCTAAAGGCGTGTTTGTTCGCGATCGCCGACTTTTTCAATGCCGGTGGGCGCCGGGTTCCGGTGATGGCCAGCGGCACCTTCGGCGATGGCGGCCGAACCTTCGTCAGCGCACAAAGTGTCGAGGCCTTTTGGACGGCCATCAACCACTTCCCGTTACTTTCGGTCGGCATGAATTGCGCGCTCGGCCCCGACGTGATGCGGTCTCACATCGAAGAGCTCGCGAAAGTTGCCGAGATCCCGATTTCCTGCCATCCCAACGCCGGATTGCCCAACGAGATGGGCGAATTCGACCTCGGCCCCAAGGCGATGGCGGACAAGGTGGGTGAATATGCCGACAACGGTTGGGTGAACATCCTGGGCGGATGCTGCGGCACGACGCCCGACCATATCCGCGCGATGGCCGAACGCGTGAAAGGATGCCGGCCCAAGCAAGACGCACCCGGTCCGGTTTACACGCGGTTGTCCGGTCAGATGCCGCTGGTGATGCGTCCCGAAGTGCCCTTCACGATGGTCGGTGAACGCACCAACGTGATGGGCAGCAAAAAGTTCGCCCGCCTGATCCGCGATGAAAAGTATGAAGAGGCGGTCGAGATCGCGCGTGAGCAAGTCGAAAACGGGGCCACCATCATCGACGTCAACTTTGACGAAGGGATGCTCGATGGTGTCGAAGCGATGACCCGCTTTCTGCGTTTGATCGCCGGTGATCACGTCGCCGCATCGGTTCCCGTGATGATCGACAGCAGCAAATGGGAGGTGATCGAAGCGGGGCTTCGCAACGTGCAGGGCAAAGCGATCGTCAATTCGATCTCATTGAAGGACGGCGAAACCGAATTCCTGCGCCGCGCCGCCTTGGTGCGTCAATACGGTGCTGCCGCCGTCGTGATGGCCTTTGACGAACAGGGCCAAGCTGCCGACGAAGAAAGCAAGGTTCGGATCTGCAAACGGGCCTATGACCTGCTGACCGAAAAGCTGCACTTTCCCACCGAAGACATCATCTTCGACCCCAATATTTTGACGATCGCCACGGGGATGGACGAGCACAACAACTACGCCGTCGATTTCATCAACGCGGTTCGGCGAATCAAACAGGTGTGTCCCGGCGCGAAAACCAGCGGCGGCGTTAGCAACATCAGTTTCAGCTTTCGCGGCAACGATCCGGTTCGCGAAGCCATCCACAGCGCGTTCTTGTACCATGCCGTCGACGCGGGTTTGGACATGGGAATCGTCAACGCCGGTCAGTTGGAAATCTACGAGCAAATTCCCAAAGACTTGCTCCAGCGCGTCGAAGATGTGCTGCTCAATCGCCGCCCCGACGCGACCGAACGGATGCTGGAATTCGCTGAAACGGTCAAGGGCGATGGAAAGAAAAAGTCGGGAGAAGACCTGGCTTGGCGGGACGCCCCGGTGGGCCAGCGGATGACGCACGCACTGGTCAAGGGAATCGACAAATACATCGTCCAGGATACCGAGGACGCCCGCCAGCATTTTGATCGCTGCATCCAAGTGATCGAAGGCCCGTTGATGGATGGGATGAAGGTTGTCGGGGATCTGTTCGGCGCCGGCAAGATGTTTTTGCCGCAAGTCGTCAAGTCGGCTCGCGTGATGAAGAAGGCCGTCGCCTACCTGGAACCCTTCATGGAGGAAGAAAAACGGTTGGCCGGGACGTTGCACGAGGCGGCACGCGGCAAGTTTCTGATCGCGACGGTCAAGGGTGACGTGCACGACATCGGCAAAAACATCGTGGGTGTCGTGTTGCAGTGCAACAACTATGAAGTCATCGACTTGGGCGTGATGGTCTCCGCCGAAACGATCCTCCAGGAAGCGGCCAAGCAGGACGTCGACATGATCGGGCTGAGCGGCTTGATCACGCCGTCGCTGGATGAAATGACACACGTCGCTCGCGAGATGAAACGTACCGGGATGACGATGCCGTTGTTGATCGGTGGTGCGACGACCAGTGCCAAACACACCGCGGTCAAAATTGCCCCAGCCTATGACGGTCCCGTGGTGCACGTGCTCGATGCAAGCCGCAGCGTGAACGTCGTCGAACGTTTGCTCAGTGACGGTCGTGACGCATTCGTCGCCGAGAATGTCTCGACGCAAAAGAAGCTGGCCGATAGCTTTCGTGACCGCAAGCAGAAACTCGTGCCCTATGCCGAAGCTCTGGAAAAACGATTCGCTACTGATTGGAATTCCGTCCCCATCGATGCGCCGTCGTTCACCGGCACCTGCGTCTTGCGTGACATCTCGCTGGAACGGATTCGACCCTACATCGACTGGTCTCCGTTTTTCAGCACGTGGGAATTGAAAGGCAAGTTTCCCAAAATCTTCGAGGACCAGGTGGTCGGGCCGCAAGCCCGAGAACTGTACGAGGACGCGAACCGTTTGATCGACGAGATCATCGCCAACGAGTCACTGACCGCCAACGCCGTTTACGGGTTCTGGCCAGCCGCCAGCGATGGCGACGACGTGATTCTGTTCGCCGACTTGACTCGAAAGCATGAATTGACGCGGCTGCATTTCTTGCGACAACAGTGGGAACGCAAGGGACAAAAGGACTTTCGCTCGCTGGCCGACTACGTCGCACCGCGGGACTCCGGCCGCGAGGATTTCCTCGGCGGCTTTGCCGTCACCGCCGGCATCGGAGCGATGGAGTTGGCGATGAAATACAAAGCCGAACTCGATGATTACAAAGCGATCATGGTGCAAGCGGTTGCCGATCGATTCGCCGAGGCACTGGCAGAAATGCTGCACGAGCGCGCTCGCGGCGACTGGGGGTTCGGCCAAACCGAAGGGCTTTCCCAGGAAGACTTGATCGCGGAAAAGTACCGCGGCATTCGACCTGCTGCCGGCTATCCCGCCTGCCCCGATCACACCGAAAAACGCACGCTGTTCGACTTGCTGGATGCCGAGGAAAACACCGGAATCGAGCTGACCAGCAGTTTCGCCATGACGCCGGGAGCCAGCGTCAGTGGGCTGTATTTCGGTCATCCCGAGGCGCGTTACTTCACCGTCGAGCGGATGACCCGAGACCAGATCGAAGCCTACGCCAAACGCAAAGGCAAACCGATCGAAGAGATCGAACGCTGGCTGGGGCCGAATTTGGCATATTGAGGCTCCGCGGCGTCAACTCAGGTTGACGCGGAACCCCGTATTGACGCGATTTCGGGCTCCATTGCGTGGAAAGACTCATTGGCATGCGGAATGCTTCGATCCCCCAAGACCTCGTGTCGCCAGGAAGGTGTTCCGTCTTTTCCCCTTTGAAGTGGTCTCGATCATGTTCACGCACAACCCCGAGCGTGCGGTTCCTCGTCAGCACGACGACTCAACCGGTCACGGCGGACCTCACGTTGCCTCCACGCCTCTTGAAATGATGTTTGGGCAATTAGTGTTGATCGCCCTCTTCGCTCTCGCAATCCTGCTGCGCACGTTGGCCTAAAGGCGGGGCAAACATCGGCGTCGGTCCGTCGCCGCGGTGCACTTTCTGCCCCTTGGAATCTACCCCAACACACCATCATGACCTCTCGAATTGTTTCCGTCACCCGAACCGACTTACAACAACTTCGTAAGCTTTTGCAAAGCGAGTTCGCGAGTGCGCTCAGTGGCGGCAGGACTCATCTGGCTGATCTGGACAAGGCACTTGACTGCACCACCGTGGTCGAGCCGGAGGAGATGTCGCCGGACGTGGTGACGATGAACTCGACGGTCGAATTGCGCGACATGGATTCAAATGACGCGGAAACCTACACCTTGGTGTACCCGCACGAAGCATGCATTGCCGAAGGGAAACTCTCGATCCTGTCGCCGCTGGGCGCAGAGGTTTTTGGACGCCGGATCGGCCAGAGCGTCACCTTGCCCCTGCTCAATCGAAAAACGCAAAAGCGAGTCGAACGAATTTATTTTCAACCCGAACGGGCCGGTGCGCTCAACTATTATTAGCTGAGCTTCAATCCGACGATCCCCGCGATGATCAACGCCATGCAGGCGATGCGCATCGCGGAGACGGGTTCGGCAAACAACAGAATCCCTAACGTGGCCGTCCCGACCGCTCCGATGCCGGTCCAAATCGCATAGCCGGTCCCGATCGGAATTTCTTTCACCGCCAGTGCCAAGCAATAGAAACTGGCGACCATTGTCACGAGGGTCAGCACGCTCGGCCAAAATCGTGACCAGCCTTCGGTGTATTTCAAACCGATCGCCCAACCGATTTCTAAACAGCCGGCGATCAGCAAATAGATCCATGCCATAAGGAGATGATGTTACAAGGTTGTCGAAATTTCTTCAGCCGTCGATCGTCCCCCATCCGTCTCGCAATTCTTCACGAAACTGATCTTGACCGTTTCCTCCGGGACGATCGTGGTCGGGAAGGCGGTCTCATTGGGGGCGTTCCAACGCAATCCGTATGCATTGGCTCAGATCATCAAAGACAACAGTTCGTCGACGGAGACCGTCGCAAACGTGGTCGCATAATCCGACATGGCATAGGGAAGCACTAATTGTCCGTTGTGGATCACGCTGCCGCAACTGTAGACGACGTTCGGGACATAGCCTTCGCGTTCATTTTCGTTTGGGGTCAACAGTGGCTCCTTCAAGCGACCGATCACGCGTGACGGATCTTCCAAGTCCAGCAGGATCACGCCGATACAGTACTTTCGCATCGGCCCGACGCCATGCGTCAGCACCAGCCATCCTTCATCCGTCTCGATGGGCGAACCACAATTTCCCATCTGCACAAACTCCCAGGGGTACGTGGGCTTCACGATCATTTGTTTGGTGTGCCAGAAGTACAGCATGTCGGAATACATCAAGAACAGATGCTCGCCGTCTTGCCGAGACAACATGGCATAGTGCCCGTTAATCTTTCGCGGGAACATGGCCAGTCCCTTATCGGCGATGGCGGGACCATTGAGTGTGTGCATTTTGAAATGCAGGAAGTCTTGTGTCTCGAGCAATTGCGGCAAGACCATTTTGCCGTCGTACGCAGAGTAGGTCGCGTAGTAACGCTGGGCCCCATTTTCCTCCTGGAATTGGACGAAGCGGGCATCCTCAACCCCGTTGGTTTCGGTTGGGCCGAAGGGGAAAATCAGGCGTTCGGACAGGTCGTGCTGTGGCAAGTAGGTGATTTCGTAGTTTGACTTTGCGAGCATGATGACCTGGTCGACGGTTGTCGCCAACTCGCGGCGCCGAGCCCCAGACTCCCGCATGCCACGATTCAACGCGTTCTCCAGTTGGTTCAAATTGAACTCGCTTTCCATGCCGGCGAACACCGAATCAGTGAAGGGACACTCCAAGCCGAGTTCGACCAACTTGCGAAGAAAAAGATCTTTTTCATAGAGTGCGTCGGGCACAAATTCGGGCGTCGTCACGTAGCCGGTCGGTTCATCGATGGATAACCGATTCTCGGCGTCAATGCCCCCTGATCGAAACGTGACAGATGATATGTGTCCTTCACCGACCGCGCGCAGGCTCAGGACGAAACGTCGCGAACCGTTGGCAAGGTTTGATTGATCGGGGTGCCAAACAATCGATGGATTGAACAACGCCGCCGATTCCAATGCGTACTCTTGCGTGAAGTAGGCGCCGAGCAACAGTTGGCGGCTTTCGCTCAGCGGAGCGTCGGTCAACAGGTACCGACGGATGGCCTCGAACCGGCTCAGGAAGAATTTGCGTGGCCGCTGATGTCTTCCATGAAATTCCTTCAACACGTGATTTAATTGCGCATCGACCTGTTCTTCGGATAGTGTCGACAGACGTGCGATGATCCGAAGTTTTCGGTCGGGACTGGGCATCTCGAACGGTCGTAACACAACCCTTCGGTTGTTTGGCGAAAGGACGATTCCCGTTCGTTTAACTAGCATGGGTACCGCTGACGGTTTCCTGGAGTGGGCGCTGGACGGTTGTGGCATCGTTAGAGAGTGTTGTCACTGTTGGCAGCGATCCTTCGAGTCGTTGCATCTCAGCGAGTGAGAGCAGGAAAGCGAGCGTCGATTCTGCACCTTGGTTTTGATTGACCTGATGTTCCGCCAGCCCGTCGTAGCAGCCGCCGGTCGATGCGTTGTAGATCGGCAATCCGTGGTCGTTGCGTCCCAGAAACCAATCGAATGCCAGGTGTGCTTGATCGCGCCAGAATGGATCTTTGTTTACATCAAAGGCTTCGATCGCTGCGGACGCCATCGCGTGGGCTTCGATCGCCTGTTGGTCATAGATCGCGGTCGGCACACCTTGGCGACAGAAACCGTTGCACCCGATCGGACGGAACCTGCCTTCGGGCGAAAGTTGTTTTTCGCACAGCCAACGGAGCGACTCGATACCGATCTGCGTCACGCGTGGATTCTCACTCCAACTCCCGCTGCGAATCAACGCCTGGCAGAGCCTGGCGTTGTTGTAAGACGCGACATCTTCAAACCACGGCCAATCGTCCGTGGCGGTTCGGTCGTACAGGTCGACGAGTTTTTCGGCCAATCGCTCACCGGTCTGGCTGACGGCGCGGTCACCGCTCATTCGACGCAGGTATTCGTGAATTCCCAGCAGTGCCAGCGCCCAAGTGCGTGGCGAGGTGGTGTCTTCACACGCGGGCAGTGCCTTTGCAAACAAGTCCATCGCCCAGGTCTGGAATCCCAGTCTTCGGGATCGACCGACACAGGTACCGAGTGCCCAGACGGCCCGGCCCTGTGAATCGTCCGAACCGTCTCGCTCCATCCATCGCCGATCGAAGCTCATGAAGTTGCGAAAGCGGCCGCTCGTTCGATCAAAGTGGTGATCTTACTCGGAGCGACGTAGTCAATTGATCTTTGAACTGGAACAGTTCGGTGAAAACACACGGAGAAATCGAAGCTGCCGTCTGCAAAGGGATGTCCCATTTCGAGCAGGAGTACATGGGGCGGGGACCGAAGGACATTCGCGCCCATCTGATCGGCGATCTGCTCGTTGTTCGCTTACAAGGTGTCTTGACCGCTGCCGAACAACATTTGGTGACCACGCTGCCGGCGGAAAAAGGGCGAGACCTGCTGAAGCAGGTTCGAACCCAATTGATCGAGACGGCGCGCCCGACCTTGGAGTTGGTAATTCACGAGATCACCGGCATCAAGCCTGTGAGCCTGCATCACGATATCAGTACGCATACCGGCGAAGAGATCGTCGTCTTCACACTCGAACAGGCGCCCGCCTGTCGCGAGTCGAAAAGGAAATAGGAAGACAGCTTCTCCGGTATCCTCAAACAGGTCATTGTTTCTCCAACTGCAGCATCGCCTCGGCGAGTGCTTTGCCGAAACGGATGAAGGTCTTGCCGCTTCCCAGGTAATGGTATTCGGCGTTGGATGCGCAGCGATCCCAAGTGCGCTGCTCCTGCGCGGTCAATTCACCGTCGCCGAATCCGTATCGGTCGCATTCGGCTTGAAACTGTTCCGGTGTCATCTGACCCTGCTTGACCCTCCGCTTCCAATTGCCGGTCAGTCGCCGTTTCCAGTAGATGTCACTCAGCCCGAGTTCGTAATACGGTCCGCTGTCGACCGCGAGGACGTTGCCGCGAAAGCGTGCCGCGACCTTTTGGTCGTATTGCTGCACGGCTGCGAATTGTGCCTTGCGAAAGTCACTGACCGGTAACCCCTTGTCAAATTTCCGACTGTCAGGGTCCGTGCCGTAGACGCCCAAGATGCCCACAATGAACGGCAGCGTCGGTGTATCGAACTGCTGGCGGACGTCGCGGATGAAATGGATCATGTTCTCGGTGTATTGATCGATGTGATGTCGATTGCACATGTCATTCCAGCCCTGGAACCAGACGAATCCGGCAAGTTCATAGCCTTGGCTTGCATCGTACGTCGGGACCAATTTCTTGAGACCCTCGGTGTCCCGAAGCGTCGACTGCACGAACCGGATCATTTCGCGGTAGTAGTGTCCCACGCTCTCCAGCTCGGGGACATTGCCACGTTCTTTCTCGTTGGCACTGGGCTGATAAGGTCCCGCGCCGGGCGGACGGAAGTCCACAGCCAGTGACTTTCCGCCCCACGCGGTCTTGATGATCAACACCGGTTCGTCGATCGCCTTGTCGATGAAGATGCCAAAACCGTATTCGGGACCGATTCGCTGATCGTCAAAACCGTACCCGATTTCCAGTTTGCCTTGCCGCACCGTCTCGCCGTCACGTCCGCCCGTCCGGTAGGTGATCCAGGTGTTCTCACAGACGACCGGATCACCACTTTGGTCCAGGATCACGTCCATGAGTTCTGTGGTTGTCGGGTCGTCCCGCAAGGCCGAGAACGTGCTTTGATGGGCCGAGCCCTGCATGTTGGATTGCCCGGCCAGGATGTACACCTTCAATGGACCGGCAGCCGAAACGGCATGGAAGGAGAACGCAGTGATCGCCATCGCGGTGAAGGCGACGATGCCTTTGATTCGGTGACATCTCATGATGATCAATTCGGTACAGAAGTGTGTCGCGTCAACATTCGCTTGCGAGCCCTGGTGGGATCGCTACCCAACTTACACCGGATCTATCCGAACAGATTCTTCAAACGCTCTTTCTCGGCCACTTTCAGCGGAAAGTTGTCGCATGAACGGTGCGTCGAGATTCCGGCGAAATCTCGGAGTGCGGAATGGATGTGTTCCGGGCGGACTCGGATTCCTACCTCTTTGTCCGTGGCAAGCGTCTCAGGGTTGATGGGGACCAAAAATTGTTGTTCGTCCGTCGCACCGATGACGCGGTTTCCCTGAATCCCTGCCCCCAAGAACATGATCGAACCGATCGACCAGTGGTCTTTTCCGTTGCCCTGGTTGTAGGTGGGCGTCCGTCCCATTTCGCTCTGCATGACCACCACCAGTTTTTCGCGGATGTTCCATTGCTCCGCCTTGCTGATCAGGTAGTCGACTCCTGCGAGGAATTCGGGGATCAGTTTCATTTGGTCGGCATCGTTGTTGGCATGACTGTCGAATTGGCCGATGGACAGATTGGCGGACACGCAAATGCCGGCTCGGAACGATGCCAAAGCGATATCCACCTGTCGCGACAGCCTTTCTTTCGGTGACGATTCTGGGATGAATGGCGTCACACGTTGGAGTGCTTTTGAGTTCAACTGCGCCGCATACAGCATGCTCTGGGATCGTTCCACCCGCGGCAGACGATTCGATTCGATCCTGGTCTGCATTTGCGCTTCGAGCGCACGCTCGATGCGATCGCTGACGAAGTCGTCGTGGTAGGAATGCCGTGTACTTCCGTCGACACCGTCGGCGTTGGCCAGCCGATTGAGCGAATTCAAGTATGGTACGCGCGACATGGGCACCAAATTTCCGGTCGCCGAATAGTTTCCGAACGTCAGGAACGCCAGGGGAACATCGGGGCCATTGCACGCCGCAACCAAGGCTGCAAACGTGGGATAGGCCAGGCTGTCCAGTTTGCCCGTCGCCATGTAGCGTGAACAGGGTGAATGGTTGTTGACCGAATAATCCAGACCGTTGATCACCAGCAGTTCCTCGCCGTATTTCGCGAAAAACGTCTCGTTGCTGATGCCCGATTCAATATTCTCCGCGTTGGGGGCGAATCGATGCTTCCCCTCGGTCAGGATGTCTCCGTGTTTGTAAAGACGATTGATTTCGTTGATGCCTTTGGGATCCATCAGATATGTCGTGTCCCAACCGCCCGACGCATTGAACACAATGTAGTAGGGACCATCGTATGAGGGAAACTCGCGATCGGCTTCAACCGCACTTGCGATCGTCGAAGGGGCAACCGGCGTTGAGAAACCCAGTCCGGCTGCGGAACAAAGTTGTAGAAAGCTGCGACGGCGCATCAAGACACCTTATTCATAGAGAAACTCGTGCTGTCGAAGCAGGTAGGTGACCACCGCTCGCCAAGCGCGAATGGTGTAGTGTGGATCCGGATCGCGCGGTGTGACCTCTCGCTGAGACTGGCAAAAATAACTTTCAGTCGGATCGATTTCCGGACGCGACTTTGCATCGCTGACGATTCCCGCGAACAGATCGAACGTGCGTTGCACCTCGGGATCGTCCGGGGAGTCGTTCCGGCCCAGAATCAACGCGTGAAGATGGACAATCGCTTGGTGAATCTGCCGGTCCCCGTCGTCGCTCTCCCCCGGGACCACGTCAATTTCGATACCGGGAAACAGGCGTCGTTCTTCGGCAGGCAGCAAGAAGTCGGCGGCCACGTGGCGACAGGCAAGGTCGTTGGCCAGCATGCGTTGGATCGCTCCCATCGCGCCGCTGGGATCGGTGATCCGCTCGGTCACCTCTTGAGAATCAATTCCGCCGTACAGGATGTTCAACTGCGCTTCACGATCGGTCAGACGTCCCCATTTTTTGCCGAAGATCGCCATCAACTTTCGTTCCAACTGTTCGGGAGTCAGCAAACGGACCAGCCCAACGTCATTCAGTTCGGCTCGACGTCGGGGGTCGTCTACCCCGGTCGTCAGGCCGTCGGCTCGATAGAAATCGGAATGGATCCATTCCTTGAAAGCGACTTTCAGGTTGAAGTCCGCCTCGATGAAGCGATCTGCGATCCGTTCCATTTCCTTTCGTTGGACTCGATAGGCGCGATGCTTCGCCGAATACATCGGGTCATCAATGTCCTCCGGCGGCGACAGGGGGTGACGTCCCGACAAGATGTACCAGACGTGTTCAACCATGGCGGTGGCGAATCGCGGATCGCGGGCCGTTCGCTGACCCAACCACTGCAATGCACGCCAGCGTTCTTCCGGCGGCAACGCTTCCAGCCCCCATCCCGGCGCGAACATATCGTCGTACCAGCCGTCTTTGCGTGGCCCATAGACCCCTTTGGCGTCGACGACATAATAATCTTGAAACAGACCCGCGACCGGGTCCATGATCTTGTGGCACACGACGCAATCAGACGCCTGCATCGTCGGCACGTCGTACTCGGCCGTGATCGCTGCGGCATCACTCGTCCGTGGAGCCAACTCCAGCAGGTCCACACCCAAGAAGTGCTGGAAAAACATCCGCACACGCAGCCGATTTCGATTGGTTTCGGTCGTCGGATATCGCATCAGGTATTGGAACGAACTGAGCAAACCGGAGTGGGGATAAAAGCCGGTTTTGGTTTCCTGGACCTTGCCGTTTCGAAACGTCAGTGCGGGGATTTTGTTGGGGACGAATTCGAACGGATCATCCGGATCTTTAAATTTTTCCTGGACCTGTTCAAAGACGCCATAACCCCTGGACGTGTAAGGAGACACCATCGTGTAGTCCGCGGTGACGATTTCCGTGAACGGCCGATCGTTGCGGACGATGTATCGAATCAATTCCAGCGGCTCACGAAGCATCGCTTCGCGATAATCGCGGACCAATTTTGTGTACGCGATCATCTCCGGGTGTGAGTACTTGAGTTTTTCATCCGATTTGCGATCACGGTTCGGGTCTCGTTCCTGATACCATAATCGCGATCTGAAGTGCTCATACGAGAGCGCCCCTTCGGCGACTCCGTCGTACCCCCGCGTCAATAGAATATCATTAAAGGCTTCCTGGAGACGTTCGTAGAACGCGTCTTCGCGCATGACTTCGTCCAGGATGGGGCTCAAGGCTGACAGCCCGTCGGTTTCAACCTTGGTAAGCTCTCCGTGCGAAGGAAGGCGGCCGACTAAGGACAAGGTCACGCGACGCAACAATCGTCGGGGCGGCATCATCACCAGTCCATCAAAAAACGCCCCCGGCTCTTCGTCGACTTCGGACGACAGTGGATCGGGTTTTCCATCGAGGCGACGAACGAAACGCTGTAAGACTCGATAACCACTCGATTCCACCCGCAAGACTTCTCCGCCGCCGTGATCCAGGCCACCGACCACTTTTTGCAACAGGCGTGAATGGCCATCGACTTCAGCTTCGAGATGACGTTCAAATGCCAGGCGATTTTCACGAAGGACGGCATCGCGCCGAGTGCGATCCCGATCGGGATCCTGAAGCACAAAGGCACTCTCGGATGCATCGCCAGAGGCATTGTGGCATTTCAAACAGGTTCGTTTGCCAACCTTTTCCCAGACTTCGTCTGCGAACCATCGATCGACAACGAAACATGCCGGCCCGTCTTGATCGGTCGCAGCGAAACATGGAGTGGTCCAAACGGTGATCCGCAACGCCGCAAACAGTGTGCCGATAAACAGCGTTCTGAAAAACACGGGATCGGGAAAAAATGACTTCATTCGAACACCTGTCTGTGCAATCGCCGACACCCACGCCCGGCATTATGCTAACGGTTCCAGCCCGGTCATTGTGCCGCTGCCGGTCCCGAAGGTGTCCGTTTCCATGCCCAGTCGTTGCAGCATGGAGACAAACAGGTTGGGCAGTGGGTAATTGTTGTCGCGGTCAAACGCCAAGTGTTGTCCGTGACGGAATCCACCGCCTGCCAGCAGCATCGGCATGTTCTTTGTATCGTGGCTGCTGGCGTTTCCCAAGTTCGAACCGAACAGTACCATCGTCGAATCGAGCAGCGACCCTTCTTCTTCCGTACTCTTGTGCAGTTTGTTCAGGAAACCACGTAGCTCTTGGATCAGTGCGGATTCGACGAGCGTCAGCTGAGCGATTTTGTCCGGATCTTTGCCGTGATGCGAGAGGTTGTGATAATCGGCGTCGACACCGGGAATCACGGGGACCGCGTTCATTCCGGAAATGTTGTACGTCAGGAAACGCGTCGAATCGGTCTCCAGTGCCAGATGCATGACGTCGTACATCAGCCGCATGCATTCCACAATCTTTTTGCTGTCCGGTTCGTCACGTGGCGGTTTTGCATCGACGTGTGGCTTGGGCTTTTGTTCCCAGGCTTCCGCTTTGGCCAATCGCCGTTCGGCTTCCCGAACGGCTTCGAAATACTGGTCCAATTTCTCGCGGTCGCGACCGGTCAGGTTTCTCTGCAGGCGTTTGGTTTTGTCCATCACGACGTCCAGAACACTTTGGCCATCTTGCAATCGTTGCATCTGCCGGACTTGCTCGTCTGCTTTTCCGGCGAGAAACAACTTTCGGAAGACGAACGACGGTCGCGTCAGCGTCGGGATTTCTACGCCGCTCCGCGACCACGACAGTCCCGGACCGGAGCTGCTCAATGAAAGCGACGCGAAACGCGTTTCACTGCCGAACTGGGCCGCGGCCAATTGATCCAACGAAATCGTGTTGCGAAATCCTGCGCTGTTGGGATGGGGCGCACAGGTCAGGTATGATTTGTAGGACGAGTGCCCGCCGCCGACTTCGGGATGGGATGCGCCGGAGATCACGGTGAATTGATTTCGAAACTCGGCCAACAACTTCAAGTAGATCGGCAACTCATAGTCGCGCCCCGATTGCTGCGGAATCATGTTGGGGGCGTGCAGGCCAAGGCCGACATCGATCGCAACGATCCGCTGTCGCGGACGTTTGGCCGCAGCGGCGGAAGTCGTGGATTCAAAAAACGGCAGCGCCAAAGCCACGCCGCAGCCGCGCAAGATCGTTCGGCGATTTGGTTGTGTCATGGTTTTTGAAAGGTGGGGTGTTGCACGATGGCGTGGATCAGCGAACGGAAACCGTAGTTCTGGCGGCGTGCTTGACCGACGATGTCTTCGACCGAGCGGCGGTCGGCAAATCCTATCTTACGCCCCATCGCGTACGTCATCAGTTTGCTGGCCAGGTTTCGGGCCAGCTGGTCGGGGTCCGCGGACAAGATCCGCTTGAAGTCGTCGACGCTTTCGATGGTTTGACCATCCGGCATCTGCGCCGTGGCATCCACGGGTAGTCCGATTCGGTACCGCACCCAGGCATAGGTAAACGGTGCTTGCTTGAGATTCGGTCGTCGCGCGTCCGGTGACATGGTCCGGTACGCATCGCGATAACCGCCGATCGGATCAAAACACTCCAGCGCGAACCCGGGTGGGTCGATCTGGCGATGACAGGCGGCGCACGACTCGACGTCGCGATGTTTGGCCAACTGTTCGCCAATGGTCGTCGCGCCACGGATGTCCGGTTCGATCGATCCTACATTGTCCGGCGGCGGCGGCGTCGGCTGACCCAAGATGTTTTCCAAAATCCAGGCACCACGCAGCACCGGCGAGGTGTACGTTCCGTTGGCGGTCACCTTCAGCACACTGGCCTGCGTCAATAATCCGCCGCGTGGACTGTCCGGTGGCAGCTGTACTTTGCGAAATGTCTGGCCATCGACACCCTCGATGCCATAGTGACTGGCAAGCCGTCCATTGAGAAAGCTGAACGGCGAATCCACAAAGTTCACGAGGCTGAGATCGTTGGACAGGATTTCGTCGAAAAACCGTTCCGTCTCCTGCACCATCGAGATTCGCAACAGTTCGTCAAACTCCGGGTGCAGATTCGCGTCCGGCTCGGTGAAATTAATCTCGCGCAGATCGAGCCATTGGCCGGTGAAGTTCTTGGTAAAGGCCGACGCCTTGGGAGATGCCAGCAGCCGTTCGACCTGTTGCGCGAGCACGTCGCCCCGCCGCAGCGAACCGTCGTCGGCGAGTTTCATCAATTCGTCATCCGGCATCGTACTCCACAAAAAGTACGACAACCGCGCCGCCAACGCGTGCGGGCTGATCTGTGATGTGCCCGGCTCGTTAAGAAACAGAAAGTCGGGCGAGCAGAGGACGGCTTTCAAACTGACCCGCAATGCGGATTCAAACGACCGACCGTCGGCGACCGCCGAAGAGAATAAATCCAAGTAGGCATCCGCTTCGGTCGGCTCGATCGGGCGTCGAAACGCGAGCGGCAACAACCGCTGCAAGATCTGTTCTGCATCGTCTCGACCGGCCATCTCAAGCTCGAGATCGCCGAGCAATCGGACGCGCCCCGGCGGCGGCCATTCGTCCAGGGGGCCTTCGATCACGATGTCGCCGATTTCGATTCCCGGTTCCGGCCAGGTGTCGGCGTCCTTTCGCGTGTCACGCGTGCCGTAACATTTCGGCTGAAAGGTGCCACCGTCTTCCACCAGGCGATCGGTAAATTCGATTGTCGTCCACTGTCCGGGCGCGACGTCATAGTACCCCACCAAGTGACGTTCAGCACGATTGACAATTGTATCGCCACCATAGATTCGCAACGTGACCGGTTGGTCACTCTGCACCGCCCGGACCCGCATGGTGCCGCGATATGTTCCCGCGGGGGCACGCAAACGCGCGAAGTTCACCAGGTTTGTGGGGCAATAGCCCGACTGGAAAATCACCAATCCGTCGTCGGTGCGGCGAAACATCTTGCCGATTTGGTTTTCCAATTGCGGACGGCCCCGCCAGTCCACTTGTTCGAGCAGGTTCGTTTCGTGGCGAATCCGTTCGTGTGGAGCACTGCTGCCAAACACAGCATCGAGCACCTGATCGGCGGCTTCCAAGTAAGCGCTCATCGCTTCGGCGGAAACCGCCAGGCCTTCGCCCACGGTGTCGAATCCGCCGGTCGATGAATCGTCGGGCAATCCATTCACCGTGACTTGGATTTGAAACAGGTCACATACGGTGTTTTGGTATTCGTGACGATTCAGACGCCGCAGCACCACATCGCTGCGGCGGGCTTCGGCCGCGACCAGTTCGTTCGCCAGCGCCGCGGTAAAGCTGGCCGACTCGCGAGCATCCGGTGTCGCTTCATCGGCCGGTGGCATTTCGCCGGCAACGACGCGATCGTGAACGCGAATCCATCGCCGCGCCGTTTCTTCGCTGGAAAGATCAAAGTCCAACCGGTCGAAGCTAAAATCGCCCTCGGGGGACTCGCCGCTGTGGCAACCGACGCAATGGGCTTCGGTGAACGCGGCCCATTGGGTCGGTGTTTCGGCCCGGCCCGTGGAGGCGATGATCGACAGGCCCGAAACCATGGCAAGAATGAACAGTTTTCGTCTCATGATCGCCAATTCTAACGCCTTGTCCGGTGACCTGCTCGTCGCTCGGTTCTGATCAGTGGGCACGCTTTCTATCCAAGGCCGGTGTGAAAGGGGGTGGGCGTTACCTCTGTAGTGAGGCTGTTGTATGCTGATAATGTAGCGCATCAGGTTACATAGGGCCGTTGAACCGATAGCTTAAGAGAATCTTTTTTTCCTTTTAACGTCTTTTAAGTCGCGAACGATAAAGTCTGATAATGTAGGCTGAGCAAATCATTGATTGCAGTGACCTTCAGCTTGGTGTGAACGCATGCAATCATCTTTTCTCCTTCATTCCCCCACAGACAATTCAACGATGGCGAAAAAAGCAAACAAGCAAGAGAAAGTAATCGACTACTTGAAGAAAAACCCCGGCGCGACGATTGCGGTCACAGCCAAAGCGTGTGGGGTTTCCGTGCCAACCGTCTCGGCGGCGAAAAGAAAAGCCGGCATGACCAAGCGTTCGGCCAAGGCATCGGCCATACGCAAGGCGACCAAGTCGAGCGGCGGATCGGTCATCGATCGTCTGGAGCCGGCGATTCAGTTGATCCAGGCATGCGGTGACGCAAACAAGGCGAAAGCGGCAATCGATGACGCTGCCCGCGTTCTTGAAATCGCCCGCAAGTAGCATCGCCAAGGGCTGGCCCGCTCGGCGGGCGAGCGGAGATTCTTTGTGGCCACGACGCTCACCGGAGCGCTGTGGCCTTTTTTTTGCGCGGGCAGGAGGCGGGAGCCTCCCGGACAGTGTGTTCCCAGGCAGAGCCCTACGCCGTGAACGATTTATTTCCTGTGTTTGACGAGGTTTTAGCGGCAGGGCGCAAGCCCTCCGGCTTGCGCTTCTTTGCCAACGCACCGGAGGGCTCGCGCCCTACCGCTAAAAAGTCGTACACACCGGAGGGCTCGCGCCCTACCGCTAAAAAGTCGTTCACACCGGAGGGCTCGCGCCCTACCGCTAAAAAGTCTTTCACGGCGGAGGGCAGAGCCCGGGAACAAGGGAACATGATCGGTTCGACGGCCGGACTGATTCATTCGCCCGCGGCTTCGACCCTGGACATCATGTACAGCATCTCGCGGCAAATCTGGCGTGATCGCTCGTCATAGACGCCGGCCTCGTCCGCCGTGTCGTCGGCAACCTTGGGATCTTCGTAACGGATCGGCGCCCTTAACTCGCATCCCCGCACGATCGGGCACGCGTCGTCTGCGCTTGAACAGGTCATGACGGCCGCGTAATCGGTGGTCGGATTGGGAGCCTGATCAAAGACCTTCGAAAAGCACTTCAGCGGGGCCGTTTCGTCTGAATACCGCACGCTGTAGGTCGGGTTGTCTGCCCCGGCATGGTCGACGTCGACTACAAAGCCACTTCGCCGCAGCGAATCAACGACCCGGGCGTTCATCGCGGTCGCTTCGGTTCCGCCGGAAAACGTCGTGACTCCGCCCAAGCCATAAGCATCCGCGGCCACTTTGGCCCAGATCTGGGAAAAGTGGCTTCGTCGCGAATTGTGGGTGCAAATAAAGGTCAACTTTGCCTCTCCCGCGACATCCAGCCGCCGGCGAACGTAGGCGGAGACTTCTTCAAGTTCCTTCTTTCGCGACTCGGGGATTCGGTCAAATTCCGCCTGACGCTGGTCAATCAAGCGAGACAATTCATGATACAAACTGATACCTTTCATATAGCTCACGTGCCGTTAGTTGATTGTGTTATTAGTAATGCTTCTTTTGTTCATCATGCAGACCGCTGCGACCGGCTCATCGCGTCCATGTTGAAGGAGCGTTTGAGCATCAAACGCCAGTGTTGCGCAATTCGAAACGCCGCCGCGAGGTGATCACCGGGAAGCAGTGCCCGTCATTGCCGCGAGAAAAAGATCGCGAAGCCCTTCGACGCCGGTGGGCGGCGATGCCTGCCAGGGAAGGATCGTGGTTTGCTCGGCGTGCTGGGAGACAACTTCTTGGATAAAGACGCCTTCGCTCGCTTGACGACTCCGCAGAACGGGATCGCTCAACTGTAGAGGACTGAGTGACTGGTTGATCACCCAAGCAAACGGTTCAATCTCGGCGCGACGGAGGTCGTCCTGAAGATGGGCGGCCTCGTGCACAGGGGTCGACTCGGGTAGCGTGACGACCAATACCTTGGTGAAGTTCGGATCGCGCAGCCGAGGTAGCAGCTTTTCAACCGACTCGGGCATCTGGCTGGATTGTCGCGTCACCTCGCGGTGGTAGGCGAGTGCGGAATCGAGCAGCAAGACCGTGTGCCCGGTGGGTGCCGTGTCGAGCACCACGATACGGTCTTCCCCTTCAGCCACCGTCTGGGCGAAGGCTCGAAAGACGGCGATCTCTTCGGTGCACGGGGATCGCAGGTCTTCCTCCAGCAAGGCTCTCCCCTGCTCGTCCAGTTCGGCTCCGGCGGTGCGCATCACTTCCTCGCGATAAGCACGGATTTCCTCCGCCGGATCGATGCGACTGACCGTCAGGCCTGCGATCTGGTCGGCCGCCATCGTCGCGGCGACGTGGGCGGCCGGATCGGTGGTCGACAAATGCACGGCGAATCCCTTTTCCGCCACGGCAACGGCGATCCCGGCGGCTACCGTGGTCTTGCCGACGCCGCCCTTGCCCATCGTCATGATGACCCCATGGCCCTGCGTCGACAGCGCGTCGATTAAGGCATCGGTCGCAAGCGTCGCGTCGGTCTCTCGGCCTTGTTCGGAATCCGTTGTGGATGTGATGATTGATGCGGCATCGGCCGGAGGCGTGGTGCCCAACTGCCGCAGCGCCTCGATGCCGACGAATCCGCGGCCGGCCAGCGGAACCGACGTGCGATCGAGACCCTCCAGCCCCGCCGGCATCGCTGCGATGGCTTGATCGCAACGGGATTGCATCGCCGCGGCGATCGGGTCCGACGCATCGCTGGCTTGGAACACGCCGTTGACCACAAGGTGCTGATTGGTCACGCCCAGCGTCTGGAGCTCGCTGCTGGTACGATCCGCCTCTCGCAAAGCCGAAATCTCGGGGCGCGTGACCAAGACCAGCGTCGTTCGCTGCGGATCGCTGAGCGCGTCGACCGTTTTTCCGTAAAGCGTCTGTTGCGCCTGCAGCCCCGCCAAGGGGCCCAGGCACGACGTTCCCGATGTGTTGGTTTCCATGAAACCCGACCAGGCCGACGGCAACGTCAACAGTCGCAGCGTATGGCCGGTCGGTGCGGTGTCGAAGATGATGTGATCGAAATCAGCGGTCGCCTGCTCGTCGCCGAGCAGCTTGGCAAACTCATCGAACGCGGCGATCTCAAGCGTGCAGGATCCCGAGAACTGCTCTTCCATGCTCTGGATCGCGGCGTCTGGCAGTACGCCTCGGTAGGGAGCCACCATGCGTTCACGGTACTCCCGAGCGGCCTGTTCCGGGTCGATGTTCATGGCCTGTAAGTTGGCTACCGCGTCGACCGCAGTCGGCTTGTTGCTGAGCTGCGTTGCCAGCACTTCATCCAGGTTGGACGCCGGGTCGGTGGATACGAGCAGCACGCGCAGGCCTCGATCCGCCAAGGCGATCGCACTGACACAAGCCATCGAGGTCTTGCCGACACCACCCTTTCCGGTAAAGAACAGGTTTCGTGTCGGTGTCTCTAAAAACTCCATCTCTCTCTCCTGATATCAAACTCAACAACGCACGGAAAAGATGTGGGACAGGATTCCGGCTCGTCGAAGCTGGACTGACGAGCCTGGAAACCTATCCCGCACTCAAGATCCGGCACCGATTCTCCGTTCGATCCTTAGCAGCAACCGGTGTCGCCACAGCAACCACCCGAACCTGCCACCGGAAGCGTCCGCGCGGGCTTGAGCGACGTGCCCGTCCACAACGCCAAATTTTCACGGCTCGGGTAATCACTGCGACTGACGATCCGGCCATCGACATAGATCAGCGGCAAGCAATCGACACCTTCGCGACGAAGCATGTCTTGAACCGCCGGGTTGTTTGCAAACGCGGTCGCATCTTGGGCAAGGTTAAAACGTTGGACCTCATGGCCCTGGGCCGTCAACCAGTCCAAGTCCGCGGCAAATTTGGGCAACACGGGATCCACCTGGGGGCCACAGACTCCGGTGCTGCAGCACATGGCGCGGTCGTAGATTTCAACGGTACTCATTTGGAAAGCCTCCACGGGAAAAAGTAATCGACTATCGTCGATCGACGAACATTGGGGCAAAAAAAGACGCTGTCAGAGGGCGGCGACCCACTGTTTGAGTTGCTCGAGTCGTTCGGGATTGACGCAGTAACAGACCTTCGGGCCGTCGACTTCGCCCTGGATCAACCCCGACTCCTTGAGGATCTTCAGGTGCTGCGAGACGGTCGACTGGGCCAGCGGCAGACAGTCGACGATTTCGCCACACATGCACGCATCGCGTCCGATCAACAGACGCACGATCTGCACCCGGGCCGGATGCGCGATCGCCCACGCCAGCTTCGCCAGTTCTTCCGCCATCGGATCCGCTTTCAGCTTCACCGGTGAGTTATCGCATTTCTTCTTGGACTGTTTTTTGGCCATCAAGTTTCATTCGATTTAACGTTTATCGGCGATCAACGATTGAATCTTAAGCGGTGTTGCCGACTTGGTCAAGTGCGAGAGGGAGATTTGCCCCTCGTTCCAATGACTCCGCCTTGGAACGCAGTGTCGGCGTGGCTCTGCCACACGCGGTGCTCGGCCGAAAGGCGGAGCCGTTTAGGACAGTGTGTTCCCGGGCAGCGCCCTACGCCGTGAACGATTTGTTAGCGGCAGGGCGCGAGCCCTCCGGTGTGTTGGCAAAGATGCGCAAGCCCAATGCCATCTACTTTGACGCGAAGCGGGGTGTTTTTGTTAGCGGTAGGGCGCGAGCCCTCCGGTCTTTCGCGGGGTTTTTGAAGCGCCACCGGACGGCTCGCGCCGTTCCGCTAACACCTTTAGAGCCAAAATTTTTGTTAGCGGTAGGGCGCGAGCCCTCCGGTCTTTCGCGGTATTTTTGAAGCGCGACCGGACGGCTCGCGCCGTTCCGCTAACACCTTTAGAGCCAGAGTTTTTGTTAGCGGTAGGGCGCGAGCCCTCCGGTCTTTCACGGTATTTTTGAAGCGCAACCGGACGGCTCGCGCCGTTCCGCTAACACCTTTCGAGCCAAAGGACGTGGCATTGGACGCAAGCCCAATGCCAAAAAATCGTTCACGGCGTAGGGCAGAGCCAGGGAACAAGGAACGAGCAGCACGGAGGCCAACGCGTGCCGCTGTTTCACGTTGCCCGCTGGAATCGGCCGCAGCAATTGCCGCTGGCCAATCGTGTTAGCGGACCGCCAATTCAGCCGCTCCGCTTCGCTGAGCGGGATCAAGGTCAAAGCGGTCCAGGTTCATCACCTTGCTCCAGGCGGCCACGAAGTCATTGACAAACTTTTGCTTTGCGTCTTCGCTGGCGTACACCTCGGCGATGGCGCGCAGTTGCGAGTTCGATCCAAAGACCAGGTCAACGGACGTCGCACGCCACTTGACGTCTCCGCTCTCTCGATCGCGGCCTTCATAGAAATGTTCGCAGAGGGCGGACTCTTTCCATGTCGTGTCCATGTCCAAGAGGTTGACGAAGAAATCGTTCGTCAGGACCCCCGGACGCTCGGTGAAGACGCCCAGTTTCAGATTGTCGGCGTTGACATTGAGGACGCGCAGGCCGCCGACCAATGCCGTCATTTCCGGAGCGGTCAGCGTCAGCAAGTTTGCACGATCAACCAACAATTCCTCCGCCGGTCGGTTCAGCTTGTGGCCGAAGTAGTTTCGAAATCCATCCGCCTTGGGCTCCAGTACCGCGAAACCCTCGACATCGGTTTGCTCTTGCGAGGCGTCGGTACGACCGGGCGAGAACGGAACCTGGACCTCGTGTCCGGCTTGTTTCGCGGCCTCTTCCACGGCGGCGCATCCTCCCAACACGATCAGGTCCGCCAGCGAGACTTTCTTGTCGCCGGTCTGTGCGTCGTTGAAGTCTCGTTGGATCTTCTCAAGTTTCTTCAAGACCTTCGCCAGCTCTTCCGGTTGATTGACCTTCCAGTCCTTTTGCGGTGCCAAGCGAATCCGAGCGCCGTTGGCCCCGCCACGTTTGTCGCTGCCGCGAAACGTCGACGCCGAAGCCCACGCGGTTTCCACCAACTCCGAGATCGAAAGCCCCGAATCGAGTAACCGGGTTTTCAACGTTGCGATGTCCTTCGATCCGATCAATTCGTGATCGACCGCAGGGACCGGGTCCTGCCACAGTTGCGGTTCGGCAACCCAGGGACCGAGGCAGCGAGAGACGGGGCCCATGTCGCGATGGGTCAACTTGTACCAAGCCTTTGCGAACGCCTTGTTGAACTCGTCCGGGTTCTCATAGAACCGTTTTGAAATCGGACCGTAGATCGGGTCCATCTTCAGCGCCAAGTCGGTCGTGAACATCATCGGTGCGTGGGACTTGGATGGATCATGCGCATCGGGAACGATGCCCTGGGCGGACTCGTCCTTTGGCGTCCACTGGTGTGCACCGGCGGGGCTCTTGGTCAGTTCCCATTCATAGGAGAACAGGTTGTCAAAGTACTCGTGCGACCAAGTGGCCGGCGTGGACGTCCAAGCGCCTTCGAGTCCGCTGGTGATGGTGTCCTCTGCGTTGCCCTTGCCGAACGTGTTCTTCCAGCCCAGGCCTTGCTCTTGCAGGCTCGCGCCTTCGGGTGCCGGGCCGACGAACTTGCTCGGATCGGCCGCGCCATGCGCCTTGCCCAAGGTGTGCCCGCCGGCGATCAAGGCAACGGTCTCTTCATCGTTCATCGCCATGCGGCCGAACGTTTCTCGAATGTCCTTCGCCGCTGCCAGCGGATCGGGTTTACCGTTTGGCCCTTCCGGGTTCACGTAGATCAGTCCCATCTGGACGGCGGCGAGTGGGTTTGCCAATTCGCGATCGCCCGAATAACGTTTGTCTCCCAGCCATTCGGTTTCGGGGCCCCAATAGACATCTTGTTGCGGTTCCCAAACGTCGTCGCGACCGCCGGCGAATCCCATCGTTTCAAACCCGGCTGATTCGAGCGCGCAGTTGCCGGCAAAGACCATCAGGTCCGCCCAGGAGATTTTTTGGCCGTACTTCTTTTTGATCGGCCAGAGCAACCGTCGCGCTTTGTCGAGGTTGCCGTTGTCGGGCCAACTGTTCAGCGGTGCAAATCGCTGCGTCCCATAACCGGCGCCGCCGCGGCCATCGGCGACGCGATAGGTCCCGGCACTATGCCAGGCCATTCGAATAAAGAAGGGGCCGTAGTGGCCGTAGTCGGCCGGCCACCAATCCTGTGAAGTCGTCATCAGCTCATTGACGTCCTGCTTCAACGCTTCCAGGTCCAGTTTCTTGAACTCTTCGGCGTAGTTGAATCCTTCGCCCATCGGATTGCTCTTGAGCGAATTCTGGTGAAGGATCTGCAGGTTCAGCTGATTGGGCCACCAGTCGCGGTTGGAGTAGACGCCGGCTGCGGTGTGCCGTTGGCCCGGATCAGGGACGGTGCCCATCACGGGGCACTTGCTGATGGCGTTGCTTTGTTCGCCTGAGGAGACGGTGGGCGAAGTATCTTGAGCAAACAGACTGGTGCCGATGCAGAGCGCCGCAACGCCTGTCATCCCACGGGCGAAAGAGGTGATCGAAGTCATGAGATTTCCTGGGGTGGGTGGATTTCGACGGGTGAAACTTCGAGTCGTTGGATTCTGTTAGTATGACGATCCGGCTAGTCGAAGGTCCGGAATTCTCGCTTGATCGACTCGATGAATCCAATGCATTCCCGTCATGCCGGGCATACACGGGGTGCATCAAGGCGTTTCGTGCTGAAGTGACGACCGCGGACTGTCCCCGGGGCATTCGTTGAGATGCTTGCTTTCACCCGCTGCGCACCTTAACCTCCGGGTTCCAGATGTACGAAGCCAAGGAATTTCAGGGAGCCGGGGTCCGTGGAAGCTGAACCGATCGCGTCCCCATCGGGTGGACCGTTAAACGAAGCTCACTATCGTGAGTTGTTGGCAGCGTCGAATTTAATCAAGCCGATTCGTCGCGCCGCGCGGGTGGCGACGTTCAATGGCTGGACGACGGGAGTCATTGCGGCGCTGTCGTTTCCGTTTGCATTCTTCGGGGCGGACGGGTTGGCGATTACGGCCGGACTCTCGACCGTTTGCTTTTTTGAGCTTTGGGGTCGCCGCAGACTGTTGAAACTTGAACCATCGGCGACCTCCTGGCTCGGTTGGAACCAGGTCGGATTTCTCGCGCTGATCGTCGCCTATTGTCTATGGATGTTGCTGGGCGAAACGCCTGACATCAGTGCCAACCCCGAGCTTTCCCGACTGCTTGGTTCCGATGGTCAGCAGCTCTACCAGGCTCTGAACCTGACGGTGTACGGAAGTGTGATTGTGCTCAGCGTGATCTTTCAAGGCGGCAACGCGATTTATTACTTCACACGTCGGCGCTACCTGATCGCATACCAGCAACAAACATCACCGTGGGTGCGCGAGTTTTTCAAGATCATGTCAGTCGCGTAGTGAAGCACGATGGGGCTTGGTTGGCTGGGGATAGTCCCCTCACGCCTTCGGCGGGCGCGGCGGCGCTTCTGGGTGGGTGTGCTGAGTGCTGGCCAGGAGGACATAGGACCAATGGGACAAATGCGACCTATAAGTCCTATCGGTCGCATTGGTCTTATTCCCATCAGTTCGCGACCGACCACTACGGTGCGACCTTGCCCTGCTGCTCTGCTGCCTTCTTACGCCATTTCATCGATTCGTTCAGGTCTCCGGCTTTCACAAACGCATCGGCAACGATCGTGAAGGCTTCGGCCAACAGCTTGGGGTCTTGACGGTTCTTGCCTTCTCGAAAGGTCTTCGCAAATTCGTCCATCTTCTCGCGCACTTCCGGCAGTGCACAGATCCGTCGCCCTTCACGGGTGGAGCATCCAAAGACGACGCCGGCCAGTTTGTCCCACTCACCGAGATGATCCGTGCCTTTCCGCTGAACCGTGAGCGTGATCTCGGCGCGTTCCCCTGGGACCATTTTAATCTTGGTGTATCGGCGTCCCAGGAACGCCGGCATTTCGTATTGATCGTCTCGGATTCCAAGGCTTTGGGATCCCTTCGGCAGCATCAAGGTGGCTTGACCGTTGGCATCGGTTCGGACTGAGAATGGAATGCCATAGTCATCCTGTAGAAACTCGTTGTAGTTGCGTTTTCGGTCGCCGACGCGAATCATGTCTTCGCCTCGCACTAACGCGTCACAGTAAACCTGCGATCCGCCATTCCACCAAGCGATATTGGGCCATGAATCCAGGAGCACTCCTTCGACCGGCTCGTCGTCTTGGTTGATAACGGTAATGTCGCAGGGGATCATGGCTTCCATCCGCAGCACGACTGAATCGCCTTGATCCGGGCGGATCACTTGAGCTCGCAGATAGGGATCAGGTTTGCGTGGGTCGGAAACTTCGGGAGGTGCTTGACCGGACACGCCGATGTATCCGTCGCAGATCCCTGCCAGTTGGATCGCTTCGCCGGTCGGCCAAACGGGGATGACGAAATCGCCGTTCTCGGAAACTGGGGCCCAGGTGATGAATCCGGCGCGATCGTAGTCGACTGATGGATCCAGCGTTTCACACACCACGCGACCATTGCGGATCGGTCGAGGCACCGCCGGGTCCAACTGGCCTTTGATCGGAACGACTGGCTTCAGCTCAACCGTGATCTCGTTGCGCTGGTCGGCGCTAAGTGTCACGTCGACAATCCGGCTGGAGTGGGTGATCTGGTCGTCGAGGACTCGCATCAACAGCACGCTCGCGTCGCCGATTTCCAAAGACGGAAATTTTAATGTCTGAGAGTCGATCGCTTCCAACACTGTCGGATCCTTCCAGCTGCGGCTGTCCGACCAGTTGGCCACGATCGATTTCGGGTCGACAGGTCTCCCGTCAATCATGGGACGAACAAACAGATCCACACCCCGTTTCAGCACCACCGGATCGGCGCTGCTCAGATCGTGTGGAAGATCAAGATGGACGGAGCCTTCGAGGACATGGTCGGGATGGTCGACCCAAACGGAGACACCAATGGTCTTCGTTTGCTCACCCACATCGCGCAGTCTCGGATACTTCACGATGGCGATCCCGTGTTCGTCGGTCAACGCTGACGTCGGCTTGGTTTCCGAGCGATCTTCTCCGTCGCTTGCCCACCAGCCGTGTCCTTGGCTACTGCGTAGCGCCCAGGGTGTCACGCGGGCATTGGCAACAGGCTCGCCATCGTCGTCGACCACCCGCAGCTGGAACGATTCGGTGGACTGCATGACAGGGCCGGTTGAATCGCTGAGCAGGGAAAACGCCAGATCCTTCGCAGGTTCCTGGCCGCCGGCGGGGCTGATGACAACGGCGATGCAAAACAACCAGATGAAACCAATCGAACCCTTCATTGTCTCTCCACCCTTGATTGCAGTTCCTAACCGGCCGACCCTTCGCGTCAATCACCGGGCACCTTGTTCGGTGTCCTATCGTGCTAGTGCAATCGTAATCCCTCCGCGCGGTGGTTGTCAATCAACTACTGCCGTTCGGGGACAGACCCCGGATGATCGGGGACAGACCCCGGATGATCGGGGACAGACCCCGGATGATCGGGGACAGACCCCGGATGATCGGGGACAGACCCCGGATGATCGGGGACAGACCCCGGATGATCGGGGACAGACCCCGGATGATCGGGGACAGACCCCGGATGATCGGGGACAGACCCCGGATGATCGGGGA
>NZ_NTFY01000093.1 GCF_002289565.1 Rhodopirellula sp. SM50 | reverse complement strand
CAATCGAAGGACGCTGCGTTAGCAGCCGCCCGCCGCAGAACTCTGCGGCGAGCGGTCACTCACGAGCGAGGCGGGAAGATAGAGCCGACAGGCTCGACCGTCAACCGTTCTTCACAAGAAAAATTGCGAAACCTCAAAGAGCCTCTCCAACCACCGCTCAAATCAGCGGAAAACCCGTGAAAAACGGCATGAATTACCGGAAAACCGGCCTATCCGGGGACTCTCAATGCTCCAAAAGAACTGAACACGGGTGTCAACACGGATCGCAGGACCTGAAGTCACCCTCCCGTGTGCGGGAGGGTTGCTTTGACAACGGCTCACCAGGCACGGATCTCCGGCGGCTGGGACGGATCGTCTGGCGGTTCCTGGGGGGTGACCATGCCGTCCACGACACCGCCCTCGGCATCGATTCGATTCATCACCTCCTGAAACTGCTCCGGCTCGACGAGGCCATTCTCGCGTAGGACGGTCAGCAGGGTCCGGCAAAGTAATGCGAGTTCACCGACATTCTGTTCCAGCTGATCGATTCGCTTGGCTTGCTGATCGACTTGTTCAATGTCGTGGGACCGCGCGACGCTACGTCGTCGTGCCGAGTGTTTTAGCTTCTCGATGTCGGCACGTCGCTTGTAGTCGCTATCGAACAGATGGTCCCAAAAATCCATGTCGTGCTTCCAACTCCGCTGGTCCGGAACAGGAGGGGCGAGTCGTTTCAGAATTCCCACGAGCGAATTGTAGGCCATCCGCTCACTTACCGGGGAAAGTTCTGTTCTGAGCGTATTGGCTGGATCGATGCAGGATTCAGCGATCACTCCAGTCCGCACCGTCAGCCATCACACTGGCGTTGATCTCCAAGAGTTTCTTTTTCAGCCGTTCCAACACCTTGGGCCGCTCCCCGGCCAGATCATGTTGCTGGTGTGGATCACTCGTCAGATTAAACAGCTGGAAATTTCGGTAGTGGCCCGACCGGATGGCCGGAATCCACTGTTCCTGAAACATGTTGTCCGTCGACAGCTCGTAGTCGGGATCCGCGACCAGCGAGTAGTCGCCGTCTCGCATCGCCACGATGGGACGTGATTTCTGCAAGTGCCAGAACAGCGGTTGATGACGGGTGAATTTCTCCGGTTGGCCCGTCAACACCGCCGACAGGTCTGAGCCGTCCAGGTGGCGTCCCGCCGGAGGATCGATGTGCAGCAGCCCGCAGAGCGTCGGCAAGACGTCGACCAGGCCGGCGGGCTCCTCTGCGACGACTCCCTCGGGAATCGTTCCCGGCCAAGAAAAAATCCCCGGCACCCGGATGCCGCCTTCCCAATTGACGCCCTTGCGGCCCCGCAGCCCGCCGGTTCGTTCATCCAGGTAGCTGCCGTTGTCCGAAGCATAAACGAACAGCGTGTTTTCGTACTGGTTGATCTGTTTGAGTTTAGCGAACAGCCGACCGATCGCGCGATCGGTGTTGTCGATCGTCCCGGAGTAAATGGCGTCACGCTCGTCCAGCTTTCCGTACTGGGAAACCAATTCATCGGGTGCCGCGATCTTTTGATGCGGTTCGTGAAACCAAACGTTCAAGAAAAACGGTGCATCCGGTTGACGATGCCGGTCCAGCCAGTCGATCGCTTCATCCACAACGATCTGGCACGAATAGCCCTCCATCACGCCCACCGGCTCACCATTGCGAATAAAATTCTCCGGGTTGCGGTGGCTCGGCAAGGCGTTGTTGTCGGTAGCAAACCAATAGTCGAATCCGTGATCCCGCGGAGTCGGTTTCTTTCGGTCCGGTGTCGGCAAACCGAGGTGCCATTTGCCGAAATGCGCCGTCGTATACCCCGTGTCGTGCAACTGCTCGGCCAACGTGACCTCGCGTTCGAGCAAATGCGAGTTCTGGCTGTCGTTGTGAATCCAGCTATAAACGCCGGTGCGGATGTGATGCCGTCCGGTCATCAAGGTCGCGCGCGAGGGCGAACAGACGGCGCACCCGGAATAGAAATCCGTGAATCGCACGCCCCGAGTGGCCAAGCCATCCAGCGTGGGAGTCTTGACGGGGCCGCCGTAACAGCCGATGTCCTGGTACCCCAGGTCGTCCGCTAGCAGGATGACGACATTTGGACGATCGGCTGCACCGCAACGCGTCGTGACAAGGGACAAAAATAAGAAGGCAAAACAGACAAAACGCATTTCGGTGGGATCCCGTTTTCGCGGTTTACTGGCGGTGAACGTCGTTTAGGGACAGAGCCTAGCCGCGGACATTGCATCAGCCGCCGACCGCAATCACCAATCGTCAGCGGCGTCCGGCAGCAGTATTTTACCATGATTGCCGGACGACTCGCTCGACTCGCTCGACGACAAAAGGCGGTCATTCTGACACTTCTCGCTGAACGCCACCACGTTTGATTCAGTACGCCCGTTGGACGACGGGAGAGGGTCAAAAAATTTGGTGGTCAAAAAATGAAGAGGTCCGCCAGGGGGAAGCAGATATGATTCGTTGGGAACCCAACGAGATAGCAAATCGACAACTGCGGTTCAGCACGACTGGTGTGCGGTATCTCGTTTCTTATTTTTTGACCATCCAATTTTTTGACCAACCTTCTTGCCCATCGCATCGCGACGAGCGACGCCGATCGGTTGCTGGGACGTCTCAGGATCTGTCGCGCGGAACTGAATTTCCGCAATCGGTGTGAGTGGCGATTAGCGAGAAGTGTCGTCATTCTCCAGTTTTTAATTTTTCCAAGATCAGCTGTCGATTTTCGTATCGGCAGTTCGACTCATTGCAAAAGGCCAGCAATCACGCCTTCTTCCTTACCCCGGAGACATCGCACATGAAAGTTATGGTCATTGTCAAAGCAACCTCAAGTACTGAAGCGGGCGAATTGCCCAGCGAGGAATTACTGGCCGCGATGGGACAATTCAACGAGGAATTGGTCAAAGCCGGCATCATGAAAGCCGGAGAAGGACTGAGGCCGAGTTCTGAGGCCAAACGCGTTCACTTCCACGGCTCGGATCGAACCGTGACAGACGGCCCCTTCGCCGAAACGAAAGAGCTGATCGCCGGCTTCTGGCTGTGGGAAGTCGCTTCGATGGACGAAGCGGTCGAGTGGGTCAAACGTTGCCCGAACCCGATGATGGAAGAATCCGACATCGACATTCGACCGCTGTACGAGATGGAAGACTTCGCCGAGAACGATCCGCAAGGCGAGATGAGCGACCACGAAGACAAACTGCGTCATCAAATCGCAACCCGCGACGCCATCGTTCAACCCTATCTGTTTTTCGGCGGGCGATGTGAAGAGGCCTTGGAATTTTACAAGCACGCCATCGGCGCCACGGTTTCGATGAGGATGCGGTTCAGCGAGAGCCCCGATCCGGTCCCCGAAGGCATGGTCCCGGACGGTTACGACAACAAAATCATGCATGCGTCGTTTGAGGTTGGCAAAATGACGATCATGGCCTCCGATGGCTGCGGCGAAGATTCAAAATTTGATGCATTTCGTCTCGCACTGTCCGTGCCGACTGCAGCGGACGCTGATCTCGTCTTCAATGCACTGGCCGACGGCGGCACCGTCGACATGCCGCTGATGAAAACGTTCTGGTCACCACGCTACGGCATGGTCACCGACAAGTTCGGCGTCGGATGGATGGTGATGGTTCCCGGAGAGCCGCAAACGTCCGACCATTCCTCGCTTCGCTCGACCCCATAGTCACCAAGTTAAGAAGTAACCCTCCCGTGTGGAGGTCGTGCAGTTTTTAAGCGTTGAAAATAAAGGGTCTGGTCACTCTCCCCCTGGGAGAGTCGAGCGTAGCGAGGAGAGGGTTCTCTTTGCTGCTTCGGATGCGGATCTGGCAGCTGAAGTAAAACTCGCGATTCACCGTTCGACCTCCCCTCGCTGCGCTCGACCCTCCTGCCCTCATGATTCTGCCCCTTTCTCCGCATCCGTTCAAACGACGCCGTAGGCCAACATCGCGTCGGCGACCTTTTTGAAGCCGGCAAGGTTCGCGCCGCGGACATAGTTGGTGTAGCCGTCGGCATCTCCGTTGGAGACGCATTTGTCGTGGATTTCGCGCATGATCGTTTTCAGCCGACTATCGACTTCGTCCCGCCCCCACGACATCCGCACCGCGTTTTGGCTTTGCTCCAATCCGGAAACCGCGACGCCGCCGGCATTGGCAGCCTTGGCCGGGCCGAACAAGACGCGTGCATCGAGAAAGGCGTGGACACCGGCCAACTCGGTCGGCATGTTGGCACCTTCGGAAACGGCCTTCACACCGTTGCCGATCAGCGTTTTCGCTTCGTCGACATTCAGTTCATTCTGCGTCGCGCAAGGGAACGCGACGTCACAGGGAACACGCCATGGCCGTTGGCCGGCGTAAAAGCTCGCCTCCTTGTACTGTTCCTCGTACTCGGCAATCCGCCCCCGGCGAACCTCTTTGAGGTCCTTGATAAACGCGAGTTTCTCGGCATCGATGCCTGCCGGATCGTGAATGAATCCTGCTGAGTCAGACAGCGTGACCACCTTTCCGCCTAACTCGTGCGCCTTTTCGGCGGCATAGATGGCGACGTTCCCTGAACCCGACACGGCGCAGGTTTTCCCCTTGATGCTGTCACCGCAATGGTTCAACATGTTCTCGCAAAAATAGACACAGCCGTAGCCGGTCGCTTCGGTCCGCACCAGGCTTCCGCCGAACGCCAACCCCTTGCCCGTCAGCACTCCGACGAACCGGTTTTGCAGCCGTTTGTATTGCCCGAACAAGTAGCTGATTTCCCGCGCACCGACACCGATGTCACCGGCAGGGATGTCGGTGTCTTCGCCGATATGCCGGTGCAGTTCGATCATCAACGATTGACAGAACCGCATCACTTCGCGATCGCTCTTGCCTTTTGGGTTGAAATTCGCTCCACCTTTGGCACCTCCCATCGGCAATCCCGTCAGACTGTTTTTGAAGGTCTGCTCGAAGCCCAGGAACTTCAATTCGCCCAAGTTGACGTTGGGATGGAAACGCAGGCCGCCCTTGTAAGGCCCGATGGAGTTATTGAACTGAACGCGCCACGCCCGGTTGACGCGAACATTCCCTGCGTCATCTTCCCAGGTGACCCGAAAGATGACGATCCGATCCGGCTCGGTCATGCGTTCGAGAATCTGAGCCTTCTGATATTGCGGGTTCTGCTGCACGAAGGGCATCACCGATTCGATAAACTCACGCACCGCTTGATGAAACAGTTTTTGCCCCGTGTTGCGTTTCTTCAATCCGAGCATGAAGCACTCGGTATCCACGCACGCTTCCGTCCAAGCCGTTTTGCCGGTCTCGGCCGGATCAATGATTCCATCTGCCACGGTTCTTTCCTTCCGGTTCTTCGTACATGGTGAGATGCCCACCCGCCCGATTGCTCCACCACGGGATCGAGACGCCGAACAGGTATCAACATATCGCATCCCTCTCGGCGACGACAGCAAGCCCGCGGTCGACACCTGGAAGCGCGTGAAGGATGACGCCCCGTCGGAAGAATAACTGGCGGTCTTCCTTAGTGGGATAGGCTTCCAGCCTGTCATTCCAGTCTCGACAGGCTGGAAGCCTATCCCACTGACTTTCCGGCCGTTACTTAGAACGGACGCGGAGCTCGGTCACGACGGGGGTTTTCCTCGCACGTCGTGGGTTTGACCGATCGATGCGGCAAGCTAGGTTTCCCTACCGAGCATCGGTTTGGGTGCCCGGGTTCGTCTCCTGCTGCACCGATACGACAACCATGAATCACCCGACGCCGACCGACTGCGATCCGACTCCCTACACCGCTCCCATGGCAGTCGACGTGCCGGCCAAACCGCGACGCAACTGGCTCCTGATCACCTTGATGGTCCTCTTCGTGGGCCCGATCGCACTGATGGTCGCAGTCGTCATCTTGCTGACAATCGTCGGTGTCGTCGGTGGAGCGATGGACCAAGATCAAGCGTCGATCCCGGCGGAAGCCACGCTGGTGTCGTCGCAATCGACGGGCGTGGGTGTAACGAATGTTTCGCCACCGACTTCGTTTGACTTCAACGGACAGGTTTTCGCACTGAAGTTTGTCGCCGACGACGAATCGTCGGGAACCCTGAACGAATACGTCCCCGAGGGCGAGACGTTGGAGCGTTGGAGCAAGATGATCGCCTTTCGCGACCAACCGATCGATGCCGAGCCGGCTGCGATGGCAGAGGCCATGGCCGATTCACTCTTGGAGATCAACCCGCAGGCACCTTACGCGGTCTGGCACAGCGAGGATGGCTCGAGGAGCGGCATCGACTTCGCGACGTGGCAAGGCGACATCGCTGAATTTAATGTCTTCGTCTACGCCCGATCGCCCCGCGGCAAGCGGATCGTTAGCTGTCAGTACGCCGAACGAGCCTACGGCGACCAGATGGAGTCGTTTCTGGACGGTTTGCCCCTGCGTCGTCGCGGTCTGATCGTGCAAGCCGCATCGCTCGGTTTCCAGTATTGACTGGGAAACAGTGAGGGCTGCAGCGGACGGCGAGCCGCGTATTCCGGTCTAGAACCGTCAGATCGACGCCTCCCCCCACTTCATCGGCCGATCCGGAGGGAGTGGCAAAAACATGGCGGGAAAATGGACACTCCTCGCTAATCGCCACTACCACTGATTGCGGAAATTCAGTTCCGCTCGTCAGATCCAGAGTCGTCTCTGCAACCGATCGGCATGGTTCGTCGCGATGTGATGGGCAAGAAGATTGGTTGGGCGGGACGTTTTCAAGCCTCGTTGCTAACGTTTCGCTACTCCGCCTGGACGTCGTAGCAGAGCAACAGTCCTTGGTCGCGGATGTAGAGCTTGCCATTGGCGACAATCGGGTGCGCCCAGGCCTTCGCGCTGCTGCGGTCGGGTTGATCGAAGCGACCACGTTCAACGAGTCCGTCGCGTGATGGCTCGATCAGCAGCATCTCTCCGTCGTCTTCGCCGCGCAGGTAAAGCCGTCCGTCGGCCAGCAGCAAGGAACCCTTGGGCCCCTTACGATCTCGCCACAGCAAGTCGCCGGTTTGAAAGTCCAGGCAGGACATGACCCCGCCCCCGTTTCCTCCGTTCGCTCCGTACAGACATCCATCCACCACGATCATTCCGCCATGGTGGTTTTGCATTCTGGTCGTGAAGTAGACTTCCTCCGCGGTGATCTCTCCCCCGGCGTCTTTGACCAACTTCACGGCACCGCCACCGGCCCCGTAGGCGGACGCCGCGAACAGCAGACCGTCTTGAAAGATCGGTGTGGAGCAGTTGATGCCCATCGCGTTGGCCGGCGCATCGTATTGCCAAAGCAGCGTGCCATCGGCAGCTGAGACGCCAATGAGTGACTTGGCGGTCAGTTGAACGTATTGTCGTTGGCCTTCGAAATCGATGGCGATGGCCGAGGAGTACGCCGCGCCCGAGCGAGCCCCGCCACGTCCACCGAAACCGCCGAAGCCGCCACGTCCACCGCCGAAGCCGCCACGTCCACCGCCAAAGCCGCCGGGACGACCGCCGGCAAAATTGAAGGTCCCCGGATTGGTTTGACCATCGGCGAAACCTTGATCGGCCAACCAGACCTGCCCCTTGGCATCGGTCCAAGGCGTTGCCCGACCGGCGTTGATGCGGATGGCCTCGGTCGTCGTCGCTCCATCACCTTGCGAAACAATTTCAATCGCTTTGATGGCAGGATTCTCGATCTGACGCGTGAACGTGATGTTCAGTTCGCCGTCGGTCACCTCGACCGGAACCGATTCGACATAGGCCTTTCGCGGCCCGCCAGCTTTCGCCCAGATGTCAAAGTCCTTGAACTCCCGGCCTTCGACGTCGAAGGCAAACACCCGTTGGCCGGCATCGGTGATGCCGTTGTACGTCTCGGCAAAATAGAGCTTGGCGAGATAGTTTCCGTTGGGAACCTTGTAGGCAAAACCGGTCATGCCCCAATGCTCGCTCTGAAATAATTCTGCGTTCTCGGTGCCGCTGATTTCCGGAGCGGATCCGCGTTGGGGGGGTGCCTCACGACTTGGAGGTTCCGGGCGACTCGGACGATCACTCTGTGCGTCTGCCGGTGCCTCTGCGGATTCACCGGGCATCTGGCTTTTCCAAATCGTCTCTCCCGTCAACTTATTGAGCGCGACGATCATCGCATCGGAGGCACCCGGTGTGCAGATCACTTGGTCGCCGTCGACGAGTGGTGATTCGCGGTAACTCCACATCGGCAAGACACCGCCGAAATCATCGACGAGACTTCGTTGCCAAACGATGCGGCCATCCTCCGCATTCAGACAGGCGACGCGGCCGCTCATGCCGATCACGTACAACCGATCGCCGTCGACGGCCGGAGTGCATCCGGGGCCCTCTTTGGACTGCGGCACGCGTTGGTCAATCGCGTCACCCAACGACGTGAACCAGAGTTCCTGGCCGTCGTTTTCCGAGCGTGCCCAGACGATTTCTTTACCGTCCCGATTGCTCATTCCCAAAAGCTTGCCGTCGGCGACCGCGGGCGCGCTATCACCGCCCCCCAGTCCGTCGACTCGCCAAGCCAAGGACGGACCGCCATCGGGCCATTGCTGCAGCAGCGAGTCTTCTTTCGAGCTCGAATTTCGATCCGGTCCCTGCCACTGAGGCCAATCGGCGGCGAAACCGATGGCAGCGGAGCACAGGAAGAACAGACTGGCGAAGTACAACTTGATCATCGATTCAGTTTCCAGGGAAGAGAGAAAGAGAGGTCGGGGGAATGGTGCGTTCGGCCCAGCAGGGTTCATCCGAGCATGGCGGAATCCAAAACGATCCAGCGAAACGTGACGAGCGTGCAGACCAAGCACCCCCACCACGATGCAAGTTGTGCACCTTTGTATTGACGCAGGAAAAACAACAGCAACAGACTGACCAGTACGCTGATCACCTTGAATGCGGTCAGGGAGTCGCCATTGAGCAAGATTTGATTTCCGAGCGGATTCATTTCATGAAAATGAGACTCCGTCGATTTGATCGTCGTCCAAAACAGGTCGATCATCGAAAGCAGACTGATCAGCACTAGCGATTCAACGACCGAACGAGTTGCATCGGGCGACGTATCGATTTGAGTCCAGCGATGGCGGCGTGGCGGTGAACTGGTCAGCAGATGCCCAAAACTGAAAGCGGCGATCATCATCGCGGCAACGGTAAAGACATAAGAGGTCCACGCGGCCCGGTTGGTCACAGCAATCTCCGATGCAGCACTGGCATCGGACTCAGCAATCTCGGACAGGAAGGAGTCTAGGACTTCTTTCAACCGCAGAGTCGTTTGTGTGGAAGGTGCGTCATCGCTCCAGAGGGAACTTCGCAATTGCAGTCCGTCGAATTCACCGAGGGCAAAGGTCTCGAAGCGTCCGATCTCAGAGCGGCTCAGTTCTCCATTGCCGTCTTCGTCGAGTCCCGGGAACAGAAAACGATGGGTCTGCGGCAACTCCAGCTGCGTCAGCCCGAGGCTGCTGTCCGAGTCGCGGTTGATGAACCAATGCATCAGCCCACCGGCCGGCGGAGCCGAACGGTTTTGGCCCCATTCATCACGCCTCCATTCGAACCGGTCACCAGCAAGTCCCCGATCGCGGTGCCACAAGGGGCCGGCGGAATCGCTGGACGTGAGCGCTGCGTCGCCGACTGAAATCGACAACGGGTGCTGCGCCTGGGCCGTGATGCTGATGAAGGCGAACAGTAGAAACGGTTTGCATAAGTTCATGATCAGATCTCTTTCCGCGGCTAAAAGTAGCCGCCGCACGAGGACTCAGGCTTCTACTTGATTAATGCGTAAACCACACGAGCCCGGGGCCAGACAAATCGGTGCAGAAAAAAAGAGGTGACAACGACGCAGCGACCGACGGCGCTGCTCAACCGGAAATTCGCTCAACCGGAAATTCGCTCAACCGGAAATTCGCTCAACCGGAAATTCGCTCATCGGCAATGCGTTCCATCTGCTGCATTCGGGGGTCGTTAGCCGGTGTATGCCCCTTGACGACGATACTCGCCTCGCGGTGATGCAGCAGGAATTCGACCCAATCGATCCATGGGATCATCGGCGAGCCTTTGGACTCGCTGACGCTTTCATCGAGCAATCGATCCAGCAGCGTCTGTGATTGTTCGAACGAACCAACGGCCTCGTCCGCGTTGCCCGTTCTGTGGTGAGCGATGGCGAGAAGCGGATGGGCGATACCGCGTCCGAACCAGTTCGCCTGATTCGATTCCTGTAACCGCTGGATCGCGCGTTGATGATTTCCCGCTCGCAAATGCGCCCAGCCGGCAACGTAGAGGTTCACCCCATAGAACATCTCGGCGTATTTCCGACGTCTGCGATCCGATTCGCGGTTTGCCTCGGGGTCGTCCGGGTTGGGCATGGCAGCGAGCATCTGCTCGACACGATCTGCCAGCTCTGCGGCCGCTGATTCGGTGACGTCACCGACCAATTGCCCTCGAATGGTCACGGCCATGGGATCGTCGTTTTCGACGCGTCGTAATTCGTTACTCAGTTTTTTGTAAGCGGCGGATTCTCCGGCAAAGAACAACAATTGTGGCACACCCGACAATTCAGCCTGTTCGACCGGGCACCCGATTTGGACCGCTTTTGCAAAATCAGCCGCGGCAGCATCCCAGCGGCCTAGTTTTGCATTCAACCCGCCTCGCTCGAGCCAGACCAGGAAGTATTTCGGCAACACGCCCGTCGCTTCGGTGTATGCCTGGTAGGCCTCCGACCAGCGTTGGGCGTCGGCATTGGCTCGTCCCGACGCCAGCAGAACGGTGGTCGAATTGAGACGATCATTGAAACGTTCCAATTCGAGCCGAGCGGCATTGGCAACTTGCTCGGCCGCACGTGCTTCTTCCAACGCGATCTCTTTCTCATCTCGTTCATTGATCGCCGCATGGGCTTGCCAGACACTGACCGCGGTTCCCAGAAGCAAGGCGCAGGCGACGATCGAGGCGGTCGAGAGGCCGACTTTGTTTCGCCGGGCGAACTTGGAGAATCGGTACCAGGTCGAAGGCGGACGTGCGTCGACCGGTTGGTCGTTGAGGAAGCGTGAAACGTCCTCGGCCATCGCGCCGGCGGTCGAGTACCTTCGGTTTCGATCCTTGTCCATCGCCTTCATCACGATCCAATCCAGATCGCGTTTCATCGCCGAGGAGAGCGTTGCCGGGTCGAGCCGTCGATTGACGGCGACGGTGCTCGCCAGTTCGTTGTTCAGCGTGCTCAGACGAGTGCTGGGGCGCGGCGGATCCTCGTCGCGAATGATCCGTCGCAACTCATCAAACCCCGCGCTTTGCAACCGGTCCGGGGCAAACGGGGTCGAACCGGTCAGCACTTCATAGAGCAACACGCCGAGCGAATAAATGTCGCTCCGCGTGTCAACATCGTCGGTACTCATCGCCGCCTGTTCAGGACTCATGTAGGCCGGGGTGCCGACCATGGACGCGAACCGTGTGTAAATCGTTTTGACGGTCAAGCTCTGGCCGATCGCCTTTGCCACGCCGAAATCGATGACCTTTGCCAGCGGCTGACCATCCTGAAGTGTCACGAGAATATTGGACGGTTTCAGGTCGCGATGGATGATCCCTTTCTGGTGGGCGTGCTGGACGGCGTGACAGATTGTGACAAACAGCTTGAGCCGCTCCGACATGTTCAACTGCTGGTGGTCGCAGAACTCATTGAGCGGGACGCCACGCACCAGTTCCATGACGAAATACGGTTGCGCCGTCTCCGTGACGCCGGCTTCGAACACCCGCGCGATGTTGGGATGGTCCATCAAGGCGATCGCCTGCCGCTCGGCCTCGAACCGAGCCAGGACTTCGCGGGACTCCATCCCCGGCTTGATGATTTTGAGCGCAACCCGCCGTCGGACTGGAGCCTGCTGTTGAGCCACAAAGACCAATCCAAATCCGCCTTCGCCGATTCGCTCCATCAACTTGTACGGTCCAACCATCGCCCCTGGGAAAAACCGTGTCGTGGCGGCACGTCCGCCCTCAGCGGGCAGCGCCGTCGGCATCAACGCCGCACCGACCGGATTGTCGACGGGGTTCTCCTCCCGATCGTTCTCGCGAAGCAACGCGCAAACGGCCGTCAACAGTTGCACGTCGCCGCCACAGGCATGCTCGACGTACGCGGCGCGCTCAGCCGTTGATTCAATCTCGACGGCATGAAAGAAGATCGATTTTTCGGATGCGACGGCCATGACGTTTCGACCAATGGTGGTGAATTGCGCGAGAGTCAACTTGTGGAAGCCGACTCGTTGCCTCCGCGGTGAGGACAGGTAGTTTTTAAGTCACCCTCCCTCTGGGAGGGTCGCGGAGGAGTGTGCGACGACGCGGGGAGGGTTGTTGCGACGCCAAAGTTGATGGCAACGATGAAGCATCAATGTCGGAAGCCCTCCCCTCGCTGCGCTCGACCCTCCCGCACACGGGAGGGTGACTTTTTAAACGGTCACAACCTCATCCGCAGAGCGACGGAATCGACTCGCCCACGTAATGCAATGCGGATTCCAGCATCAGCCGGGGCCAACTATTTTAGATCCCCTCGCCCAAATTCAGTTCGCGACCGAGCCATGCCCGGGCGAATGCCCAATTTCGTTTGACCGTACGCGGGGACATGCCGAGTGCTTTGGCCGACTCCTCGACCGACAGCCCGGCGAAATATCGTAATTGAACCAGCTTGGCCATTTCCGGTTCACATTCGGCGAGCTTGGTCAGGGCGGCATCCAGATCCAGCAATTCATCGACGTCAGCGGAGTCGACGATCGCATCGACTTCCGCGATCTCCAGCCGCTCGCGGTCCCCGCCACGTTTGTGGCTCTGACGCCGGCGAGCGTTATCGATCAGAATGCGGCGCATGGCCTCGGCCGCCGCTGCAAAGAAGTGGCCACGATTGTCCCATTGCCGGACATCCTCGGCACCCACCAGACGTACGTACGCTTCGTGGACGAGCGCAGTCGGCTGCAACGTCTGCCCCGCCGGTTCCTTCTCCATCTTGTGCCCCGCCAGTCGCCGCAGTTCGGCATACACCAGCGGTAACAATTCGCCTGCCGCCGCGGGATCACCGGCTTCGATTTGATTCAGGATTCGGGTAACGTCTGACACGGGAAGCGTATGAGAAAAAAGGCAAGGCGGTCGCACGTCAACCGTTGACGTGCCCAAAGTGTATCAGCAGCTGTTGATTCGAGCCCAATACCGCTTACTTTAGCCAAACGGAGGAGGCCCGGACGCTGGCGTGAACCGGCTGATATCAAACGATTACCAGCCGTTTGCCGCGAGCCTACGGGCCCAGACGACTTTCCAGTGGGATTGACGGTCTCTCGCTCACGCCTTGGCGGCCAACAGGATCGCTTTGATTTCGGAACGTCGATTCCATCAACCGGCACTTCTGCCAATCACGCAGAACCAGGCCAACGGTCCGCCCTCGCTGAACGGTGACTGCTGCGGATCACGGCGGGTTTCGAATCGGGCTTGCCGGATCGATTCCACCTGCCAGTCGTCTGCGAAGGCGGTGTGGATTTCGTCTTGTGAAATTCGCCGCGGTCCGTCGCCCGGCGGTTCCAGATCGCTGAAACAGATCAGGAACAATCGGCCGCCCGGTTTGACGACCCGCGCCAGAGCGTCGACGTAGCGTGCGCGGTCCGGGTCGGAAAAGACGTGGAACAAGCCGCAGTCGATCGCAGAATCAAACACGTCGCCCAGCTCGTCCACGCGTAGCGCGTCCATCACCCGAAAGGCCGCCGGCAGTCCACGCTGGAGCGCCTTTCGCTTTGCCAGGGCGATGGGGTGTTCAAGAAAGTCGATGCCGGTGGTCTGGTGGCCCCGCTCGGCAAAGAAGAGCGAATTCTCTCCGGTTCCACAGCCGACATCGAGCAGTCGGCCGGTGATCTGTTCGGCAGCCTCGACGAAGACCGGTTGCGGTTTGCCGATATCCCACGGAGCACTGCCGTCATAGGCTTGCTGAAAGTGCTCTTTGCTGGGAACGTTCTGCGCCATCGACCCTTCCTTTTTTGTCCGTTGCCCAAGTCAATCCTGCCGACCGCAACAGCTTCCACCCTGAGACATCTGCTCGATCAGGGATTACAATCGCCTGCCATCAAAAATTGTAGCGTCACCCACACGCACCGCGTCTTGCCCAGGTCGAATGTGAACGAATCGAATCCACACCGATTGCCGATCGCCTGCCTCCGGCTGGGAGCATTTCTTTGCTTCGCCGGTTGGACTTGGGTGCACTATTATTGGGAAGGTCCCTATGGTGTGCTGCTCTGGCAGGACGCCACGTACGACCTCGCCACTGGACTGGGACTCTCCTGGGACGAGTTTGTCGGCACGGGGGCCGATGACGGTTTCGTGCAGAAGTGGATCGCTCGGATCTGGTGGCTGTACTTGGCATGCACGCTCTTGACGATCACGGTTCGCAAAACGTCCTGGGTGCAGATGTCCGGGCTGGTGCTCGGTAGCGGGCTGCTGACCTTGCTCAGCTACGCCAGTTACGTCGCCGCACAACGTCAATTGCCGATGTTCATCGAACATGGGGGCCAGATGTTGATCCCATTGATTCTGGTCATGGCGCTCGCCCTCGGCGTGAGGCATCGGGTCACCGTGACGACAGCGGTGATCGCATTGATCATGACCTTTGCCGGTCACGGCTGTTATGCGATCGGATTTTGGCCGACGCCGGGAAACTTTTATGCCATGACGACGTTGATCCTGGGCGCCGACTATTCCACCGCACAGATGCTGTTGCGAACCGCCGGCGTGCTCGATTTTCTGGTCTGCATCGGAATCTGTATTCCCTACCTGCGTCGCGCCAGCGCGTTGTACGCATCGGTTTGGGGATTTCTGACCGCCGTCGCCCGCCCCGTCGCGGGCATGTCCTGGGGGCTCAACTATTGGGGGGCCGATCAATTCTTGCACGAAACCGCTCTCCGGGCACCGCACTTCGCCATCCCCCTGTTTCTGTTTTTCTTGTGGCGGAAACCGGGCGAGAAGAAAGTCTCCCCAAGGTCGGCAGAGGGTGACCGCTGAGTTACACTAGGCGCTGTCCCTAAAGTCCTGCGAGCGAAAAGGGGGGCAGGAGTCAATCGTGCGAAGCACCCGTAGGGCCGTTCCGGCTATTGACTCCTGACCCCGTTTTCGCGGTTCCCGATTGATAGGCAATTGAATGAATCGACAACGATACACACGAGCCGGGCTCTGCTGCCTGGCGTTGCTGCTGGCCGTGACTCCGGCACTCGCTCAACAGAACAACCAGCGCCGGCCGCGCCGCGCGGTCCTGGAAATCCCCGAAGTCGAACGCAGCGAGGTGATTTGTTTTGCGCTCTACACGGTTCACGACAACACGCTCAAGCTGACCGCCCAACTCTATCCGCTCCAGTCGGGCGAGAGTCGTACCGTTGGGCTGGAAATCGAAACCGACGGCAACTGGGTGGAAGTCGCTCGAACCAACGTGATTGAACCCGGCTGGACGGCGCCGTTTCGAGTCGAAAACTGGGACGACACCCGAGCGGCCAACTATCGGGTCGTGCATGGCACCGCAGCGAAGTACGAAGGCGTCATTCGCAAGAACCCGGTGGACAAGGACGAAATCGTCGTCGCGGGCTTTACCGGCAACTCGATTCAACCGGCCCATGGCGGTGACATCTCACGCCAGGACCTGATCGACAACGTTCGAAAAGTCGACGCCGACGTGCTGTTCTTCTCCGGCGACCAAGTCTACGACCACAACAAACACCTCGCCGCCTGGTTGAAATTCGGACGCGATTTCGGCGACATCATCAAGGATCGCCCGACGCTTTGTCTGCCCGATGACCACGATGTCGGCCAGCCCAACTTGTGGGGCGAAAGCGGAAAGATTTCCACGCTCAGTGGCAACGCCGACGGCGGCTACCGCCAACCCGGAATCTATGTCCAGGAAGTCGAACGTGCCCAGACCAGCCATTTCCCCGATCCGGTGGACCCGGGAAAAATTGGTCAGGGCATCGGCGTCTACTTCACCAATTTGAATTGGGGCAACATCGACTTCGCCATTCTGGAAGACCGCAAGTTCAAAACCGGTCCGGCAGGCCGCGTGCCCAAGCAAGGGCCTCGCCCCGACCACATTCGCAATCCCGAATACGATCCCGCCAGCGTCGATGTCGACGGTGCCGTCCTGTTGGGGCAGCGACAATTAGATTTCCTTGACAGCTGGGCCCAAGACTGGCGCGACGCGAGCATGAAAGTTGCCCTGTCGCAAACCATTTTCTGCGGTGGTGCACACATCCACGGCAGCGCCAACGGTCGGTTGCATGCCGACATGGATTCCAACGGCTGGCCACAAACCGGACGAAACCGTGCGTTGAAGGCACTCCGCAAAGCCTTCGCGTTTCACTACGCCGGCGATCAACACTTAGCCACGATCTTTCATCATGGCATCGACGAACATCGAGACGCCATCTGGTCGTTTTGTGTTCCCTCGATCGCCAACCTGTATCTCCGCTGGTGGGAACCGTTGGAACCGGGTCAAAACCGTGAACCAAGCAGCCCGGAATACACGGGAGACCATCTCGACGGATTTGCCAACAAGGTCACCAATTACGCGGCAGCCAACCCCGAGAAAATGCCGGCAGGCAACGTGCTCAACACACGGTCGGCCGGATTCGGCATCGTCCGCCTGAACACCCAAACCCGTCAGATCACGATGGAATGTTGGCCGCGGAATGTTGACGTGACCGATCCGTCGGCAAAGCAGTACCCCGGCTGGCCGCGTACGATTTCGCAATTCGACAACTACAATCCGCCGTCCTGGGGAAAACTCGGGGAGTTGACCTTTGATGTCGATTCACCGGTCGTGCAGCTGGTCGACCGCGACAGCGACGAGATCCTTTACACGGTTCGCATCGCCGGAAAGACGTTTGTCCCGGCGGCTCCCAAGGACAAAACCTTCCTCATCAAGGCTGGCAAAGACGCACCCGAAACGATCGTCGTCAAAGACGCCAAGGTGGGTGGTGCCGCGCAGTCGGTTAGCTTGAAGTAGTCACGCGACGGGACGGGAGGGAAGCGCTGTGAAGCATTCTTTCCCCTGTGTTTGACGAGGTTTTAGCTCAAAAGGTTTTAGCGGAACGGCGCGAGCGGGCTGTTAATTTGGTGAGCCGCGACGCGTGAGCGGCCGGGCATTCCGGCGCCTGCCCGAGGCCTTACGGCCAACGGCTCACCATTAACTCCGCAGAACCCGACTAAATCGACAGCCCGCAAGCGGGCTGTTAATTTGGTGAGCCGCGACGCGTGAGCGGCCGGGCATTCCGGCGCCTGCCCGAGGCCTTACGGCCAGCGGCTCACCGTTGACGCAGCAGATCCAGACTAAATAAGTATTAGGCACTGGGCCGGTGCCCGGACGCCCCAAACTCGCTTCACTTCTCGCTCAGCGGCACATCACGGAATTGCCGGTGACAGGCCTTGCAGTTGGCAGAGATCGCTGCCGCGTGGCGCCGCACAGACTCCGGCGGCGGCGCGTCGGCCGCAGGGGAAGTCGCCACCCAGGCCCGCAAGGCAAGTTCCAGTCCTTCGGCGGCTTGCTCGGAGTCACGCAAGGATTGCCGAAACAGGTCCGATTCCTTCAACACGTCATCGTTGCGGAGCAGTTCGGTGAAGTGCTCGCGCATCAACAACACCTGATGAGCGGGAGACAGGTCGGGATGGTCCGCCGGAGAACGCCATCCCGCCTCGGCGATCTGCTTTAACTGTTCATGGGTGTGCTCCATCGCCACCATTGCTTCCGCCATCGGGGGCAGATCAACGGACTCGGGGAATTCCATCTTCCACTCGTCCAACGAGGCGGTTTCTAACGGTGTGACGACACGCGCCGATTCGTACAGTCCGCGATAGTGATGACTGGTTCCGGCGAGTTGCAATATCGCCAGACTCTCGGACCGGGGAATCAATCCGGCCGCCACACAGGCGACACTCGCCGCCGCGGGGCTGCGGTGCTTTCCGTGGTGACAGTGAATGTAGATCTTTCCCTCGAACCCTCGAACGGCTTTCGCCAATTCTTTCACACGCTCGTCCGGAATGCCATCGTATCCATGCGGCAGATGGATGTACCGCAGGCCGTACTTTTTCGCGGTTTCCAGGTCCGGCTTCATCCCATCGACGCTGATCACCGTCTTCACCCCGAGCGACTGCAACGCTTCAAAGCCTTGCTCTCCATCGGGTAACCCGCCGGAAATCACCCTGGGATGCACCTGGATCGGATTCGGCAGATGCTGCGCATCGATTCGCCGCGGTAAATCTGTCCGTTTGGCGTCCGACGAAGCGGTCTTCCCCGCGCCCGGATCGTTGTCGCCGAGTTCAGCGCCCCGCCGCGCACAGCCCAGAAACAGGAACGAGAACAGGAACAGGCCGACCGCACAGCCGCGGACCGCACAACAGCTTCCTGCGTTCGAGTGCCGCGTCAACAAACGCGGTGCCAGGGTTCCGTGCACCAGGGTTCCGTGCATACGCAAACGTCTCGACTGGAGGTGATTGGGGCGGTACAGCACCGATTGTATCCTGCGATTACATCAAGCGTCAGCCGGACAGGCATCTCGTTTGCACTTCCCGGCTATCGTTATGGCGGGCGGCACACCAGCCACGACCGCCGTCCCCCTAAAAGCTGGTAACATCGATTGTCGTCACCGCGTTGGAGCGGGGGTGATTCCCGCACACACCTGGCCGCCTGAGACATTCTAACCTGATCGACACCTTCAGCGATGCGACGCAACGACGTGCCGACCGACCACCCTGGACATCCACATGCCTCAGCACTCGATCAGCCATACCCATCGTGTCAATAACAACGTGCCGACCGACCACGCCGGACATTCACATGGGGGCCATCGCGAAGCGATCCAAGATGTTAGTGACCACCGATTGCTATGGGCGATCGCGCTGAATCATCTACTGACGATTGGTCAGGTCATTGCGGGGTTCCTTTCAGGAAGCATGGCGCTAGTCTCCGACGCGGCCCACAATTTCAATGATGCCAACTCACTTTTAATTGCGTACATCGCACGACGGATCTCAAGAAACGATGCGAATGAGCGTTATACGTTTGGATATCGCCGAGCAGAAATGATTGGGGCGATGATCAATTTGACGCTGCTGGCGGTGATCGGATTGTTCTTGGTCTACCAAGGTATTCGGCACTTGTTTTTTCCTCAGCAGATCATTGGTCAGCTGATGGCGATAACGGCTGTTATTGCGTTGGTCGTGGATGTGGGCACCGCTTTTCTGTTGCGGTCGATGAGCCACGGTTCGCTAAATGTGCGGGCGGCATTTATCCACAACATTGTCGACGCAGCCGGATCGGTTGCCGTGCTGATCGGTGCCGCCGCGATCATCTGGCTTGAATGGAGATGGGTCGATCCGGTGATCACATTGCTGATCGCCATTTATGTGCTTTGGCAAGTCTGTAAAATGTTTCCGCAGACCACTCGCGTCTTGATGGAGGGTGCACCGCCAGACGTAAAACTAAAAGAGTTAATCGAGTCGGTGGAGCAGATTAGCGGGGTCGAAGAGTTGCATCATTTGCATGTTTGGGAACTCGACGAGAGAACCCGTGCATTGGAGGCACACGTTGTGATTGCGGAGCAGAGTGCGGTCAAACTGGAGTCGATCAAATGCGAGATCAAGTCGCTGCTCGGGACCCGGTTCAAGATTGGTCATTCAACACTCGAGTTTGAACTGTCTGATTCGAACGGTTCAAACTGCAACGACGACGGCGTGATCTCAGCACACGAATGATTTCGCCGGCGGAGTTCCTGCGGTTGGCGGCGACTGCTGTTCACGAAAACTCAATCGACCGCCGCATGCTCATCCACCGTAGAGACGGTTTACTGAAGTGTGGGCACACGATTTGCGGTTGGGGCTGCCAAACGCGTTGGGGCTGCCGCAAGCGGTTGGGGCTGCCGCAAGCGGTTGGGGCACCGGCGGGTTTGAACTGCAATGAGCGGAGACCACGGTTTTTCGTCTCCGTCGCTGCCGTCTCCAGATGACGGACGCGGCACACCCGATCGAGCATCGCGATTAGGCCCCGACGTTCCTGGCGACGAAGAGACAATCGACAAACCCACATCCATGGCCGATTTCCTTGCAACTTGGTTTCTTTCCGACCAGCCCTCATGAGCTTCTTGTTGATCGGCGACCATTCACAATCGACGCTCGATCCGGCGGGGCACGGGGCTGCGCAGATCGCGGACCTGTTCCATTGGATGCTCGGCGGCGGCGTGTTGATTTGGTTGATCGTCGTCGGCTTGGCCGTTTATTCCGTCGTCGTGCCTGGCGGCCACCGTCCACGATTGACCAAGACATTGGTCATCGGGGGTGGCGCCGTGTTTCCGACGTTGGTGCTGACATCACTGCTGTGTTATGCGCTCGCGATGTTGCCTGAATTGCATCGACCTCCGCCGCAAGCGAGTTTGACCATCGATGTCAGCGGAGTGCGTTGGTGGTGGCGTGTGGCCTACCGAACCGGCGAAAACCAACGCGTCGAGACGGCCAACGAGATTCGGTTGCCGGTCGATCAACCGGTTGAATTCAAATTGACCAGTGAGGACGTGATTCATTCCTTTTGGATTCCGGCTCTGGGGGGAAAAGTTGACATGATCCCCGGCCGAGAGACCCGTTTGAAGCTGCACCCGAATCGTGTCGGTACGTTTCGCGGCGTGTGCGCCGAGTATTGCGGTACCGCTCACGCGCAAATGGCCTTCGATGTGCTGGTGATGCCGCAAGCCGATTTCGAGCAATGGCTTCGCGGCCAACAACGCGACGTGAGTGAACCGTCCGGCCCGGCCGCCACGGCGGGGCGCGCGTTGTTCCACCGCAAGGGCTGCGGCGCCTGTCACACGATCCGAGGCACCGACGCGGGCGGACGAGTCGGCCCCGATTTGACACACTTCGGCAGCCGGCTCAGCTTGGGTGCGGCCATCAAGCCGAATGATGCGGACAACCTGCGGCGGTGGATCAGCCGTACCCACGATGTCAAACCAGGCGTGCAAATGCCCGCGTTCGAAATGCTCAACCGAGACGAACTGGATTCGATTGTCGCTTACCTGGAGCAACTGAATTGAAGATGGACGCATCCAGCGACGCACCCGGCGACGACCGACTCGATGTCAAAGCGAAACGGTTGCTCGACGCATGGCGGACCCCGACAGGTTGGCGGTATTGGTCGGCGGTCAACAACTCGGAAGTCGGCTTGTGGTACGTGGTCGCCTCGTTCACGTTCTTTCTGTTCGGCGGAATCCTGGCGCTGTTGATGCGCATCCAACTGGCGCTACCGGACAATGATTTCTTGACTGCCGATCAATACAACCAAGTGTTCACGATGCACGGCAGTGTGATGATGTTTCTGTTCGCGGTGCCGATTCTGGAAGCGATCTCTATTTTGCTGTTGCCCGAAATGGTCGGTGCGCGCGACCTGCCTTTCCCCCGGCTGTCCGCATACGGGTTTTGGTGTTTCGTCATCGGCGGCGTCTTTGTTTGCGGATCGATTTTTTTTGGCGTCGCACCGGAAGGCGGTTGGTTCATGTATCCGCCGATGACGACGGAATATCAGACGGGCGTGGGCGTCGACATCTGGCTGCTGGGACTCTCGTTCATCGAAGTGGCGTCGATCGCGGCAGCCGTCGAATTGATTGTGGGCGTGATGAAATGCCGCCCACCGGGGATGCAGTTGAACCTGATTCCGCTGTATGCATGGTACATCCTGGTCGTCGCCGTGATGATCCTGTTTGCGTTTCCCCCGTTGATCGCTGGCGATTTGCTGATGGAACTTCAGCGGTCGCTCGATTGGCCCTTCTTTGACGCATCGCGTGGCGGCGACCCGCTGTTATGGCAACACCTGTTTTGGATTTTCGGTCACCCCGAAGTCTACATCGTGTTTCTGCCCTCGATCGCGTTGATCGCGATGATCGTACCGACCTTCGCCCGCACGCCGATGGTCGGTTACGGATGGATCGTGTTGGCAGCGGTCGGGACGGGTTTCCTGAGCTTCGGTTTGTGGGTGCACCACATGTTCACGACCGGGCTGCCGGCGATTTCGATCGGTATTTTCTCGGCCGCTTCCCAGGCGGTCGCGATACCGACCGGGATCCAGCTTTTCTGTTTCATCGCCACGTTGCTGATCGGACGCGTCACCAAATCGGTGTGTTTGTTGTTTACGCTGGGCGGGTTGGCAACGTTCATCATCGGCGGGTTGACGGGCGTCATGGTCGCCGTCGCCCCGTTCGACTACCAAGCCCATGACACGTACTTCATCGTCGGCCACCTGCACTACGTCTTGATCGGCGGGACCATCTTCCCGATCGTCGCCGGCGTCTACTACTACTATCCCGCCGTGACCGGAAAACAGCTTTCTGAAAAACTGGGACGGTATGCGTTTTGGTTGATGCTGGTCGGATTCAACGTCAGCTTCTTTCCCATGCACCTGAGCGGTTTGCTGGGGATGCCACGCCGCGTCTACACCTACCCGGCGGAATTGGGGTTGGGGACGTTGAATCTGATTTCCACGGTGGGTGCGTTCGTGCTGGCGATCGGATTCGTCGTCTTTCTCTTTGACGTGCTTCGTTCCAAAAAGAACCAACCCCTCGTTGCGAGAAACCTCTGGAACGCGGGCACACTGGAATGGTTGGGCGAAGTGCCCGATAAACCCTGGGGTGTGCGGAGCATTCCGATCGTCGAAAGTCGATACCCGCTGTGGGATCAAGACCATTTTGTCGAAGACGTCGATGCCGGGCGGTTTTATCTTCCCGATGCGGAAGAGGGGCTGCGGGAAACGTTGGTGACGTCGGTGGTCGATGCCAAGCCGATCCAATGCCTACGCGTTCCGGGGCCGACGTTCCTGACACACTTCGCTGCGATCTTCACCGGCGGCGTGTTCATTTTTTCAACCTATCACTGGTACGTTGCCGCAGCGATCAGCGGCGTGCTTGCGTTCATCACGATTCTGGTCTGGCTGTGGACCGGCACTGCTCCGATTCCTGAAAAACAGGATAAAGACGTGGGACGCGGTTTGACGTTACCGATTTACGTTTCGGGATCCAAAGCGGTCGGCTGGTGGGCGATGTTCATCACCATGCTCGGTGACATGACCGCGTTCATTTCGCTGATCTTCGGCTACTTCTTTTACTGGACCGCTCACGACGACTTTCCGCCCAATGGATCAAGCGGCCCCGGGTGGATCTGGCCCTCCGTCGCCATGCTGACGATTCTGCTTGCCTACTCGGCGACGTTGGCCGCGCGACGGTGGAACCGCCAGGATCACGCGGCGAGGTTTTATGGGGCGATTGTTTGCGGAGTCGTGCTGAGCATCGTCGGCGGTCTGGCACTGTTGTACGGTCCGCTTGCGCATCAAATGGATCCGACCGCCCACGTCTATCCGGCAATCGTCTGGGTCTTGGCGATTTGGACTGCGCTGCACGTAGTGCTCGGGGTCGTGATGCACCTGTATTGTGCCGCAAGACGCGCCGCCGGCCGGATGACGGCACGCTGTGACGCCGACATCGTCAATGTGACACTCTACTGGCACTTTCTGTTGTTGACCACGGCGATTACATGCTTGGTGATCGCCGGATTTCCGATGGTGGCGAAGTGATGGCGATGACCGAGACGAGCAATCACAACGAGATCAACAAAACGGATCATGTCACATCGATCTGGTGGATTGTTGCCGCGCCTGCGGTCTGGGCGGTCCATTTCTTGGCAAGCTATTTGACCGCAGCGATCTTTTGCGCCAAGTTCGCGGACTCCGATGGCTCGGCCGGTGAAGTTCAGTTGGCAGTGATGGCGTACACCGTGGTGGCGATCGTGATCATCGCCGGCGTCGGCTGGTCCGGCCGGCGTCGGCATCGCGACGGCCATGATCGCAGCCCGCACGATGGAGCAACGACCGCCGATCTTCGTCGCATGATCGGACTGTCGACGTTTCTGTTGTCACTGTTGAGCGCGGTCGCGACGGTTTTCACCGCCCTGGTGTTCTACTTCGTGGAGACCTGCCACTGATGCGTTTGCTGATCTGGAATCTCGGTTGGGTCATCTTGACCGCGGCATGGATGGGACCACTTCCCGACATGGCGCGGCACTCGTTTGCTGCGCACATGTCATTACACATGCTGATCGTCGCAATCGTCGCTCCGATGCTTTCGCTCGCGGCTGCCGGACGCCGATACGACCCGGTTCGCTTTTGCCCTGCGTTGTTCGCGCCGGTCCCCGCATCGGTCGGGGAGCTGATCATCGTATGGGCCTGGCACGGGCCGGGGCTTCATCATTGGGCCAGACACGAAACGGTCGGATTCGTCGTGGAGCAGTCCATGTTTTTGGCGGCCGGCGTGTGGGTTTGGCTGTCGGCATTCGGAGGAACGCAGCCCCGAACCCGGCAACGCAGCGCCGCCGGAGTCGTCGGTTTGCTGCTCACTTCGATGCACATGACCTTGCTCGGTGCGTTGCTTTCCCTGTCGCCGCGATTGCTGTTTCACCACCCGCACGGCTTAAGCGGATTGACACCATTGGAAGACCAACATCTCGGCGGGGCAGTGATGCTGGTCGTCGGCGGCATCGTCTACCTGGCAGGCGGCCTGGTGTTGACGGGCGATCTGTTGCGTGTTCGTTCGGCCGAACCGCCATCGATGCAGAACGATACCGCGACGCGTGCGTCGACTTTGGAGGCATCGGTATGAAAGACTTCTTGAAAAAACTTGCGCTACTCGGCTTGGTCTTGGCGGTGATTGGTGTGATCGTTCTGGTTTCCGGCATCGTGCCCGTCAAAGCCAGCAGCGGTCATTGGCCGATCACCCGTTGGATGCTTGGTTTTGCCAGCGATCGTTCGGTCGCGTTTCACAGCATCGGGACGGAGGTTCCGTCGCTGGACGAACCTGGCATGTTGACGTTGGGCGCGGGCATTTACCAATCCAATTGCAAATGGTGCCACGGCTCCCCAGGCTCACCGATGCCGCCGGTGCCGGCCGCGATGACACCCGCGCCGCCCTACTTGCCCGATGTGCTGCATGAATTGGATGCCGCTGAGATGTTCTACATCGTCAGACACGGGATCAAGTTCACCGGAATGCCGGCCTGGCCGACCCGTCAGCGAGACGACGAGATCTGGCCATTGGTCGCGTTTCTGCAGCAGCTCAACGAGATGAGCGACTCCGAGTACCGGGACTTGGTCGACGTCGACAAAGACACCGCTGCACCAGAAGTTGTGGTGGAGCAATGCGCGATTTGTCACGCGTCCGACGGGATGGGACACGGAACTGATCGCGTACCGGTCCTTGCCGGCCAAAACGAAGTCTACTTGCGGGAATCGCTAGAGGCCTACGCCGAGGGCAATCGACACAGCGGTGTGATGGAACCGATCGCTGCGCGGCTGAGCAAGCGAGAGATGAGCGACGCGGCGAAGTGGTACGCCGGGCAAACCATGACGTCACAGGGGCGGCTTGACTTAAACGCCGAATCGATTCAGGCCGGACAACGACTGATTTCGCAACACGACGACACGCTGAAAGTAGCCGCCTGTTCGAAGTGTCATGGTCAGGAAAACGATCCGTCCTATCCCGTTCTGGCAGGACAACCGGCCGAGTTCTTGAATCGTCAGCTGGCGTTGTTCCGAAACCGATCACGTGGCGGAAGTGGCAACGGCAATCTGATGCACTCCATCGCCGACGCCCTCGACGAAAACCAGTCACAACAAATCGCCAGCTACTTCGCATCCCTGCGCCGCGAGCCAACCGAGTCCGAAAACTGATCGTCGCGCGACGTTGACTTCAAAACGCGCGACTGGCACGGCAGTTGCGTAAGTGCCGATCAACTTGGAAACGCCGCGTGAAAACCGGGTGGCGGATTGGCGGATGACGTAAAACGCGTAGCAGAGGTGTTGCCGTGTACATAGATCGTGCTTCAATTATCGAGTTTATCGGTGGCCCCTTGGATGGGCTACGCGTCGACGCTTGCCAGGACCAGCCCGCGATCGTGCTGGTCAAATCACCGGTCCAAGCCGCTCAGCGTTCCACGCTCTCGCACCTGGTGGGGATGTTCCTGCCTCAAAACCCTCCTCAACCCGAGATCACCGCGGTTTACGAGCTGGACTGGGGACAACGACCTGTCTATCGCTACCTGCGATCGATCGCGACCACCAAAGTCACGATCGGCGCGACGACGTACTTGGTCGAAAATCAACCGGAGTGATGGTTGCTGATCGGCCATGCCTAGTGGTGTGGCCGATTTCTCCTACGGCTTCAGCCAACGCGTGACCGCATCAACGATCTTCGCAGCCGAGATCCCTTCGGCGTCGAGCAGGTGTTCCGGCGATCCACTCAGCGGGCGTTTGCGAACGGCGAGACAATTCACAGGGGTCGCGTGATCGGACAAACTCGTCAAGACCGCTTCGCCGATTCCACCTTCCGGGAAATGGTCTTCGACCGTGAAGACCACCTGGGTCTGATCCGCCGCCCGCCTCACCGTCGCATGATCGAGCGGTTTGATCGAATAGAGATCGATCACGCGAGTTGCAATGCCACTGTCTCGCAACACCCCGTGTGCCGCCAGACATTCATGTAAGGTGATGCCTGCTCCGATCAGCGTCACTTGGTCCGTTTCGCTCTCCCGCAGCACCTTGCTTCCTCCGATCGCGAACGTCTCACTGGCATCGTAGATCACGGGCAGCTTGCCGCGGGTGGCCCTCAGGTAGGCGATGCCGTCGTGACCGGCCATCAGATCAACGAGTGCCTCGGTCGATGTGGCGTCGCTAGGATACAGCACCAGAGCGTCTTGAATCGTTCGAAACATCGCGATGTCTTCCAGCCCCATTTGCGACGGCCCGTCTTGCCCGATCGAAACGCCGCAATGCGATCCGACGAATTTGATGTGAGCGTCAGAGTAAGGTGCCATGCGTATTTGATCGAACGCACGGGTCAAGAATGCTGCGAAGGTGGAAACAAACGGTGTCTTGCCCCGCACAGCCATCCCGGTCGCGACACCGACCATGTTCTGTTCGGCAACAAACATCTGGAAAAACCGATTCGGATATTCGTCACGAAATCGTTTGGAACGGGTCGAGTTGCAAACTTCGCCATCGAGTGAGACCAGACGCGGGTACTTTCCCGCCAGCCGAACCAGCGCGTTACCGAACGCATCGCGAGTGGCCACTTGATCACCCGGCGAATAGTCGATCGAGCCGGCTTCGAGGGATGCCGCCGGGTCGGGTTGATACAAAATCGGCGGGGCCAGTTCGCCTCGGATCGATTGATCCGGATCACCCAACTGCGACAAAACCTGTTCGTACGACTCCTCGTCGAGCGGTTTGCCGTGATGCCCGTTTTCATCCTCCCATGACGGAATCCCCTTGCCCTTGATGGTTCGCGCGATCAACATCGTCGGCTTGCCAGACGACTCCTGCGAAGTGTCCAGCGTGGCATACGCTTGTCGCACCTGATCGTGGTCGTGCCCGTCTTCGACGAGTACGCAGCGCCAACCGAACGGCTCGATCCGATCGCGATAGGCGCGCAGGTCGTGTCCGAACATCGTTTCACCACGTTGTCCCAACCGATTGACATCCAACACGCCGATCAAGTTGTCCAGTTGATAATGGGCGGCCAACTGAATCGCTTCCCACTGTGATCCCTCCGCCATTTCGCTGTCGCCCAACAGAACGAATGTACGGCTGGGCGAATGGTCCAAAGACTTGGCCGTCAACGCCATGCCCAACCCGATCGAAAGCCCCTGACCGAGCGACCCGGTTGCTGCTTCGGTCAAGTGGAACCGCGAAGTGGGATGGCCTTCCAAACGGCTACCAAACGTCCGATAGCTCATCAAATCCGCCGGTTCGATCTGTCCCGCCGCCGCCCACAACGAATAAAAAAGCGGCGATGCGTGCCCCTTGGAAAAGATCAAACGGTCGTTGGCGGGATGGTCAGGTTGCTCGGGATTAAATCGAAACGTCCCCCCAAATAACAAATCCACCATCAGTTCGACCGCCGACAGGGAAGACGTCGGATGGCCCGAACCGGCCTCCGACGTGCAGCGGATAATCCAGCGTCGAATTTGTTGCGACAGTGCTTTGAGATGTTCGGTTGATGATCCGATTGCGGTCGACATGTTGATCTCCGTGCGTCTTGAATTCTCTTCAGTTTTCGTGCGTGTTAAGTTTTCGTTCCATGCAACATTTGGGCAACATTTGGCGCGAGATTCAGCTTGACTCGCCTCGCCTCGATCTCAATGAGGTGATCTCCGCGAGGTCGTTCCGCGAGGTCGTGCAGACACAAGACGGCTGACGTCACCGTTCCAAGAGTCGCCGACGGCAGAGGTTGCAAATCACGCGCCGACTGCGAACGGGGTACACCGCCATGCCAAACTCAACCTCTTTGGAACGTGAATTGCACTTTCGAAAATTGCTTCTATCAATATCGAGGGATTCAATGTTTCTGAAAGAAAACCAATCCGAAGACCTGGTCCGGATCAGCCAGATCGACCAACTCCTCAGCCCGCTGGAATCAGAGGTCCTGGCCAGACGGCAGGCCGGCGAAGAAGAGCAAGACGAACGCCAATTCGCCAAATCCGATTTAGTGTTCCCCTCCGGTGAACCCCTGCCGCGATGCTGGATCGATCAGAAGTATCAGATCCGCTGATGCGTTCGCACCGAATGTGATCTTCTGATCACACCGATTCGGGAACCTCAATGCGATCCACAGCCCGGGAAGCACAACGCAACGAGCGGACAGCTAGTGACGTGACCACGCCAATCCCAACCGGGGCAGCTGCTGGGGGACAGAGCTGCCGGGGGACAGAGCTGCCGGGAGACGGTACGTCACCGGTATCGCGGAACCACCCTTGGCGATCGACAGGCCGCAGTCCATAATTGCGCGGAGATTCTCTGTGCCGCCTCAAGCGTTTCGAACTCTCGCGTCCTCCACTAGAAAGACGCCGATCACGCGCCGAGACAGCCACCTTCTGCTAATCGAACGGCGGCCGGTCGAATGATCAACGAAGCATTAACAGCTCCCCGATCTGCGTATTCTCGTTTGCTGATCATTTCCTTTGCGGGACTGTTGCTGTTGGCGTCGACCTATTGCGTGCACTTGTTCTTGCGTGTCGACAGCGCGACTCGAACGAACAATCGCCGGGTCCCATCGGTCGGTCGATTGGTGGATCTTCGCAGCCGAACCCATGATGCCGTCCAAGAGCTTTTTGCGTACGTCATCTCTGGCGACGAGGCCGAGAAACGAGATTTCGAAAGTTGGACCGCGGACTATCAACAGATCTCTCAGTCATTTCTTCATCAGTCGGCGTTAGATGAAGCATCACGAGTGCAATTCGATCGTGTCCTGAAGCATCAACGTGACATCGCCGACAGCGGTAATCGCATGATCGATCGGTACGACCAAACCGGCGTGGTCGATCCGATCGACTTTCACGCCCTGGAGCATGACGTTGATCAATTCGGCCAGGTCATCTCGGTACTGCAAAATCAACTTGAGATCGATTTGGCGAAATCACAACTCGAGACCGCGTTGGTGTGGAACCGAACCAGGACGGAGAGCATCGTGCTGGGGGTCGTGTTTGCCGTTCTGTCGTCGACACTGCTCGTTCTGCTGCTCCGCCGCTTTCATGCCTACGACCAACTGCGTGACGAGGCGATGACCAGCATTTTGGAAAGCAACCGTCGGTTCCGCTTGATTTTTGATTCCGAACCCCAGTGCGTCAAACTGGTCGATCGCGAGGGGCGTCTGGTGGATATCAATCCTGCCGGACTTCGGATGCTGGAAGCGGATCGTGAAGAGGTCCTGGGGAAATGCATCTTCGATGTGATTGTCGGCGAAGATCGCGAACGTTTCGTCGAAGCGACGCAAGCGGTCCTGCGCGGGGAATCGAACAGTCTGGAATTTGAGATCGTCGGCCTGAAGGGCCAGCATCGTGTCATGACGACGCGCCAAGTTCCGATTCGATACGGATCCGATGAATTTCTCCATGTGCTAAGCATCACCGAAGACATCACTGAGAAACGACGCATCGAAAAACAGTTGAAGGACCATCGCGACAAGCTGGCACACGCCAGCCGGGTGAATCTGCTGGGCGAATTGGTCTCCTCCATCGCCCACGAATTGAATCAGCCCCTGTCGGCGGCGACCAACTACGCCTTTGTCCTGGAAAAACTTGCTTCGGAAACCCCCGTCCAGACCGCAGCGATCCGTGAACATGCCGGACAGGTTCGCGGCCAGGCGCAACGTGCCGCCGAGATCGTGCGCGGCGTCCGACGTCTCCTCAAACCCAGCCCGGGCGACAACCAGGCAACCGACATTCACCAGCTGATCGAAAGTTCATTGGGCATCATGGGTCCAGACCTTCGCGCCCATGCCGTTGATCTCGACACTCGCTTGCACGCCGAATCGCTGACGGTTTTTGGCCATCAAGTGCAGCTCCAACAAGTCCTCATGAATCTGTTCCAAAACGCGATTCAGGCGATGGATCAGGTAGAACCAAACCGGCGGACGCTGACCATTGACACCGCGTCGACACCCGACCACATCGAGATCCGCGTGAAAGACACCGGAAATGGAATCGAGTCCGACGACACACAGGATGTTTTTCGTACATTTTTCACGACGAAACCGGAAGGCATGGGCATGGGCTTGGCCGTTGCACGTTCTATCGTTGAAGCCCATCAGGGATCACTCGTCGTTGAACAATCCACCAGTCGCGGGACGGTCTTTCTCGTGGTGCTGCCACTAAGCGGAGAATCCGCCGATGAATGCTGCGAAAGCAAAAGTTTGCATTGTTGATGATGACCCCGCCGTCCAAGACTCCGTCAGGGCGCTGCTGGCGGCCTTCGGATTTGAAACCCATTGCGTGGCAAGTGCCGAAGAATTCTTACTCGGGAACTTTAACGGCTCCATCGACGGCATGGTGCTGGATCTGCGACTGCCCAAAATGAGCGGAATCGATCTGCTGACTCAACTCACCGAAGAAGGAGCTGCCGTCCCGACCGTTGTGATCAGCGGACATCGTGACGAAGACGTGCTGGCTCAACTGGCGAGCTTCCAGGCGGTGATCTTTCTAATGAAACCCTTTGCACCGAACCGGCTGGTCGAGTTCCTCAGCGAGCACTGCACGAGCAGCGGAAACGACTGCCCCGATGGTTCGAACCACGGCTAAGCATCGCACGGAAATTAAGTGGGATTGGCTTCCAGCCTGTCGACGCCGGAATGACGATCCTGGAAGCCTATCCAACTCGCTAGATCCGACACTTTTTTTCCGTTCGGTTTAAAGCTAACGCCTGGCCGGCCCCCCGTCGATGACGAAGCGCGGCGTCGCGATGTGCGCAAATCACCGATGGACGCGTGCCCACGAACAAGAAGACGCGCCGTCAAGCGACTACGATGACGGGCACAGGCAGCTGAGGGTCGGGTGAAACGCATCAATCAACTCTGTTTCACTCGCTCACCGAGCGACCTGCGTCCTATCAGCCATTGGCCCCAACTGCGAGCGATCTCCCATGATGCCGAGACAAGGATTCCCGGTCACGCTTTTCTCACTGATTGCGAGTGCCGCGATCGGTCTCGGTCCACTGCCGGCGCACTCCGCCGACGATTCGGCGTGGGTCTCGGAAGCAGAACCTCGGCTGAAAGCGATTTACCAAAAGCGTCAATTTCGGGCGAAGGACTTTGAGGGCAACTGGCTGCCCGACAGTTCGGGATACACCGTTCGTCAACAGGATCCGAGTTCCGACCAATCGCGGTTGCTGAGGTATGACGTCCGGACGGGTGAACAGGTGGAAGTCGAATCGCCGGCCACGCCGCAGCCGGCACGCCGGGGTCTGACGTCAACCGATGGAAAGTACCGCCTGGAGTTTCGAGATCAGGATCTATTCGTCCGCGATCTGAAAACCGATCAACGAACCCGATTGACGCAACGTGCGCCCGATCGAGACCTTTCGTTTCGTGATCCCCAATGGAGCCCTGACGGGAAACGTGTCGTATTCATCGAGTCGGACGCGACCGACGTCAGAATGCGCCCGATGCTGGTGCCAGACGATCCCTCGTATCCGAGCGTTCGACACCGGCGTTTTGCTCGCGTCGGTGAAACAATCAACGCGCTCCGCGTCGGCGTCGTCGAAATCGATGGAGGCGAACTGAAATGGTTGCCGATCGAATCCAGCCCAGACGGCTTTTATCTCGGGCAGGTCGATTGGGCAGGAAACTCGGATGAACTGCTGGTCGAAAAGAAGAGTCGTTTTCGCGACGAACGAGTCTTCTTGCTGGCAAGCGTCGATGGCCCGATGAAAGAGATTTTTCGCGAAACCAATGCCGCATGGGCGGTGGGCAGCCAGGGAAAGAATTCGGGTCTGACATGGGTTCGAGACGGCCAGGCGTTCATCGTGATCAGCGAAAAAGACGGCTGGCGCCACGCATTCCTCTATTCGCGCGACGGCAAAGAATTGGCTCTGCTCACACCCGGCGAGTACGACATCATTGATCGGGCCGTCGTCGATGAACCGGGCGGTTGGTATTACTTCTACGCCGCACCGGACGATGGGCCGAGAAAGTACTTGTACCGAGTCCCCCTCGACGGATCGGGAACGCTGGAGCGGATCACGCCCGCGAATCAACCGGGGACGCACGACTACGATTTTTCTCCCGATGCCAAGTGGGCCTTTCACACCTATTCCACCATCGACCAGCCGCCGGTCGTCGACCTGGTCGAATTGGAAGGACACAAGGTAGTACGCGTGCTGGAGGACAACCGCGAACTGCGCGATCGGGCCGAGACGCTCATGACGCCTCCGACTGAATTCATTCGGCTGGAAATCGATGGCGGTGTCTCGATGGATGCCTGGATGATCAAGCCGAAGAATTTTGATGCATCCAAAAAGTATCCTGTCTTTATTTATGTCTACGGTGAGCCGTATGCGCAGACGGTGCTGGACCAGTGGGGCGCCGCTCAAAATCACTTTCATCGAGTCATCGCCGACCTCGGTTACCTCGTCGTTTCGATCGACAATCGCGGCACCCCTGCGCCCAAAGGCGCGGCATGGCGACGGTCGATCTTTGGCAGCTTGGGACCACTTTCGACGGAAGATCAAGCGGCGGGGCTGAAAGAACTCGGCCGCACACGACCGTATGTTGATCTGTCGCGCGTCGGAATTTGGGGATGGAGCGGCGGAGGGTCTAACACCTTGAACGCCATGTTCCGCAAGCCGGACGATTACCACGTCGGAATCGCCGTCGTCCCCAAGCCCCAACCACACTTGTACAACGCATGGTTCCAGGAAATCTACATGCGCACTCGCGAGGTCAACCCGGACGGCTACCAGCGGTCGGCTCCCCTCCATTTCGCCGAGGGCCTCAAGGGCGACCTGCTGATCGTCACCGGCTCCGGCGAGACGAACACGCACATTCAGATCATCGAAGGGCTGGTGGATCGGTTGATCGAACTCGGCAAACGCTTCGACTACATGGTCTATCCCAATCGTGACCACGGCCTTCGTGAAGGCAAGGGATCGGAATTGCATGTCCGAATGCTCATCGCCAGATACCTGGTCGAGCATCTTCCCCGCGGCCCGCGGTAGTGGCTGAACCGACGCACGCTTCTCTCTCGATTGCTTGATGCCGTTTGGCTGCTATTCCGCGGCATCCTAAGTTTTTAAAGTTGACGCACCACTGCCGTCCAACGGTGTATACTCCGGGTGGACATGCCCTAACCACGTAGAGGCATGAAAAAAGGCGGCAAGAGAAGCAGAGACAATCAGTGAGCGAGAAGACGAATGCTGCTCGTGGAGAGCGGACCAGCGGTGAGATCGGCGGCGACGAACAGAGGACCGACGGACAGAGGACCGACGAACACGCTTTGAAGCGTTTATTTGCGGCGTTTTCCAAACATTTACCGGCTGCACGCAAGCCCTCCGCGTCCCCATCGTCACCCGCGTCCCCAACCGCGGACGCCCCACCGCTAGAACAGGCTTCACCGCCTAGCGGCACACCTCGGCGGCAATCCCATGCTCGATGGATCGCATCGGCGGTCGTGATTTCGATGCTGGTCGCGGCCAACTGGCCGTTTCAGTATTCCGTCAGTTATTCGACCCCGGCGACGTGGTCCGAGTTGCCATTCGACTTCGGCTTTCGAACCGAAGACGGGCTGCAAGCCATCGACCCGGTCGAAGCGGGATGGCCGTTTCGCTACTACATTCGCCACCCCTTTGCCAATGGTCCCGACCAGGTTCAATGGTACGGCCGTGCACTGGTCTGGAATCTGGCGATCGCCATCGTGTTCTTGGCCATCCTATTGTTCTATTTGCGGCCATCGGTGAGGAAGTCCAATCGAGTTTCGCTCGCCGATTTGTTGTTTGTCGTCACGCTGATCGCCTCGGCGATGGGCTATTGGCGATGGCTGATCCGACAGAGCGAAGCCGACCAAGTCATTGCCGAGCAACTCGCAACGAACGGGCAGGTGTTGCGGCAATCGTACATGCCGGCGATTTTGACCGAGTGGGTCCCCGAGTCGGCGCGACCGATCTGGCTGAGGACAACCGCTGTCGATCTCCAAGAACCGTCAACCGAACAACTGCAGTTGATGTGCAAGTTGCCCTACCTGCGAGCGCTGCGGATCGGTGGCGGCCAGTATGAGCAGAAACCGTTGAGCCGCCTGCCCTCGATGCGTTATCTGCAAGACCTTCGTATCGCCGGTGCCGAATTAGATGCAGAAACCGTCTTGGCATTGTCTGAATGTTCGCTGCTTCGACAACTCAACATTTCGCACACCAATCTTGCCGAGGACGCGCTTCAGCGTTTCGCGAAACTTCCGCAACTCTCACGGCTGATGGCCATGGAAACGATGATCCCGTTTCAGGCTTGGCAGGATTGCGAGCTGAAGAACCAACTGGAAAGGCTAGTCCTCTCTCGGCCGAGAACGGGAACCGGCGGTGAGATCCAGCTCGAATCTTGGCCACAACTGCGACGCCTCGCGTTTCAATCACTCGACGAACCACTCAACCCGAGCCTGTTTGAGATCTCGGTGCACGACATGCCCGAGTTGGAGCAGTTCGGTTTCGATTCGTTTCAGTTGGTCGACCTCGATCTGCAGCGTCTGCCAAAACTTGCCAACGTCCAGGTGCAATACCACAACCTGCAAACCCGAATGGCTGACAATGACCAGATGCCGGTTGATGCCTGGGTTCGCAACTGTACGTTGAAAGAGATCCCCCTGATCGAGTCCTTCTCGTTTTACGTCAAAGACATTGAAACCATCCAAGTCGAAGGCTGCGACGCGATGGAGCATCTCGCTGGAAGCAGCATGATCGTCCCTGGAGTCGGGGACCCAGACTATGACCCAACGATCAGCTCTGAGTGCAGCCAACGAGTGATCGACCAATTCGGAAAATTAAACGGGCCGTCGCTGTTGACATTGCGAGGATGTGATCTTCGCAAGGTCGATTTTACACCCCTGAAACAAAACCCCGCGATCGCATCACTGGACTTTCAATACTGCGCGCTGGCGAAACCGTCGGCCGACCAGATCGCAAAGCTTTCGGCAACGAGCATCGACGTGCGAAACGCCGAGGTCGGCGTCGGTTTTGTCAACTCAATCTCCGCCCAAGTCGCAGACCTCAAATCGCTGCTGATCAATTCGAACATCAACGCGATCAGGGTTGAAAACCAACCCAAACTTGAAACGATCGTTTTCGACCAGCACAAGAAATCACAAGTCACTGCATTGCGGTTGATCAATGTACCGGAACTTCGGACTCCCCTGGTCCTCAGTCCGGTCGGAAACTACCTGCATGTGGAGGCCGCGCCTCGGCTTCCCGGTTTGGCGGTTTTGAGCCCGCTTTCGAAAATCCGAATCAGTGGTGTCGCCGGATTGGAGTGGTTTATCGGAGGCGGCGAGGGGATGAATGACGAAAACGTCTCGGAGGTGTTGAAAGCCCAGGCGTTGACGAAGTTGACGATCGCTTATCCATCCGCATCATCAAAGACGCTCAACGACGTCTCTCAACTTCGATCGCTCCAGCAGCTAGCCCTTCCGGGGGCGGATCTGGACAACGACGTGTTTCAACAGTGGGACATCCCCGCGACTCTGACTGAATTGGATCTCAGAGATTGTGGACTGTCGGCCGCGACGACGTCTCGGCTCATCAGTCGTGGAGGCTGGACACAACTGCTGCTAGGCGGAAACGAGATCGACGCGAGTTCATTGCCCGAACTCAGAAAGAGCCCGGGGCTCACCGCCGTCAGCCTCGGCGGCGTCACCATCAATCAATCGGTGATTGACGCAATGGGACCGCTTGACTATCTGAGCCAAGTGAAACTTGCCGGTGCGACCATTGAACCAGGCGGACTGACGGCGATCATTGACAAATCCGAATTCTTGAACGAACTCGATCTCACCGGCGCGAACGCTGACTGGTCGGAAATCGTACCGGCGCTCCGAACCCACCCGTCACTCATGTTTCGACTGTCGCCGGTCGACGCGACGGTGGCATTGATTACCAAACTGACCGCCGAGAATCGGCTGATCATGGAACGTGATGCCTACGAAACATGGTTCCAGCCGCAAGAGCGGAAACTGCTGGGCTATGACCCGAGGGGGTTTGCGGTCTACGCAGATCCAGATGACGAGGAGGGGCCAAGCGAATTCGAGCCTCCCGACTGGTCACCCGATTTTTTCCGCCCCACCCCCAAATCAAATCTCCCAGCCGGGACCGTCGTTGTGCCCAACGCGCCGGTCGGGCCGGGAGCCCGTTCCGTACTCGGTCAATTGCTCCGTTCGATCAGCTCCGCGGGTGCATCCGTCGACGACACCGATAATTTAGAAGAGGTGGAAGCACAATGAAGTGCCCATTGAAACTCTGCCTGTTGGCAATCGCCGTGATCTCATCGACAGGCTGTGAACCGGTACCAACGGAGCAACACTTTTCCGTTCCGGCGGGCGAAACGCTTGTCGCCGCGCCCGCGGTTGCGAACCAATACCGCTGGCCGGTGATTGACGACGAATGGCAAGCCACCAAACCGACCGACTGTGGGTTCCTTCGCCAAATCAAGCCGGGAGCGATTGGCGAAATCGCCGATCAGATTCTCAAAAAGAATCAGGAGCGGATGGAAGACGCCAAGTCCAGTCCGCAGCCGCCGCCGTGGATGGTCGCATCGACTGGCCTCAGCGGCGAGGCGTTGACAATGGCAAGAATTGCCCTCGATGAAGTAGACGAACAGCCGATGCTCCGCGAAAGCGTTGCGATGCCGGCGGACGTTTCCAACCCGACGGTCTGGCTGGACAACACGGGACGGCACTTGGTCGTCGGCGGCGACAATGGACTTTGGATTTCAAGATTGCCGTGGCGACCCTGGTGGGCGTTGCCAGGTATGCCGCCGACGGAACTCGACGAACCCGGTAATGCGGGCAAGTATCAACACCTTGCATTACCCCTATCAGCTGAAAACGCAATCCATGTCGAGTTTTTCGGGCAGCACGCGGACGGCTCGGACTCTCAACTGATCGTTGCCGCCGGAAAACAACTTCACCGGGTCGATTGCACAACGGCCTCCATTGCCGCAACCCTGGCCTTCAACGAGGACATCCTACATCTCAGCGTGGCAGCGGAAACAGGTCATGCCGCGGTCGTTGACCAATCGGGCAATCTGTACTTGACCGACCCGAAATTGGCCGCGCCGACAAAAATCGGCGAGCTCGACATGAGCCTTCCGATGCCAGCGATTTCCCCCGATGCGACCCGAATCGCGGCTTGGCACGATCCCCAAAACGGCCGCGTGTTCAAACTCAACGGTGGAGTGTTGGACTACGATTTCGACGTTCCGCTCAACGATCCCGGCGAACCGTTGATGGTGCGTTGTTTGCATGACGATGACTTGTGGATCGAGAAGAATGCGTGTCATCGACGTCCCAACGACACGAACGCGTCGGGAACTGATCACCAGAGTTTGCGGGCATCGATCTACTGGGACATCGTGGACGTCATCGACCTTCACCATTCCTACTCACGGCGCATACAACTCTGTCTCGCTGACCGCCCGCTGCCCGACGGCGGCACCGAGCGTGTGATGTACGACACCATTCTTGGTGATCGCTCGTTTGGGCGGCCGATGCCGATGAAACGTTTCGGCGATCGAAAACTTGTGGTCGCCGCTTCCGGACGCGTCGTCGCGCTGCATGACGGTCAAACCATTGACCTTTACGCCCGCCTCGTGTTCCCCCCGCAAGATGTAAACGAACTTGGGCGGCTGGCGAGTAGTTGGGCATGGCAGAATCAGTTCGATCATTTAGAAGCGTTGCACTCCGTGATTCGAGCTCTCCCCGAAAAGCGATTCAATCGAACCAACGAGCAACTCTATCAGATGCTCTCTGAGGGAATTGCCATGAAATGGTTCTTCAAGGAACAGTCACTGAGGAACGATCAAGTCACGGAAGCAGACCTCGAGGTGACAAAAGAACGTTTGGCGGGCTTCGCCGAGTGGGCTGATCGTCAGTCACCGCTCGCACTGACAGCAAAAATGAAATACTGCTACACGAAAGCCTGGGATGCCAGGGGCAGCGGCTGGTCCAGTTCCGTGACGGAGAACGGCTGGCAAACGTTTCAATCGCAAAACAAGTTGGCGATGGAAGCGTGGAACAAGTTGCAACAGACCGACGATATCCCCGCCGTTGCTTACCAATACTTCATCGACCTGGCTCGCGACGCGTCATTCAGCTACGACGATACCTATGACGAGATTCGTGAATATCTTGAACGATTCCCACACGACGACATGCTGCATGCACAAGTGATGATCTGGCGACTGGAACGCTGGGGTGGGACACGCGGATCCGGGTCCGCCTATGCTGCCGCGGTCGCCCAGGCAATCGGACCACCGATGGGTGATTTTATTTATTCACGATGCATCCAAAATATTGAGAAGGTGTTCCTGCGCGCTTTCTTTCGATATGCGCATGTGGATGGAAATCGCGTGCTCGCCGGCGTCCGGCAAGGCTTGGACATGGAATATTTTCAAGAGCAGAGCACCCCAGAAGCAATCATCTTGGTGGCGGGTTCACACAGCCGAATCGACACGCCGGGCCCCAACTCGGCTTACACCAAGAACGCACTGCGACTGTGCGAGGACCTGGCCGAGTACTATCGCTGGAGGTATCCGATGCTGACCAACGAGATCGCGACCCGTACGGGAAAAGAAGAAATCGATCGAATGAAAGCTTATCTGCCTGAGTGAATCGCTAAGCGTTGTCGATCCTGCCCCTGCTGTGATTCAGTGGTCCTGGCCGGGGCATCCGAACCCGGGTTCTCTTTGTGCGCATTTCTTTGTGCGCAATTCACCGCTCGACGCGCGCACACGGACAAGAACCCACCTCGCGATCGGTCTAGGATGATCACCAAGGCGGCCGAGACGGGCATCAAGCAGTCTCGCGTGACATCTTCTGAAACTTTGGTCCCTTGACGACAGGGTCCGGCTCGAAACGATCGATCCACCATGATGCCGATGTTCAAGCAATCACTTGTCCGCCCCGGAAGTACTCAGTGCACACCCAACAGACGCGGATGGTTGATTCGGACATGGCGTTCATCGATTCGAAGGGTTCGCTTCGACGCCGACGTTTGTTGACCAAGACAAAGGTTCGTTCTGTTCACAATCGAATTCACTTTCGCAATTCCAACTGAGATACTTTCAATGAAACGCCCCGCTCGAACGAACCACGGTTTTACACTTGTGGAACTATTGGTTGTCATCGCCATCATCGGCATCCTTGTCGGACTTTTGCTGCCTGCGGTGCAGGCAGCACGCGAGGCTGCTCGCCGAATGAGCTGCAGCAACAACTTCAAACAGTTGGGGCTCGCGATCCACAACTACCACAGCGCCTATCGCCAACTGCCGATTCACGGAGTCGGCACGGCGAGCCCGGACGGCGGAGCCGCACCGTACGGAGTCGTCTCGGCGACCACTGACTGGTGGACGAACTACGGCGACTCGAATGCGTGGCGGCTGAGTGCCCTCGTCGGCTTGACCCCGTTTATGGAACAACAAGCACTGTGGGATGAGATCTCAAATCCGAGCTATCTGGACGCCACCAACCCGGACACGCCGCTTCCGGTGGCCTGGCCTCCGATGGGACCGACTGTCGAATTCATTCAGTACCGCCCTTGGGTCACCGAACTCCCGATGCTGCGATGCCCCAGCGATCCCGGCGTCGGTCTGCCGGGTCAAGGCCGGACCAACTACGCCGCCTGCCTGGGCGATTCGATCGATTGGTCGATCCGCGGCTCAAAACAGCACCATACCACCCGAGGTGAAATGGTCGCGACGACCGCTTGGGTTCAACGCTCACTTGCAGCCAACCGGGGAACATTCGTGGCCCACAAATCCTCGAAGTTCCGTGACATCCTGGACGGACTTTCCAACACCATCGCGTTTGGCGAGATTCTGACCGACCTCAGCGATCGCGATACGCGGGGAATCCAAAGCCTGAACGGCAATCCTCCCGACGAGATCCGATTGAACCCGAGCTATTGCATCGACAACCATCAAATCGATCCAGATAATCCACGATTCTGGGCTCCGACCACGCCGGTCGAAAACTCCACCAACGGCCGAGGTTTCAAATGGGCCGACTTTCGCCCAAACTTCAGCGGCTGCCACACCATCCTTCCGCCTAACGCACCGATCGGCGGGGGAAGCAGCGTCGGCGAAACCGGGATGTTCCCGCCATCGAGTCGGCACCAAGGCGGTGCTCATATCTTGATGGGCGATGGCGCAGTGGTCTTTATCACCGACTCGATCGAAGCCGGAGACTCGCACCACGAAATGGTTTGGCTAGCACCTGCCAATATCACGTCGTCACCGGGTTCAAAAAGTCCCTACGGACTGTGGGGCGCTCTCGGAACCCGAGCTGCACGCGAAACGATTCAGGAACAACTGAATCAATAGCCTGAAACAAATCCGTAGCCGATTCGGCTAAACGGACGATCAATCAAAACTCTCGGCCACGAAAACTGGCCGGGAGTTTTTTTATTGAGGAACGAAATGCAAAACGATCGCGATACGACTTGCAGCAGCCCCACCTGCATTCATGCCCCACCCACTGCTTGCCCCATCTTTTGACCACGCAATCTTTTGACCACGCAATCAACCGAACCGGACTCGACGCCCATCATCGTTGACGCACCAACGTTGCGATGAGACAATGTCGCAGTGATGCCACCGTCTACGACTTAGAGCTTCCGAGATGACCGTTCAAAAGATTCCGCCCAATAGCGAAGGTTTCATCCCCTACCTGACTTCCTGATCACCCTCGCTGACACTCACCCCATGAACGACACTCCCCCACCGCTCAGCCACGCAGAGCTCCTGGAACTAAAACGCTGGAATACGCCCACCATTTACAACGGCTGGGAACAGATCACTTCGCGCGATGCGGGTCGAGAGTGTTTCAACCTTGAAGAAACTCACGACTTCATGCCACAGATGGGGCCCATGATCGGTTACGCCGTGACGGTCGTGATCGAGCCCGGAAACCCCAATCACAAGACAGCAAACACCAGTGCGTGGAGCGAATACCGACGGTACGTGGCGTCGACGCCGGGACCCAAGATCGTTGTCGTGCAGGATCTGGATAAACCGGCGACCTTCGGTGCCTTTTGGGGTGAAGTGAACAGCAACATCCATCGAGCCCTCGGCTGTGTCGGAGCGATCGTGGACGGTTCCATTCGCGACGTCGATGAAATGACCAATGCAGGCTTCAAAGCGTTGGCCCGCAGATTGAGTGTCGGTCATGCGTACAGCACCCCGGTTCGATGGGGCTGCGAAGTCGAAGCGTTCGGCACGCCGATCACACCTGGAACGTTGATTCACGCGGACAAGCACGGGTTTCTTGCCGTGCCGATGGAGGACACGCCTGGGCTGTTGGACGCCGCCCGCAGCATGGATTCCTTCGAATGCCAAACCATGATTCCGACCGCCCGAAACGCCGTCGGCAAATCGACCGAAGAACTCCTCAATGAAATCGACAATGCCTGCGCCCGATTTGGTGATTCGGTAAAACAGAACTTCTCAGGCAAGTCGGGTGAATGGGCATGAACCGACAAAGCATCTTCGTTGTTGTCGTCGCAGCACTGGCGTCGATCGTTTCCTCATCCGATGTCTGTGCCGACGAACCCGCGTCATCAGCGTTTGACGTCGATCGCGGTGGCGTCGTGATGACTTTCGACGACCGAAATTTCGACGATTGGGTCAATGCGATACCGTTGTTTGACCGGTTCGGTGTCAACGCAACGTTCTTTATCAGCGGCAAGATTGACGAACAGGCTGTCCAGGCAATCCGCCAGCTTAGAAGCCACGGTCACGCGATCGGTTCGCACAGCGTGCATCATTTGAAAGCCGTCGAGTACTGCCAGGATCATTCACCCGAAGTCTTTCTTCGCAACGAAATTCGTCCGCAACTCGAAGCGTTTCAAGCTGCGGAAGTCACTCCGACGTCGTTCGCCTATCCCATGAGCCGCAACGACGCCGTCACCGACGAGACACTGTTAACGGTGTTTCGACATCTGCGGACAGGAAAGAACGTGGGCGACGGGCAACGCGTCTGTGATGTCGATGCGTTCTTTGTACCAGCCAGCCGGATTCACCAGCACGGTTGCCTGATCGCAAAGGGTATCGACTACGCTCCCACTCGCCCCGATCGCACCTTTGAACAGATCGACGCAGCATTGACCCGCGCGGCAGAGAACAACGAAATCCTCGTGTTCTATGCGCATCGCATCTGTGCGACGAAACCCGACGGAGGCCACTTTGTGACTCCCGAAGCACTGACTCAAATCTTTAGCAAAGCGGAGGAGCTGAAACTGCCGTTTTACACGTTCGACCAACTGCCGTAGCCGACACACACGAATCAAGTGACCTTTCGACCAGAAAACCAAAATGCAAATGCAGTGGATCGATAAACAGCGATTGCGGCGAGAAACACTTGCCGGCACCTTTCTCAACCTCGGCTCTGCGACGGCCGTTGAGATTGCCGCCGGCGTCGGTTTTGATTGGCTGCTGATTGATCTTGAACATGGATCCGGTTCGCTGGCCGATCTGCGCGGGATGCTGCTGGCCTGCCGCGCCGGCAACGCGGCGCCCGTCGTGCGCCTTCGTTCGGTCGACCCCGACACGGTCAAATTCGTGATGGACAGCGGGGCGGCCGGAATCATGTTCCCCTATGTCAGCTCGGCCGATGAAGCTCGAAAAGCGGTGCGTTGCATGAAGTACCCACCGCAGGGTCGCCGCGGCGTAGCCGGTGTGATCCGCGCGACCGACTACGGCCGGAACTGGCAGCAGTACTTTGAGGAGGCGAACGACAAGAGCCTGGTCATCGTCCAAATCGAAACGCCCGAAGCGGTAGCAGCGGCCGAGGAGATCGCTGCGGTCGAGGGCGTCGACGTGTTGTTCGTCGGCCCGCTGGATCTTTCGGTCAACCTGGGACACCCCGCCGACTTCGGGCACCCCGATGTCGCAAACGCCTTTCAACACGTCATCGACTGCTGTCAGCGGCAAGGAAAATCGGGGGGAATTCTGAGCAAAAACGGATTCATCGAGCAACATAAAGAACAAGGCTTCCGGCTGCTCGCCTTCGGCTCCGACTCGGGCGCCATCCTCAGCGGCATGCAAAGCTACCTGATCGAGATGCTGCAGCAAAGTCGGTAGTAACGCGACATCTTGCGCGTTTCACAGTGCCATTGCACTCCAACGAATCGCTTTTCGTTCGCGACGTTGACGATCGTCCTCAACGCTGCGGTTGCTCAACCGCGGCGGCGAGGAGTGTCGCTCTCGATTGGACCAATAGGACAGATGCGACCTATTTGTCCCATTGGTCCCATTGCACGATTGTTCCCCCATCCTCGGAGCAACGGCAAAACAATGGGGGCAAAACAATTTTCGGCTCTGATCGTTTTACCCCATCGTCTGGCCCATCGTTCGTTGTCCAGTCGAGCAACAAAGGCTGACAACCGAGGTTGCATCGACCTCCGCGTCGAACGCCTTCGGTCGAGCGAAAATTTTTTTTACAAGGCACCGCAATGATTGAAACACAACCATTGACTGTCCGCTTGGAAAACTGAACGAGGCGTGTTTCGCCCGATCCTGCGTGCCGCGGTCACAAGACGCTCGAATCACGCGGCGGGTCCGCCTCTGAACTCCACGCAAACCAAACGGACGAGACGACAATGGCAACGATTCAAGAACCGGCGAGAAAGGCGCCCTGGCCACCCGCTCCAACGACCGACCAACAACCGGTCCCCTACCAAGTCGGCCAGAAGGAAGGCGAGACATTCGCCTCGATTGCAAAGGACCATGGACTCGACGCCAAAGAACTGATCCGGTTCAACTTTGGCACGCTGAAATCAGCCGAGATCAACTGGTATCTGGTCAATTACGTCCAGTGCCCCCGCCCTTCGCGTGGGCAAAAGTACGTTCATTTTCGCGGGGCAACCTACGATGCGGCGAAGAAGTCCGGGATGATCTTTTTGCCCACCGGTGCTCCCCAGCCCCAGGGAAACGGGTTCGGAAATAAGGTGGTCGAACTGTACAACAACCTGAGCGAAAGTGAGAAGTATCCCAACGGGTTGTGCTACCAAATCGCCTACAACCGCGTCAAAGCTGCTGCGATCCAGGTGGGCGTTGCCCTGCCATCACTGTCCAGTCGCACCTCCTTTGGCCGATTGTGGGGCTCGTTCATCAACACCAAGACCAACAGTTGGCTCAATCTTCCCGAAAAATATCGTGGCAAAGGCGCTGCGGGAGCGATGGCGTATGCGAAGCTCGGCACGCTCGTCGAGCAGCAGGGAATCTGGGCCGGCAACCTGAAACCGGGTGCCGTGATCCAAACCTGGAGCACCAAGTCGAACTACGAACTTGTCCGTGATAACAAACGACCTCGCGGGATCGGACACTCCTTTATCTTCCTCCGCTATTCGACGTCCGGGGGCAACATCGACGGCATGCACATCGCCGATCAGGGGTACCAGGGACGGCGCGTGTTGTCGCGAGGCCACTGGGGTTATTGGGTCGGAGCCAATCTGGTCAAAGGCGGATGAGAACACGAGTCACTGGAGGGCTGCAGGAAACACGAAGGTTGCACTTGCGGCGCGAGAAAGGCTTCGGTGGGGTGAGGGAGTGTTATTGTGGGGCTGATGGCGGGTCTTGGAGGATCAACTCGATCGAACAGATACTGGCGGCGACTTGGGCGAGCGTACTTCGACGTGATGTGTGGTTGAGGAAACAGGATCGATCGTTGGCGATCAGAACAAGCGAGTGCCAAAACGGGCTTTGAACTCAATATTGTCATCACGATCTTGAGTTTCGTCATCGCTGTCGTAATCAAAGATCTCGTCGAAACGTAGATCTCGTCGGTACTTTACAAACTTACTGTTGTCCCGACCGAGGACGATTCCGTCGCCGTCAATATCGCCAAATAAGCGATGGAATTCATCGATGGCGGACACGCCGGGCGCGTCGCCGTTGGCATCGATGCCGAATTCCGATCCGTCGACCATCAGGGTGTATAGTCCGTCGACCAACATCGGAGAAAGCTCCGGCTGCGAGGCCGAGATTGCTTCGATCAATGTCCTCCCTGCAAATCCAAGTACAACGACCTGTTTTCCATTTACCAGTTCGGAATTGAGCACCTCAAGTTGGACGCGTGATCCGGCTGATGACTGAACGACAAAACCGTCCCCTTGGACGGGACCTGGAGCAATGTTTACCGCCCCCGCAAATGTCACCTGAATCTTGCGAATGATCGAGCGTTGCCCCGTCGAATCGGGAGTGTAATCAAGTTCCGATTGGGCGTCTTCGTTGAAGTAAACAACGCTCTCAACGGGAACAGAGACCAGCCCCAAGTCATCGTTCAAAATGGTACCGAGTCCGCTGCCGTCGCTTATCGTCACGTCGCGGCCTGATGATTGAACATTGCTCAACAGCGCGAGGAAGGTCTCATCCGGCTCAGCGAAGACATCCCCGACCACGCTGACGTCAAATGATTCTGTGATCGATGTGTTGCCATCGAACTGCAGCGTGCCACTGTGGTTGAGGTAGTCGTTGTCCAAAGTCGTCGCGGTTCCGTCAGCCGTGGCGTAGTCGACAGAAACGGGGACATCCACCGAATTGTTCAGCGTCACGGTAAATCTCGTGATGACCTGCCCACTATTGCCCTCGAAAACCATCGAGTCATCGATTGAAATCGCGGCAGAGTCGTCGTTGAAAATCTCGGCTGTCGCCGAGTAGAGGCTACCTTTCTGGTATTGCCCACCTGGCGCCGGTGCGATTGAAAGTACAACGGTTTCGTCCAACTCCACTATGTCGTCCTGGTTCGGTGTGACAACAACAGTCACGACCTCTACTCCAGCTGGGAAGGAGAGCGATCCGCTATGAGTGATCAAATAATCAACACCCGGTGTTGCAGAACCCGTCGTCGCAAAATCAACGGAAATGGCAGGTGTTTCCGAAGAAACGTTGTCTCGAGTCACTGTGAAGGTGACTGTCTCAGCACCGTCCTCCGTGACTGCGGCTGCGGGCCCCAGAATAGATATTTGACTGATGTCATCGTTCAAGACCAAGGATGACGCGGACGACGTGGCAGGATCAATGGAATAGGCGACATGGGAAAGAATCGTGACCGTGATGTCCTCGTCTGGCTCGACAATTGAATCCGCCGCCACGGTATATTGTACGGACGCAGACGGAGCCCCGGCGGCCAGGGTAATGCTACCTGTGGACAATCCGTTGTAGTCCGATCCTGCCGACGCAGAGCCGGCGACTTCGTAGTGGATCGTCACAGGAACTGTCAGATCGCCGGTCCGCAGGAATGAAACTTCACGCGTCCCATACTGGTCTTCTACGAATCCAGCAACCATTTCGACGCCCACCTTCGGTAGTGAATCGTCATTCACGATCGTCCCGACCAGCGAACTCGGCGCCCCAACGATGTAGGCAGCGTCGGGAAGTAGTGACAGGATGACCGTTTCGTCTGGCTCGATATCGGAATCCTGTTGCGGATCAATGGTAACCGACGCAGTGTTCTCACCGACGGCAAACGTGATCTCGCCCACCGCACTGGGAATGTAGTCCACACCCGATTCTGCGGTTCCCGTGGCCGAAAACTTGACCGTCAGCTCAGGACTCGTCGAATCGACGCTGTCGCGAACAAAGACGAAATTCATCGTACCGGCATCATCTTCGTTGATTGCGTTTGGCCCAAGCGACATTCCAACCGTGCTGAAATCATCATCCGTAATAGTTCCGACAGCTGATCCATCCGTACCGATGGTGTAATCACCCTCGAGAATCGTCAATTGCACGGTTTCAGAGAATTCCACCAATTCATCGTCGACCGGCTGAACTTCAACCGTGGTTTGGAATTGTCCCGCGGCGAGTGAAAGTAAGCCATCGTGCGAAACCGAAAAATCGACGCCAAGTGTTGCGGTACCCGATATGCCATAACCAATGGTCAGTGGCAAGCTCGCGTCATCACGGGAGAACGTATAGATCAGCGGCGAATTCTCGTTCTCCGCGACCGCATTAGGGGCGACGGCAACCGATACCGTAGGCCGATCGTCATTATTGATGGTTGCGATCCCCTGATTGTCTCTGATTAAAACAGTCCGGTTCGACGCAGAGAGATTGGCCAGATCCACCACGAAGGTCTCATTCAACTCGACTTTCATGTCGCCATTGATCGTGACGTTGAAGGTTTGAGTTTCACCCGCGGTTCCAATGAAGTTCAGCGTGCCACTTTCTGCCACGTAGTCACCATCTGCCGTCGTTGCAGTCCCGTCCGCTGTAGCGAAATCGACCGACACGCCCGTCTCGACGGCGGAGTCCAGCGTGACGGTGAAGGTCAGGTCAGTCGTGCCCGAATCGCCTTCCGTGATCGCAACATCACCGATCGACAAGGAAGCGGAGTCATCATTGTTGATTGTGCCGATTGCTTGCGAGTCCGCGACTGTCACGTTGCGGCCCGAGGCGGCCAGACCGATCAGATTGACCACGAAGTTCTCATCGAGCTCGACTTTCTCATCGCCATTGATCGTGACGTTGAACGTTTGAGTTTCACCTGCCGCTCCGACGAAGTTCAGCGTGCCACTTTCCGCCACGTAGTCACCATCTGCCGTCGTTGCGGCCCCATCCGAGGTGGCGAAGTCAACCGACACGCCCGTGTCAACGGCCGAGTCCA
>NZ_NTFY01000092.1 GCF_002289565.1 Rhodopirellula sp. SM50 | reverse complement strand
TCATCTTTGCCAAAACACCGGAGGGCTCGCGCCCTGCCGCTAAAAAATGCTTCACAGCGTTGCCCGTCGTGGACCAGAATTGGACGTGGCGATCCCAATACGGTAAACTGTTGTCCCCTCCCACTTCGACAACGCGCCGTTGTCCCACCCTGCCGCTGCTCGGCCCATGACAAACGTGTCCACTCACGAACGATTCCACCGCTGGCTGCTACCGTTTTGCTTCATACTCGGCATGTGTGTCATCCATCCCGTCACGCCCTGTGACGCGGATACGCCACGCGAAGGCATCAGCTTCGTCAATGATGTGGTGCCGGTGCTGACCAAGGCCGGTTGCAATGCCGGCGTCTGCCACGCCAAAGCCGGCGGCGGACAGAATGGATTTCAATTGTCACTGCTCGGCTTCGAGCCCTTGGAGGACTACCAGCATTTGGTCCATGAAGGCCGCGGCCGTCGACTATTTCCGCTCGATCCGGCGCGCAGCCTGTTGCTTGCCAAAGCGGCTGGCGAAGTGCCACACGGCGGCGGTGTTCGCATCGAAAAAGGTTCACCGAACTACGACACGTTGCTCCGTTGGATCCAAGCGGGATCGCCGTATCGATCGGACGACGATCCCGAACTGGTTTCGATTCGCGTCGAGCCGCCGGCCGGAACGCTTCAGCCGGGTGAAAGTCTGACGCTGCGGTCGATCGCCACGTTTTCGGATGGTTCAAGCCGCGACGTCACGGCGACATCGCTGTTTGAATCCAACGACTCGGCCATGGCGACGGTCAGCGAATCAGGACACGTGACGGCAATGGATTTGCCGGGAAAAGTCTCCGTGATGGTGCGTCACCAAGATCGTGTCGCGGTCTACAACGCGTCGATTCCGCTGGGCCAACCGGTCGATGCACTTCCGACGCCGAACAACTTTATCGACGAACTGGTCTTTGCCAATTTAGAACAGCTCGGGATCCCACCGTCGGATCTGTGTGACGATGCCACGTTCCTGCGCCGCGTCTCGTTGGACATCGGCGGACGCGTGCCGACCGAGCGTGAAGCACAAGCGTTCGCGGAGGACGATTCGCCCGACAAGCGTGCCAAGGCGGTCGATCGCTTGTTACGAAGCCCCGACTACGCCGATTACTTTGCCAACAAGTGGACGGCGCTGTTGAAGAACCGTCGTGACGACGCCAGTGACATCACGTCCAATTTTGCGTTTCACGCCTGGGTCCGCGACAATCTGCTGGCCGGAACACCGTACGATCAATTGGTACGCGAATTACTGGCCGCCACCGGCACCGTGATCGCCAATCCTCCGGTCGCCTGGTACAAGCGTGTCAAAGAACCGAAACAACAAATCGAAGACGTCGCCCAACTGTTCCTCGGCGTCCGTCTGCAGTGTGCCCAGTGCCACCATCATCCCTTCGAGCGTTGGAGCCAAACGGATTATTATTCGCTGGCTGCGTTCTTCAGTCGGATCGGACGAAAGCCGACCGATACCGCGGGCGAAGATTTGATCTTTCACCAACGCGGCACCGCGCAAGCGGTCAACATGAAAACCGGCGAAAATGTCCCCCCGGCGGCGCTCGGCGATTCGGTCGGCGAGATCCCGGCGGACGAAGACCCGCGGTTGCGTCTGGCCGATTGGATGGCCAGTCCCAGCAACCCGTTCTTTGCCAAGTCGCTGGTCAATCGCTACTGGAAACACTTCTTTCGCCGAGGCTTGATCGAACCAGAAGACGACATCCGCGACACCAATCCGCCGACCAATCCCGAGTTACTCGCCGCGTTGGAACAACACTTCGTCGAAAGCGGCTTTGACCTGCGAGCGCTCATTCGCGTGATCACGACGTCCAAAGCGTATCAATTGAGTGCGATTCCCAACGACCACAACCTCGTCGATTCGCAGAACTACTCACGCTACTACCCCAAGCGATTGCAAGCCGAAGTCATGCTCGATGCGATTGATCAAGTCGCCGGCACCCAAACCTCGTTCGCCAATCTGCCGATCGGCACCCGCGCGGTGGCGCTGCCGGACAACAGCTACAACAAAGCGTCGCCGTTCCTGCGAGTGTTTGGCCGCCCCGAAGCGACCAGCGTGTGCGAGTGCGAGCGGGTGCAATCGGGCAGCCTTGCCCAAAGCCTGCACCTGATGAATGCCAGCGACATCAAGTCAAAACTTGCCGCCGGCGGTGGACGCATCTACCGACTGGTCGGCGAGAAAACGTCCGCCGATGAAAAAGTCACCGAATTGTATTTCGCCGCCTTTTCGCGCTCCCCAAGCGATGCCGAATTAGCGACCGCACTTCAATACCTCAACGAACCACGCACCGACGCGAACGGCAAGCCGATCGATGCGACAAAAGCCGAACGCGAAAACCTGCAGGACCTGACCTGGGCACTGCTGAACACCAAAGAATTTTTGTTTAACCACTAGGGAACAACAGTGGGATAGGCTTCCAGCCTGTCAAATCCAACCCATGACAGGCTGGAAGCCTATCCCACCAGCCCATGACAGGCTGGAAGCCTATCCCACTTTTTGTGACCACCGATGGACTTTTCAACATGACCACTCCCCTGCCCTTCCGGCGATGTTCACAACATTGCGGTCGCTGCACTTGGCGACTCGCACTGCTTTGCTTGCTCGCATCGCTAGCGCTGCCCGCATCCTTGCACGCCCAATCGGTCTGTCTGCCGGCTCCAAGACTGCTGACGACGATGCCGATGGGAGGCCAAGCGGGGACGGAACTGGAAGTCACGATCACCGGGCAATCACTCGAAGGCACCGAACAGTTGATCTTTTCGAACCCTTCGATCAGCGCGACGCCCAAGTTGAACGACGACGGCACGGTCGTGGCCAATCAGTTTCTCGTTCGCATCGCCGCAGACTGCGCACCGGGCGTTTATGACGCGCGGATCATGGCGGGGCTGGGCATCTCCTCGGCACGCGCGTTTTCGGTCAGCAACGTCCCCGAAGTCACCCAAACCAAACCCAGCACGTCGCTCGACACGGCACTCGAGATCGCCGTCGGCTCGATCGTCAACGCCACGTTGGTGGACCGCTCGGTGAACTTCTATGCCTTCGATGCCAAACAAGGACAGCGGATCATTGTCGATTGCGTCGCCAAGGGCATCGATTCGAAGATGAATCCGGTGTTAGTCGTCGCCGATGCCTCGGGCAGTGATTTGATCGTCGAGCGGCGCGGCGGCATCATCGACTTCACCGCGCCGGCCGAGGGCCGCTATGTGGTCAAAGTCCACGATCTGACGTTCAAGGGTGGACCGTATTATTTCTTTCGCCTGGCGTTGACCGAAGCAGCTCAGGACGCCATCGCATCACGTTTGCCCGCCACCCAAAGCGTCACGTCTTTCTCGTGGCCGCCGCCCGGATTGGATGAGATTCCCGCGGCGGAAGAAACGCAATTGACCGGCGGTGACGACGACGCGATTGGGATTTCGCTGCCCTGTGACATCAGTGGCAGTTTCTATCCCGCCGCGGACGTGGACACCTATCAGTTCGCTGCCAAGAAAGGCGAAACGTGGTGGGTCGAGATCGCGTCGGAACGTCTCGGTCACCCGACCGATCCATCGGTCGTCGTGCAACGTGTGGTCGAGGGGGGCGACGTCGTTGATGTCGCGGAACTGGCCGACGTGCCGAGCCCGGTCAAACGGTCCTCCAACGGCTACTCCTATGACGGACCGCCCTACAACGCCGGTTCCTCCGATGCGATGGGAAAATTCGACGTCCCGCAAGACGGCACCTACCGAATTCGCGTGACCGATCTGTTCGGGGGCACGCGCAACGATCCGTCCAACCGCTATCGGATGATCGTTCGCAAGGCAGCGCCGGATTTCGCACTGGTCGGCTGGGCACTGCACATGGGGCTCCGCAACGGCGACCGCAACGCGCTCAGCAAACCGATCGCCCTGCGTGGCGGTGCCGTGATGCCGCTCGAAATCGTCGTCGTCCGACGCGACGGCTTTGACGGCGAGATCGACCTGTTCATGGAAAACCTTCCCGAAGGCGTCACCGCGACGGGACTGAAGATCGCCGCCGGAGCAACGCGTGGCATCATGTTGGTCTCCGCGGCCGACAACGCCCCGCGCGGATTACAGATGGCCAGTCTGTTCGGTCGGGCCAGCGTCGACGGACAGGACGTCGTCCGGCACTGTAAGTGGGCATCGATGAAATGGCCCGTGACGAACGCGAAAAGCGAAATTCCCGACCCCAGATTGGTCGACCAAATTCCCGTTTCAGTCGGCGGGATCGAACAGGCCGGACTGTCGATCGAACCGGCCGATGACAAGGTCTGGCAGGTCACGGCGGGCGAAAAACTGACGATTCCCTTGCGATTGATTCGCCGTGGAGAGTTCTCGGGAAAAACCATGTCGCTGCGGACCTTCGGCGCCGGATTTGAACGCAACGCGGCGTTGGAGTTGGCGCTGACCGAAGATCAATCCGAAGCGGTTCTCGATCTGGCGCGATTGAAGCCCTCGCCGGGCGAGTACACGATCGCGTTCTATGGCGGTGCCGTCGCCAAATACGCATACGGCGACGCCAAACCCAAAGACATTGTTGACATCTACGTTTCCAAACCGATCTCGATTCACGTGGTCCCCGCCGAGGCGACAAAATGATTCATCACGACTGTGACGATTGCGGATCCCCAGAATTCGGCTTGCCGCAAGGCCGCCGTAGCTTCATGCGCATGGGGCTGGCCGGGATGGCCAGCATCAGTCTTCCCGGCATCCTGCGACTGCGGGCCGCCAGCGCGAACGAGTCGGTCGATCAGGATCCGAAACAGCGATCCGCCGTGATCATGGTGTGGAAGCCCGGCGGCTGTTCCCACATCGACACCTACGATCCGAAACCGCTGGCGACCAGCGAATACCGCGGACCGTTCGGCACGATCCCCACCAAAGTCCCCGGCATGCAGTTCACCGAACTGCTGCCGCGACAAGCGGCGATCGCCGACAAGTTCACGGTGTTGCGGAGCATGTATCAAGGCGCCGGCGGACACCCCGCCGGATCGATGCAGTTGCTCTCCGGGGACAGCGACACCCGGGACAAACCCAAACCACGATTGCCCGATTGGATGTCGGTCGCCAACTACCTGCGGTCGCTGGAAGGCCCGCGGACGAACCCGTTGCCGGCCTACGTCGGGATCAACCCGCCGACGACTTACAACGGCCCGGCCTACCTGGGCGACGCTTACTCGCCGTTCTCGGTGACCGGCGATCCCAACGCGCCGAACTTTGTCGTCCCCAACATCGGCTTGAGCGACAAAAGCGAAGTCGAACGTTTGAAACGCCGCACGACGCTGCGGCAGAATCTCGACACGTTACACCGAGCCTTTGATACCTACGGTGAACTCGGGGCACTCGATCAATTCGAAGCCCAAGCACTGACGTTGTTGACCAACCCGAAAACCAAAGAAGCGTTCGATCTGACGCGTGAGGACGACAAGACCCGAGACCGATACGGCAGAAACACGTGGGGGCAACAATTGCTGCTCGCCCGTCGGCTGGTCGAAGCCGGCGTCGATGTGTTGACGACCAGCTTGCGAGGCCCGTTGTGCGGACGCGTCAACAACTGGGACGACCACGCGGTCAACCATCACGTCTTCGACGCACTGCGTTTTCGCGCCCAGGCCTACGATCAGGCGGTTTCCGCGTTGATCGAAGACATCCACGAGCGGGGGTTGGACAAACGCGTCCTGGTCGTGGTGACCGGCGAGTTCGGCCGCACGCCCAAGATCAACTACCAACCCAGCACCGGCGCCGGAAATGCGAGCGCCCCCTCGGGGACCAAACAACCCGGACGCGACCATTGGCCGCGAGCCTTTTCCAACCTTTGGGCCGGCGGCGGGATCGAGACCGGTCGCTTCATCGGCGCGACCGACAAGCGGGGCGAAGACGCCATCGATCGACGCTGTGGCCCGGGCGACTTTTTGTCCACGATCTATCACCACCTCGGAATCGACGCCTCCAAAGTCATGATCAAAGATTTCAACGGACGCCCGACACCGATCGTCGACCACGGCAAACCCATCCCCGAATTGATCGCCTAGAATCACACACCCGGCTTCCAGCCTGTCATCCCCCGTGGGATAGGCTTCCAGCCTGTCAAACCGGCAACGACAGGCTGGAAGCCTATCCCACTCCCACTTCCCCTCCCACCGGACCGATTTGAATGAAAGACATTGAGACCCTGGATCGAGACCGTCGGCTGTTTTTAAAAACCGGCGTCGCCTCGATGACCGCCCTCGGCCTGACCAATACCCTGCGCGCCCAAGAGTCGCCCGCCGCGGCGGCGCCGTCGGAAAAACTCTCCATCGGCGTGATGGGCGTCAACGGCCGCGGCGGCGCGATCGTCAAAGGCATGATGGCCAGCGGACAGGTCGACATCGCGTACATCTGTGACGTCGATGAGCGGGCGGCCGAACGGGTGACCAAGATTGTCAACGAGAAACAGTCGACGAAGACTCAATCGGTCAAAGACTTTCGCCGCATCCTGGACGATAAATCGGTCGACGCCCTGATCTGCGCCGCACCAAACCATTGGCACGCCCCGGCGACCATCATGGCCTGCGGCGCCGGCAAACACGTGTACGTCGAAAAACCTTGCAGCTACACGCCGGCCGAAGGCGAGATGGCGGTCGCGGCGGCGCGCAAAAACGATCGCGTCGTGCAGATGGGCACCCAGCGTCGCAGCTGGCCCGGGATCGTCGAAGCGGTCGAAAAGATTCACGGCGGGGCGATCGGAAAAGCGCTCTATTGCCGTACCTGGTACAACAACCGACGCGGTCCGATCGGCATCGGAAAGTCGGCCCAGGTCCCTTCGTGGTTGGATTGGCGGTTGTGGCAAGGCCCGGCGCCGGATCGCCCCTTCAAAGACAACCTCGTCCACTACAACTGGCACTGGCATTGGCACTGGGGCAACGGCGAACTGGGTAACAACGGCGTCCACGGTTTGGACGTCGCCCGCTGGGGCATGCAAGTCGACTTCCCCAATCGTGTCACCGCCGGCGGTGGAAAGTATCGCCACGACGATGACCAGGAAACCCCCGACACGATGATGGTCACCTATGACTTTGCCGACGGCAAAACCATCACCTGGGAAGGCCTCAGTTGGTCGCCGTTGGGACCGCACGATTCAGGATTCGGCGTCAGTTTCCACGGCACCGAGGGATCGATCGTGATCCGCGGTTCGGGGTACACCCAGTACGACATGCGAAACAAGGAAGTCGCCAGCGGCACCGGCGCCGGCGGCGACAAAGATCACTTCGAAGATTTCATCAGCGCCGTACGCGACGGACACCGCACCAACGCGGACATCGAAAAAGCGCATCGCAGTACCCTGCTCTGTCACCTGGGCAACATCGCCTACCGGACCGGCAGCGTGTTGCACACCGACCCGTCCGACGGCCGTCCACAAAACAACGACGCCGCGAATCAACTGTGGTCACGAGAGTACGCCAAGGGATGGGAGCCGACCGTCTAATGAATACCAATCACACATCCTTCCGTCGTTGCGTTCGCCAGAGCGTGGTCGCCCTACGCGTGATCACCCTGCCCGTGATCACTCTGTGCGCCGTCACCCTGGCGATCGCGTCCGCCGCCACCGGCCAAGACGCCGACGCAGACAGTCCGTCTGCCCAAACAACACTCCGCATCGGCGTGATCGGGCTGGACACCTCGCACGTCCCGGCATTCACCAAATCCTTCAACGAGGAACCGGCGAATCCCGAGATGCAAAACTGCCGTGTCGTCGCGGCTTATCCCTACGGCAGCCGCACGATCGAATCGAGTTCCAGTCGGATTCCGAAGTACACCGAGCAGATGCGTTCGATGGGCATCGAGATCGTCGATTCGATCGACCAGCTTCTCGACCGAGTCGACTGCGTGCTGTTGGAAACCAACGACGGAAATCCGCACCTGGAACAGGCGCTCGAAGTTTTCAAAGCCGGCAAGCCCGTGTTCATCGACAAACCGGTGGCATCGAATCTGGCCGAAGTCGTCGCGATCTATCGCGCGGCGGAACACTATGATGTCCCGATGTTTTCCAGTTCATCACTCCGTTATAGCGAAGGTGCGCAAGCGATCCGCAACGGCAAAGTCGGTGCCGTGTTGGGCTGCAACGCCTACAGCCCGGCGTCGACCGAACCCTCCCACACCGATCTATTTTGGTATGGCATCCACGGCGTCGAATCGTTGTACACGTGCATGGGAACGGGTTGCCAGTCGGTCAGCCGGACCGCGACCGATGGCCGCGAAGTCGTCGTCGGCGTCTGGTCGGGCGGACGCATCGGAACCTACCACGGCCTGCGTGAGGGCAAGACGGGCTACGGCGGGACGGCGTTCGGCGAGAAAGGCATCGCACCGATCGGAGACTACGGCGGCTATCGACCGTTGGTGGTCCAGATCGCCAAGTTCTTCCGCACGCGTGAGTTGCCGATCGATCCGCAGGAAACGATCGAGTTGTACGCGTTCATGGAAGCCGCCGCCGAAAGCAGAAAACGCGATGGCAAATCCGTGACGATCGCCGAGGTGATGGAAGCCGCCGAACAGGCAGCCGACGAACTGTTGGCCGGACAACTCTAAACGATCGCACGGTAGTTGCCCGTTGCTCGCCAAACGCCCCATTGCGGGGTTGGAGATTCAATTTCATCGCCAACCAGAGAGTTAGAACATCATGAGACGTTTCAGTTTGCTTCTATTTTCTTGCCTGTTGATTCCTCTCAGCGGCGACGCGTCTGGCGCCACGGTGACCTATACGCTCACCGGATCGGTGACCAACATCACAGCGACGGATCTCGCGGGCAACGATGACACTGCGAGTTTCCTGAGCATCTTGCCGTACAACGTCGGGGCTCCCGTCACGGCAAGTTTCAGTTACGACTCGAACAACCAAAACGACCGCGATGCCCGATCGCAATACGGTTCCTACGACGGACTCACCATGTCGGTCTCGGTCGGATCGACGACCTTCGATTCGTACGGATCACTGTCGTTGATTGACTTTGGAACACGTGATGAGATCCGGGCTCGCGGTTTGCAACTCTACAATGCTGCTGGATGGAGCATCACCGGATTGGGCGGAGGTTATTCCGGCCTGAACACCATCACCTTGGTCAATGGGAGCACCTCGCTTTGGGACGGAACGCTTCCTCCGACAGACCCTTTTGACGCATCCGACTTTTCGACGCTCAACTGGCAAATGCAGGACACAGGTTTTACCGGCGGCAATCGCGTCACGACGCCGCTGGGCAGTCACACCGGAATGACGCGATCGATCGAGGCGGTCTTCAATACGGTCACCGTTACCGCCATCCCCGAACCGAGCAGTAGCGCGTTCTGCGCACTGGCCCTCGGTGTGTGTTGGAGCCGACGTCGGCGACCCAGGCACCGAGTGCGCATCACCATTCTGCCATCCCACGTTCTGCCATCCCATCTTTCAACGCTGTGAAGCATTTATTCCCTATGCTTCAGGAGGTCTTAGCGGCGGGGCGCAAGCCCTCCGGTTCCGCATCATGAACAAATACCGGAGGGCTCGCGCCCTTCCGCTAAAAAATGCTTCACAGCGTTGCCCATCGTCTTGCCCCCATCGTTCTGCCACTCCATGCTCACCCGCCTCGCACAATTCTCGCTATCGATCGCCCTCTCCAGTCTGCTCCTGATCACCCTTGCCAGTGCCAACGATCTCTCCTTCACGATCGAGCGATCGACGGCCCAGCATGGGTTTGACGGACAGACGTGCTGGGTCCATGCCCGCGCCGGGGCGATTCCCGCGGGCGTGAAAGGCAACGATTCGGATCAGCCGCTGGTCGTGATGACGACTCAGAAGCTGCTGCTGACCGGATCGGATGTTTTTTACCGCCTGCATCAAACCACTTCGAACGACTTGGCCGCGACGTGGACGGATTTAGCGCCGATCGACGCGTTCGCCCGCGAGCGGGTCGGCGGAGAGTCAGACGCTCTGCCGACGGGTGCATCGATCGCACCACAACTGCTTCAGCCGGGCGATGAAACCACCGTTTGTGACTTTCAACCCCAGTGGCACGCGGCCAGTCAACGCTTGCTCGGCATCGGTCAATCGGTGTGGTACCGCAACAACCGCGTGATGCATGTCCGCCCGCGGGGGATCGCTTATGCCGTCTACGACGCGTCGGCGAAACAGTGGTCGAAATGGAAGACCGTCAATCTGCCCCACGAACCGCAGTTTCAAGATGCCGGATCGGGCAGCGTCCAGCGCGTCGACCTGCCCGGCGGTGACGTCTTGGTGCCGTTCTACTTCAAAGAACCGAACACCAAGCAATATTCCACGGCGGTTTGCCGCTGCCGCTTCGACGGCCAGACCCTGCACTTCCTCGAAGTCGGCAACGCGTTGACCGTTCCGATCAAGCGGGGACTCTACGAACCCTCGCTGACACGATTCGGCGGACGTTTCTATTTGACTCTGCGAAACGACGATCGGGGCTACGTCAGCGTCAGCGATGACGGATTAAATTTCGGGCCGCCGCGTGCTTGGACCTTTGACGACGGCAGCGACCTGGGCAACTACAACACCCAGCAACACTGGGTGACGCACAGCGACGGTTTGTTTTTGGTTTACACGCGGCGCGGCGCGGACAACGATCACGTCTTCCGGCACCGTGCGCCGTTATTCATCGCCCGTGTCGACCCGGAAACGCTTCACGTGATCCGTGACAGCGAACAAATCCTGGTGCCCGAGCGTGGCGCGCGACTGGGGAATTTTGGCGTCGTCGATGTTTCTTCCGACGAAACGTGGGTGACGGTGACCGAATGGATGCAGCCGTTGGGCGTCGAAAAGCACGGCAGCGACAACAGCATCTTTGTTGCCAAGCTGAAATGGGATCGCCCCAATCATCGCGAGGTTGTCTCGTCCGAGTCTCCCCGATCGAGCGATGAGCTACTCCCTTACGCCAAACCTCCCAAAGCCTATCAAGACGACTTCGGTGACTTTCGATCGCCGCTAGTGTTCGCCGACGGTTCCAAGGTCCAGAGCTCCGAAGACTGGCAGCGCCGTCGGGCTGAAATCCTTTCGACCTGGCAAGACCTGCTCGGCAAGTGGCCGCCGCTGATCACGGAACCCGAAGTGGAAATCCTGGACTCTCGGCAGCGTGAGAACTTCACCCAGCATCAAGTGCGTTTTCAGTGGACGCCGAATGAAAAAACAACCGGCTACCTGTTGGTGCCCAACGGCAAGGGCCCATTCCCCGCAGCGGTCACGGTGTACTACGAACCGGAAACCGCGATCGGTGAGGGCAACCCGTATCGTGACTTTGCGTTGCAACTCGCGCGGCGCGGCTTCGTGACCCTGTCGATCGGCACCAGTGATGCCACCGCGGCCAAGACGTATTCGCTCTACCATCCCTCGATCGACGATGCAGAGGTCCAACCGCTATCGATGCTCGCCTACGCGGCGGCCAACGCCTGGCATGTCCTGGCCGATCGTCCGGAGGTGGATTCCAAGCGGATCGGCATCGTCGGCCATTCCTTCGGCGGCAAGTGGGCGATGTTCGCCTCGTGTCTGTTCGACAAGTTCGCTTGCGCCGCCTGGTCCGATCCCGGGATCGTGTTCGACGAATCACGACCGAGTGTGAACTACTGGGAACCCTGGTACCTGGGCTATCACGTCAAGCCTTGGAGAAAGCGGGGCATCCTCTCCGGCGACAACCCACCGCGCGGCCTGTACCCGCGACTCGTCGCCGAGGGACACGACCTGCATGAACTGCACGCACTGATGGCTCCCCGACCATTCCTGGTTTCCGGCGGCAGCGAAGACCCCGTCAGCCGCTGGCGAGCCCTGAATCACACCGTGGCGGTTAACCGGATCCTCGGCCACACCGATCGTGTGATGATGACCAATCGGCCCGATCATTCCCCCAACGCCGATTCCAATGAAGTGATCTACGGGTTCTTCGAGCACTGGCTGAAACGATAAGCCGGCACAGCAATTTGCGTCTGCGGCCATGAAACGCTGGGGAATTATTCCAGGGCGATCCGGCGACGGTCGGCGAAAGAGAGCAAACGGGGGGGCCACAACGCACCGCACTGAGTGTTCTTTTGTTCAAAAGCCAGACGTACACCATAATTCCTGAACGCCTCCACTTTTAGGTGGTACCATGCCACCGGTTTGTGTTGCGGCAAGATGAAGCAACCAAGGATAGTTCAGCGGATCGCTAGCGAAGGGCGTGACGCAAACTGACTCTTGTTGGGGCAGGCGCAATCCGACGGTCTTTCTCGTCAATTGTTCCTCAACAAGAGAACAACCGATGTCAACAAGCAATCGGTTCGGTCGAGTGCGTCGCCCCAGTAGAAAGCCACGATCGAGCAGCAAGTTGCTGCGGAGTCGGAAGCAACTGTTTGAGCAACTGGAGCAGCGCGTCTTGCTCGCCGCCAACCCGGGGCCCGACCCGGTCGTCGTTGTTCCGGGGTTTGCCGGCACGTTTGCCTCAGACCTCAGCGAAGCGGGGTTGGACGAATGGTACACGCACCGCGGCATGGCGCCGAACAAATTGGCCCTGGAGCCGAACGGGCAGATTTACCAGAACATTGTCAAGACACTTGAGAACGTTGGTTACGTTCAAGACCAATCGCTTTTCGTGGCGCTTTGGGATTGGCGTGTGCCGGTCGCGCCGACGGACACGGATGCGGTAACCGGTCCCGATGGATCGCTGGACGTCACGGCCGCCGAGCTACTGGACCCGACCTTCGATACGGGACTGGACTATCTCGCGTCGACCTTGCAACAAGTCAAAGCGGCCAACCCCACCGCGACGCATGTCGATATCATCTCGCACAGCACCGGCGGATTGGTCACGCGGGCGTATCTTCAAAGTGCGGCTTACGGACAAAGTGGTTTGCCGCTGGTGGATGATTTTGTGATGGTCGGAGTTCCCAACGAGGGAACGTCGGACCCATGGAACTTGTCGGTGAACGATTGGAGTTCATCCGTTTCGGCGCGGGTAGCGACCAGGCTGGTTGATCACGCCTATGATCGCTTGCTGGCGGGCACAGCGATCGAAGGTCCCGTCGATCCCAACACGTTGGGCGCCGATGACATCACCGATGTGAACATTACGAAAGACGCTTTTGTCCAGCAATACGTTGGAGCCTTGCGTCATCTGCTGCCAACCTATCCGTCGATCGATACCGATGGTGACGGCGTGTATGAAACGATCGAGACGTCTGGTCCGCTGGTCAACGATCTGCTGGTGGATCTGAATGCGGGCGGCAATGCAAACGGGTACATCGATCTGACCGGAAAAACGTCGATCGTCTACAGCACCGAGGTCGAGACGGCCGACGTCATCATCGAACACATCGGTCCCGACCCGCGCGGATTTCTGATCGACGAAGTGCTTCCCTTTACCAACCTGATCGGCCGCAGTCCGGCCGCCGGTCAAACATGGTACGAAGATCACCCATCCGGTCATGGCGGTGACGGAACCGTTCCGACGTTCTCGTCGATCGATCCGTTTTTGAATGACGATCGAATCGGCTCCACGCTCCAATTGATACCGGTCACGGCAGCGGCGGCGGGAACCGAAGCGCCGGTCAATCACCGCGAACTGGTGATCCATCCTTTCGCACAGGGGCTGATTCTGGACGAAATTGACGTCACGGGACACACCGTCACGGACATCGAATCCGGCTTGGTGCTGACGCAAGTGCAGAGTGCTGCCAAGGTCATCGAACTGGGCATTCTGAATCCGGCCGAGGCGTTTGCCGAGATTTCGGGACGATTCAAGGAACTGTTGACGGAGGCCAAGGCACGTGGCTCGCTGGGCGCCAACCTCGCCTACGCGACCGAGACGTTGGGCGGCTACCTCAAGATCGATCAACTCTGGCAAGAGAAGGTTGTCGATCCGTTGTTGGGATCCACAGCCCCGGACGCAACGACGTTGGCCGCTCAATTGACCGGCGTCGGAATCACCGTGACGGACGCTTCGACGGTGAATGAAGAAGCAATTCGAATCGTCTTGGACGGGGGTGTTTGGGTCAATAGCCTGGCACCGACGGACGTGACGTTGGACTTGGGGACGAAATATCCGATCACCGGCGATGTCGATTTCGATCTGAACGCAAACGTCACCTTCGAAGTCACTCTGGGTTATGACAAAACCCAAGGGCTGGATTTCGCCGAGGGGCTGTTTGTTCGTGACCTGAATCTGGTACTCGGAGGGAGCGCATCATCCGACGATTTCAATCTTGGACTGGGGATCGGAGGGCTCACCGCGGCGGTGGAAAACGGTTCATTCGCGATGGAAGCCAGTGTCGCCGTCACGCTCAATGATCCTGACGCGAGCGGCAGGATCACGCTGGGCGAAATCGCGCGGGGGATGGACGAATTCAATTCCCTCGTATCGATCACTCCGACCGGCAGCATCGACATGCAGTTGCCGTTGAATCTGACCGACACCGCCACGGAATTCCGTCTTTCGGATTTTGGACAGCCGGTCGTGTCGGTCGCTTCGGAAGACTTGTTTTCGGGCACCCCTGATGTCTTGATTGATGTTGTTTTGGGAGCACCGCTTCAGGATCAAATCCTCAGCCTGCTCGATTCGCTCGATGATGCCGCGCAGTCTGTCTCGAACACGCCTGCCCTCAATCAGGAGATTCCCGGTGTCGGTCGCAGCCTGAATGAATTGGTCGGCGGTTCCAACGGCAACGGGCTGGGTGGGCTGGTTCAATTTCAGCAAGCCGCCGCCGACTACTTCGCGTCATTCGATTCGTCCAGCGAATTGTACGACGCGACGAACGTGGGGCTGATGCCGACGGTGCTCGGTTTACGCAGCGCGATCGGCCAAGCGATCAACGACGGGCAATTCAGCGGTCGCAGCGGAGCGAGCCCGATCAGCATTTCAGGCGGATTCGACTTGGAGACCAATGAGCTGCGATTTGATGTCGTGGTGGACGCGGTTGCCAATGCCGATTTTGATCTGAATTTCGAAGCACTCGGGTCGCAGTGGAATGAGGTCGGGCTGGATTTGGACGCCGATGCACGTGTGTCCGTCGCGACCACGGCGGACATCGCACTCAATTTCGGGCTCAGCCTGACCGCGGCGGCGGGTGTCGATCCGTTCTTCAACCTGCAACAGTTTGAAGTCACAGCCGCCGTCGACGGTTCGCCTTCATCGATCGGATTTGAAATGGGTCCGGTCAGTGGCGTCTTGGTTGCCGATCCGCTGAAGGTCAATGCCGGCGCGAAGGTCGAGATTGCGGACGGGGCGGCGCCGTTTTCAGAACGAATCAGCGTGACGACGCTCGCGCCGCCCGCGGGAGAAAAAGGGCTGGACCTACAGTTGACGTTCAGCACCAACCTGTTTGGCGCTGCGTTACCCCCGATCACCGTCACCGACGACGACCTCTTTGATTCGACACCGCCGGCATTCAATGTCGATTTCCGATCGCTGGTCACGAATCTCTCGGCCGACAACATCGTCCAGGGGCTGATCGAACTGGCGGATTGGATGAACGAAGCCGTCGGCCAGGGCGATTTAGGCATGACGCAGATTCCGTTGATCAACAAGACAGTCGGTGAGTTGCTGTCGTCATCGGCGGAGCCACGGGAATTCTCCAGCCACGAAATCTTGGCGATCACCGCGCCGGCAGTCGAAGGCGATTTGAAGACATTTGTGGTGAAGCTCAATACGTCTGGCGCGGGCGCGACGGCGCTGGGGATCAAGCCGGGAGATCTCGCCAAGTTTCTGTCCCAAACCGGAGACCAGTTCCCCGCAACGGTGGACAAGATCGAGGGCGAAACGGTCACGCTTCGTTACCCGGCCACGCGGATGGACACGCCGAATCTCGCCTCACCGTCACTCACCTTCGAAATCGGCGGGTCGATCGGCGAACAATTGAAAGCCGCCTTGGCCAACTTTAGTGATCCGGGTTCGGCGGCGCCCTCGATCGGAGAACTATTGAACGAGTTGGCCGGCCCGCTCGGAATCGACCTTGGCACCGTCGCATTCGACAGTACGACCAAGATTCTGACGTTCACGCCGGACTTCCAGCCCCAACCGCTGGCGTTCGAGGCGGCGCTCGATTTCGGAGACGAAATTCCGGGATTGAGCTTTGAAGCGTCGGGGAACTTCATGGTCAGTGCGGCGCCGCGCATTCGTCTGCCGCTGGGAATCAATCTCGATCCGGCCGCCACCTTGTCGGCTTCCGAGCGTGTCTTTGTGATCAACGATGCCGATCCGGAGGTCAGCATCGAACTGACGGCGAACTTGGACGATCCCAGGGCCCGCGCGTCGATCGGCTTCTTGAGTGCCGTGTTAGCCGAAGACGAGGCGATCGCGAACAACGACGGCGTGACCTTCACGACATCGTTGGAATTAGAAATCAGCGAGCCTGCCAGCGGTAATTCGAATAGCCAGGCGACGATCACCGAAATCCTTGCGGATCCGGCGGGTTCGGTCGATGCCTCGGTCAGCGGGACGTTTGAGATCGACGGATTGTTGATCAAGCCGGAAGTCGCCGGCACGACGATTCCCGGCGAGATCGAGATCTTTACCTCGACCGACGGTACGACCCGCGAGGCGCTGACCTTCACCAGTCTGAGCGAACTGGCAGGGGTGTTTGGTGATGTGGAAATCACCAACACGATCGGTGACTTCAATGCGCTGACGCCCGAAGCGGTCGTCACCATGTTTGTCGAACTCGGCAATTCGTTGGAAGTGATTGCCGGTGAGCTGGATGTCCCCGGCGGCATCCCGTTCGTCGAAGAAGCGATCAGTGGCGTCGTAAACTTCGTCGACACGACGCAAGATTTTGCCCGTCAGTTGTATTTCAACCCCAAGCTGATCGGCGATGACGAGATTTCGGTGACCAACGGAGTGCTGACCGCCGATGCGACGTTCGCCATTCGCATCGAAGGCGGCGAGTCGACGTTTGTGACCGTTCTCGCAGCCGACACAGTTGACAATGAATCGATCGACGATTTGTTTGCCGATGTGAATACCGCTTTGGTCGATGCGGGGTTGGGCGACAGCTTGATCGCCGAGCGACAAGCCCCCTTGGATTTGAGCCAGATCCTCGCGATCACGGACGTGACCAGCGACGCACTGCGTGTCTCGGTCGAGCCGTTGCCGACCGGCTACGCGCGCTACCAGGTCGACGTGGATCCAGGTTTGAACTTGTTCAACTTGGGTGTCAAAGTGGGCGGCGTGATCGAGTATCTCGACGCCGCGCGTGAGTTCCAAAAGGCGACGATCGACGAGATACTGCCTCCGTCGGAATTGCTTCCGTCAAGGCTTTGGATTCGATACAACTCCAGCGAACAGGCGGCACCGGATGACGGTCCGACGCGCAGCGTGGCGCTATTCGATCCCGCAAACGCCAACAAATTGGCGATTCGAACGGTCGCGCCCACCGTCGGGATTTCAATGGACCTCAGCACGGTCCAGATCACGGCGGCCGACGACGCGCCCGCCCAGCTATCCGACGATGCGGTCATCAGCCTGACGTTGAAGGACGAAAACGAAGCCAAGGCGGGCGAAGAGGGCACGACGATCGATGTGCCGATCGCCGCCGCCGACACGTCCGGCAGTCTGGAAGCCGCGGATTTGGTGCGGATCTTGAATGAAGCCCTGACGACCGCGGAAATCGACGGACGTGTTCAGGCCACCTTGATCGGCTCGGTCATTCGACTGGTCGCCGTCGATAACGCCACGGCGTCATTGACGATCAGCGGCGGCGAAGCACTCGGGTTCGACGACGGTCAAAGCAACGATGAAAATGTCGCGAATTCAGAGTTGGGTTTGTCCGAGAGTCAAGTCGTCACGCCAAGTTTCCGAGCCGCGACGATTCAGGATCTGGTTCATACACTCAACGGTTTGATCCAACAAGAATTTGATGGGCAACCCTTTTCGGCGGCCCTGAACTACATCGCCACGCCCGTGCGGACCGTGACGTTGAACCTGGCATTGGGCACGACCTTCACCGAATCGATCGATTTGGATTTCGGCGCCGGACTGGACGTCGGCTTTGCGGAACTGAGCATCGCCGGTGGCGGATCGGCATCCTTTACCGCCCAAGCCGGTGTGGAACTGGCCATCGGCATCGATCTGGCTCTGCCGGGATCGGGGCGAGTCATCACGGATCCGGCCAACACGTTCTTGTCCGACTTGGACGGCGGGCGCGGTGTCGCAGTGAAAGTCGGCATGACGGGGACAACGCTCCCGTCGAGCGGTCAGAACAATCCGGCGACCGATCTGACGCTGGCATTCAACGTCAATCGGTTTGGCGCGGTCGGCAACGACGTGGAGGTGCAGGTTTCGGCGGCGGAAGTCGCCAACAATACGTCGCTCGATGACCTTGCATCGGACTTCAACGCGGCGTTGGCGGCACACTTTGAAGCGTTGGACAACGCGGAATTGGAAGTGGTCAGCGGGACACCGCCGGTCGAGGTCCAAGTGGACGACGGCAAACTGATGCTCGTTGCCAGCAGCCGGTTCGTCAACGGCCTGACCATCAAGGCGGAAACGTCGCCGTTCTTGGGATTCACCACCGGGCAAGTCGGTAATCTGAACGACCTGGCGATTCATTTGCGCGATGGCAGTGATGTTTCGGTGAACCTCGATTTTTCCGAGACGCTCGAGGATCTCAAAAGGAAGATCGAGACGGCGGCCGGCGGTTCGAGCGTCCTGGAGGTCACGTTCGTCGATGACCAAATCAAACTGGTCGACCATTCGACCGCGACCGGCGCCGACAACTTCACCATCCTGGCCGTCAGCGACAACAATGGCGTTAGCCCGATCGGAACGATCTTGGGCATCTTGGGCGAAGTCCAACCTGTCAAGGATAATCTTCACACCACCGACGACGAAACGGATGTCGGCGACACCAAGCTGGGAGAACATCTGTTTCTCGGTAATCTGATCGATCAGTTCTACATCGATGCCACCGGCAGCAAGATCTACGCGGACGTCTCGATCGATGCGACCGACATCAATCTGATCGCCTCGCTCAGCATTCTGGATCTGGGAATCGTTGACGGCACGACGGACTTGTCGATCGAAGCGAGTCTGGGACTCAAAGATGTCGACAACCCGGACACGACCGCGACCGACGAAAGCCTGGACGGAAAGCTTCGCTTGAAAGACTTTTCGACGGCCGGATTCCGCGAAATCTTGGCACCGACGTTCAGCTATGGCGGCAACGCCAATTTGCCGATCGATGGATCGCTGTTGACGTTCTTGCCGCCGGAGTTTCACCAGGGCGGCGCGAAGGCCATGTCCGTCAACGTGTCGTTGATGAACCAAGCCGGGTCGCTGAAGCCGGATCTGCAATACAGCGTCGACAACCTCGAAGAGGCCCTCAGCAGCTTTAAAAACTTCTCCGTCGAAGACCTGGTCAAAGTAATCCAGCAGGTCGTTGATTTGCTGCAGAACAGTGACATCGAAGGCCTCAATACCGCGATTCCCGTCATCAACAAGACGCCCAATGACATTTTGAATGTCGTTGACTCCCTGGCCGCGGCGGCGGAGAAGTTGTTGGCCGGTCCGGATCTGGACACGCTGCAGGCCAAGCTGGCCGAGTTGGAAACGGCGTTGGATTCGCTGGCCGGCACGCCGACGCAACGCGGGATGATCGAAGATCAGGTCGCCGGCGTGAAGGCCGCGATCAATCCCAATCACGTCTACACGCTCAGCATGGGTGACGACACAACGGTCTCGATCGATCGGGATGCAACCGCGTCGGACGTCAAAGACGCACTCGCCGCGGCGACACGAAACGTCAGCGAAACAACCACGCTGTCCGCACAGGCCGGCGTGTCGATGGCAAGTCCCGTTGTCGACGAATCGGTCACGGTCTTTGTCGATGGCGGACAACGTACCGAAGGATTCGAAATCGACGAGGCGGCGGGCACGGTCACGTTCGACGATCCGATCACCGGTGATGTCACCGTCCTGTATCAAACCCCCGCGCCGATCATGGTCAGCAGCGTCACCGGCGACCGCGGCGGGCCGTACCTGATCACCTTCGATTCGACCGATGGCGACGTCGACGAATTGAAAGGCCTCAGCGAAACAGGACTAACAGTCCAGACTCGAACGGAAACCGACGGTGTTGTCGGAACCACGTCCGAAGTGCAAATGATCAGTTTTGTCACAACGGGCAAGTTGGTTGCCGCGATCACACTGCTTCGCAATAGCGTTGCCGGACTGCCGACCGATGTCGCCGGGCGGACCGAGATGCTTGACAAGGTTGAAGAACTGCAAGACTTGATCGCGTCGGGCGGTAACCTTGGTAAGATCATCGGCGACGCAATCAAAGACCAACTGCAATTACCCGACGATGCGTTCGAATTGATCTTGGACTTTGTCGATGCCGATGCCAACCTGGCCGGATTCCAAGCGGCCGCCATCATCAAGATTGACATCACGAAGGAGCACACCGAGTCGGTCGGCTTCGACTTTAACCTTCCGGACTTTGGGCCGATCACCGTGGCGACCGGGGGCGATGTCGCATTCATCGTCGGCGGTGACTTGGATTTGGATTTCGGATTTCGGTTCGGGACGTTCACGCCTTACCTGTTGAACACGACGTCGTTGACGTTGAACGCGGGGATCGATTCGACGGTCAGCGTGGAGGCCGGCATCGCGGGCATCACGGGCAGCCTGATCGGCAATCTGAATTTGCGGAACGCCGTTACCGAAAACCTCGGGACGGGGCCGGGCAGCTACACCTTGACGCAGCCGCCGCTGGACGATTTGGTGATCGTCCACGACGGAACCAAAGTCTTGAAGCAAGGCGAGGATTTCACCCTCGGCGGCGTGGACGGAAAGACGTTGACGGTCATCCAAGCGACGTCGCCGACGGCCCCCATCCAGGTTCAATACGCGGCGACGGATGCCCCCGCTTCGATCTCGGTCTTGGTCGACCCGGCGCTCGTGCCGAGTGACAACAACACGATCGGCGGCGTCCCGTTTTCGCAGCTGTTCTCGTCATCGCTGAGCGACACGTTCAATTTTGATGTCGCGGGGATGGCGACGGCGTCACTCGATGCCGAACTGCCAGTCGTGGGCACGGTCAATAATGCGATCACCGTCGCGCTCAGCTTGGACCATCCCGGGTCGCCGCAATTCAGCTTTGACGGCATCACGGACTTCTTCGCCAACCCGCCGGCCGGCTTTGGTCTGGGCAACTTGAGTCTTGGCCAGATCATTTCCGGGACCAAGTCGGTTCTCACAAAGGTCGAATCGGGATTGAAGTCGGACTTGCTGGAGAAATTGCCGCTGATCGGAGACATCGCCGATCTGAGCGGCACCTTTCTCGGCGATCTGAATCAGATGGTGGAAGACTTGGAGGCGCTGATCAATTCCTCGAACAGCGGCGTCAGCGCGTTGGTGGCGGAGGTCCAGGACGCGATTTGGGACACGCTGGGGCCCGGCGGTGCCGACATTCTCGCGCTCGATCGGTTGTTCCACGATGACGAAAACGTCTCCGATTCGATCGAAGTTGCCGATTCCCGCGACGTCCAGGTCGGTGTCTCCGATCCACTGACGACGCCGGTCGACGAACTCGAGTTCTTTATCAATCTGAACCTGGCCGGCCGCGATACGATCGGAGTCGATTTTGATCTGGGCGTGGATGCGTTTGTCTTCGAAATTGAAACGCAAGGCGGCCTGGAATTGAGCTTGGATTACAACCTCGATTTCGGCTTCGGGGTGAGCGTGATGGATGGATTCTTCTTCCAACTGAACGAAAACGTCATTTATGAGAACGGCTTGCCCGCCAGCGGCACGCCGGAAATCGGATTGTCGGCCGAACTGAGTTTGACGCCCGGCACGTCGTTATCCGGCGGGCTGTTCTTCCTGAACCTGTCTGCCGAAAGCAACGCGATCGAGGACTTGAACCGCGACGGAGTGCTCAACGATGGGGGAACGGGAACCGATCCGAACACAGGACTTCCTCGCGGCCCGGAATTGGACGAATCGGCTGACGACATCGATTACAACCGCGACGGTGACAAGACGGACTTGATTTCCGAGTCCGACGCCAACGCCGATGGTCGTCTTTCCAAGGGCACCGGTTTCTCGGGCGACATCTTCGTCGACATTGACAATCCTGACGGCGACGCGGCAAATCGGTTGAGCCTTGGCGAACTTCGTGAGACGCCGCTGAAGCAGTTGTTCAATGCGGGGATCAGCACCGAAGCCTATGCGGATTTGCATTTATTGGCGGACACCGATGCGGCCGGGCTGCCGTCGATCTCGGCTGATTTGACCCTTGATTGGGCGATCGGATTGACCAGCCGTGACGGCAAGGTCGGCGGCGGAGTGCCCGACATCGTGCTGCGAGATGTGTCGTTGGATGTCGGCAGTTTTCTCAGCAGCGCCGTCGTCCCGGTCTTTGAAGCGTTCGACAAATACGTCGGTCCGATCGAGCCGTTGATCGACTTCCTGGCCTCGCCCGTGCCGGGCTTGAACGATCTGTCACAGAAACTATCCGGGCCGCGGATCACGTTCCTGACGTTGGGCATTCTGGGGACAGGCACCAGCGCAAAATCGATCGCCAACGCGCGCAAGGCCGAGCGGGTGGTGGGATTGATTCAGGAGATCTTCAAACTCTCCAAGACGATCAATGAAGCCGCCAAAGATGGCGATGCGATCATGATCAATTTCGGAACCTTCTGGGTGACGGGCGAGCCCGAAGCGGCGGACAACGTCGCGATGACCGCCGAATCGACCGCGACCGAAAAAGTCTTGCCCAGCGTTCCCCGAACCAGTTCCAGCGTGACGGTCTTTGCCGACGGCGTCGAACTCGACTCCGGCTTGTACAAACTGGTGAGATACGAACAGGGAGGCGTCAACAAAGCCAAACTCGTCTTCACCGCGGCGCCATCCGGCACGATCACCGCGACCTACACGACGACCAAGGGCGGTGGCAAGGACCTGACCGACAAAGACACGCCGGTCAAGGCTCCCACGGGCATGCAAGAGGTCGACCTGAATGCCGAAATCGACAAGTCCCCCAAACCCGGTGCGGCCAAGACCAAGTCGCTGCTCGGAAAACTCAAGGGTGCGGCCAACAGCAAGGGCAAGGGCGGATTTGGGATCAAGATTCCATTGCTGTCCGACCCCTCCAACATCTTCAAACTGTTCACCGGTGAAAAGGCCGACATCATTCAATGGGATATTCCGCGTTTCGACTTGGCGGTCCCCTTCGAAATGAAATTCGGTCCGATTCCCTTCCCACCGGTTCCCCTGTACGCCACCTTTGGCGCCCAAATTGACGCGTTCCTGGATTTCTCGATCGGCTTTGATACCCGTGGGATTGCGAAAACGGGCAACTTCCTGGACGGCTTCTACTTCGGCGACTTGGCGGATGTCACCAGCGGTGAAGACATCGACGAATTCGGCATCGGACTGGAAGCATCGGTCGGCGCATCGGTTGACGTGGGGATCTTCGAAGCGGGTATCAAGGGCGGCGTGCGCGCCGATTTGGCATTCAACTGGAACGACCTGGACAAAGACGGAAAAATCTATCTGGATGAAATGGTCGATCTGATTCGATTGATGCCGACCCCGTCGACCGGAATTGATTTCCCCGGGATCTGCGTCTTCGACGCCCACGGAGCGCTGACGGCATTTGTCCGCGGCTATTACGAAATCGATTTTTTCTTCGCATCAACGGGCGGATCGATCGATATTTTCAATGCCGAACTCTACAGTTTCAGCCACTCTTGTATCCTGCCCAATATCGCGGAACTGTCCGAGAATGACCCGAAGCACGACGACGGAACGTTGGTGCTCTACGCGGGCGAACTCGCCGACAACCGCGGAAACGGTTTCTACGGAGACGATCCCAACGAAACGTTCCGTATTACGCAGTTCCCCGATGAAGTCACCGGCGAGCCGGTCACGCAAGTCGAATTTGATTACATCAACCCTGACAACGAACCGGCGACGACCCGGCGGACCTTCAAGGGCGTTCGAAGCATCTACTTTGATGGCGGCAGCGGAAACGATTCGATCACGATCGATCCCGCCATCACGTTGCCCACAAAACTGATCGGGGGCGCCGGAAACGACACCCTACTCGGCGGCGGTGGGAACGATATTTTGGCCGGCGGAATCGGCAACGACATCCTAACCGGTGGCCTCGGTGACGATCGTTACCTGTTCGCCAACAACTGGGGTGTCGACACGATCAACGAAGAAGCCGACGACCCGGGCAGCGAAGACACGTTCGATTTCAGCCCGACCAGTCAGTCGCTTCAAATCACGTTGGGAAGCATTGCCGTTGTCAGTGGTAACAACAGCGTCAATGGCGGGACAAACGGGGCGGGCGAAACCGTCCTGCCCGAGGGCATCGAAACGATCTTGGGCGGATCCGGAACCGATACCTTGACCGTCCCGTTGATCGTCGGCAGTGCGGCCAACAACACCTGGTCACTGACCGGTCGCGGCAAGGGCAACGTTAACTCCACGTTTTTCTTTGAGGGCATTGAGAATCTGACCGGTGGCGAGCAGGACGATGTCTTCTTGATCGACTCCAACGGGATGCTCAGCGGCAAAATTGACGGAAAGGGTGGGACGGATGTGATCGATTACTCGGCATTTCACAGCACCGTCATGGTCAATCGCCAGGCCCGCACGGCAAACAACATTGGCAGCTTTGACGACATCCAGCGGATCCTTGGCGGTCAAGCCGGTGATGACGTGTTGGTCGGACGCAACGTCCTCTCGGACTGGACGATCACGTCATCCGACGCGGGCGAAATCTCCGATGGTGATGGCAGCTTTCACTTCATCAGCTTTGAAAACTTGACCGGCGGCGATGCCAAGGACACCTTCGTCGTCAATGCGGGAGCAAAGCTGAGCGGCAAGTTGCGAGGTACGGTCACCCCGGGCAATTTGGATTCCGACCATCTGAATCTGTCGCCGCAAAACGTTTCGTTATCGGTCAATGTAACTGCCCGCGACAAAGGCACCGTTGATTCGAACAACCGACTGATCAATTTCGAATCGGTGGAAAACATCACGACCGGTTCGGCCGATGACCACGTCGTGATCATGCCCTCGGCCGGAATCTCCGAGAACCTCGATGGCGGATTCGGGATCGGGGACCACCTCGATTACCGACGGTGGACGACCAGCATCTCGGTCAATCTAGCTGCTGAGACGAAAAACATCGGCACTGTCGAAGGAATCGAGCACGTGACCGGCGGATCTGCGGCCGATGCCATCACGGGCAACGGATCGGCAAACCGTTTGATCGCACGCGGGGGTGCTGACACGATCCACGGGCTCGGCGGTCGGAACATGATCATCGGTGACCACGTTCCCGACGGCACCGATTTTTCTTCGTCGATTCGGACGCTTGCCATCACCCGCGACAATGACATCATCACGGTCGGTGACGGAAACAATCTCATCTTGCCGGGGTCGGGTGACGATCGCGTGACAACGGGCAACGGCAACAACTTCATCGCGGGCGACCAGGTCTTGGTGACTCTGTCCGCCGGACACGTCGTCGCGATGCAAAGCACGCAACCGTCAGACGGTGGCAACGACGTCATTCACACGGGTTCCGGCAACGACGTCGTGATTGCCGGAAACGGCTCGGACATTTTGACCGACGACGGCGGCAGGAATGTCTTCGTCAGCGATCGCGGCAGCATCGAACTGCTGAACGGACTGCCGGTCCGCGCCAGCAGTTGGTTTTCGGTACGCAGTGGTTTTGATCGGCTGACGACGGGCAACGGCCCGGATGCAATCCTCGCGGGCGGCCAAAGCGATCTGATCCATGCAGGCGGCGGAAATAACTATGTGTTGAGCGATGACGGCACGATCATCTTCGCTGCCGGAACGGCGACGGCCTCCTCGCTCGCCCCGTCGTTCCTGGACGGCAACGACACTGTCACCACGCTTGCCGGACGCGATTTTGTGTTTACCGGAAACGGCGACAATACGGTCCATTCAGGCGCGGGCAATGATGACGTGACCGGCGGAAACGGCATCGATACCCTACGGGGCCAGGGCGGCAACGACTTCTTGATCGGACTCGATGGCGACGACGATCTCCAGGGCGGTGCGGGCAACGACGTCATCTTCGGCGGCATCGCGCTCGGTCTTCGCAGCGACTTCGAATTTGGGACAAGCGACTTTACTTTGCCGCCCGACTTCGAGGCGATCGAAGCCGCCAATCCGACCGGCTACATGCCCTCCTTCAAGATCACGCCGGCGATCATGCAGGGTGCCACGTTCAACGGGACGCCCAACGATGGACGCGACGTGTTGAGCGGTGATGATGGCAACGACGTCCTGTTTGGCGGAGCGGACGTCGACGAACTGCGAGGCGGTGCGGGAGTGGATTACCTGGATGCCGGGGCCGGATCTGAATTGGTGGTCGAAGGCGGACCGGGCGAAGACGTGGTTCGCGGCGGTGAAGGCGGTGATGTGGTTCGCGGCGGCGATGGCATCGACCAGGTGATGGGCGATGGCGGCGACGACACCTTGTATGCCGATGCCGGGGCGTCGAACAACGCACAAGCTGCCCAGGCCGGACAGCGCTTGTTCGGTGGTCCGGGGCGAGACATCTTGTATGCCTACGCACCGGTGATCGCCGACCGGCCCGCCTACGGAATCCAAACGGCACTTGTCGGCGACCAACTCTTTGGCGGCCCCGGCGGGGACTTCCTGCATGGAAACGCCCGCCAAGAAGTTCTGGATGGCGGAAGCGGAAATGACTTTATCACCGGAGACGAATTCGTCGGCGCCGGTTATCAGACCCATCTCGAAGCGGGAATCGGCACCGAAGCGGATGTCGATGGGGCCGCTGACTTGATTCGCGGGGGAAGCGGTGAAGATCAACTGTTCGGCGGCGGCGGCAATGACGAAATCTGGGGCGGCGTCGGTACCGACTACATCGCCGGACAACAGGGCAGTGACCTGCAATACGGCGGCGGCGGCATTGACCTGTTCCTGCTGCCGACCTCGCTCGGACGAGATCGGCATCTGGATCCCGGCACGGACACCATTGACGGACACTACGGAAACGCAGTCCAAGGCGATTTCCCCGACGACAACGCCACCGATATTCTGGCGATCGATGGCACCACCGGTGGCGACACGATTCTGATCGGTGCAATCACCTCGGGACCGAATCTCGGAAAAGCAGGCGTACGTTATGACGACAGCGTTCGGCCGGCCACGACGATTCCGGTCAACATGCTCGATGGCGACGGCAAACTGCTTGTCGAACAGTTCCGCATCGCGGGTCTGGCCGGCAACGATACGATCGGCTTTTACACCGAAGACGCACTCGATTCGGGCGCGATTTCACCGATCATCAATCTCGGCACGCTTGATCTGACGTTTCTTGGTGAACGTTCACGCGACTTCGCCGGCGTGTTCGACGGCAACAGCGGAAACGACAAACTGATCGGATCCGACGGGCGTGACCGCCTGGACGGCGGGATCGGCAGTGACACCCTGTTCGGATTCGCCGGTGACGACCGACTTTGGGGCGACGGCGGCGGCGGCACCACCATCGACGTCGATACGCTGTATGCCGGTCAAGGAAACGATGATCTGATCGGTGGTCAGGGGATAAACCATCTCTTCGCCTGGAGCTTTGATCCGCTGCCGGCGATCACACCACCAGGGACTGCGGAAACCTATGACCAGGGATTCGGCGTCTTCGTCGATGAGACTGGAACCCTGTTTAACGATGACGGCGATTTGAACGACAACGGCATCTTCGACCCAGATGATACGTTGCAAATCGGTCCCGTTCGTCTGGCCCGCAATCAGGAAGTGACCGGATTGAACCGGATGCTGGGCAGCCAGAACAACGACTTCCTGTATGGCGGAACGACGCTCGACTTCCTGTACGGCAACGGCGGCGAAGACGTGCTCGTTCGCGCCGACGGCACGACGTTCGAGTCGGCCGATGGCGGGATCGCCGGAGACGAGTGGAAAGATTACGCGCGCGAATCGGATCAGGTCTGGTATGTCGGCGGTTCAAACGCGGCCGACAAAATCGATGTCAACTTTGTCACCGAACCCGGCTTGTTGACGGGGCACCACCTGATCACGCGACTGACCGAAAACAACGGAAACTTCAGCTTTGCGGCCCAAGTACGATTGGATTTCAGCGCGACCGACACCGAAGGCAACGCGGTCTGGAGCGTGCAGGATCTGCAATTCAAACTTGACCAGTTGCTGTCCGAAACCGACCCCGCCCAACGAGACAAAACCCTCAGCGACATCGCAGTCGCGGCGACGGAAGTCACCGAATCCGAATTGATCGCGTCGCTGTTGCCGCCCGAAGGTGACTTCTTGGTGATCTTGATCGATGCCCTTGACGGCAACGACCGAATCACAGTCGGGCCGACGGTCCAGAAGACCGTTTGGATTGACGCCGGGGCCGGTGACGACGTGGTGGAAATTCAGGCCGGCAACGCGATCTTGGTGGATCGGTCCGAAAGCTCGGTCGGCTTGACCGGGCTGCGCGGACGAAACGACGTACCGGTTCAGTCATTCGAGTTGTTGGCCCCCAACGACAAACGTCAGAACGCCGCGTTTGATGGCCACGTCATCGACCAAGGGCTTGTGACCTTCACGGGGTTGTCGATCGATCATCCCGAAGACGTCGATTGGTATCGTTTCGAATTGGCAATCGACGGATTGGCTACAGGGGAAATCCGAACGCAGAGCGGTTCGCCCATCGATAATCTGGATCTCAAAATCTATGACGCGGAAGACATTGATGCGAGTACCGGAAAACTCGTCGACGGGGCCACCGCACTGCTGCAGGGAACAACCGGTGACGACGAGTCCTTTATCGGTGACTTGAGCAGTTTGACCGCGAACACATCCTACCTGTTGAGGATCGAAAGCAACACGGTTCCGACGCTCTACGATCTGCGTTTCAATCTGATCGGGCTGTCCGACGATGACATCAAGGCGCTGGACAATCCACTTGAAGTCAACATGTCGCTGCGCGAAGACGTGGAACGACGAGATGTGATTATCGGGGGCAGGGGCGATGACATTCTTCGCGGCGGCGCCGGAGAGGACTGGATTTTTGGAAACGAAGGCAACGATGTCTTGACCGGCGGTTATGACCGCAACGCCAGTGATTTGCTGTTCGGCGGCGACGGAGACGATTCATTCCAAATCATTGCGGATGACCTGCCGCTACTGGGCAACCAGCCGAACACGAATTTTGATCCCGCGACCCAAACCTACCTGCCCACGTTTAATGAGCAGCTGGTCGGTGGCGAAGGGCGAGACCGAGTGCTGTACCTCGGCGGTGACTTCGATCGCCGCGGTTTTCCGGTCCCCGATTACGTCTCACTGCGATACAACACGGGCCTTCATCGCTACGAGTTCACGAACCTGGTTTGGGACATCGGCAAACAGGCGTACCGAACCACCTTCGTCGATGTCAACGGCGATGGTGACCAAGACAACGGCGTCGTTGGCCCAGACTACGAACCGGCGGTCTATCAACAGAAGTTCATGTTCTTCCAAACACGCGACATCGAAGACATTCAGTTCGACTTGCGCGCCGGCGACGATGTGGTGCATCTCGATGCACCGGAATCGGGACCATTCCAGTTCTTGCCGATCATCGCGATCCCGGGCAGCGACACGGTCCTGGACACGAACGCAGACACCGCGAATTTCGAAGAGTGGGGGATGCAGCGAGGCAACTTCGAACAGGGCGCGACAGAGTCAGTCATCATCGACGGCGGTTTCGGCAATGACTTTTTGTTCGGGTCGCCCTATGCCGATTCCATCAAGGGCGGACCCGGGGATGACTATATCGTCGGCGGCATTGGGGACGACCAAATCTTCGGCGGGGGCGGTACGGACCAGATCTTCGGCAACCAGCCCGAGATCGTCGCGCCGGACTTGGTTGTCGATGCATATCCCTTCAACCCCACCCTGCCACCGGATTTCCAATTCTTTGACTTCGACCCCGAAGTCTACAAGCACAACCTCGCGGCGCCCTATCTGAGTCTGTTGGTCGAACGCGACGGAGTTGAACTGTACACGGACACGACGCAAGTCACGATCGATACCGTGACTCGCGAAGGGTACGGGTTCCAGAACGACGGTGACGGACCGTTGTCCACACCGGCAGTCATCGGCGACTTCAATGACGACGGACACGTTGACTTTATCACCAGCGGCGACGACTTCAGCTATCTGGTGTTCGGCCGGATGGACGTCAATGACCTGTTGGAGGTCGCTCCGCTAGCGGATGTGATCATTTCTCATTCGGCGTTGGGCGTTCCGGGAGACAGTTTCGGCGATTTGAATGCCGATGGCGTTCCCGATCTGGCATTTGTCCGCAACATCGCCGGCCGCACCGAAGTCCGGGTGATCTACGGCGGCAAGACCGCCGGCGCCGCCAATTCCACACCGACGGGTTGGCCGACCGAATGGGACGCGGGATTTGTTGCCAGTACGCTTCGAACAACAGGGTCTAATTTCAACAGTCGCGTCTTCACGCTTAGCAACGCGCAACTCGCTCCGGGAAATGTGAAGGCATCGATCATCAAGTATGACGGTGACTTGCATGCGGACTTACTGATCTCCACCGACACGACCGAGGGAACGCTCAATCCGCAAAATGACGACGTGATCGAGTTGGTTTACCAAGGCTCGGGAGGAGACGTAGACTTCGATTCCACCGCGCTTGATTTTCGCGATGACCTGATTTTGGTCAATGGCGACCAAGTGTTCGCGTTGCACAATACAGACGGTTTCGCCGACACATACTCCCGAAACCAATTCTCGGATCTCTATGCGCGCAAGGATATCTTTCTGGCCAATTCCAATTCTCCATATGTGAGCGGCGGACGCGGATATTTGAACGCGGGAGGGTCGGAGTTGGCGTACGTCTACCAAGACTCAGAACTCAGCGAAGTTGGCCAAAGTGCTTCGGTTGAAGTCGGGTTCAATTATCCACTGAGCTTACCAACTGCTGATCCGGTGACTTACTTCACCGGTCGTCTGGGACTGACGTTGCTTGACCAAAACAACAACTTTCTCGCAAGGTATCAAGTTGATTCGAATGCGAACGGGACAAGCCTCGACTTTCTCACCGTCGATGGCTTTGTCGATTTGCCTGCCATCTCTCCACCACCGACGACCTCTTCGGCGATGACCATCTCGGTCACGGTACTCGATGTATTCGAACACCCGACGGACCAGTCACAGTCCTTTATCAAAATGGGCTACGACCTCTCCGGCGTCGGGTTTGACAGTATCACCGGCGACGAGACCATCACAGGTCACTCGGAGGTGAATTTCGGGCCGGGCGCTTTCAACATTGCCGGCAATGAGGGCTATCACGACAACCTGAAGATTTCCAAAGCAGGAACGGTGTACGAACTCGCGCCCGATGGCGTGACTGAGATTAAGGACCTCGGTCATGAGATCGTTGCGGGAACGGTTGTCGATGAAACACTATGGGTGGCGACCAAGACGAAAGACGTGAGTTCGTCTTATGCAACAAAAGTGATTGTTCGTGTGTTGAAGCAAGACGGCGGCACGTTCACCGAAGAGGCCCGATTCACCGGATTCTCACCCAATGGCTTTGCGATGGGAACGTTTGTGGACGGTGCCGGAATGAAAAAGCCGCTGTTGACCTCGTCCGAAGGACTGTTTGATCCGACGGCCGGCGCGACCGGACAGTTCTTGAGTTCGTCCACCAACGCAGCGATCGACACCCAGAATGGAAACTCGATCGCGTGGCAGACCGGTGTGCCCACCGGTGCCGCACGTCACTTCACGTTCGATGGCAGCAACTTGGGCGAGGACTCATCGCCCAACGGCAAAGACGCAGCTTTGCTATCCGGCGTGACCCAAACGACCGGCGTCACGGTGGGCCAATCCGGTGGCGGATTGATCGGCAGCGCCGCGGAATTCAATACTGACAACGCCTACATCTGGCTGGGCGAGAACCGCGTGGTCACGGGCAGCGACTACACGGTCTCGGCTTGGTTCAAAGGAATCACTCCGTCGGCAACGTCGACAAATCGCAATACGTTGTTCTCCGGATCATTTAACGGTGACGACCATATCGCTATCAACGAGGGTGGCGGAATCAATGATTTGGGGATCGTGACGTCCGCCGAAGGTTTTCGGGATTCCGGCCACGATCTCCCTGCCCCCTCTTGGGAATCCGGTGAATGGCATCAGGTCTCGGCGATCAGCAACAACGGAGTGACGGAATTCTTTATCGACGGAGGTTTCGTGGGAGACAGTGACCGTCAAGCCGACAGTGATATCTTTTTGATCGGCAACCGATATGCGCTCAACTCACGCTTCGCACAATTCCTCGACGAAGTCTATATCTATGATCGTGCCCTCAGCGATGTCGAAAACATAGCACTTCACGATGCGATCGAGGCACAAGCGAACCCCGGCGCTGCGGCCATCGAGTACCAATACTTTGATCCGCACCTGCACACATCCGTGCAGTCAGTGACGTTGGCGCAAGTCCAAGCCGGTGGCACACCGATGTTTGCTCCGACCGAGGGTGACGATGGCGTTTTTCATATCGCCGTTGGCTCCACCGGAGCAAGCGAACTGATTTTGCGAGGCAAGAGTAAGCCGGGCTCAGCGCCGACGGGAGAGGAGCTTTGGCGTGTCTCGAATCTGACGACGACTCCGGTGACACAGGTGATTGATATCCTGCCAGGCCCCTCGGATTCGTTCCCCAGAGATTTGACGGTGATCGGTGACACCGTGTTCTTCTCCGCCGTCGGCGGTCCGCATGGGCGCCAGTTGTGGCGAATTCGTGCTGGCGAAACGAACGCCGCTCGCGTTCTCGATCGCGACGGCAACGGCGTCGATAACCCGTACAACCTGCGTGAATTCGATGGCGAACTGATCTTCGCGAAGATCAATGATCCCAACGGCAGTGACCCAGACAGGGGCGATCTGTGGCGTTTCGACGGCGTGGACGTGGTGAAGATCTCCGCCGGCGCGGGGATCCAACCCGAAACGCCCAATGCATTGACCACCTCAACCACTTCACTGTTCGTCAAACAGACCGGCGACCAACTGTGGAAGTACGACCCCGATACGGTCGGCTACGTCTTTTCAGGCAAAGACATCACCACAGGCTTGCCCAACTTCTCTGATACGTTTGCGGTCGATCCCGCCAAGGCGCTCGCGATCGTCGGAGCCAATCGGCTTGGCATCGTCGGCGAATCAGGGATCACCGTGGAAGTGGTCGGCGATGTCGATGGTGACGCGACCGACGATCTGGCGGTCGGCGACATCACGGAATTGAATGTCAACGGCGTCGAAATGCCGGGGTCCCTTGTCTCAACGACTCCTCTGATTCCGACCGGCGTCGGCGATCTGAATGACGATGGATACGATGACCTTGCCTACCGACAAGACGGCAGCGTCCATCTGATCTTCGGACAAGCCGACACGACGCAAATGATGCTGGGGGGACCCGACGTCACGATCAACGGGTTCAGCAACAATGAATTATCGATCACCGGTGGCGACTGGCTGTTCGATCGCAAGGCTGATCTGGCGGTTCTCGACGGCGGACAGGTGTTTGTCTTCTCCGGAATCAGCGATGACGCCGGCACGCCGATCACCCGAGACAACGCCGACACGATTTTGCGGGTCACTGAAGACGGTTCGACTCAAGCGGCAACCATCAACTCGGGATTTGTGACCGAGGTCACGGAGACCGCCAAGTCCGTGCTTCCAGAGCTGCTACGCGTGACGGCGACGGGCAGCCAAGACGCGTCGATCATGAATACGAATCCGTCAAATACTTCGTATACCATCAAGATTCAGGGCTCGAAGTCCGTTCCGCGGACGGAAGGTGACACCACCTATGACGTTCCCGTCGCGTTCATGGCGGAAACCTCCATTGACGTCGATGTTCCGACAGCTGTTGACCTCAGCACGGCGCTGGACAACTTGGTCGTCAAGATCAATGAGCAATTGCAAGCGTCGCCGCTCGCTTCGCTCCCGGTCAAAGCGGAGCGCAATGGGAACAAGCTGACGTTCGTTTACGATGCGGACATCAATGGCAACGGAATCGTCAACGCCGAAGACGCCCCCCTGTTTGACATCAACTTGTCCGTCCGGGAGTTGCCCTACACGTTCAGTCAGCTGGCCGGCACGCATGAACTGGATTTAACCGGTGACGGTTTCCACGACTTGATGATCGAGTCCCACGGACGCAGCGGTGTCGTCTTCGCTGTCACCGGCGGTGGCGATCGCGGGAACCTGCCGAAAACCGGCTTTGACGTTCTCGAAAACTACTCGGTCTCGGGAAGCGGCTCGTTTGTTGCCGACCGCGGAACCGGTCGTGCCGTTCCGTTTGACCTGGGCGGCGATCCGTTCACGATCGATACAGCAACCGGAGAACGATGGTTCCGTTTCGCGACCCTGGGTGACGGCCGCCAAGGCCATGTGATCCGTCTCGACGGACAGGTGCGAGCCGATCTGCTGGATGATTCCGGCAAAGTGCTGATCGCCAATCGTGCCAACATCGACCTGCGAACCATTGAGGCCGGAACGTATTATCTGCGCGTGCATCCGGGTCCCAACGGAATCGTTCCCAGTGACGTTCCACAAATCAGCTTTACCGACCCCAACAAGCTGAATCTGAGTTCCATGGGGATCGATACGACGACCACAAGCCGAGCCTCTGTCGCGCCGGTCTTTCCTTTGGGATACGCGCTGATCCCCGGCAGTCAAATCACCACCTCCGGCGACGATAGTTTTACGACAGGCACGCGTTATGTTTCGGCCAACCTGAATGATGACACCGGATACACTTTCCTGCTCGATGATCCCGTCAGCAATCTCGGCTGGATTCCCGGCGACATCAACAACGGTGTCGCCACGCTCTCCCTGGACGAGCCGACCGGCTTGGCCGGACTTGATTTCCTGACACTCTTCAACGACCGGACTCAGGGAACCTTCACGTTTGAATACAGCACCGATAACGGGACAAATTTCACCGAGATCACGACGGTCACCAACAGTGCCGGATCCTTCGGTGAGGTGGAGTTTCGCCTCGGGCTGGCGTTCAACGCGATTCCCGCCGTGACGGACGTTCGAATCACCGCCGATTCGACAGTGAACAACGTCTACATCGGTGAGCTTGACCTCTACACCGTCGCGGATTCCAGCTTTACCATTGAATTCAACGCTCCGATCGCCGGTGCTCAACAGATCATCGAAACCGACGGCAGCCCCGATTCGGACAGTCTGTTTGGCGAAGACGGCGACGACATCATCGTCGGCAACCACGGACTGGACCGAATCATCGGGGGAAGTGGTGCGGATACGATCACCGCGGAGGCGATTGAAGTTCTCGACAAGGACAGTGCCGATCCAGGTCTACTTGCCCCACGCGTCGATCAGTTGACGTTCGGCAACGACTTGCCGGAACTTGATCCGGTTGTGATCACGACGGACTATGAGCGTGAAGTCTTCTCAGAGCGATTCGATTCCAATTCCTTCACGAGTGCTCGTTGGTTCAATAGCGCTGGAACGGAGGTCAACGGCCGCGGGATCGCCGAGCCGAGCGGTTCGATCTCGGCCAACCTGAACGCGAGCGACGTCCTGCAATCTCAGTCGATCAATCTGTCGACGGCGCGATCCGCCACGCTGACCTACTTTTTCCAGCAAACGGGCACGGCCGAGTCACCGGATTTCGGTGATGACTTGATTCTTCAGTATCGCCCCAACGCAAGCAGCAGCTGGACCCAATTGAATCGACACTTCGGCAGCGGCGTTGTTTCCAGCTTCGATGAGCAAATGATCAGTTTGCCAGAAGCGGCATTGACGAGTGGATTCCAATTCCGATTTGTGTCGACCGGTGATTCCGGATCGTTCCGTGTTTACGATGACTGGTTTGTCGACGACATATCAATCGTTGCGTCGAATCAGGGGATCGAGCCCGATCTTCGGGCCGCCGTGGCGGTCCAACTCGGACAACCCGTGACCACTTCGGTGACCGGCCACCCGATCATCCACGAAGCCATCCATGCCAGCGAACTGGCGTCGATCGACGCCTTCGTCACGCACTCACCGAACGTCGATGACATCTCGATTCTCGGTGGAGCGAAGTACTTGGAGTATCTCGATCTGAGCGGGACCTCCATCGATAGTTCGGCACTCAACACGATCGCGTCGCTGAAGTACCTGACACATCTGGACCTAAGCGATACCAATATTGACGCGATGGCGGAGTTGACGATCGAGACGATCGAGGCTTTGCCGCGATTGCATACCTTGCACTTGCCGGTTTTGGGGTTGGATCCCGAGCAAGACCTGATCTTCGACGAGGGCGATTCGGTCACCATCCCGTTTGACGTCACGACATTACAGTTCGACGGTGCCGGTGATTACGTCACGACCACGTTGCCGATCGACCAGGGTTATGTGTTGCAACAAGACTTCAATGGAGGTATTCCAGGCTGGACGATGTCGGAATCCCAGCCGCACGGCCGCATCCAGACCAGCGGGTCACTGTTGCTGGACTCCGTCAGTACCAGCAGTACACTGCGGTTTGACGGTGTGGACGACTTTATTACCACGGGACTGGACGTTGATCAAAAAGACACGGCCAATGGCGGCACGGGATCCGGAATCACGTTCGAAGCCTGGGTCCGACCGACGTCTTATGGTGCAACACAAACGGTTTTCAGCACGGACACCGGCGACGGGACCTTCGATTTCTCGGTCTCGCATAACAATGGCGTCTGGCACGTCAGCAATGGGAGCGGCTTCGTCTCGACCGGCCAGTTTGTGCAATTCAGTCAGTGGCAGCACATCGCGGCGAGCTATGATCCGACGACAGGCATCACGTTCTACCTGAATGGTCAGGCACACAGTGCGACGCCGATCGCAACGGACTTTGATGATGACGCCGACGCAACGCTCGCGATCGGTCGCAACGCGACCACCGGCAGCGATTTCTTTGCCGGCAACATCAGCGAAGCCCGTGTCTGGAGCAAGCCACTTTCGGAGGCCGAGGTGCAGGCCAATCACGATCTTCGCGTCGCCAGTGACAGTGCCGATTTGCTTGCCTATTGGCCGCTCAGTCTCGGTGCCGGCACGACAGCCAACGATTTGACGGGTACCAATCACGGCACGATCAACGGCGCAACTTGGGACACGGTCGCTTTGCCGCCGCTGCGACGGGCAGTGATTTCGTTGGATGGTATCGATGATTGGGTGCAAACGACGTTGAACGTCAACCAGAGTCCGATTGAGATCGCGAGCGAGAGTTTCGAATCGGGTGATTTGAATGGCTCCGTAAATGGCTCGTGGACGATTCCGTTCCTTGGCGGACGCACTGAGGTGAGCAACGCTCGGACTGCGAGTGATGGAACGCATGCGTTGTATATGGACTCACCGACTCTGCAATCGATTCACATGGACGGGATCAACCAATACGTTTCATTACCGCCGGCGGCGCTCGACGGTCTTCTGGATTTCTCAATCGCATTCTGGATGAAAACGAGCGAGACGGGTCAGTTTGTCATCGGTGGTGATGACTCTGCGGGCGGCCGAGAGTTCGATATCTACCTCAATGGCCCCGACCAGATTCAGGTCGTTCAACAGGGGTTAGCAACTCGAGTCTTTCAGCCGAACACGTACAACGACGGCCTAACTCATCATATCGCATTTGTACAGGACACCGTCGCCGGCGAGTGGCGGCTGTATTTTGATGGAGTGGAATCAACTTTCGATCAGGGAACGACCTACACGCCACTTGAGATCGACGAACTCCGACTTGGAAGTGCCCCCAACTTCGGTGGCAACCTTTTCACCGGCGATTTCGACGACCTTGCGATCTGGGATCAGGCATTAACAACGGATGACGTCACCGCCATCATGAACGGTCGGGTGAAGACCAAAGATCTTGTCGGTCATTGGCAATTCGATGAGCTTAACGGCAACTTGACGCCAGATGCAGATGGCGGAGTTGGAGATGCAATCCTTATGAATGGTCCCACACTTGCCTCTCGATTAACGTCATTCGGCAATCCGCCCAACGAAGCGATCTGGACCGTGGACTTGAGCGACGTATCGGTGCCGATTCTGAGTTTTCTGAACATCGATTACTTTGACGAAGAATCCCACTTGTTGCTCAGTTCGTTTCCAGGCAGCGTGAACGGCGATGGAGTTTCCATCAGCGTTGATGACGGCGCGACGTGGTATCGAGTCTGGGGGTCATCCGCAGAGATCGCGCAAACGCACAACCTGTGGTTGCCGGTATCGGTCGACTTGGCGGCACTAGCCGACTCGCTGCCCATTTCGATTGACACCGTCGTGCAGATCAAATTCCAGCAGTACGACAACACGGTGATCACCGGCGACAACAGCGGCGACGGTCGCGGATTCGATGAAATTGAAATTACTGATGCGGCAGGAACGACGGGAGCCACTTTTGAAACTTGGACTTACCCGACCGTCGGAGCCGACGTCAACGAGTTTTTGTTTCACACTTCCGACGGTGGCGCAGACTGGGCACTTTACGATCAAAACGGCACTTGGCTCATCTTCAATGGTAACTTCGCCGTGAGCACCTCCGTCACGGTGAAGTACGATCAATGGCAGCACTTGGCGTTAGTCTTCGATCCAGACGGTGCTGACAAAGGGATTCGATTCTACGAGAACGGTGCACTGGTGTACAACACGTCGCTGATCGGATTCAACGTCTCCTCAGCGGACTTGAGGATCGGCGAATACTTTAACAGCAACTACGCTGGTCGGATCGACGAATTCCGAGTCTGGGATCGTCCGCTCAACCAGAACGAAATTCAGACATGGATGAACAGTATTCCATCGGTCGGTGAGAGTAATTTGATCGGCTATTGGCCGATGAATGAGGGTGCGGGAAGTGTCACGCGGGATCTGTCATCCAATCGCAACACGGGCACTTTCGTCGGCAACCCCACTTGGCCCGCAGATGCCGTTGACCCGAACGAAGCGATTTGGACGGTCAACCTGAACGGCCTGTCCGAGGCGGTGATGACATTCTGGCACACTGATTTTGGTGATGAAGAGCAGCCGTTCGGCGGCGGTAGCTATACCGGCAGTGCACCAGCAGACGGGATCTCGGTCAGTGCCAATGGCACCACTTGGTATCCGATCTTCAATGCGCCGGATCAACCGCTCGGCCAGAATCGTCAATACAACATCGACCTGAAAGCGAAAGCCGCCGTGGTCGGTCTGACGTTGGGGCAGATCGCCCAAATCAAATTCCAACAGTACGATGAATTCCCCAGTTCCACCGCCGGGCGCTCCTACGACGAAATCAGCATCGTCGAGAATGCAGGAACGACGATCGAAGCGTGGCTGCGACCGACCGGTGGGCCGGATTTAGAAACCGTCTTCCATACCGACAATGGTGGCAGCGACTGGGGACTGATACACAGCAGCAACATTTGGTATGTCAGAAACGGCCACAACTATATGTATACCGGCGTGACGGTCGACGATACAAAGTGGCAACATGTGGCGGTGACATTCGACCCATCAGGAGTTCATTTCTACATCGATGGCGTTCTCCGGTATGAAAACAGTTTTATCGGCTACGACAACTCCAGTGCCAATTTGACAATCGGCTCCGGAGCTGGCACAAGCCAATACTACGAAGGCCAAATCGACGAAGTACGGGTTTGGGACCGTCCGTTGAACGCATCCGAAATCACCGACAGCATGAACGGGTTCGCGCCGTCGAATACGCCGGGGCTGATCGCCGACTGGCCTTTCAACGAAGGCACGGGTGTGACCTCGGTCGACGCGAGCCTGAATGGAGCGGACGCGACGCTCGCTGGCGCTGCTTGGACGACCGCTTCGGACGCCAGCTGGATCGTCAGCGGTGGAACCGCCGGGGTTGGCCCCACATCGCCGATCACTTTGACCGCCGACGATGAAGGTCGCTCGACGGCCACGATTCGAAGCACCCAGTTTCCGATCTTCTTCCGAAATGCCGCACCCAGCATCGACACGATCCCGGACCTGAACGGATTGAAAGAAGGCCAGACGGTTACTCTGGGACCGGCAATCATTGCAGCCGACGTCCGGCTTCCGGTCATCGTGGAAGGATCGTTTCGTTCGATCGATGTGCCCCAGCCGATCGGTCCGGCATCGTCCCCGAACACGATTTCGGATCTCTCCGTCAGCGGGTTGCCCGGCCTCATCACCGATGCGAACGTCCGGTTGAACATCGCTCATACGTACGATAGCGACTTGGACGTCTTTCTGATCGCACCGGATGGGACGCGTGTCGAACTGTTTACCGACGTCGGTTTTGCCAATCAAAACTTCACGAACACCGTATTGGACGATTCCGCCGGAACGCCAATCATCGATGGTAGTGCCCCGTTCACCGGAACCTACCGTCCGGAGGGATCGCTGGCCGATCTCAATGGGAAATCGGCCAACGGGATTTGGAAGCTCGAAATCACGGACGACTATCTGCCTGATGATGACGGAACGTTGATCGATTGGGAACTATTCTTGACGACATCGGACGACATCGTCGTGACCGACCCGGGCGCCGATGACGTCCCCAACCTGATCACAAACGTCTCGATCACCGATCCTGTCGGACAAACGACCAGCCTGGTGCGGAACGCACTTGAGTTTGACAACGACGTGCTTGAATTGTCCAACTTCACGTTGGACGGCGCGACGAACGTGACGACGACCTTCTGGCTGAAGACGGCCAAGACGGGCGTGCAGAGCATTGTCAGTGGTTCGAACTTGAGCAGGGACAACGAGTATCTGGTTTATTTACAGGGCTCGGTGCTCCGTCTTCAAACACACAATACCTCAGAATACAGCTGGAGCGGGCTGAATGTCACTGATGATCTCTATCACCACTATGCAATCTCGCGCAACCTGCAGACCAACAAAGCCGAACTCTTTGTCGACGGCGTATCGCAGGGGACAAAGGATCTCGTGAATCAAGCTCCGCTTTCCATTAGTAAAGGCGGATTGTTGGTCGGGCAAGAACAAGATTCTTATCGAGGAGGGTTTAGTGCTTCGCAAGCGTTGGTCGGCTCGCTGGATGAGTTGACGATTTGGAACCGTGCGCTCACCGCTGAGGAAGTCGACGAGGTTCGACGCGGTGAGATTGACACGACCGATGACAATCTTCGGCTCTACATGAAGTTTGATGAAGGTGCCGATCAGACGGTATTCGACAGTGGGCCGCTCGGGCAAGACGCAAGCCTTCGAGTGGATCTTGATCCGCTCAACAACTACCCCCTGGACAAGGCGACATCGCTGGCACTGGGCGACCCGGCGCCGGGCGTGGCGAGTTCGGCCTCCGGGTATTTCAATGGCGTCGACTCTTCCCTCGCCGTTTCCCAAACGATCGGTTCCGATTTCTCGATCGCGGTTTGGGTCAATTCGACGCAGGCCGCGACGGGTGGTTCGCAGTGGTACCACGGCTATGGCCTGGTGGATGGCGAAGTGGCCGGGGTGGCCGACGACTTCGGGACGTCCGTCGTCAACGGTCGCTTTGCCTTCGGCGTCGGATTTCCCGATACGACCGCGATCTCAACCACGTCGATCAACGACGGAAACTGGCACCACGTCATCGCGACCCGAGATTCTGTTTCCGGCGAAATGAAGATTTACGTCGACGGAGTTCTTGAGGACACCCGCAACGGCAGAACCGGAGCACTCACGGCGCCGACGCGTCTGACGATCGGCAAGCTACAGACGAACATTCGACATTTCGAAGGTTTCTTGGACGAGGTCACGCTCTTTGACCGCGTCTTGACACAAGCGGAAATCAATTCGTTCGATGCCGGTGGCCTGCTGTTTACGCCACCCAGCTGGACCAACGAGACGCCTTCGTCATTGACCACGCCGGTCACGTTGACCGACGATGGGACGTATACGCTGTCGATCACCGCGTCTGACGGAGAAGGCGGATTCGACCGTTCCTACACCAAGTTTGAAGTCGGCAACGTTGCCCCGACCATCAATGACTTGAACAACACGAACGGGGCAACTGGGCCGCTGCCGATCGGTGCGTCGCCGAGCGGTCCGCATTTCGTCGGTGTTGCTCTGAACTTCGACGCCCGTGATATCGTTGACCCCGGTGCGGTTGACGGATTCACCTACCTTTGGGAAGTGACGACGAACAACGGCCAAGCGGTGCTGACATCCAGCAATGTCGAATTCGGATTTACGCCCCAGTTCGCCGGAACTTACACGGTCGATTTGACCGTGACGGATTCCGACGGCGGTTCAAGCAGTTTCCAGGAAACGTACACCGTCGATCCGACTGTGCAGGTCACTCCTGTCTCCGGACAGATCCAACACTCCGTCGTCTTCAACAACGATTCGCTTGAACTGGATCATACCGTGCTCGACGCTGCGGACGATCTAACGACCGCATTTTGGTACAAGACCACCGCGACGAATCAGCAATCCGTCCTCAGCGGTGCGAGCGGCAACAGCACTGCCCAGGCCAATGAATTTTGGCTGTCGATCATGCCGACTTCGGCGCAAATCGCAATTCAAGACCAGAACCGGCTGACTTGGAATTGGGATGCAGCGGATGCGATCAATGACGGCATTTACCACCACTTCGCACTCGTCCGTCACCACGCGGCCAATACCGCAGAACTCTTCATCGACGGAGTGTCTCGTGGCGTCCAGACCTTCGCCGCCCCGACAGCTCCATTGTCGGTTGTTTCCGGCGGATTGTTTGTCGGGCAAGATCAAGACAGCTTGGGCGGCGGCTTTCAGATAGCGCAAGCGATGGATGGATCACTCGCCGACCTGGCGATCTGGAGGCGTGCATTGACGGCGGCAGAAATCGAATCGGCCCGCGACGGTGTGATTGATGCGACCGATACGGAGCTTGGCATTTGGTTAAAGTTGAACGAGGGCCACGGCGAAACCGCCGCCGATAGCGGACCGGCGGGGCTGGACGTCCAGTTCGACACAAACGCACCCTCCTGGGCGTCTCGCGAACAATTGAATGTATTGATGGCCGGGGCGCTGGTCACATTGGGTTCGTCAGATTCCACGCCCATTGCACCGTCCGGGCTTCTGCGTGGAACGAATCGATCGGTGACTCGCGAGTACAGTTGGACGATCGGTTTTGGCGGCTCAACTGTCGCCCGGGGATCCGCCGCCGACATTCAATTCGTGCCCACCCAAACCGGTCTCTACACCGCAACCTTGTCCATCGAAGACGTCTTCTCCAGTTACAATCCGACCACGGAAACTTGGAGCGAACAGTCACGCCGGCCGAACAGCGAAACCGTCGAGTTCACGGTCCAGGCGGCGGCTCCGATTTCGATCGTCGTTCCGTCGCGAGCAGCGCAGGAAGGTGACTTGATGACGTTCTCGATCGCGGGCCTGCCGACGATCGACGAACGCGGTACACGAAACGTGGTTTGGTCCGTTGCACCGAGTACCTATGAAATCGTAGCGGTTGAAAATCCCGAGACGTTTAGCATTCGCGCGACGGCCAACGACACCTACATCGTCTCCGCCACTGTCACCGACGTGATTGACGTCAATCAGATTTCGGCACCGGTGCTGCAGACGATTTCTACCAACACGCTGCTGCAAGTCTCCGGTACCGATCTACTGAACGGAATCGTCGGGAGCGTGACCGGCGCGGGGCTTGATAATGCCGAAGGCACGTCGACGGATCCGGCCACGCTGACCGACGGATCCTTTGGTGCGATTGGCGATACAAATGGCTATGTCGATACCGCCGCGATTCGAAATAACACGACGCTGACATACGACCTTGATCTCGCCGCAAGCCCGCTCGGATATGACATCAGCGCGATCAACCTGTACACCGGTTGGCGGGACTCCGGACGCGACGACCACGATTACGTGGTTCGCTATTCGACCATTGACGCTCCGGGAGTATTTGTCGACCTCGATACCGTGCATTACACGCCAGACGCCAACGCACCCTCGAGCGCGATGGTGTCGCTGGGCGGTGGACTGCTAGCGACTCAGGTCGCGCACCTGCAGTTCTTCTTCATCGGCGTGGAAAACGGATACACGGGCTATCGAGAAATCGATGTGACGGGATCACCGACTCAGTTTGTTCCCGTTCCGTTCACGCGAGTCGCCCCGAACGCCAATGTCATGGTCGAAAATGCGGCACCGACGCTGGTGGTCGACGACGTCCAGGGCGTCGAAAACACGCCGGTCGAACTGATTGCGTTAGTCGCCGATGCCGGACTTGACGACACGCACACCTACTCGATCGACTGGGGCGACGAGACAACCGGTGTGGTCAATCAACCGGTGGCCAACAAGACGGTCACGGCAGGCCACACGTACACGCAGCAAGGCTCTTACGTCGCGACGCTGACGGTGACCGATAGCGACGGCGCCGATCGCACAGTGAATGTCGAGTTCACGATTCGCAATGCCGCTCCAGAGGGCGTCGATGACGGCGGCTTCTCAACCGACGAAGACACTCCAACGACGATCGCGACGAGTGTGTTGATCGACAACGATACCGATCTCGGCCCCGCGGACGTCTTGTCGCTGTTCAGCTTCGACACGGTTTCCGCCAACGGGGCCAAGATCACGTTGGCCGGCGGCGTGTTGACTTATGACCCGACCGCGTCGTCGACAATTCAAGCTTACGCCGCGGGACAGAACGAAACCGATACGTTCCGCTATGTGGTGACCGATGACTTCGGCGATCAAGACAGCGCCGAAGTGACGGTGACGATCAACGGCATCAATGACGCGCCGAAAGCGAAAACGGATAAAGACTTCCTTGATGAAGATTCCGCAACGCCTGTCGTGGGCAATCTACTGGCCAATGACACCGACGTTGATCACGCCGTCACATTGTTGACGGTTGCCAAACTCAACGACGGGGCGGCTTCACCGACCGTCGGCGACTACGGGACGCTGACATGGGGCGGCGACGGATCGTACAGCTACGCTTTGAACAACAGTCATCCGGCCGTCCAGCGACTGACCCCGGGTGACACGTTGACCGAAACGTTCTCCTATGAGGTCACCGACCAGGACAAATCGGGCACATCGACGCTGACCATCACGATCAGCGGCAAAAGCGACATTCCAATCGCCGGCGACGATGATCTTTCGGTCGCCGCTTCGCAAGTCCTGACCGTGAACGACGGCGGATACGACGATGTCGTGCTCGCGGATTCACCGGTGGCTTACTGGCGTTTTAACGAGACGGCGGGAACCGTCGCCGCCAATACGCTTTCCCCGTTGGCACCCGACGCCACTTACGGTGGATCGATCCAGCTCGCACAACCGGGATTGGTGGCGTTGGATTTGGGAACCTCCGTCGGCACAGGCGGAGTCAATTCCATCACGATACCGGATGACGCCCTGATCAATTCAGGATTGTCCAACATCACCACCAAATCGTTTGAGCTGCTGTTTCATGCAACCGACGTTACATCGTCGGGATCCCTGTATTGGCAAGCGGACGCATCCAACAACAACGGATTTGAGCTAAATCTCTCCGGCGGACGACTCCGCTTTGAAGCCCACAACAGCGGCGTGGCCAGTCCGGACGTGAGCGTTCCGGTCCTTTCCGACACGACGTACCATGTCGTCGGCGTGTTCGACAACGGAAACATGACGTTGTACATCAACGGCGAGGTCGCCTCCGCCGGAGCCGCCTCCTTCACCAGCGTTGCACCGCATCTGGGCAAAGTCGTCGCGGGCGAGATCGAAGGGTCGCGGATCGACGAGTTGGCGCTCTACAACACCGCACTTTCGGCCATGCAGGTGGCGGGCCATTATCATGCCGCCGGGTTGTTGGCCAATGATCGCGATTCGGATGCCGTCGATACGCGTCGCGTGACGTCCGTGACGGTCGCAGGCAACACCGTTCCCGCGGGTCAACAGGTCCAGACGTCCGGTGGTGCCCTGGTCACCGTCGAAGCAGACGGCAGCTATCAATACGATCCCGACGGAGCGTTCGCCTGGCTGGGCGTCAACGGCGCCGTCAGCGAGACCGCAACGGACACGTTCGAGTATACGGTGATCGATTCGGATGGCTTGACGGCATCAGCGACGGTCACGGTGACGGTGGTCGGGGAAAACGACGCTCCGACCCGAATTTCAATCAGCAACTCGACGATCATCGATACCGCATCGGTCGGAAGTTTGGTCGGTCGACTTGAAACAGCGGACGTTGACGCCAACGACACTCACACGCTGACACTGTTGGACGACGCGGGTGGCCGATTCTCCCTGGTCGGCGACGCCATTCTCGTCAACGCCTCGTTGACGGCTGGCCAGACGCATCCGATCCGTCTCAGCAGCGATGATGGCAACGGTGGGACCACTCAGCAGCGGATCGATATCACGGTCGTTGATGCCCCGGTGACAGCGGACCTGAGTATCAGTCTTGCGGCCATCTCGAGCACTGACCTGACGATTCGACAGAACGGAGCCAACGTTGAAATCATTGACAATACCAACGCGGGTGCGTTGCTCTTCTCTCAGAAATCTGTCCTGACTTCATCGATCAACATCAACGGCAGCGATAGCGTCGGCGAACGCGTCACGGTCGATTTCGCCGGCGGCGGATTGATCGACCTCTTGCGCGACATCAGCTTCCATGCGGGTCAAGGAAGCGGCGACCAACTGACGATTCTCGGGGATCCCTCCAGCACCGTCGGTCGATACGTCTCCAACAATGGCGGTCTAGGGAATGCGACGTTCGTTGCAAGTGGCGGACCGACCAGCACGACGATTCGATTTACAGGCGTCGAACCGTTGGACCTGTTGAATCTGAGCCAACTGACCTTTGAGGGCGCCCTTAAGGTCGGCGGTCAGACACTGACCGTCTCCAGTCCCAACCCGATCAATTTGCCATCGTCCACCGAAATCGCAGGCGGTCAAATCAATGCGGCCGGGTTGTTGGCCTTGGCTAGCGCCGAAACGATCAGCGGTTCGGGCACCATCAATGGGCGTGTCGCCGCGGATTCCGGATCCAATATCGTTGCAACCGGTGATCTCGTGCTCGGAGATGGGACGTCCAATGCAGGCTTTGTGTCGGCAGGCGAGATTCACGTCGGTGACTTTATGGTGACCTTGTTGGACGCAAATCGAGCGGTATTGGGTGCGTTGACATCTCTCGGCAACAGCTCGAACCCGGGCACGTTGGTCGCCACAAATGGGTTGCTTATCGACACGGGCAACAACGTGACCGGTCATGGAACGCTGGATACGCCCAATGACATCGCGATGCTGACGATGATCAAGGGCAGCGTCGCCGGGACCAGTGCCGCCCAGCCGATCACGTTGCCGGGCTACATCGGCGGCAACGGGTCGCTCGACAACGTGAACATCACCGGAACCTACAGCCCCGGACTCAGCCCCGCCGTTTCGGTCAACGGCAGCGTTTCCTACGCGGGCAACGCGGATTTGATTTTGGAGCTCGGCGGACGCGATCCCGGACGCGATGGTTACGACCAGGTCATTCACACCGGATCGGCAGCGATCGGCGGTGACTTGACGGTCGAATTGATGCCCGGGTTCACACCGGTCCCCGGTGATTCGTTCGTGCTGATGACGGCGGCCGATGGGATCAGCGGTGATTTCGCCAGCGTCGATTTGCCGGCCGCGCCGCTGGGCAGTGCTTGGGACCTCTCGGTCGGCAGCAATGACGTCCGTTTGACGCTGGTGGATTTGGCCGAAGTCGGTGCGGTGATCATGACCGACGGCAACAATGCGACCCAACGTTCTTCGATCACTCAAATCGACGTTCAATTCGATCGCGGCGTCGATGTCGATGCCGGTGCGTTTCAGTTATCGAAACTTGGCGCCGGCGGAGGCGTGGTGGACACGACGTTCACACTGAGCACCGATACCGATGGCAACACGATCGCGACGATCACCTTCAGCGGTGCGTTAACACGTGGCGTGAAGTTCGCCCTCGTCGATGGCAACTACCAATTGCTGATCGATCCCACCAAGGTCCGCTCGGCAGGCACCTTGATCGCGATGGACGGCAACTCGGACGGCTTGCAAGGCGGTGCGTACGCGATCGGCAATGCCGACAGCGATGCGTTCTTTGCACACTTCGGTGACACCGACGGCGACCGCGATGTCGACGGCCAGGATTACGGCCGGTTCGGATTGACGTTCCTGAAAAGCCAGGGCCAAGCCGGATTCAATCCGACCCTCGATAGCGACGGAGACGGAGACGTCGACGGCCAAGATTACGGACGATTCGGCCTGCGGTTCTTGAAGCGACTGGGGTTCTAGTCCTTCATCCAGATTTACTTTTCGGGTTGCGTTTGTCGAGCGGAAAAGGGGTCAGGT
>NZ_NTFY01000091.1 GCF_002289565.1 Rhodopirellula sp. SM50 | reverse complement strand
GCCACAACACCGGAGGGCTCGCGCCCTGCCGCTAAAAAATGCTTCACAGCGTTGCCTGAACGGGTTGCCTGAACGGGTTGCCCGAACGAGCTGCTCGTTGAAGCATTCTTGGAGCGGATGGGCGTGCGCGGGCTGTCGATTTCATCGAGAAGCGACTTAGCAACGAGCGGAAAATAAGTGGGATAGGCTTCCAGCCTGTCGATGCCGAAATGACAGGCTGGAAGCCTATCCCACTATCAGAGATCCGACACTTATATTCCGCTCGTTACTTAGCGACCGTCGCGGAGTCGATAGCCGAGGAAATTGTCGAGTTCCGTTTCGGCTTCGATCTTGGCGATCGTGTCTTCGATGTCGTATTCGACCCGGTGGAAGAAGACTTGCTGCTGGTCGTAGATGACGTAGCAGCTGCGCGGGTCCAGATCGCGTGGCTGGCCGACGCTGCCGACATTGATCATCAACCGGGCTGAGGGATCACTGACGTCGTAGCCTTCGGGCACCTCGCCCGGCCGAATGAAATTCAGGTCGGTGGTAAAAATCCCGGGGACGTGGGTGTGGCCTTGGAAGCACAGATGGGGGACCAGCGAAAACAGCTTTTCCATTTTCTTGCTGTTCTGGATGTCTTCGGGCATCACATATTCGTTGGTCGGCCCGCGTGGTGACCCGTGCACGAACAGGACGTTTTCTTCGCGGATCGTTCGTGGCAGACCGCACAAAAAATCCAGCCGACGTCGTGACGCGGAGGGCTGTTGGTCGTCGCCTGCGGCAGCCCCGGCATGGTTTTCCAGTTTGCTCCGCGTCCAAAAGATGGCCTGCTCGGCCGCGGCATTGAAGCCTTCGGGATCGAACAGGGCGCTGCTGTCGTGGTTGCCGAGCACACAGAACCCGAACTCCATCACGACATCGAGGCACTCGCAGGGCTGGGGGCCGTAACCGACGACGTCCCCCAAGCACACGATGCGATCGACCTGTTGTGTTTGAACGTGCGCCAACACGGCCTGGAGCGCAGTCAGGTTGCCGTGAATATCGCTTAGAATCGCGGTTCGGGTCACTTAACGTCCGTGTTTGATGCGGTCGCCGAGTTGATCAGACAAGTCGGCTTCGGCGTAGATCTTGTTCGCTGTCGTCTCAATGTCGTATTCGACTCTGCGGTAGGTCACGGTGGGGCCACTGGGGCCGTCTTTGTCCAAAATGACATAGCACGCCCGATTGTCTTCGTCCCGCGGCTGGCCGACGCTGCCGACGTTGACCATCGCTTTTTCGCTGGTCAGCTGATAATGGTAGTCGCATTCATCGGGCTGGATGAATTCGCAGTTCGTGGTGAAGATCCCCGGCAGATGGGTGTGTCCCATGAAGCAGTATTGCTTGACTTTGCCGAACAGGATTTCCATTTTTCGCTGATCGAAGATGTACTCCGGAAAAACGTACTCGTTGGTCGGGTCCCGTGGCGAACCGTGGACGAACTTGAATTGATCGTCGTCATGGTAGCGGGGCAATTCGCCGAGGAAGTCCCAGCGTCCGTTGACCTGGGCGGCGCTACCGGGACCGTTGTCCAATTGGTCACGCGTCCAGTAAATCGCCTGCAAGGCCATCGGGTTGAATCCGTCGGGATCGAACAAGGCGGCCTGATCATGGTTTCCCAGGATCGTGACCTTGCAGTTCTTCATCACCTGGTCCAGGCATTCACAGGGATTGGGCCCATAGCCAATGATGTCCCCCAAGCAGTAAATTTCGTCAACCGATTGGGAACGGATATCGGCCAGAACCGCGAGCAGCGCTTCAAGGTTGCCGTGAATGTCGCTGATCAGGGCTCGCTTCACTGTGTTGGTCCTGGCGGAGAAATGAGGGCTGACGTTTTAAAATGGCGTTCTACTAAACGAATCCATCGGATCAGCGAATTGTAAAGGTAATCCAATTTTCGCAACAATCCCACGGCAGTGACGCGAATCGGCGCGTCGGACGCCGCATTATTTCTAGTTTCGTTACGACCCTTGATGATTCAGCTCGCACTTGAAACCACCGGAACCAGCGGATCGCTTGCGGTATTGGACGGCAAAACCCAGCTGTGGGATTGTCGATTCGGCCTCCTGCGACGGACCGCCGCAGACATCGCCTGCCAATTGGACGCCTCGCTTCGCTGGTGCGAGGACCACGGGCACACCCTCCGCGCGATCTCGGTGGCGGTGGGCCCGGGATCGTTCACGGGCCTGCGAATCGCGATCACGACGGCCAAAACACTCGCCTATGCACTCGGCGTGCCCGTGATCCCGGTCGGTTCTTTGGCGGCCATCGCGGCGGTGAACCTGCTTGAAAACGGCGCCGCGAACGTCCTGGTCGGACTCAACGCTTACCGTCGCCAGGTTTTCGCGGCCGAATTCTCTCGGGACGAGCTGTGCCGCGACAATTTGATCCACCGCTGCAACGATCGCGCCGAGGTCTGTTCCAAGCAAGATTGGGACCAGCGGGTGGCCGAAAAACGGGGCCGTTCCGATTGGGTGATCGCGGGGGATCGCTCCATTGTTGCCGATCAGGTCGCCGAATCGTTGCATCACGCCGAACATTGCGACGCGGTCGGCGTCGGGTGGGTCGCGGCCGGTCTGGTCGCCGGCTCCACCAGCCAGCCGCCGGCCTGTTTTGCCGATCCGTTCTCTTTGGAGGCCCGCTACCTCAAACTGAGTGCGGCTGAGGAGAAGGCAGCTTCACGCTGATCGATTCCTGGCTGCGACGCACGCCGTCGGTGCCGTAGTAGATCGTCGTTTTCTTGCGATGGTCGTAAACGGCGGTCAATTTCACACTCCGCGGGCCGTGCACGCAAAAATACAGCCCACAGGATTCTCCTCCCCGTAGCACCTGACGACGGGTCATCGGGAATTGTCCCGGTTCCAACTGACCGATCCGGCACAAGTAAGCTTCGACGTGTCGGCAAAATCTGTCGAATGAGACGGTTTGCGAAGAGAACCCGATCATATAGGCAAATTCACTGGGAAGTGGACGGATGTGGGGCGACAAATGGCCCGGCCGCGAGCCAACGCTCGGTGTCGACTCGACCGCTTAGCAGCGTTGGTATCGGCGGCGACGGTACGGAAAATTAGTTTCCAAGAAAAGCTATAGGTGGGCACGTCGAGAGTCTTGTTCGGTCACCCGCTGGAAAATGTCCCGCAAAATCCGTTGTTCCAGTGAAGTGTCGCGGCCCAGCGAAATCCAACCCAATGTCTGAGGGGAATCACCCGCCCCGCCGACCTGCCGCACGATCGTGCCGTCGTGACGCCGCGTCGCCGTCGTTTCGGTTGCGTATTGCGTTCGATCGGTGTCTTCAAGATCTTTCTGCACGATCACTTCGACGGTGTAGCCCGCACCGCGCGGCCGGACGATGACGGTGGCCTTGCGACGGATCGATTGCAGCGTGCTTTGCAACGCTTCGAACCCTGCCGTGCTGTCCTTCCGCCACGGTTCCAACACCGACGCGCCGACGCGATACGACGTCTCGACACGCCCGTCCAACAAAAAGTTGTTGGAGTTTTGAACGGGTTGCTCGCGCGAAATCCGAAAGTAGTCGTCCACCGTGTCGACCACCTGGGACCAAACGAATTGATCGTCCAGCGGCGGCAGTTCCAACGGGTTGGGAATGAACTGCTCCGGCGCGCGGCGATCCAATCGATACGCCAATTGTCCACAGCCACCAAGCACCATGAACACGCCAAGGGCGAATAAGATGCCGGTGGCGTTTCGAAGGTGTGGGGTAAGCATCCTGCTTGCCATGGACGGGGTGAATTCGAATCGCGATCGACAGGCTGGAAGCCTATCCCACGTAACTCGTTCCAAGGCTCCGCCTTGGAACGCAAGGCCGTGGCTTTCGCCACGTGCCGGTCGTTGTCACGAGGCGGGAGCCTCTGCGACAGTGTGTTCCCAGGCAGGAGCCTGGGAACAAGGTCGTAATGACAGGCTGGAAGCCTATCCCACTTAACTCGTTCCAAGGCTCCGCCTTGGAACGCAAGGCCGTGGCTCCCGCCACGTGCCGGTCGTGGTCACGAGGCGGGAGCCTCTGTGACAGTGTGTTCCCAGGCAGGAGCCTGGGAACAAGTTGAAAGTCGCGAACGGCCTCACCTAAAATCGGAATCGGAAGTTGGGCCGGTCGCGATGCTGGTCGGTCGCAGGGGTTTCGCGCCGGGCACGTCGTCGGGATAGATCGACCAGACGGGCACCTTCTTGCGCATCTCTTGCATCATCTTGGTTTGGGACGCCGCGACCTTTTCCTTTTTGATCTGCGCGCGAATGTCGTCCTGCACCTCGGCCAGCGGCGTCACGCCTGCTTCCTTCCGCTCCAGCACCCGAACGATGTGCAGTCCTTGCTCGTCTTCGATGATTTCACTCATCCTGTCCAAGGGGATCGAAAAGACCTGTTCCTCGATCGGCTTGGACGCCAACGAACCCTTGGACGTCCAGTCATGTTGCCCGCCATCAGCCGCAAACGGTTCTTCGCTCTTTTTTCGAGCGGTCTCTTTCCAGCCCTCGTTGAAGTGAACTTCACGACCGATTTCAATGATCAATTTCCGCGCGTCCTCGCGTGAGGAATGGTTGGCGAACAACACCGAGAGTTGTTCCCAGCGGGCTTTGGCGGGGTGTCGATAGGTATCGATGTCTTGTTGGTAGGCCGCGTTGATTTCGGCGATCGTCACGGTGGGATCTTTTTCGATCTTGCTGCGCATGTACATGTGACCGAGCATCATGTCGGTGAATTCGCGCTGACGTGCCCGCAAGGACGTTCCGGTTTCGCGGAGCTTGGCATCAAGTTCCGTCAGGTCTTCCGTCTCATATTTTTCTTTGAGACCTTCCAGCTCGTTTTCAAAGAACATCTGACGCGCCCGGCTGGTCATCATCTCACTGACTTCGCGGCGTTTGGAAGCGGCCTGGGTGCCGACTTGTTCCAGCAAGAACGATTCGCTCATCATCTTGGTTTGGATCGCCTGGGTCAGCGCACCGCGAGCCAGATTCATTCTCGCCGGGGCAAGTTGCTCTGGCGGCAATTTTAGGTTTTGTTCCTTGAGCACTTGCTGGATCCGGCCGTCGACTTTCGGCTGGATGTCACCCCACAGGATCGGCGATTGGCCCACGACGGCCATGATGGTGGCCGGGTCATCGGGCAACGGCGCGAGATCCTCCGGCGGCGGCGCGGGGATTTGACCGTGCAGCGTGCAGGTCGATGGACTGGAAACGCAAGTCAACAGGGCAACCGCCAACAGTCGCAGCGCGGACTGGGCGGTTATCGATCGTGGTGGCGAAGAGGGTTGGTTGGAAAGCATCATCCGCCCGCAGCGAAATGGTGGTGGTGAACGGGTTGAATTGCCTTGTAAGCTGCACCGACCGCCGAAAACAAGATCAGTCGTGTGTTCTGGTGCACCTAGGTGCCAGTCGCGTAGGGCAGTCGCGTAAGGGCATGCTGTGCATCCCAACGATCTGAGAAAATTGATCTCACCCAAAAAACAGATCGCCATTGACAGCACCACCGGTCGGCGACTATTTCGGCGTTCATGGCTTGGACCTGACGGCCGCCGACGCGACCGAACCAGGTCAAAATCCCATGAAAACACCAACACACAGGCGGAGATTCGAACGTAGGCAAACGTTTTGCGGGAATCGTTTCCTGTCCTTTCCTTTGAAAGGTCGGAGCGTCCAACGCGACTGACGACGGTTTCTGGGTCAACCGTCTTCGGAAGCTGCTCCACTTCGGACATCCGCCCGCATCGGGGCGCTGCACCGCAGCGCCCCGATGCTCGATACAACCGCTGGCTGAATCGTTCTGGTTCAGCAGGACGCACACCTCGCACTTCCACCGCCCGGCCGCATCCACCGCGATCGCAATCCTGGCCTGTGCAGGCAACGCCAAAGCCGAAAGCCAAGGGGCATCGCTGAACGCGGATGTCGCCATCTTCCGCCGGAGCGTGGAAACAATGCGGGCGATTGACTGGCGACCATCTCTGCCGATGGTCGTTGCGTTTGATCGATGGTTTGCGGCCCGGAGGGTGTGCCTGCTGACGCGGCAGATTCGGTCGAAAACGGTTTGGCACCGGCGGACTCGGGGGGCGAGCAGAAAAAAATACCCTTCTCGGATGAATTGAGGGGCACCACCGAGCACAATAACGCGTCCAAACAGTCTCACCGAGCGGTTTGGAATGCCTGAAAATGACACTCTGGGCGGGGTTTTGGTGCACGTTACGCCATCTGCAGTGGTCGTTTGGCTGCGTCCGAACCTGTCCCCGCCCCTCCTGCCCCCTCCCGCAGCAAGCTCCATGTGGCCCCGTAGCCTGACTGGCAAACGCAGACGATCGAACCGAAATCAGTCCACGATGCCATCGATTCGTTCGCGACGTCACCGCGTGGAATCCTTGGAGGACCGTCGCTTGTTGGTCGCGACGATTTCGGTCACCGCGGAGACTCCGGTCGCGATTCCCGAAGACCCGCTCAAACGCATCGTCTATTCGATGACGCGTGATGAGACCGACGACTTTCTGACGGTCAAATTTGAACTTTCCGGTGACGCCCTCTACGACGTCGACTATACCGCTCGCGAAGTCGAGAACGACACGATTTTCTTCCCCGACGAACCTCCGGCGACCGGACCGGTGACCGCGACGGCGACGTTCTACCCGGGCGAGTCGACGGTCGAATTGTCGGTCAAGCCGATCCGTGACAACCTGATCGAACGTGATGAAAACATCGTCGTGACGATCGTCGCGGCGGACGAGTTCGGACCGGTCTACGGCGCCGCCGCCCATTTCGTCACCCGGCGGCAAACGGATTACTACGTTGTCGATGATGAGAATCGGTTGGCCACCGTGGACGTCGAAACCGGTTGCGTGCATGTCCTGGGCACGATTGCCGCCGCCCAAACGATCACCGACATCGCGTTCACCGACGACGGTGACCTGATCGCGCTGACGGCGGATCGTTTGTACGAAGTGCACCCGGACCAAATCAGCGCCGGCGTGATTGCATCGAGCTTCATCAACTTCCACGGCATCCCCAGCGCCAATGCCCTGATCGACAGCCGCGACGGCGACTTCGGCAGCGAATCGGGTGACCTGTTTGCCGTCGGGGCCAACTTCCTCGACCTGAAACGTTTGGATCTGGAAAAGTCCGGCAATCTGCTCGTCCTTCACAACGTGACCACGGTCTTCGATATCGACGGTGCCTTGGCGGCCCGTCTACTGGCAAGCGATTACAAATCCAGTGGCGATCTCGATTACCTTTCGGCGGGGCACTTGGTGCTTTCGGCAAGACGCCCCAGTGAGAGTTTTGATTCCCTGATCGAAATCCAGACGCCGGGGACCGGTGGCACGATCGAAAATGCTCCCAAACCCGCGCAAGATCCCGGCGAGAACTTTATCGACGTTTTCGGGCTCGCGCTGGACGGCAACGACAGCTTCGCGTTTGCCGGGCACACGCTCTTGTCGGTCAACCAGTTCACCCGTGACGCGTCGCGTGAATTGGAAATGACCGGACGCCCCTACCTGGTCGGCACGATGGCGTCGGCGGTCGGAACCATCATCGGCGACCCGGCCGATCCCCCGGTCGTCACGCTCAATACGCTTCGTAGCGACCCCGGCAACCTGCCGCATGGGACTCAACCCACGTCTTGGATCCGGCAACGCAGTCAGTTGCGTGACATCGTGATCGAACTTGGAGCCAGCATCCCGAGCATTCCCGCCGGCGGGATGGTGTTGACCAATTTGGGAGTGACGGGGTTTGAAACGCCCGTCCAGATCGCGCTGCGGAACGATCAAGTCATCTTTGAACCGGGTAGCACGACGATCACGATCCAGCTGGACCAGGGACAGCTACCCGATGGCCGCTACCGATTGGTGCTTTCACCCGCCGTCACCTCCGGCCCCCAATTCACCTGGACCGGCGATCGTATCAACCGGTTCTTCGTCTTGAAGGGTGATTGGAACGGCAACGCACGTGTCGACCTGTTGGACTTTGCGACGTTCGCCTATTGGTTCGGCAACTCGACCAGCCTGGCGCCGCCGTACGTCGATTTGAATCACTCCGGCATCGTGGATATCAGCGATTTTGCCCCCTTCCAAAATCAGTATGCCGACCTGGTGTCGCTGCCCGGTGCGCCCGATCCGGTGACTCCGGACCTGGTCAGCAAAACGGAACTCGATCGGGCGCTCACCTCGGTGCTCAATCCGCTCAATGTCAACGGTCGCGATCAGGTTTCTCCGCTAGATGCCTTGAACGTGATCAACCGTCTCGCCTCAGGGTTCCCGACGGCGACCGATTGGCGTTTCGATGTCAACCGCGATGGAGACATCACACCACGCGATGCGCTCCACGTTCTGAATTTCTTGGCCCTGCAATCACCGCCACCGCCGGCGTCGCAGTTGCCGGCCTCTCAGTCGCCGGAACGTTTATCGGCCGTGACTTCGTCGGTTGCCGTGCCGTCGCCGTTGCTGAATCAGGACGACGACGAGGATCGGCTGCGATCGGAGACGGTGGATGAATGGTTCGCCGCCCTGGGTGGCGTCCGCACGGCGGTCTGAGATCAACGTAGGGCTTGCTGTGCATGCCGGGTATCACTGCAACGGAGAACACCCACGGATGGCAAGGCGTACCCACGGATCCCTGGCTGCTTTTCATCCGTGGGTACGCTCTGCCATCCGTGGGTTCATTCAAATCGGGCACTGGAGACTGGCGATTCCGGCGTCAGACTGCAACCTGTCAATTTGCGGCCGCGATCGAATCAGGCGGATGAACGGCGCGTGACGAATATCGCTAGACGGACCCCTACGGTTGTCAAAGGCAGCATCCCGTTGCTACACGCCCGCGGAAACAACGGTGCTGCCGCGACGAGACGTCTCGGGCTTGGCCTCCAACCGGCGACGAAATCTGACGTGTCGCCGCCGCGTCCATTCCACCAGCGGTCGCCAAACCGCCGCGGTCAACCGATACTTGATCAGCAGGTGCCACATCCAGTTGGACCGTTTGTACAAATACGACATCGCCAAATAGGCGGGGACCGCACGCCAGTCTTTCGGACGCCGACGCCAAATCGACGCGTGTGAAAACAGGCGGTCGTAACAGAGTTCGTAACCGGCCGCCAACTGCTCGGGACTCATGTGCCGGGGCCGAAACACGACGTTGGCCGTGTCATACTTGCTCCAATCGCGATGCAGCAACCGCCCCTCGGATTCCAACTGGCGAAAGAGCGGTGTTTCCGGATAGGGCGTCATGATGTGAAACGTCGCACACTCCAGCCGGTTCTCTTCGACCCAGCGAATCGTTTTTTCAAAGACGTCGTCGCGGTCGTGGTCGAACCCTAACACGAAACTTCCATTGACCTGAATGCCGTTGTCGTGCAACAGCGCGACACGACGCGCGTAGTCTTCGGTGTTCGGGCTTCTTTTCTTGGCGTCAGTGATGTTGTCGTTTTGCAACGATTCAAACCCGATGAACACGCCGGTGCATCCGGCGAGCGCCATCTCGCGAACCAAGCTGGGGTCGTCAGTGACGTCGATGCTGACCGCAGCGCTCCAGATTTTTTCCAGCGGTCGCAGTGCGCGACACAACTGTCTCAAGTACTCGGGCTTCGACCCCAGGTTGTTGTCGGTGAACACCGCGTACGGTTGCCCGTCGCGCTGAAACTCCTCCGCGATCTGCTCGACATCTCGCATCAGGTAGGGCATGTGCAAGCCCTTGGTCGAGAGGTAGCAGAAACCGCATCGATTATGGCAACCGCGAGTCGCGATCAGACTGGACGTCGTCAAAAAACTGTTGCGAGGCAACAGATCACGTCGGGGCGGCGGATCGTCTCGATAGGGACGACGAAAGTCGGCGCGATAGGTCGCTTGCAAACAACCGTTTTCAACGTCACGCAGAATCCGGCCCCACAGGGCAACCCCGTCACCGATCGCCAGTGCGTCGGCGTGCGGTGCGGCCTCATCCGGGCAAGACATCACGTGCAACCCGCCGAGGATGACGACGCAGCCACGTTGGCGATACCAGCGGGCAAGTTCGTAAGCACGCCGGGCGAACGTCAGATGGACCGTGATGCCGACGACCGCCGGCAGCGGGTCGCTCGGCGGCGGCCCCTGCAGCAGGTTTTCATCCCAATATCGGACCTCCCAGTCCTCTGGCGTGCTGGCCGCGACGCTGGTCAACGCCAGTGTCGGCGTCAACACATGCTTGCCAAAACTGGCATGCGGATCCTTGGGATAGAAAGGGTTGATCAACAACGCCAGACGCTCGCGGACCGGAGGCGTGGGCAGGTGCGGATCCAGTTCAGGAGCGATCCGCATTGCACGGGGGACCCAACGTTTCATTTCGTCCATCCTGATTCTTCGTGGCAATGTCCCAGACGCAGCAGCGCGCGGTGGACTTGGTCGATGGTTTCGTCCAGCGTTGACGTGCCGGCGGTTAACCCCACGGTTTCATCGGGGCGAAACCACTCCGGCAGGATGTCGTCGGCCGATTGGACATGAAAGGCAGGCGTTTCGTGTTGCCGGCAGAGTTCGACCAACCGCCGGGTGTTGTTGGAGTTTTTTCCGCCGACGACCACCACGGAATCGACCTGTTCGAGCAATTTCAACATGGCCGTTTGCCGACGCTTGGTCGGGTGGCAAACCGTGTCAACGATGCGTATGTCGGCGTCGCGGTTTTGGTCGCGAATCGCCCGAGTGATCGTTTCAACGACGTCGCTCGGCATCGTCGTCTGACTCAAAATGCCAAGTCGATCCGCTTGGTACGCCCGAACATCCTCGACGCCGCCGACCACGTCGTATTCGTCCAGATCGTCGACGATCCCACGGACTTCGACATGCCCCTTCTTTCCGATCAAGATCACGTGCCGGCCTTCGGACTGCAGTTCGCATGCCGCGTCATGAACGCGGCGAACGAGCGGACAGGTCGTGTCGATCAATTGTTTCCCCGCTGATCGTAATCGCCCGCGTTCGGCGTTGCTGACTCCGTGTGCCGTGATCAAAACCAACGGGGTTTCGGTGTGGCAGTCACGTCGCTGTTCATCCGATTGTCGGAACCCCGCATCGGCGAGCCGTTCGTTGACGATCCGGTTGTGCACCAATTCTCCGTGAATCGTCACCTGAGTCGGATCGTCGACTTCCGCGACGATCTGCAACGCGTCCCGTACGCCAAAACACATTCCCATCTCGTCGGCGCGAATCACGTTCATCGAAGATCCTGTCGCGTAAGCTTTGCAATACAAAGTGTAAGAATAAAAAAAAGACGTTGCTTAGGTTGCCACTTAGGTTGCAGACCACCCTCGTGAATCACGTTGACGCCGACTGGAGCCCTCCGCGCGCGGCGCGGCATCGAGTTGGGCGTCGGCGATTACGCGTTCCAGTTCGTTGATGTAGTCGGCAAAGCGGGAGCGTCCCACGTCGGTCAGGCGATACATCGTCTGGGGCCGTGTTCCGCCGGTGCCCTTCCAGATTTCGACCAGCCCCGCGTCACTCAAGACGGCCAGATGACGGCTGAGGTTTCCGTCGGTGAGTGAGCAGAGTTGTTTCAGATCGTTGAACAGCAAACCGCCGTCGTGTGCGGCCAGGGAGGCAAGGATGCCCAGTCGAGCCTTTTCATGCATGACGCGATCGAGTCCGCCGTAGGCGAATCGCCCCGATCCGGCAGGGGCAGGCTGCGAGCTTGTCGCTTTCGAGTTTCGTTTAGCGGGCATCGGGTCGCTCCAGATACCAATACAGAATCGCGGCGCTGAGCAATTGGCCACCGCCAAAGGTGATGAACATCAACCAGGGAGAAAATGCGTTCTCGCCTTGTCCCCATTGCAGGCATCCACAGCCGCAGGCGATGTAATAAGCGCCGACCCAAAACACTTGACGAGGCATCAGACGATAGGAGGCAAACACGCCGAGGCCGAAGATCAATGCCCACAGCCCCGGCAACATCCAGCCGACCTGGGGGGCGTAACGATAAATCGAGAGCGTCATCAACGCCCCGACGACGATGCAAGGCGCGAATTGTTCGACCGCCAGACGCGTCATCTCACGCGATCGCCCCGCGCCGTTGATCTCGCTACGCCAGATGAACTCGGCGGCCACCACGATCACGCTGACCGCAGCGACAGAGACCCAGCCGACCAAATAACGTCCCAAATCCGTCGCCGGCGAGGCGACCCATTGGGATTGAAACGCCGCGGCGATCATCCCGATCACCGCTGAAAACCCAACGGTTGCCGATCGATAGCCGCGAAACATTTCGCTCCGCGCGACACACGCCCGTATTTCGGAAATCTGGCGAAGCGCCTCGCGAAGTTCCATCACAGTGGCCCGGATCGAAGAAAACAGACTTACTTTGCATTGCAAAGTATACGAGTCTGTGCCGGTCCGTCAACCACATTTTGTCCGCCTGCGGCAGTCAACGACACATCGCGCGGTGACGCCATGTCGCCAGGGGGCGAATTGTGGTTTCGGCATCGCCACAGCAGGCCTGACGATTGACCGGGGCGATCACCGGGTCGAGAATCAGGAGGTCACGCAGACGGACAGGATGGCCAACCGAACAGGGGACAAGCCATGGCAGAGAAGATTATCGGCGTCGGACAGCAATCTGATTTGGCGGTGATTGCCGAGATCATCGAAGCCGAGATTCGCCGGACCTACGGTGGGGCGAAAAAGATCGTCGGACACGCCAGCGGGATCGAACTGCAAGCGCTGCGCAAGGGTTTCGATGGCCCCTTCGACTCCTACAAGATTCGCATCGGCGCCGATGCCGAGACGCTCGCGGCACTCGGGGAATCCGCCAAATCATTTCCACCCAACGCCGCGGTGACTGAAGAAGAAGGCGTTTTCTGTGTTGAGTTTCTCAAGGTGGCCCATCACAGCGCCGCTTCCATGGATGCGATCAAGGAGATCTCCGGAAAGCTGCTGCTGCCGGACGTCTGGCGTTTTCAAGGCGAGCGGTTTCGCCGCGAGACGCTTCGCCCGCATCGTTTGATGGAGGCGATGGTGAAGTTCCGCGCCAGCGATCTTCATCTGTATCCCGACGCCGATCCGGTGTTCCGCGTCGACAATGCGATTCGGCGCTCCGACTTGCGGCATCCCCTGACGGCCGAGCAGATCACGGCGTTGATCAAGGAGATCGCGCCCGAAAAGGACTGGAAAGAGTACCAGGAACATTCGCAATGCAGTTTTCGATACCATCAGGTCGGTGTCGGATTCGCCAGGGTCTCGGCGTTCATTCGTGGCGGAGTTCCCCATTGCACGTTGCGTTTTTTGCCCGAGGCGATCCCGTCCTTTGATGATCTTCAGATTCCCAACGATGTGATGAAAAAGTTAGGCGGCCTGCACTTCGGGTTGGTCTTGGTCACCGGGATGACCGGCAGCGGGAAATCGACCACGGTCGCCTCGTTGATTGATTGGATCAATCAAAATCAAGCCCGACACATTCTGACAATCGAAGATCCCGTCGAGTACGCGCAGGTGAACAAGAAGTCGATCATTTCTCAGCGCCAGGTGGGCGAAGACGTGGAATCGTTCAACGAAGCCGTCCGTGCGGCGCTCCGCCAGGACCCGGACGTCATCTTTGTCGGCGAGATGCGCGACAGCGATACCATCCGCTCGGCGATCAGTGCCGCCGCGACGGGACACCTGGTCATCAGCACGCTGCACGCCAACACGGCATCCGAGGTTGTGACGCGGATCGTCAGTTTCTTCGACCCGATCGAACGAGACTTGGTGCGGCTTCAACTCCGCGATTGCGTCAAATGCATCATTTGCCAGCGTCTGGTTGCCAAGGTCAAGGGCGGACGAATTCCCGCGTTGGAGTTTCTGTTCAACGACACCAAGCAAATCGCCGACTGCATCATGTCCGGCGATGCCCAGGGGATTCGCGCCGGCATGCAGCAGGTGATGTCGGAATCGTTTATCGTTGAGAAGTATTTGGTCGATCTGGCGAAACAGGATGTGATCACTCATGATGAGGCGGTGGCGCATGCCGCCAACCATGACACGTTCGAACAGATGTGGCATGGCAATTACGCCCCACCGACCATCGATTCGATCAAGCAACACTGAACGCGCGCTGCTCGGTCGTATCCGAATGGCCCAATGGACGAACGAAGTGATTCCGGAACGAGCATTTGACTGAGCACACGAACCATCCCCGTGAAAGTTTGCTGACCGAGCACTTTCGCGAAACGCGGCGCCAATTGCGCGGCTTGTTGCTGAAGGTCTGGGGCGGTGGATTTCTGGTCGTCTTGTTCGGATTTGCGCTGGCCTGGTTTTTTATCCAGCCGGCTCCGCCACGCACCATCGTCATGGCGACCGGGTCCGACGACGGCGCGTACCACCGATTCGCGATGCAATACCGCGATTACCTGGGACGCCAGGGCGTGACGCTTGAACTGCGTCCGACGGCCGGTTCGATCGAAAACTATCGGCTGTTGGAATCCGATCCGGAAGTCAACTTGGCGATCGTTCAAGGCGGCACGGCGCCGAAATCATTCAGCGGCGCGGTCGAGATCGAAGCCTTGGCCAGCCTCTACTTTGAGCCGCTCTGGGTGTTTTACCGCGGCGACGAAACGCTGGCCGATCTGCGCGACCTGAGAGGCAAGACGATCGCGATCGGCCGCAGCGGCAGCGGAACCGAATCGATCGCGACGTTGCTGCTGGACGAAAACGGAATCGATGCCGACTCCGTCTCGACTCGGGTGCAAGCGGGAGGCCGCGAAGCAGTCAACCAGCTGAGAAACGGTCAGGTCGATGTCGCCATGTTCGTCCTGTCACCGCAATCGACGTTGATCCGCGAGATGATCGCTTCGCCCGACATCCGTCTGCTGAGCTTTCAACGGGACGATGCGTACGTTCGACGTCACCCGTTCCTGACCGCCGTCACACTGCAACGCGGCGTGATCGATTTGGAACATGACTACCCCCAACAAGACGTTCAACTGATCGCGCCGGCCGCGAACTTGATCGCCACCCGATCGCTGCACGACGCGCTGATTCCCCTGCTATTGCGAGCGGCGTCGCAAACCCATCGCGGCCGTGAAAGCTTGTTGCAACCAGGACGCCTGCCATCGATCGAGTTCATCGAGTTTCCGCTGAATCAATCGGCCCGCGTGTACTTTGAAGATGGGCCTCCGTTCCTGCAAAAGTACCTGCCGTTTTGGGTCGCGTCGGCCATCAGTCGGGGGAAGATCTTGTTGCTGCCGGCGCTGACGTTGCTGCTGCCGCTGTTCCGCATGGCGCCGCCCCTGTATCGCTGGCGGATCCGCTCGAGAATCTATCGATGGTACGAGATCTTGCGGGGGATCGAGTCCGAATTGCGCAACGAATCGGATCTCCAGCGGCTGCAGAAAAATGTGACGACGCTGGTTCAAATGCAAGGCGAACTGGACGACTTGAAATCCGTTCCACTCTCCTACATGGAAGAGTTCTACAATCTGCGTTTGCACGTCGAGTTCGTTCAGCGGCGCGTCCAGTCTGCGATTGCCGAACTCGATCGAAACGCTGCGGCCGACGACGACACCCCGTCCGAACCGGCCGATCAATCTGCCCCGAATCAATCTGCCCCGAATCAATCTGCCCCGAATCAATCTGCCCCGAATCAATCTGCCCCGAATCAATCTGCCCCGAATCAATCTGCCCCGAATCAATCTGCCCCGAATCAATCTGCCCCGAATCAATCTGCCCCGAATCAATCTGCCGCCGATGATTCTGCCGCGAATCATTCTGCGGCCGATGATTCTGCCGCGGCCGCGCGGCGCCGCCCCGACCAATCGTCCGACGGGATCGCAGGCTCGTAAGCAACGCTCGGTCAATCACAGGCGTAGTGGACGAGGTGACGAGTCCTATCGCGACGGACTTGTAACCTCGTCCACTACGAAAAACGAGACTTATTGATCGTGCGTTGCTAAGTCGTTCTGACCGCGCCAACTTTGAGCGAGCCCGTTGGGACAGCGTCGGTTGGGGGTGAGTCAGACGTCATGCACCGCGTCACCGGCGACGACGCCTCGGTCCCAGGTCGAACCTGGGAACGAGAATCGCCTCGGGGCAAGCGACCTGGGCATCGCGTTAAACGGCTGCTCGCGAAATCAATCGTTTGAAGAACCCGCCTAGACCCTTCGGACGAACCATCGCAGTGGAGGACTCGGCAGTGGAGGCCTGGGCAGTGGAGGCCTGTGGCCCAAAGTGTTCACGCCAATCCTGTTCGGCGTGTTCCCAGCCGACGTCATAGCCGGCCTTTTCGCTTAAGAAATACTTGTGTTGCTCGATTTGAGCGATTTCACTTTCAGAAAGTGTCGACGGAGCGTGAGGCATCATTTGCTTCCTTGACTTGATCGGATTGAACGGATTCCCCGCTGGAGCGATGGCAACCACCAGCTGCGAACTGGTGACGACCACGACTCCACGGAAACGGACTTCCAGATTGTTCGCTTCCCAACCCGCCCGTCAATCTCATCTCGGCAAGGATCACCATCCACCCCGATAGCGGCATCCAGTTTCACCCTAAGGGGCGTGTAGGGAACCGCTGAAACGGGCGTACAGGTCTGCTGTTTTTGCGTCGTCCGCTTACCGAGTCTTCCGCCGCAACTCATTCTCCGAGAGGGCGTCAACCGCGAGATGGCTACGCCGACGCCATGCTCCATCAGGCGTCGTCAGCTTCTGCTTGCTCAGCTTCCTCTTGCTCCGCGTCTGCTTGCTCAGCTTCTGCTTGCTCAGCTTCTGCTTGCTCAGCTTCCTCTTGCTCCGCGTCTGCTTGCTCAGCTTCTGCTTGCTCAGCTTCTGCTTGCTCAGCTTCTGCTTCCTCAGCTTCTGCTTCCTTAGCTACTGCTTCCTTGGCTTCTGCTTGCTCAGCTACTGCTTCCTCAGCTACTGCTTCCTCAGCTACTGCTTCCTTAGCGTCTGCTTTCTTAGCTTCCGCTTCGTCCGCCTTCATTTCCTCTGGCTTTTCAGCCGCATCGGTCTTTTCGGCTTCGGCCTTTTCGTCCAAGTAACCCTTGAGCGTTGCTTCGATTTGCCGTTGTCCGTTGGCATGCTCGACGGCCATCCGCTGGTACTTGATGGCTTCATCGAGCTGTCCGAGCTCGTAGTAGCATCGCGCCAAGGTGTCGAGGATCGGCCCGTCTTCGTTTTCTTGCAACTCGGACGCCCGCTTGGCGGCTTTGAGCGCGAGTTCCAGATCCGAGGGGTCGCCATTGGTTGCGGTGGTCCAGGCGATTTGCCCGAGCAGCAGCGCGTCATCCCAGGCCAATTCGACCAGCGCTTCACGGGCAACCGCCGCTTCGCTGGTACGTCCGGCGATTTCCAGCACCCTCACGCGATAGTTGAGCAGCGTCTTGGACGATCCGAATTCTTTTTCGAATTGATTGAGTCGCTCCAACGCAGCATCCCAATCTTGGGCTCGCAGCAGTTTCCCGACTTCTGCGGACAGCTGCTGCAACTGTTCTTGCTGTTTGTATTCGGCGATCGCAGCTTCGCGGTCCCAGGTTCCCTCGACGATCTCTTTGAGAGGTTGATCAATGGTCCCGGGGTGCCCGATCCATTCGACGACTCCATCACGTCCGACGATAAAGGCGCACGGGATTCCGCCCTGCCCGGCGGCCTTCATGTACGCCAAGTTCATCCAGTCGCTCTCGTCGATCGCGAGTCGATACCCGATGATGTCGTCCCAGGTTTTTTCGCCTGTCGCGTTGTCGGCAAGAAAGCCTTCGACCGTCGCTTCGTCTTCGCGTGTCACACCGATAAACGTGACGTCGTCGGCGAACTCGGATTGCAGCTCCGAGATGTGCGGCATACCGGCACGACAAGGGCCACACCAGGTCGCCCAGAATTCAACCACGTGGACACGATCACGAAGCGGATCTTCGACCGGTTCGCCCCGGACCCATTTTGCAATCTCCAGACCGGGACTCTTATCCCCGACGGCCAGCTTCTCCGGCAGCGGCTTGAGGGCCGGCAGATCCGGTTCGGAATCGCCCGATGTGCTGGGGACCGTTGCCGACGAGTCGTCGGATTCCGCGGTCAGGGAATCGTAAACCACCGGCGGCTGCAAGCCATCGGACGCCTCATCCTGACTCGATTCTTTGCAGCCGCTGGAGACGGCCAACAGTGCGAGCAACACGAAGGCCCAACTGAATGCCTTCGATTGATTCCATCGTCGACGAAAAGCAAGACTGCAAGATCCCATAACACCGTGACTCCCGTGAAGCATGTGGATCGGGAGAACGACCCCCGGAAGAATCGATGCTATCGCCTCGGCACCCCCATGGCAACGGTTCGCCACCACCATTGACCAAGTTCGCGGCCCCGGGAGAGTGTTGAGCTGGTTCAGGGCGGACCGGCCGGGTGGGTGGGTAGGCAGGTGGCTCCAGACTCAAACCATGGTGGAACGGTACCGGCCACGCGATCACACTATTGAAAAAACGGATTCGCCTTCGTACCTGGCACGGCACGGCGTTGAGACGGGGAATCGTGCCCCGAAACCGGTTGGACAGGTGGCAACCCGACTGGATTGGCTGCCGTCGAGGCGTCGCCCGGTTGCAACATCACCGGGGTCGCAGTTGCTGACGGCGCGATGGGTTGCTCGGTCGTGACCACCATGTATTGGAACACCACCGCGGCCCAAAAAATCAACACCGTCCCGAGGCCCGAAAAGATCGTGTGGGCAAAGAGGATGAAGATCGACTGCACCAGTCCACATTTGGCGGCGCAAGACGTCCAGTACACCGCCAAAAAGCAGGCGAACACCAGCAGCACTCTGCCGCCGGCGGGCCCCATCAGGGCTGAGAAGGCGAAGACCAAAATAAAATTGGAAACCGAGATGCCCAAGATCCACCCAAAGCAGGCAACATAGCCTGGCGTTGCGTCCCCAAACCACGTGATACATCTCTGGTAAGAAGCAATCGTGACGAGCACCGCCCCGACGATCACGACGAAACCAAGCGTGGAGTTGAACGAGATGGATTGGCTAAATGCGGCGAACGGTTGTGCCGAAAAGTCGGTCATTGTGGTTCGATGGGGCAGAGTACGGATGCGGGTTTTCAGACATCGCTTAATGCATAGCTTGCCCTTTGCAACTTGTGGACTAACGCGGCGCCGCACCGGCTAATTCCCCTCTCGCGAATGAACATCACCCGCAACAACGGTGTGACCGGTCCATTCCTCGACCCGTTGGCATCTTTCCCAGCTCGCGAGTCCGGGCGACAGAAAAACCCGGGCGTCTCGGCGGCCGGACATGTGACTGCTTTTGCGTTCAATCGACACCATTCTAGAATGGTCGCGAAACAAATGCGTACGCCTGCTATTTCACGAGATGACTGCGATGTGGAAGCTCTTTCTCGTCACCTCTGTTTTTGGGTGCTGCTTTGTCTTGTGCCTCCAGCAACTCTATCGCGGCATTCGCTATGGAAAGGTGACGGGCCTTGCCGGCGGCAAAGGGAACTCGTTTTTTGTCAACGTCGACAGGGGTGAAAGGCCATTCGCGTTTTGGGGCTTTATGTTGCAGCAGATCATCTTCACGTTGCTCGTGTCGTCTGCGCTTTGGATGGGGTTGTTCCAACAGTACGTGTTCGCGGAACGAAAGCCGACGATCGCCTCTGTCCAACCCGACGGTCGAGCAAGCCTCCTGGTCTACTGGCATCGCCCGGACCGAATCGATGACCCGCTCCAATACATCCTCTATCGCGGTTCTACCGACACCGCGATGGTCGAAATTGCTCGACGCCCCGGCGGATCGTCCGACGGTCAATACGTGGACCGGGATGTCGATCCGGGCACCACCTACACCTATCAGGTTGAAGCTCGCTTTCACCGTCTGACTCAGTGGCTACTTTCCACTGAGTCAACACGCAGCGAACCGGTGAGCGGCAAAACGTTTTCACGGTAGGTGCCGAAGGGGCCTGGATCGTTTTGCCCAGACTCGCCGCCGACAATGCCACAGCGTCTGCGCTCGGCCGCACACTCTAGACCGAACGTTGTTAGAAGCGGAACGAAACGCCATCGCGGGAATCGCCCACTTGTGCTGCAAAGTTGGAGACGTTTTCGAAGAGCCAGGCTCGGTCTCCTTCAAAGGTTGATGCTACTCTTTTTCAATCACTTTAATGTACCGATCGATTGTCGATACGGTGGATTTGCAGTGACATGTGACCTCTCGTCGTTGACACATTCCGCGGTGCGGGACATCCCCCCCTGGAGTCCTGATGCGTCGTTAAGGGTCGTGCTATGATGAGTGCCCAGCACAGGCACAGGCACATCACGGAAATTTCCCACATCATGGCTCCAACCAGTCAAGACAGTACGGATCCGATTTCGGACCCCAAACGCCTTGCGAGTCTGCATGCGACGAAGCTACTCGATAGCCCCTCCGACCCATCGTTCGATCGATTGACGCGGCTTGCCTCCAAGCTTCTCAAATGCCCGGCTTCGGTCATTTCGCTTGTCGCCGAGGACCGACAGTTTTTCAAAAGTTGCGTGGGGCTACCTGAGCCCTGGGCATCGCGACGTGAAAGCTCGTTGAGCTATTCATTTTGCAGTCTGACGGTCCGTCATGACGCTCCGTTGATCGTTCGCGACTCTCAGATGGATGACCGCGTGAAAGACAATCCCGCGGTGAACGAGTTCGGAGTCCGAGCGTATGTTGGGGTTCCGATCCACGCCCGATCCGGAGAGGTACTCGGCTCATTTTGCGTCTTCGATTCGGTTCCGCGAGACTGGAGTGATCCGGAGCTAGAAATACTCAGTGAGTTGGCCTCGTCGGTCGAATCCGAGATCGAACTGTTGACGCTCGGTGCCCGTGAGCGAGAGCAGCATCAACTGTTAGAAGTCATCATTGCGAAGTCGCCACTTGCCATCAGCGTGATTGACGACGAAGCCCGGGTGCACCTTTGGAACACCGCCGCGGAAAAGATGTTTGGCTACCCCGCTGAGGAGGTCCTAGGCAAGCCGCTGCCGATCGTCCCCGCGGAGAAAAAACACGAGTGTCAATCCGTCCGCAGCCAATTGGCCGCCGGCGTGGCGTTCCAGGGCATCTCGACCTATCGCTGCCGTCGCGACCAGTCGAGGGTGTACGTCAAACTTTCCGCTGCATCGCTACAGGGTTTTGAGGGCGAAGCCGGTCGCCGCCTCTTGATCTTTGACGATGTGAGCGAACAGGTTCGCGCCGACGAGGAACGTGAAAAGCTGTTGCAACAGTTGCAAGAAGAAAGCTCACTGACCAACGCCTTACTGGACCAACTGCCGGCGGGAGTAGTGGTCGCGGACGCACCGAGCGGGAAGATCCTTTCGGTCAACGAACGTGCCCATGAACTGATGGGCCGAGATGTTCCTGAACAAGTTGCCCCCGATACGATGGCCGCGTATGTCGGATACCATTCCGACGGACGCCGATACCAACCGGACGAATGGCCACTGGCCCGTACCCTCCGTCATGGCGAATCCGTTTCCAACGAAGACATCCTCGTCCAAGCGAGCGACGGAGCGTTGCGACGACTACTGGCAAGTTCCAAGTTGATCGAACTCGGAGATGGCAATCAGGCACGGGCGATCACCACGTTTACCGACGTCACCGAGCTCAAAGAACTGGAAGCGGCCCATCGTCGCAGCGAAGAACAGGCGAGGCAGATCCTGGCCAGCAGCCACGACAGTATCAAAATCCTCGATCTTGACGGGCGATTGCTATCGATCAACCGTAAGGGGCAAGAGCTGCATGAGATCGATGACGTGGAGAGGCTGAGGGGCCGTCCCTGGATCGATTTCTGGCAGGGATCGGACCAACAATCCGCCGCCGACGCGATGAACGAGGCACGAGCAGGGCGTTCGGGCAGATTTCGCGGTGTCCGACCGACCCGCAAATCAAAAATCACGAAGTGGTGGGACGTCGTCGTGACGCCGATCACCGGTGAAACCGGACAACCGGAACAGCTCCTGGCGATCTCCCGAGACGTCACCGATTCGGTTCGCGCCGAGGAGGAACGAGAGGCGATGATCGAACGTGAGATCCAGGCCCGTCAGGATGCCGAACTCGCGAGAGAAAAGTATCGAAACCTCGTCGATGGCTTAGATGCCATCGTCTGGGAAGCGGACGCCAACACGTGGGAATTTACATTCGTCAGCGAACGGGCAGAACAAATCCTTGGTTACCCGATCGGGCAGTGGCTCTCGGACCCGGACTTTTGGCCTAGCATCATCCACCCCGACGATCGCGATTGTTCGGTGGCGCTGTGCCGGAATGCCTGTCGCCAGGGCCGCGACCACGATTTCGAATACCGCGCAATGACACGAGATGGCCAGAGTGTCTGGTTGCGAGATATCGTCTACGTTGTCGCCGATGACGCCGGCAGGCCGAATCGTCTTCGCGGCGTGATGGTCGATATCACCGCGAAAAAGGAACTGGAGCGGGAACTCCGCGATCGCGCCGAACAACTCAGCGAAATGGACGACCGGAAGAATGAGTTTCTGGCGGTCCTGGCGCATGAACTGCGAAACCCGCTGGCCCCCATTAGCCATGCCGCCGAATTGCTACCGTTGTGTAACGATGACCCGAAAGAGATTGCCAAAATCGGTAACATCCTTCAAGGACAGGTTTCACAGCTGATTCGTTTGATCGACGACCTGATGGACGTGTCGCGGATCACACGTGGAAAAATCAAACTGCAACAGGAACCCGTTTCAATCGTTGAGGTCCTGGAAACGTCCCTGTCCTCCGTTCGCCCGGCGTGCAAAGCACGTCAGCACACGCTGCATTGGTCTCTCGAACCGGGAGCCGGGTTGAGCGTCCTCGGCGATCGCGTTCGTCTGGCGCAAGTTTTTACCAACATCTTGAATAATGCGTGTAAGTACACGCCGACCGGCGGCACGATCAAAGTGAACTGCGCCGCGGTCGGAGACGAAGTAGAAATCTCCATCGAGGATAACGGCATTGGGATCTCAGCCGAGGACGCCAACAGCATCTTCGAAATGTTCACCCAGGTCGAAAGCTCGGTGACGCGTAGCCAAGGAGGACTGGGGATCGGACTCACGCTGGTCAAGCAACTGGTCGAGATGCACGATGGTACCGTGATTCTGGATCAAGATCGCCAGCAACCGGGCAGTCGATTTGTCGTTCGTCTGCCAATCATTCAAAACGTTCCAGCGAAACTGCAACCGCCCCATTCCTTGTCGTGTTCGGAACCTTTGAAAGTTGTCGTGATCGACGACATTCGGGCGGTCGCGACCATGCTGGTCAAGCTGATCGAAAAGCTCGGGCACGATGTGCAAATGGCGCTGAGCGCCGATGAAGGAATTGAATTGGTTCGAGCACTCAAGCCTGATGTTGTTTTTTCCGACATCTGCATGCCGGACAAGTCAGGATACGAAGTCGCTCAGAACCTGCGAAAACTGCTCCATTCATCCGACTCGACCCTCATTGCCATGACCGGCAACGGACAACCCGAAGATATTCAACAGGCATACGAGGCGGGATTCGACCGCCACCTTGTCAAGCCGGCGAGCATCCAAGTGCTACGCAAAGTCTTCGACGAGATCACCGCGTCGCGTGGCGAGCCGAACGCGAACGTTCACAATAGAATGCCCCGGACGCAAAGCCGGGACGATTAAGAAGTGGGCGATACAGAATTCGAATCTGTGACCTCTACGATGTCAACGTAGCGCTCTAACCAACTGAGCTAATCGCCCGCGTGTTTTTGAGGCAGACGGCACGCTCGCCGAGGCGGTGTGTCGTGCGGTGGTCTGCTGCGGTACCGAGTGGGATCGGACGTCGGACGCCGAAACTTCAGCTTTCTCCGTCAACCAATCGGTTGCGTAGTGTGTAGCGATCGCAACGCGTCGTCAAGACGCCTTGGCGAAGGAACGAAAAAACTTCGGACTTGCCCCGGAAGTCGTGCAGGCCTAAAAATGAAACTGCGGAATTCGAGGGTTCCGCCTCCGACCCCGCTTTCGTCTTCCCCTGGCCGCCGAGATGTCTCGATTTTTTGCCGGAATGTTCTGCGGCGCGCTGCTGCTGTTCGTCGTCATGCACTATCACATCGTGCGCGGCAACAACGGCGTCGTCTTGGTGCCCAAGATCAGCAACAATCTGGCGGGAATCTACACCGACATCCGCGCCTTTGATCTGCAGGACTGGCAGAGTCATAAGGCGTTGGCGGCGGCGATCATGCGCAGCAATCAAGCCGATTTGCTGGAAGATTCCGCCCATCGCAGTTTCGGCGATGCAATGCGTCGCGTCGTCGACGACGTCTTCGGCGGGTGAGTCGCAACGCCAGGCCGCGCGGTCGGCACGATTGGCACGTTCGCTTTGACCTTGGCGACCCGTCGTTGGGCGACGTCATTGATGGCCGGCCGGACGCCATGCCGATGGATCTATCACGGTTTGCCGCTTGCTGGACGGCCCCCAAGGCGATTTACACAGAGCTCGATCCATGTCTTTCTATCGAAATCGATATTTCCTCAGCGGAATCCTGCTGATTCTGCTCGGGCTGCAGTTTCGTCGCGTCGAATCCTTCGTGCTCAACGAACGCTCCACTCGGTTCGTCGCGCGGATGACCAATACCCCATTGGTCGACAATTCCACGACGCTGGGTTCGATTTTCGAGCCCGTCACTCCGGTGCCACGAAAACGTGTCACCCCCCCGCGTTGGCTGGGGTTGTCCATGATCGCGTTCGGTTGCGTGATCACGTTTCACTCCTTCGTGATCCCCCGCCACCGCGAGGGATAAGCCGCGAAGGCTAAACCGCAGGCGGTGAAACTGAAATCGATGCCTCCGACGTAGAGCGGCACTGTCGCCGTTTAGGTGATCGAATGTCGAGCCGTGATTGAGCCGTCTTGTGATTGTTACTCACGCCGCACCCGATCGGGGATGCCGGGTGCTGACCGTTGTGAGGCGTCGCCGTTGCCCACGGAGACCCCGCGACCGGCCGTTGGGCAGCGCGAACTTGTTTGCCCTGCGTGTCGTTTTTTGATATGCTTTCATGACGTTGAGTGCAGAAAACACTGAGTTTTCGCAACAACATCGTGTGGAATGAAGCAGTCGGAGATGGCTGTGGGTGCCGATGGCACCACAGTTCTGGCACTTGGTCCAGTTCCTTGCCCTTACACGTGAGCACGCATCGCACCGATGAGTCAAACAACGGCAGTTGAGATCCATTTCCACGACTGTTCCCTGGTCGTGTCGCCTTCGCTGAAGGTGATCAACCGTCGAAAATCGGCCCGAAAAATTTCCTCCAAGGTGAACGCTGCGCTGGACCAACCGCGTGAGCACATGGTGACCGACGTGATCATCGATCTCGGACAGGTGACCTGGATCAGCAGCGCGGGGCTGAACGAATTGATTCGGCTGCGGGCCCAATCGCGGGCCTCAGGCATTCATCTTCGCCTGCGTTCACTCAATGATGCCGTTCGCGACGTGTTTCGTATCACTCGCTTGGAGCGGATCTTTGAGTTCGAAGGGAACCCGGAGAACGAACCGGTGGCCGTGGCTGCCGCAATCGATTCCGATCTCGACCACTCGGTGCCGGTTTCAGTTTGAATCGCCGTCGCTTCCCGAGTGTGGGTATTCAGGCAGGTCGCGCAGTTTACGACGCAACCCTTCCAGGCAGGAGGGACTGGGGGTGAGATTTACCAAACATCTTGAGGACTCCATCCGCTTGCGGAGCAGGTTCTACCCCGAGAGGGGTTGCAGCAAGTAGCCGGTGGTCGCCTTAGCGCACCACCGGAATCCCAAAAGCGATTGCGGATTGACCCCGGACGGGGTCACAGCATTCAGACGCTGCGACCCACTTCGGGGTCGTTTGGACTGTTTTTTACCGTTCCGGCGGTGTTCGCTTCGCTCGCTCTGCCGGCTACTCTCTGCCATCCCATCCGGGATGCAATGATGCGGGCAAACCTAAGCCCCTTTGAATTCAACGACTCAAAAACGGCACGACCTCCTTTAGGGAGGGTGACTGGAATTGTGCAGACACCCATGCCCGCCAGGAGCGTGATTTCTCGACTTGAGGCGTGGGGGTTTGAGTGATCCGTGAGGCGGTTGGGGTGCGGGGCGACGACGGCACCGATGTGGCGGTGCTATTTGATCGACGAAGACTCGGCGGAGAAGCGTTGTCGCACGGCCGGCTGTCCGATCAATTGCCAGTAGGTCAGCGCGCCGAGGGGCCGCGGAATGAGCTGGGGCCGCTGGGTCGCCGGCAGTCGATTGCGGACGAGCTGATACAAATCCTGCAGCATCGACGGTGCGTCGCCGTAGTAGCTGTGCCCGAGCAGGCTGAGGTCGATGCCGCTGACATCGATGGTTTCAATGCCGGGGACCACCACGATGTCGTCACCACTTTCGCCGGCGCGGGGGTACCCGTGAACTTGCTTGGATGCGATCAGTGCTTGATCGTCGGAGGAGGCATAGAGCGTGACATGCTCGGCGATGGAGGTCAGCGCGGGTGCCAAGTCGCGGCGAAACCGATCGGCGTCCACGTCGGGCGCGGCTAACACGACGCGGTCAAACAGGGGAGACGGTTCAGTGTCGAACTGCCGCTCTTCCCATCCGATTTCGACCAGCGCGCCGGTCGTCGGCCGATTCCCCATGCTGTGGGCGACGACGTTGATCGAACGCGCACCGCTTTGATGGGCCAAATCGAGCAGGAATTGTTTGAGATGCGTTTGAGTCCAGGCGGCATTGTTCTCATCGACGGTGTAGCCCAGCAGCGTGCCTTGGCTAGGCCAACTGTAACACACCGGAACACCCTCAAAGGGAAGGTCAACTGCGATCTGGGCGGTCCGCCGGATCGCCGATTGGAAGTCAACGTTGTAGCCGTGAATGAAGACCAACAAGTCTTGGCTGGGCGACAACGCGACGGTCTCGGCGAGTTGTCGCTCAAAATCGGAATCGGAAAGTTCGACCGCACTGGTCAGGACAATGTGTTCTTGTTGGTCTTCGCGAATTTCGAATCTCAGCAAGCTGGGCCGCTCGACCATGCCGCGTTGGTGCGTGTCCGGCACCGTCACTTCGGCGATCCCTTTGACCAGCGTTCCCCGGGCTGCGTTGTACGTCACGCCGTGTTTTTCGATGTTGGCGGTGCCGGAGAGCAAAACAGCCGACGCGGCCAAGGCGGCAACGACGCCGAATGTCGAGAACCCTAAAGCGGCTTGGGGACGGCGTCGCAGCACGCTGAATCCGGCCAGGGCGAGGAAGACGATCGACGAACCGCCCAACAACACCAAGGCGTCGCGGTTGCCGGTGACGTTGTAGGCGGACAGGGCAACCGAATCTCGCTGGCGATCGGTGGCATAGTAAACAGCCACGGTCGCAAACGCGCGGTCAGCGTCGTGGGTTGCGCCGGCGGGAAGCGTCGCAGCAGGGCCCGGCGGCGATGACTCGGCAACCCGGGCAGCCATCGGCGGGGGCGGCGGAAGTGCAAGTGAGCGGGGTGCCATCTCGGACGAAAACGCCATCGACGGCTCGGGGTCTGACTCGACCGCCGAATCGGCGAACTGCGGATCGCCCTGGCCGATCGTGGGCGGCAGGACGCTGAATTCCGATGGGGCGTCCGGGACGACCGTGACGTCGGGATCGACCTCCGGAGCCGACTGAATCGCTTCGGCCTGAGCGTCCGGTTGCTCCATCGCCTGACCGCCCCGCTCGCCGGAGCAGCCGGAAAGGGTCAGCAATGCCAGCAAGACGACGCCAAACTGGAAGAATCGCTGTGAAAAGAGGCCTTGCGAAACCACCTCGCGGGATGTCGTTTCAGTCGATGTTCCAAAATCAGAGTGATCATGCCAGCCCGATGCGTGAGCGAGGGGCGATGCGTGGCCCCTTGCTAACGCGTGCAGGCTTGAATCGACAGCCCGCTCGCGGGCGATGCGGTGGCTGGAATTAACCTTCAGTCGGGCGGAATCGCCTGGAGCAGGATCGATCGGGTCAGAGCGCATGATGGAGTGACCTTGGGCAGGGATTGGTCATTTCACGGTTTGCCCGTGTGCGTCGGGCGACTTGCCTTCGATACTCTGCCGAAACGGTCCAGGTCGATGGCAATTGCGGCAGATCAATCTTTACCCGCCTGCACGTCTTTCTGTTTACTACGCCAAACCGCCTTCTCAGCCCTGCCTAAGAGTGTCGACGAATGGATTCGCACCGTCTGCCAGCCAGCCTGCCCGCCTCTCTGCCAGCCAGCCTGCCGGCTTCTGTTTCAGCGTCTGTGATCATGACAACGTTTCGGTCGCCCCACTATCTCCGCCAAGTGCTCCAGGGGTTTGCCAACCAGACCTGCCGAGACTTTGAGATTGTGGTCGGCGAAGATGGCCGGACCGAGGAGACTCGCGGGGTGATCGACGAGTTTGCCACACGCACGGACTTTCGAGTCCGCTATGTTTCCCAGCCCCATCAGGGATTCGGGAAAACGCGGATCCTGAATCGCGCCATCGACGCGGCCCAGGGCGACTACTTGATCTTCACCGACGGCGACTGTGTCCCGCGCCGCGACTTTGTCGCCGAGCACCTGCGGCTAGCCGCGCCGGGCCGATTCCTGTCTGGCGGCTGCTATCGGCTGAAACGTGCGTTGACCGATCGAATTCTGGCCGGCGACGTCGCGTACCACGATTTCACCGACCCCGTGTGGCTGAAACAGAACGGCGACGACGTTCCCGCCAAATGGCTGTGGATCCAAAACCGCCCGGGACTGGCCAAGGTACTGGACCTCGCCACAACGACACGCCCGACATTCAACGGCCATAACGCGTCGGCTTGGAAAGCGGATGTTGTTGCGGCCAACGGGTTCAACCATGAAATGCGGTATGGCGGCCTGGATCGTGAACTCGGTGAACGACTCGAAAACGCCGGTGTGCTGGGCATGCAAATCCGCCACCGTGCGGTCTGCTATCACCTGGACCACGACCGCGGCTACGTCACCGACGAAGACTGGCAGCGCAATCGAGACATCCGACTACGCGTGCGGAAGATGGGGATCACGCGGGCACAGCTGGGGCTCGATGAGGTCCGTGAGGTGGCTTGAGGGACCGGGGACGGGAGGTCGGAACGGTGGAGCAAAACGATGGAAGGCAGAATGATGGAAGGCAAAACGATGGAAGGCAGAACGATGGAAGGCAGAACGATGGAAGGCAGAACGATGGAAGGCAGAACGATGGGAAGGCAGAACGATGGGAAGGTGGGATGGTGGAATGATGGGGTGACAGGATGACGGGATGGCAGAATGATGGGATGGCAGAATGATGGGATGGCAGAATGATGGGATGGCGGAATGATGGGATGGTGGAATGATGGGATGGTGGAATGATGGGATGGTGGAATGATGGGGTGACAGGATGACGGGATGGTTGGATGCGGTGACGCTTGCCGGCGATGGGGTTCGACTCGAGTTACTCGATCCACGCCATCACGACGACCTTGTTGAATCGGCGCGGGACGGTTGTCTGTGGGAACTTTGGTACACGAGCGTCCCCGAGCCCGACGCGATGGCTGGTGAGATCAAGCGTCGGCTTGATCTGTACGCGCGGCGATCGATGTTGCCGTTTGCGATCATTGACGAAGGATCGGGCCGGGCGGTCGGAATGACCACGTACATGAATGCCGACGAAACGAATCGACGCTTGGAGATCGGGTCGACCTGGTATCGCCAATCCGTTTGGCGCAGCGGACTGAACACTCGCTGCAAGCGACTGCTGCTGACGCAGGCGTTCGAAACGATGCATTGCATCGCCGTCGAGTTTCGCACGCACTTCTTCAACCGCCGCAGCCGTGTCGCGATCGAACGCCTTGGCGCGAAGCTGGACGGGGTTTTACGGAACCACCAGATTTTGTCCGACGGCACGCTGCGAGACACGTGCGTCTATTCGATCCTCGCCAGCGAATGGCCGGCGGTCAAAACTCATTTGACGTTTCTGGCGCAGCGGCGCGGCGAATAGTTGCCGTCGTTCGGTCGACCGAAGTCGCGCGTTCGTCTGAATCGGGGGCCAAATCAGCTCGGCCGAAACGAAACGACCTCTCCCGAAGGAGAGGTCGCATGAGAATGAATAGCGTGCGGAAACCGCTTACTCTTGCTCTTGCGTTTCACCAAAAATCAGCATGCCCGAAAAGCTGGGCGCCTTGGCTGAGTTGTAGGTATAACCGGCTTTGAGCGCTTGCTCGATCCGCATGGAGACTTCGTGAAGATGGGCGCGTGAGTAGGCGTCCATTTTCTTTTCGCACTTTTTCAGTCGCATGTCGATCTTCTTCATCAAATCGACAAGCTGCATGCGTGCCAGATCACCGATCGGCTTGTAAGCCGCCGCACCATCGTTCTTCTCCAGGATCAGATCGATCAACCGTTGGACATGCTCTTGCTGCAGGTTGCGGCGGAGCGAGCTGATCATCGGCTGGCGATTGCTGCGGTTTTCGGGGCAATCGGATTCGAGTTCCGTCCAGGCGGCAGTGCTGATCGAGGTGAGCAACTCGGGCAGCGTCAACGCATCGTCTTCGGCGGGCAGACGAAGCTCATTGTCATAGACGCGACGCAGCGTCGTGGGGCTCATCAACCAGGTCAGCGCGGAAGCTTGCAGACCGAGCACACGGTCGTGGATCGGCCAGGTTGCTTCACCGGACGTGCCGAAATGGGCACCGCCGTCGAGCCACTGGTCGGAGGTCATTCGCTCGAGCAACTTAGGCGTCAAGCCGAAGGCTTTGTCGTTGAACGTCTGGTCGATCACAAACTGCATCGCTTCGCGTTGCTGTTTTGCCGGGACGACGACGACCGGGGGTCGATCGTTCGGATCCCCTTTCTTGTCTCGGTTGACGAACGCTCCGCCGACCCAATTGGCCATCATGCTTGCCGCACGGGTCTGGATCGAGAGAGTCAATTCGTAGCCGCGACGTGCCTTGGCCCAGCTGTCACCGTCTTTGACAAACTTGTCCAAGATACGCTCGCGATAGAGCTTGACCAGTTTCATCTGCTCTTGAGCATAGTCGAGCGGATTGGCGGAGAAGTCGTAGCGGCGGGCGAGCGGATCAGGACCGTTGGTGTCTTCGTCGGTTGCGTATTGCAACTCCGGTTCGACGCAACGTTTGAGGATCTTGGGCAACGCCTTTTCGTCAAAGGTGTAACCGTATTCGATCGCCCAATAGTCGTACGGCCCGATGTCGATCATGGTGTAATCGCCTTGGACGTCGCCGCTTTCATAGCGGAAGTTGATCGGGATGTAGTCCATCACCGAGGCGGTGAAGACTTCTTTGCCCTTGAGTTCTTCGCTATTGATTTTGTCGAGCGGGTGCAGCGCCGAGCCTTTGAAGTTGTGACGCAATCCGAGGGTGTGCCCGACTTCGTGAGCCACCAGGTCGGCCAACAGCGGTCCGACGAACCAATCCGGCATGCCGTCGAGCATGTCCACCGAATCGTCCTTCTCCTCGTCGTCCTTCTTCTCATCGTCCTTGTCGTCGTCTTTCTTCTCAGCGTCGTCGTCCTTGTCGTCGTCTTTCTTGTCGGCGTCGTCGTCCTTGTCGTCGTCTTTCTTATCGGCGTCGTCGTCCTTGTCCGGCGCTTCCTCGTCTTTTTCTTTCTCGTCGTCTTCCTTGTCTTTCGCGTCGGCCTTGGGTTTGTCTTCCATCATCGCCAGTGCCCAATCCATCCGCGCGACCGCGAGGTCGAGGCTGCGGGCGTTGGCGGCCATGCACATGCCGTTCTTTTGGCTGAGGTGACCGATCAGTCCGTCGAACTCATCGTCGCCGATCAGTGACGAATCGGCGGCGGCCATGGAGAAACCCGCGTAGGGTTTCTGGGCGTCTTGGGCGATCTGTTGACGAACCTGCGCGACCTTGGATGGCGACGTCATCCGCACGCGGGGATCCCAGGAGGGGTGCTCGCTGAGCCACGCCAGCGTTTCGGGGCTGGCCCCTTCCATCGCCAGTTTGGGCAGCAAGTCGTCGTACTGGTAGTTGTAGTGGCGGATCCAGCCGTCGGTCAAAATGATGTCGGCGTCGAGGATTTCGCCGGTCATCGGGTGGACGCGGCTGGGGCCGATCGCGGTGCCGATGTCATTGTTCAACCAGCGAATGAAGTTGTAGCGAACGTCTTCGGGGTCCTTTTCCATGTGGGCGCCGCTTTGGGCGTCCTGGTAACGGACTTCGATCGCGTCGACGATGCCGACCTTTTCAAAGGCTTTGTTCCAGTAGTCGACACCGGCGCGGATGAACCGGCGATAGCGGACCGGGGCGGTGTGTTCGACGTAGAAAATGATCGGGTCTTTGGGCGGGCTCAGCTTCAGTTTCGAATCGCGTTTTTCCAAGTTCCAACGATTGATGTAGCGAATCCGCGTCTCATCGTCGGTGTACTTGCTGAGGTCGGAATAGGTGGTGGTAAAGAACCCCACCCGTTGGTCCGCCAATCGCGGCTTGAATCCGTTGGACGGACTGGGGACTTCGCTGAAGGAGTAGTGCAGGGTTTGGAAGCGACCGGCGGCACCGACCGTCTCCAGCGCGACTTCCACGTTGGACGGGAAGACTTTGACCGACTCAATTTTTTTGATTCGCGAATTCGAGATGCGGACACTTCGTCCAAAGAAGGTGCTCGCGTTGCCCAGCAAGAGCGAGTCCAGATCGATCACCGGTCCGCCCGCACCGCCCTTGGCGACGATCGGGATGTCGAGCAGGACTTTGTCGGTAAACAAGCGTGCGACCGATGCCTTGGATTCCGGATCGCCGGTGGCACGGATCGACAGGTTCGGCGCGATCAATGCCAACCGATCGTCATACTGACGCCACTTGACGACCAATTCTCCGGATTGCAATCCGGCGTAGGTGTCACCGCTGCTGACCGTCAGGGCGATAAAGTAGCTTTTGGTCGCGAAATTTTTCGGCAGTTCGGCCAACAGCTGGGCGTCTTTGGTCCGCTGCCAGACGTTGAAGAATCCCTTGCGACTCTCCTGGTCAGAGACCGGGACTTGTTCGTAGCCCTCGGAAACTTTGTCAAACGTGGGCAATTCGGCCGCTGAAACGCGACGCTGAGCCGCAGAAAGAGTCAGTAAAAAAACAAAACCGGCGACGGCGTATTTCATTCCAGGCACTCGAGCATCAGGTGAAAATGGAAACGAAGCAAGCGTAGGTCACGCTTTGGGTGGGGCTGGGGTTGGTGGGCGCCGGCAAGCCGATTCAGGGCCAGGTTGATGAGAGGCCAGGGCCATTTAGCAGCCGCCGGGGCGCGATCGGGTAGCGGACCGTGAAAAACCCTTTCAGGTCGAACCGGCAAAAGCTGCCCAGACCAAACAACTGATTGTACCGTTTTGATCATCGCAGGTGGGATAGTTTTTACGAATCTGCGGCCGAGATCGGTTCTCACGAGGCCCCGCGTTGCGGTCCTGGGAGAACGACGCGGGGGTTCGTCCGGGGCCGCTGTGGCTTCGAAACACTTCGCTGTGGCTTCGACAGCTCTTGCCGGGCAGGGGCGAAAACCGTGGTTCGGGCTGCCCGTTCCGAGATGCCAAGGATTGACTGGTTTTGGTTCCCCATCAACAATCCTGGAGAAGCTCCGGGACAACACGTGGTTCCCGAATTCCAATTACCAGGCATTTCTCACTGCAAGGCCACGATGAATCCGCTCCAACAACAAGACCCCCAAATTTGGGACGCCATCCAGGACGAAGCCAGCCGTCAACGCGATGGGCTGGAAATGATTGCCAGTGAGAACTACACCAGTTTCGCGGTCATGCAGGCCGCCGGCAGCGTGTTGACCAATAAGTACGCCGAAGGCTATCCCGGTCGCCGCTACTATGGCGGTTGCGAACACGTTGATGTGGTCGAATCGCTTGCGATCGAGCGGGCCAAGCAACTGTTTGGCGCCGAGGTGGCCAACGTCCAGCCACACAGCGGTTCCCAGGCCAACACGGCCGTCTACCTGTCCTGCCTGAAACCCGGTGACAAGGTGTTGGGACTCGACTTGGCCCAAGGCGGTCACTTGACGCACGGCATGAAGCTGAACATCAGCGGCCAGCTGTACGATTTCCACTCCTATGGTGTGACCCAAGACACGAATCGTTTGGATTTTGACCAGATTGCCTCGCTGGCGCGCGAGAACAAGCCGAAGCTGATCGTTGCCGGTGCGAGTGCCTATCCCCGCGAAATCCCCCACGACAAGTTCGCCGAGATCGCCGAAGAAGTCGGTGCGCGGCTGATGGTGGACATGGCCCACTACGCCGGATTGGTGGCGGCGAAGATCCACAACAGCCCGGTTGGGTTGGCCGATTATGTCACCACGACGACCCACAAGACGCTGCGTGGCCCCCGCGGTGGCTTGATCCTATGCAAGGAAGAACACGCCAAACTCATCAATCGAAACGTCTTCCCCGGCACCCAGGGCGGTCCGCTGATGCACGTGATCGCCGGCAAGGCGGTGTGCTTCGCCGAAGCGTTGACCGAAGAGTATCGGACGTACGCCCAGGCGGTGGTCGACAACGCCAAAGTCCTGGCCGAGACGCTGGTCGCGGCCGGATTGCCCCTGGTCAGCGGCGGCACCGACAACCACCTGATCCTGGTCGATGTCACGTCAGTCGGCCTGGGCGGGAAAGTCGCCGAATCCGTCTTGGACAGCTGCGGGATCACGGTCAACATGAACATGATTCCGTTCGACAAACGCAAGCCGATGGACCCGTCTGGGATTCGAATCGGCACGCCGGCGCTAACCACGCGGGGCATGGGCGGCAACGAAATGCGTCGCATCGGCGGCTGGATCCACAGCGCCCTGTCCAACGCCGAAGACACCGAGCTGCATACCCGGATCCGCGCTGAAATTCGCGAAATGTGCGAAAGCTTTCCGGTTCCGGCGGATCAAGAGTCCCATGCGACGATCGCCTAGGCGGTCGTCGCAAGCCCGCCGCTGGGCGCCCCCAACCCGTCACTTCCATCGCCACGACATCCCGCATGCTGACCATGACTGATCCGACCTTGCCGGAGGGAACTCATCGCATCCTGATCGCCGACGACAATGTCGCCAATCGCGAGTTGCTCGAAGCCTACTTGGCCGAGATTGATTGCGAAATCGATACCTCCGTCGATGGTCAAGACACGCTCGACAAAATCGCCACCTTCGAGCCCGACGTGGTGCTGTTGGATGTGATGATGCCGAAGCTGAGCGGTTTCGAGGTCTGTAAACAAATCAAAGACAACCCCGACACGTCACGGGTCATGGTCTTGATGGTTACGGCGCTCAACGAACTGGGCGACATCGAACGCGCCGTCGCCGCGGGGACCGATGATTTCATGAGCAAACCGGTGCAAAAGGTCGAGTTGCTCAAACGCGTCGAGAACATGCTCAAGCTCAAGGGCATGAACGATGAACTGCAGCGATTGCAACAGTACATCCAGGCGATGGAAGACGCCCAGCGAGCCAGCTAAGGATTGGCGGGGTCAGGACATGGCAAAACGATAGGGGCAAAACGATGATGGCGAGACAATGATGGCAGAATGATGGGGTGGCAGAATGATGATCAGCTGGTCGCCGAGTCGACAAAAATCTTGCCCTGATCCACCGCTCCCTGTCTCCCTGTCTCCCTGTCTCCCTGTCGCCGTCACTCATCATTCTGCCCCGAATCATTCTGCCTCCTTTCTGCTGGCGACCACCGTCGCGCGGACCGGCCCCGGATAGCCTTCGATCGTCTTGGATGAATCTTCCGGGTCCAGGAAATCGGCGAGCGACTGAAAGGTCATCCAGTCCGTTGAACGTTGTTCGTTCGTGTCGGTCGGGGTGATGTCAATGGTTTTGCTGTCTTCGAAACCGGTCCGACGCAACCAGCGAAACAGCATCTCCAGCGAGGGAATGAACCAGACATTTCGCATCTGCGCGTAGCGGTCTTCCGGCACCAACACGCTCGGCTGGTCGTCTTGAATGATCAGCGTCTCAAGCACCAGTTTGCCGCCGGGAACGAGGGCGCCGGCCAGACTTCTTAAGTGATCGATCGGACTGGTCCGGTGATAGAGCACGCCGGCGGAAAACACGACGTCGAACGCGGCGAGTTTTTCGGGCAAATCGGTGTCGACCATCGGCAGCACGAAATTGCGACGTGGCCCAGTCTCGTATCGATCAAACACTTCGAACTGCATCAAGAACCGCAGGATCGGGTCGAGCCCCATCACGATCGAAGCCCCCGACTCCAGCATCCTCCAGCCGTAATAGCCGTTGCCACAGCCGACGTCTAGCACCGATTTCTGCTTCAGATCAACGGCCCGAGCGATGCGATTCCATTTCCAATCGGACCGCCATTCGGTGTCGATCGGCAACCCGAGAAACTCGAACGGGCCCTTGCGCCAGGGATGAAACCGCATCAGGGTTTCGCGTAGCGACTTGAGATCGACGCCCGGACCGACGACCCGGACCTGACCGTCGCCGTAGTCCAACCGGCGACCTTGGCCGGACGGCAAGTCAGCCAGCGCGGCCACCCAGCGTTTCAGATCCCCGTTGGTGGGCTGGTCCAACCGCCGCGCACAGATTTCGGCGACGGAATCCGCAAAGGCATCGCGCCCGCGCTGTCGCAGCCATTGGTCCAGTGGCCGGCGATCGAACCAGTCGGGCAGCGTGGGGGTGTCGTTGGGCACTGGTCTCTTCACAAGTCGCAAGAGTTGACGTCACCCTCCTGGCAGGAGGGTTCTTTGTGGATCGGAATGACTCGACGCGGCAAACAAACCCTCCCCTCGCTGCGCTCGACCCTCCCTGGCAGGGAGGGTGACTTCGGTTGTATCGATACCAATGTTGCCGGGGAGGGTGACTGAAGACGCCGCCGCCGGTTCAACTGGTCGTCGATTTCACGGCCAGGATGGACGCAAAATTAAAACATTGGAACCAGGGCGCGACGACGTCGAAGCCGACGTCCTGCAGCCGATCGGTGTGTGTGGGGATCGATTCGGGGATCAACGTGTCCTCCAGCGAGGTCCGTTTCTGAGCGATCTCCAGTTCGCTGTAACCGCAGGCCCGTTTGAAATCCAAGTGCAGATCGGTCAGCAGGAACTGTTGCCCGGGATCATCGAAGCACACCTTTTCACTGAGCAACAGGCCGCCGCCGGGGACCAGCGCATCGAAGCACGCTTGGAGCAATCGGCGGCGCTTTGTCGCGGGGACAAATTGCAGCGTGAAATTCAGCACGATCATTGAAGCGTCGGACAGGGCGATGTCACAAAGATCGGCCAGATGAAGCTCGACCGCACAGGCATCCGGGCCACCGGATTCCTGGTCCAATCGTTTCCGCAGTCGGTCGATCATGGCGGAGGAGTTGTCGACCGCGTGAATCGTCGCGCTCGATGGGGCTTGGTTGCGAATCAGCAGCGTCGCCGCGCCGAGCGAGCAACCGAGGTCATACACGTTGGTCTCGGGGCGAACAAATCGGCCGGCCAATTGTTCGATGACTGAAAGGATGGACGCGTATCCGGGGACCGATCGCGAGATCATGTCGGGGAAAACGTCGGCAACATCGGCGTCGAACTGAAACTGCCCGACACGGTCACGCGGCAAGGAGTAGAGGTTGTCGCGAGACATCAGTCATCGCCACTGGCGCTCGGAGGTTTGAACGAGATTTCCTGCCATTTGATGCCCTTGTCCATCGGCTCGATCTGCATCTTCAGGAACCCGTTTTGATACAGCCGGACGGTGCCGGTGGACTGGCTGACGACGATCGCGACGGCTTTGGTGCGGCGTGTGATCGCGGCGGCGGCCCAGTGCCGCGAGCCCAGGCCCTTGGACATGTTCAGATCTTCGTGCAGCACTTCCAGCATTTGACGGCTGCGTTCGATCGTCCCATCGGCATTGATCAAAAACGCACCGTCCAACTGGGAGAGTTCTTTGGCGTCTTCCTGAACCCTGGCGTCAAACAGGTTGCGTGCTTTTTTGTTGTAGCCGCGGAACGGGTCGACGCCGCTATCGCTAGCATGTTTGAGCACGCTGCGGGTGTCGCCGACGACGAACAACGCCCCGACCGGTTTGCCCTCGCGGCCTTCCACACCGATCTGGACGGCCAGATCGACGACGACCTTCAACGTTTTCAGCGGGACGCTGCTTTCGAGCGATTGCAGGTCGCGTGTCGTCAGCCGACGCATCCGCTCGTCGAGTTTCAGGTGGCTGATCGAGTCCAGGCGGCCGGAGGTGAATCCGCCATAGATCGCGACGATTTCGTCGTTGGGTTTGATGAACTCATCAGCAGCCGCTTCCAGCAGGGCGTGCTGCAACCGCTCCAACAGCGGTGCTTTTTCCTTGTTCAGCGCGACCGGTTTGAGCCCCGCTTCGGCGGCCCCGTCCAATTCTTCGATCGAGTCGACGGCGACGATCAGGGGCTTTTCAAAACCATTCTTGGCCATCAACTCGGCCAAACGCTGCCAATCCGTCGCCCCTTCGAGCAGCAGAACGATCGCGTCGACAGAAATCGCATTGACCAACGTCATCGCCGATGTGAGCATCGCCGTGTTGTGTTTGGTCAATCGGAGAGTTGCCATAGCGCCGGAGAGATCAGATGGGAGGGCGGGAAGCGTGGTCCCTAAACTGTAGCTCACCGTTAAAATCCCGCCCAGCCAGCGCGCACGTTCCGCCCCGTTTTTTTCGGTTTGCCGTAACGGTCGGGCACCCCATCGCGGCGTCGGTTCCGGCCGGCGTTGCCGTTTGCGGTCAGCGCACCGAGCGCCTAGACTCGACAGCATGAGCACGGCGAGAAAACACGATCGCATTTCGGTCCAAGACTATTTGGCCGGTGAAGCGCTTTCTGAACAGCGCCACGAATATGTCGCAGGGGTCGTTTACGCTCAGGCCGATGGGACCAACCGCCACAATGCGATCGCGACCAATGCGACCGTCGCGCTCGCCAACCGACTTCGGGGAACCGCCTGTCGGGCATTCAACTCGGATACCAAAGTGCGGATCCGAAACGCGACGGGCACACGCTTCTATTACCCCGATGCCATGGTCGTTTGCCGGTCGACCCCCCCGGGTGATTCCTACCAAGACGAGCCCGTGTTGATCATTGAGGTCATCTCGGAGACCACTCGGCGGATTGACGAGGGAGAAAAACGCGAGGTCTATCTGGAGATTCCGTCGCTGGCCGGTTACGTGTTGGTCGAGCAGTCGTCGCCTTCAGCTGCCGTCTACCAGCGCGGCCGGCAAGTGGGTGGCGACCAGGGGTTTCAGCGATCGATCGTCAGCGGGCTTGATGGCGTGATCCAGATCGAGGAGATGCCGCTGGAACTGACGCTTCGGGAATTCTATGAAGATGTGGAACTCGGGGAACCGGATTCCACAGACCGATCATGAAAGCGACCTGCTTGGTTTGCCGACGACCGGGACAATTCGCCGCCAGGCTGATCACTATCTCCCTGATCACGTTGCTGACGTCGATCGGTTGCCAGGACCGATCGACACCGGCGGAACTTGCGGGGCAGGTGGAAGTCACCCCGGCAACGGAAGTGGACTTTGCCCGTCAACTTGCCGGCGGGCGGGCGGGGCAATCTGACCGGATCAGGTTGTCGCAGACGCCGATCGACGACGCCACGCTGGCGGCGCTGACCAGCGGTGATGATTGGTTGGAAGTGCTGCAACTCGATGCGGGCGTGATCACCGATGAAGGGATCGAATCGATCGCCGCGTTGCCTCAACTGTGGCACTTACGATTGCGAAATTCGCCGGTGACCAACCGGGGGCTGAAGACGATCACCCGGTGCGCTTCGATTCAGATTCTGAACCTGCCCCACTGCGACGCGACGGCAAGTGGGGTCGCCGAGTTGGCGGCGCTGCCGGATCTTCGCAACCTGCGTTTGGGTGGGGCGCGACTGGGATCCGACACGGCCGCCTCGGTTGCGAGGGTCAAAAGTCTGCGAAACGTGCACCTGATCGGTGTGCCGATCGACGACCAGGGATTGCGGCAGATCGCTTCGCTGCCCAAACTCCAGTCGCTCTATTTGGACGATAGCGCGGTGACGCAGTCGGGGTGGGATTGGCTGTTCGAGACACACCCCCGCCTGCACGTTCACGTCAACCAACAACATCTCGACCGTGTGAACCAGAATCATTGATGAACGACAGAATCCGGAAACTCAGTGGCCAGCTTTCGACGTTGCAAGCGGACGCGTTCTTGGTGACCAACGAGATCAACGTCACGTATTTGACCGGTTTTACCGGCGACAGTTCGTCACTGTTGGTCAAACCGACCGGCCAGACGATGCTCAGTGACGGTCGTTACAAAGAGCAGCTTGAAGAGGAGTGCCCGGGGTTGGCCGTTGAAATCAAGTCGCCGGCGGAAAAGCCGATCGATTTCTTCACCCAGGTCGTGGCCGGATCCGGTGCGACTCGCATCGCGGTTGAGGCCGACCAGCTGACCGTTGCGCAGCTGAGTCAGTTCAAAAAGCACCTGCCCGATGTCCAGTGGATCGAGACTTCGAGTGTGATCGTCGGCCATCGTATGATCAAAGATGCCGAAGAGATCGAGATCCTGCGGAGCGCGGTGCGGATCAACGAGCGGGCGCTCGAATCGATTTTGGCCAAGCTGGGCCCGGACTGGACGGAACAGGAGATCGCCTACGAGCTGGAGTCGACGATTCGGCGGCTGGGCGCGACCGGGTTCAGCTTTGAACCGATCATCGGTGCGGGGCCTGGGGGTGCGAAACCGCATTACCGCAGCACTCAGACGGTGATCGGCGATTATTCGACGCTGCTGGTCGACTGGGGCACCAAGTTGGGGGGCTACGCAAGCGACATGACCCGCAGTTTCCATTTTGGAAAACCGCCGGCACGTTTTTTATCTGCCTATGAAGCCGTCTTGGAATCTCAGCTCGCAGCGATTGATGCGATTGGTCCTGGCGTCGATGCGTCAAACGTGGACGCGGCGGCACGAAATGTCCTGAAAAACGCGGGACTGGACGAATACTTTGTGCACGGACTCGGCCACGGTGTGGGACTGGAAATCCATGAAATGCCGCGACTTTCGGCGGTCAGCGAGGACGTTCTTGCCCCAGGCATGGTGATCACCGTCGAGCCGGGCGTGTATTTTGGTGGCGAATTCGGAATCCGCATCGAGGATGACGTTTTGGTGACGGAGACTGGGCACGAGGTTCTCAGTCAAATGCCAAAGGGACTCGATGATTGTGGGCTGATCCTGTAAAACCTCGCCCAATCTTTTTTTTTCGCGATCGAGATAGGCATGAGCAAAGGCAAACAACCGGGCGACAACGTCTTCGATTTGGAACGCATCCGTGACATCGTGAAGCTGATGGAAGAGCACGATTTGACGGAGGTGGATTTGCAACAGGGTGACGACCGGATCAAACTCGGTCGCGGTGGACCGGCGCCGGTTGCCCCGGTGGCGGCTCCGGCACCGGCGGCCCCCGCGGCGGCGGCACCGGTTGCATCGGCAGCAGTCGACGACGGATCCATCACCATCAACGCGCCGATGGTCGGGACGTTTTACTCCAAGGCGAACCCCGAGGCAGAACCGTTCGTCCAAGTGGGACAGATGGTCAGCCCCGACACGATCGTCTGCATCGTCGAGGCGATGAAGGTGTTCAATGAGATCCCCGCCGAATGCAGCGGCAAGGTCCTCGAAGTCTTGGTGGCCGATCAACAAGCGGTCGATTTCGGAAAGCCGATGTTCCGGATTCAACCCAACCCCTAGTCAACCCCCTCGGCCGTTCAGTCATCGCGTCGGCCCGTCGCCACCGGGTCGCCGGGGTGCCAACCGTCGGATTCAACGCGACCGCGATTCCCCCAAGAGCGCCGCGCCGCACCACCTCCGGGTACGTCAGAGAAAGCTGTGTTTCAGAAAGTATTGATCGCCAACCGCGGCGAAATTGCGGTTCGAATCATCCGCGCCTGCCGCGAGATGGGTATTAAATCCGTCGCCGTGTACAGCACCGCCGACGCCGATTCGATGCACGTCCAGTTGGCCGACGAAGCGTATTGCGTGGGCGGACCGAAAAGTTCCGAAAGCTACCTGAAGATCGACCAGATCATCGCGGCGGCCGAGGTCAGCAATGTCGATGCGATTCACCCCGGCTATGGCTTCCTGGCCGAGAACGCGCATTTCAATGAAGTCTGCCGCGAGAGCGGATTTGAGTTCATCGGTCCGAGTCCGTCGGCGATGGAAAAGTTGGGCGACAAAAACACCGCCCGCTCGATGGCGATTGCCAGCGACGTCCCCGTGGTGCCCGGCAGCGATGGACTGATCGAAGACGACAAGGCGGCGATCGCGACGGCCAACCAGATCGGGTTTCCGGTTCTGATCAAGGCGACCGCCGGGGGTGGCGGCAAAGGGATGCGGGTCGCTGAAAACGCCGAAGCACTCGAGAAAGCGCTCTCCCAGGCCCGCACCGAAGCTCAAGCCGCGTTCGGCAACGGCGGCGTCTACCTGGAACGCTACATCGGCTCCCCGCGTCACGTCGAAGTCCAAGTCATCGCCGACCAACACGGCCATGTTTGTCACTTGTTCGAACGGGATTGCAGTGTCCAACGTCGTCACCAGAAACTGATCGAAGAAGCCCCCAGCCCGAATCTGCCCGACGAAAAGCGAAAGGCGATTTGTGACGCCGCCGTCCGCATGATTCGCGGCGCCAATTACAGCAACGCCGGAACGGTCGAATTTATCGTCGACCAGAACGACGACTTCTTCTTCATCGAAGTCAACGCGCGAATCCAGGTCGAACATCCCGTCACCGAAATGATCACGGGCGTCGATTTGATCAAAGAACAGATCCGCGTCGCCGCCGGCGAGAAACTGTCGTTCACCCAAGATCAGATCGTCGTGACCGGTCACGCGCTGGAATGCCGCATCAACGCGGAGAACCCCGACAAGAACTTCATGCCCAACCCCGGAAAGATCTCGAAGTTTTATGCCCCCGGTGGCCTGGGCGTGCGATTCGATTCGCACGTCTATGGCGGCTACACCGTTCCGCCGCACTACGATTCCATGATCGGCAAACTGATCGTGCATCGCCCGACGCGAGAAGAGGCGATTGCGACGATGCGCCGCGCGTTGGCCGAGATCCAAACCGAAGGCATCTCCACGACGGCCAGCTTCCACGAAAAGGTGCTTCAGCATCCCGAGTTCGTTTCGGGCAAGCACGACACCAAATTCGTCGAACGCGAATTCACGGGCAAATAATCTCTTGGAAAACGCACTGATTGGATGGCTGATTGCTTTGGCGGTGATTCCACCGATGGCGATCAGTCTGGTCAGTCTGTATCCGGTACGTCGCAACGCCGTGCGACTCGGTTTGGTCGCCGAACCGGTCGGCCATAGTACCCACACCCGTACGACGCCGCTGGGCGGCGGCATCGGCATCTGGCTGGGGATCATGATCCCGATGACGCTGGGCACCGCACTGGTCTTGTTTTCCAATCGCATGCCGATGGTCGCCGGCGCGCTGCCTGATTCGATCGTCGGCTACTTCGACGGCATCTCTTCGCGTCTGGTGCAGCTCTGGTGGCTGCTCGGTTCGGCCACGGTGCTGTTTGCACTGGGGATTTGGGACGATCGTCGCGGCGCCCCCGTGCTGTTGCGGTTGGGCGTCGAATTCGCGGTCGCGGCGTTCGTGGTGTATTACTTGGATTTCGGTTTCACGGCGTTCATCGGCGCGGCCTGGCTGACCAAGTTGCTGTCGGTGGTTTGGATCGTGGCGGTGATCAATTCGTTCAACATGCTGGACAACATGGATGCGCTCAGCGGAGGGGTGGCCGCGATCATTGCCACCGCGATGGCTGCGGTGATGCTGACCACGCCGAGCCCTGGTTCCACCGAGCCGCAGCTGTTTGTCGCGGGATTGCTGTTGTCGGTTGCCGGATCGCTGTTGGGATTCTTGTGGCACAACCGCCCGCCGGCAAAGATTTTCATGGGTGACGGGGGCAGTTACCTGGTCGGTTTCTTGATCGCCGTTTCGATGTTGATGGCCACCTTTGCCAGCCCGCCGCGTCCGCACGCGGTGCTCGCGCCGCTGTGCGTGATGGCGATCCCGATGTACGACATGACCACCGTGCTCTGGATTCGCATCCGCGAAGGCCGTAGCGTGTTCGTGGGAGACCGCAGTCATTTTTCGCATCGGCTCGTTGACTTGGGGCTCTCGCGAACCCAAGCCGTTCTGACCATTCATCTCGTCACGGCGACCTGCGGATTGGCGGCGTTGTTGCTCGTGCACGTCAGTGTGCTGCAAGCGGTCGCGGTGCTGGGGATTGTTGCTTGCATGTTGTTGTTGGTCGTGATCTTGGAATCGACCGGATGGCAAAAACAAAGCAACGACTAAAACCGCGAAAACCGCCGGCCACCGGAGTGGTCGCAGCCTCGCCGCCACCAGCCGCGTCGCCGCCGATGGACGAGACTCCGATGTGGGCGATCTGGTGTCGACGGATTGCCGCCGCCGTGTTGGGCGGGCAAGTGAGCTACGTCGCGTATTTTCCCAGCGATAGCGTGCTGGTTGAATCCGGCGATGCGCTGTGGTTTTGCGCGCTGTCGCTGATCGTGTGGACGCTGACGATGGCGACGCAGCCCTACATCAGAGCGTTCCGGCCGCCGGGCTCGGCCGAGGCCCCACGTCGGATCTCGGCGCTATTGGGTAATGGATTGACCCTGGATGTTTTGGTCTGGACGTTGGCGGCGTGGATGATGATCGCGGCGCTGGCGTCCTGCCCGCCGGGGAATCTCCGCCAAGCGACCAACGAAGCTTGGGTCTGGATTGCCGCAGCAGCCGTTTTGACTGCCGCGCGACGCTTGTTGATTGATCCTCCCATCCGGGCTGCCCTGTTCTCGCTGTGCTGTGCGGTCGCGACGGGCATGGCGGTGCACGCGTTGCATCAACAATGGATCAGTTTGCCCCAGATCCGGGCCGAGTATCTGGCCGACCCCGATGCCGTGCTGCGGGCCGCGGGCGTCGACGCACCGGCCGGCTCGGCGCAGCGGATGGTGTTTGCCAACCGCTTGCTCGACGGCGGGCCGACGGCCACGTTCGCGTTGGCCAATTCGTTGGCGGCGGTGTTGCTGGTCGCCGTGTTGGCGCCGCTGGCCATACTCCGCGGCGGCAGCGTTGCGAATCAATCGGGGACCAACGCCGGCTCAGGCTGGTCTCGTGTGTTGCTGCTGCTCCTACCGGTGCTCGGCGTTGCAGCGTTATTTGCCACCCGCAGCCGCAGCGCGTTGGTCGCTTGCCTGTTGGCCGGCCTGTGGATCTGGATTCGCGGCGGGCAGTCCGGCGAAGTCAAACGCGTCAAGCTGCTTGCCGGCGCGGCGCTGTTGGCCCTCTCGGTCAGCGGCGTCGTTCTGGTTGCCCTGCTGCTGTGGGGTGACGACGAGTGGATGGCCGCGGCGCCGGCATCACTTGAATTTCGATTGCAGTACTGGAAAGCGACGGCGCACTTGCTGTGGGATCATCCCATCGTCGGCGCCGGCCCGGGTGGGTTCCAAGCGATGTATCTACGCTATCGGCTACCGATCGCCAACGAGTCGATCGCCGACCCGCACAACTTTTTGTTCGAGACGCTGGCAGCCGGCGGTTTCGTCGGCGGCTGGCTGTTCGTGTCGGCGTCGATCGCCTGCCTGATGACGTGTCGCCGCACCGCGACGGGTGTCGGCGCTGTAAATGCCGGCGCGACGAATGCCGGCACTGTGAATGCCGGCACTGTGAATGCCGGCACAGTGAATGCCGGCACAGTGAATGCCGGCACAGTGGACGGGGCTGCTGGGACGGACGCAAGTGATGAGCTGCGAGCAGACAGCTTGGCGGGCGAAACGCGTGTGGTCTCGCGATGGATGATCGGCGGTGCCTGCGTGTCACTGGGATTGGTGTGGAGCTTTGCTTTGATTTCGGGTCAGCTGCCGGACCTGCAGGCCAGTGTGTTTGCCGTGCCAGCTGCCGTCGCGGCAGGGTGGCTGACGCATCGATCGTTGCGGCATCTTTCGACCGCGCAGCTGCGTCTGCTGGGCAGTTCGATCTTGTTGGCAATGATGACCCACCTGACCGTCTCCGGCGGCTGGACGGTTCCGGGCGTGGCGATGGTGATCTGGTTGGTCACCGGTTCGCTCTGCACCGTCGGCCGACCGAGAGATGGCGGCAACCCGGGGGAGGCGACTGCGGCGGGCGAAGGCCAACGGCGCGGGAAAGCGGCGCTGGTTGCATGGAGTGTCGGCGCGGTTTTGTTGCTGTGCCTTCGATTCGAATCGATCATTCCCGTCCAGCAGTCTCAGCTCGCCCTGCTGCGTGCCGAGGATGCGGCGCGGCGTGGGTTGCTTTCCCGGGTGGAATCGGAGACCCGTCGCGCGGTGGAAGCCGACGACTGGGGATTTGAGGCCCCGCGTTGGCGTTCGGAATTCTTGCGTGGCCGGCTGGTGGAACTCGGCAACGATCCGGCAGTTCGCGCTCAGTGGGTCGCCTCGCTGGAGACCTCCCTGGATCGGGCGGGCGTGAACCCGACGATGTTGCGGGCCGCTGGCGAGCAGTACCTGCACCTGTATCAATGTTTCGGTCAAACGGCCGATCTGGATTCCGCCGAGCGTCTGATCTCGCTGGCGTTGTTCAATAGCCCGACCGATTTGTCGTTGGTCGCCCAAGCCGCGATGATCGCCCACGAACGTTCCGACCTGAGGCGGGCGCGGGAATTGGCCGAGCAGGCACGGTGGTTGTCGGCGTTAGGCGGCAATGTCGTCCGCGATTTAGGATTGCAGCAGATTTTGGTGGTTGAAAAAATCGGCCTGCCCGCACGACGGCGTCCGGTCTCGGCATCGATCAAGGATCGATTTCGCCAGCGACTTGGCGGCTCCGGCGAACCAGATTCGCAGCCAAACCGTAACAACGAAACCTCGAAATAGAGAATCTCGTCGAATAGGTTTGATCGTGAATAAATTTTGGCTCTTGCTCGGTCTCGCGTTTGTCATCGGAACCACCGGTGCTTGGACGATGAACTACATGGAATACGGCCACCGTGAGGCGTATTTCGGTGAAATCACGATGGACGGCAGTGTGACGGCCGATAACGTGATGGCAAAGCTGGAGGAATATCACAGCGATTCGGCTGCCCGCGCCGAGTTGGTCGGAGCGCCGACGCACGATTTCGGTGCGATGTCACCGAATTCCAAGGGGTCTCACCAATTCATCGTCAAGAATGTCGGCGATGGGGTGCTGCGTTTGGAGCTGGGGGCGTCGACCTGCAAATGTACGCTCGGGTCCTTGACGAACAACGAACTGGCACCCGGCGAATCCACACCGGTGGAATTGGAGTGGACCGTTTCGGGCGATAAAACGACGTTTGAGCAATCGGCGGAGCTGCGGACCAACGATCCGTTGCAGCCCGCGATTCGTCTGGTGGTTCAAGGCCTGGTGATCAGCGACATCGAATTCGATCCCAAGCAGATTGCCTTCGGTGAGGTGCCGGCTGCCGAACCGTTCGAATTCTCGACCAAGATGTACAACTATTACGCCATGGATATTGAGCCCTTGTCGGCGAAATTTGGCAGCGAGGAGCTGACGAAACTGTCCGAGGTCGAGTTTGAGCCCTTCGAGGTGACCGAAGCCGATGGCGCTCACCAAAACGCCCGTCAGGGATTTCGCGTCAACGTCCGCGTCCAACCCGGTCTGCGCCAGGGGCCGCTGGTCACCAATCTCCAGGTAAACTTCAAGAAACTCGGCGACCAATCGAGTGACGCTGCGACGGACAGTCAAACGGATCCCAAAGCCTCCCAGGACACCTACGTTGCGGTCGCCGAGTGCGCCGGACGGGTGATGGGTGCGCTGACGATCATCGAGTCTTCCGCCATGAAGAGCACCGACGGCGGGGGGTACATTTGGAGCCTGGGCCGTTTGGATGCCAATGACAACCTTGAGAAAAAATGTCTTGTGGTACTCAAGGGTAGCGAGAAAGACTCGACAAACCTTACGATTGGGGAGACTTACCCAAGCGACGTGATTGAGGCAAAGTTTGCCGCGCCCCTGGGCAAAGGCCAAATGAGGCTTTTCCCGCTCGTTCTGACGCTAAAACCGGGCGATCAGACAATCGACTTGTTGGGTAAAAACAAGGACGACTTCGGTTGGCTATGGATAGAGTCCGATAATCCGAAGGTGAGCCGCATGAAAGTGGCTATAAAAGTTTTGATCGAACCGAGACCCTAGCCTCCGTCGCAGCCTGGCTGCGGCAAATCTTCGGATGGTGTTGTGAAACCTATAGTCCACTCCCTGCCGACGCGTTTTCCGCTCCCCAGCCCACGCCGTGGCGTCACCGCATTGAAACGATTCGCTTTTCGTCAGGCCTTGGTTTTAACCGCCGGCGTCCTGACCGCCGGCATCCTCGCGACCAGTGGTTGCAGCGAACCGGACGTCTCGCCGGTGACCGTCTACCCGATTCAGGCGGAGGTCGAGGCCGCCTTGGCCGCTCGCACCCAGGGCACGGTTCGCCCCGATTTGCGAATCGACGCGCCGATCCAGTCACAGACACCATCGCGTCGTGTCGGCGGTCAGTCTCGGCTGGCGAGTTTTGCCAACCGCTCGCGCACGCCGATCCAATGGGATTTTGGCGGTTTTGATTCGGCGCGAAACCGTGACCGAACCGCAGACCGACCCGCCGGAGGGATTCTGCTGGTTCAGACCCCCGCACTGCCCGATGTTCCTGCCGGATTCGCCGATGGCGACGGCAGCGACGGAGCGGACAACGCAGGAGCCGGCAAAAGCGCCTCCGATGCCGGTCCGGTGGAAGTGATTCCGACGCCCCCGGCGCGGCCCGAGGTGAAGGCCGAAGTGATTCCCACACCCCAAGGGATCCGCGAAGGCTCGGAGCGGAACGACGATCCAAACTCGGCACCGGTAGCCCGCATTGCCGCCGAAATCGAAGGCTCCCAGAACAGTCAAACGCAGCCCCCCAACGCGGCGATGGAATCCGTCGCCGGGAAAGAGGAAATCGCCGCACGGCCCGCGCTGATCGACCCGGCGACGGAGATCGGGTTGGTCGGAGCAGCAGACGGCCCCGAGGATTTTCGCAAATGGCAGACGCCCGATGCGGTGCTGTTTGTCACCGGCGACCAACACGGCTACATCGAACCGTGTGGCTGCACGGGACTCGATCGCCAGAAAGGCGGCGTCGCCCGTCGCTTCACCTTCATCAACCAGCTGCGTGAGATGGGTTGGCCGCTGGTGCCCATCGATGCCGGCAATCAGATCCGCCGGATCGGCCAACAAGCGGCGATCAAGTTCGAAAAATCGTCCAGCGCGCTGACTCAAATGAAGTACCAGGCGGTCGGGTTTGGTCCCGATGACCTGCGGCTGAGCCCGACCGACTTGATCGCGCACACCTATGCCGATTCACCCGAAAACGCGATGTACGTTTCGGCAAATTTAATTTTGCTGGATCCCGAATTGCTGCCCAGCCACAAAATTGTTCGCAGCGGCGAGTGGAACATCGGCCTGACGTCGATCCTAGATCCCGATGCGCTCGAAGCGCCGCTGGGATCCGATGTGACACTGAAGCCGATCAAGGCATCCGCCGAAGCCGTCCTCAAGGAGATGAATGCGGCGGGAGCGAATTTCCGCGTGCTGACATTCTTCGGTGACGAAGACGTGGCCAAACAGTTGATGGTGGACGTTCCCGGGTTCGACTTGATCGTCGCCTCGGGAGGTTACGGCGAGCCGACGTATCAACCGCAATCGATCGAAGGCAGCAAAGCCAAATTGATCGTGACGGGAAACAAGGGCATGTTCGTCGGGCTGGTCGGTTTGTATCAAAACCAACCGATGAAATACGCGCGTGTTCCGCTGACCGATGAATACAAGGACGCGCCGGAGATGCGAAAGCTGATGGCGGACTACCAACAGCAACTCGAACAACTCGGTCTGTCCGGACTCGGGATCTCGCCGATTCCACACCCATCCGGCGGGAAATTTGTCGGATCCGAAGCGTGCGGAAAATGTCACACCACGGCGTTTGATATCTGGGAAAGCTCGGGCCACGCCGAAGCGACCGCGCACATCGTGGAACCGACCGAAGGCCGCGGCGACATCCCGCGGCACTTCGATCCCGAATGCCTGAGTTGTCATGTCACCGGCTGGAACCCGCAAAACTATTACCCCTACGAAAGCGGCTACCTGTCACTGGAACAATCCGCCCACCTGACCGGCAACGGCTGTGAAAACTGCCACGGACCAGGCGCGGACCACTCTGCCGCCGAGGCAGAGAACTCGGGCATCAGCGAAGAACGCAAGAAGAGCCTCCGTCTGGCGATGCAGTTGCCGCTGGAAAAGGCCAGAGAGCATTGCATGGAGTGCCACGATCTGGACAACAGCCCTGATTTCCACGACGACGGCGCGTTCGAAGACGAGTACTGGCCCGAGATCGAACACTACGGGATGGATTGAGCATTTCGTCCGGAGTGAATCCAGCCAGCCAGCCAGCCCGACCCTGATGCTCACCGAGTTGACCGGGCACGGTGGCGGGCAACGCTGCGAAGCATTTTTAAGCGGTAGGGCGCGAGCCCTCCGAGGCTGTGAGTTATTGGTTTACATCAGCACTCACCTTCGTTTTTGACATGATTTCAAAAACGGACAGAAAAATT
>NZ_NTFY01000090.1 GCF_002289565.1 Rhodopirellula sp. SM50 | reverse complement strand
GTGGTCAAAGTCACAGCGGCCGTAAATCGCTCCTCACGAACAACCACAGTCCATTCTAATGGAACTGTATTTTCGTTATACGAGCGGCCGGGCACTGCGACGTTGCCTTACGGCTAGCGGCTCACCATTCACTCAGCAGAACCCGACTAAACCGACAGCCCGCTGGCGCGAACCGGCTGATCTCAATCGAGGATCAGCCGCTTGGCGCGAACTTACGGTGCGAAGCTCGATGAGGCGACGTTTAGCTTAGCGGTATTGCCGTCAAGCTTGGACCCGAACGTCTACCACGCCGAAAGACGCGCTGACCTGTGGTCTTGTTTCAACCAACGCGGTTGATCGGCTGTCAAATCTCCGTCCGCTGGAACGAAATTCGGGTCTTTCCGTCACTTCGGCGTCTCCGGCACACCCTTTGCGTTTGTCGATGTGCAGCGGCGAATCAACCTCACACACACCTCCACAGGCGATGTGCCGCCAAGCCTGGGAAAGCCCATGGAATCAACATGATCAAGAAATTTCTTTACAGTTCGTTGTCGCTCGCACTGGCACTTTCGACGATCGGTTGCGACGTCGAACAGACTGAAGAGGGTCGGATGCCGGATGTAGACGTGGATGTCTCAGGCGATCCCGGAAACCTGCCCGCCTACGATGTCGACGGTCCCGATGTGGATGTGTCGACGGAAGAAAGAGAGGTCAGCGTCCCAGATGTAGACGTCGAGATGGAAAAGAAAAAGGTTAACGTTCCCGACGTGGACATCGACTTGCCGGCCGACGAATAAACGTCGCCCCGATGGCGCGCGGGCTCAATCCGGTCTTGCACCCACGATTGATGAGCCAACGCAGGCAATCCCGCCGCCAAACGAAACGCATCGTTTTAACGCACGCTCCCCAGCACCCCTCCAACATTGGAACCTGTTATGTCAACCACCGTCAAAAGCCAGAACACCCTGCTAAAAGTGATCCTCGCCATCTTGCTGCCACCCTTGGCGGTGTTCATGGATCGCGGGGTCGGAACGCAATTCATCTTGAACATTGTGTTGACCCTGGTCGGATTCTGGATCATCGGAATCATCCACGCGTTGATCGTCGTGTTGTAGCGGAAGCAGTGTCGTTTTACGAGCCACGCTGGTGGACTGCCCTGGAGCGAGCCGACGTCGTCAGAGTCGGCAGTGAGTAGCGTTTAGGATGGCGTCGCACCCAGTGATCACCAAGAGCTGCTGATGACATCAGAAACGGAGTCAGAAGCCAGAATCGCAATCGATCCTCCGGCCCATCGAGCTTTCGAAACCGCCATTCCCTCGGCTAGCCGGAGGCCACCACGAGGATCCCCATGTTATCCTTCTTCAACTGTGTGATCTATTTGCTTTTCGGCATCCTGGTGGCCGGATCGTTGTTGCCGCTCAGCTCGCATCCGCACTGGTTCATTCGTGGCTGGGATTTCCCGCGGATGCAAATCCTGGTGATCACGTGGCTGGCTGCGGCGGCGCTGATCACGACCAATGCGATCGCGGGACAACCGTCGACGGTCAGGTTGACTGTCATCGCGACCTTAACGCTGGCATTAACCGCTTGGCATTTGTTTCGCATCATCCCGTACACGCCCCTATCGGCGACGCAGACCAAGTCTTGGCGCCCGGAGCAGCCCGGTGACCCGGATCACGGTGCACGTCGGCTGCGGGTCGTGATCTCCAACGTAGAGGAAGAAAACGATCAATTCGATCGGTGGCGAGAGGTCGTTCTCGACCAGGACCCAGACGTTGTCATTGTCGCCGAAGTGGATCAGCGGTGGGCCGACGTGATCGACGAGATGAAACCGAGCTATCCCAACCAGATCGTATATCCTCAAGACAACTGGTACGGGATGGCGTTGTTGTCACGGCTTCCGATTCTCGAAAGTGAGATTCGCTTTCGAGTGCAGGATGATGTGCCATCGATCGACACGATGATCGAGTTGCCCGGCGGGGATCAAGTGCGAGTCGTGGGTGTCCATCCACGTCCGCCGGAACCGATTCGCGACAACGATGCAACCGCTCGCGATGCCGAGTTGGTTTTGTGGGGCGAGGAACTCGCCGACGACGATCGCCCGATCATTATCGGTGGTGATTTGAATGACGTCGCATGGTCACAATCGACGCGTTTGTTCTTGCGTCTGAGTCGATTGTTAGACCCACGCCGCGGACGCGGATTTTTCAACTCGTTTCACGCCGATCGGATGTGGATGCGGTTTCCGCTGGATCATGTGTTTCACTCCACGCACTTTGCGTTTCGCGATTTGCGGCGTTTACCCCATGTCGGTTCGGACCACTTTCCCATTCTGATCGACCTGCAGCTCGAACCGACGATGCACCATCAACACGACCAACTCGAAGAAAAAGAAGGCGACGAAGCAGAAGCCGTAGAGCGACTGATGCGAGCCAAGCAGGCCGAATCGCTCCATGTCGAAACCTTGAATCCAGCCTGGTGAACCCTCTGCTGCACGCGCAGCTGCTGCGGTGCTGCGTTCGGCGCGCGGTTTGCTGAACTCGCTTCGTCACTTCACGACAGTCGACTAAACCATTTCAGCGAGATCCTGATTTGGAGATGGACCCTGATTGCGTCACCGCATCCGGCGAGTGATCCTCAACCCAGTCGGCTGCGGGTGCGGCGTCGACGAGCCGATTTTCCCACTGGCCGCCCGTCATGGAAATTGTCGCTTTGTCCAACCGAAGAACGCGGCGATCCTGCGACGCATCTCATTGACGATCCGGCAACCGTCGAATTCAATCTTACGAGTGTGGGGCTTGTGGCAGGGCGTGATTCTGAGGTGGAGTGAGATTGGGTTTGCCTTCCTCATCGCCCGGTATTCTCTGGGAAAGTGGTGCATGGGCGATTTGATTGGCAAATTCTGGGACACCTCTGATTTTCCTGCGCGATGGAGTTGCGGGAATTGGTCGGAGTTTCTTGGCTGGCTGCACATCATCAGTGACATTGCGACCTTTGGCGCTTATTTTGCCATCCCGGTCGTGCTGGTCTATTTCGCGCGTCGACGAGACGACTTTCCGTTTACCAAGTTGTTTTGGTTGTTCGCGGCGTTCATCTCGGCCTGCGGATTGGTGCATCTGATCGAAGCGATCATTTTTTGGCATCCGATCTATCGCGTCTCTGGGCTGATGAAGTTCATCACGGCGACGGTGTCTTGGGCGACGGTGATCATCCTGGTCCAACACATGCCTCGAATCTTGCGTCTGCCGTCGATCGTGGCGACGAATGAGCGATTGAAGTTGGAAATCGGTCAGCGAGAACACACGCAGCGCGAGTTGCAGCAAGCCAAGGCACGTTATGTCGCTCTGCTCTCCGGAACTCGCAGTATCGTTTGGACGTCGGATCCGGAAGGAAACTTTTCGACGCCCCAAGTTTCCTGGGAACGCTACACCGGACAATCGTGGAGCGAACATTGCCAGTTCGGATGGCTCGACGCCATCCATCCCGATGATCGACCCTCGTTGAAACGTCGCTGGCAAGCCGCCTTGGGTTCGGGCAATAAGTACCAGGCGAGTGGTCGCATCTGGCACCGAGACAGTCAATCGTACCGCACGTTCGCGGTCGAGGCGGTCGCGATCAAGAACGACGACGGGTCGATCCGGGAATGGGTGGGCACGATCGGGGACATGGAAGAACAACATCAAGCGGAAACGAACTTGGGCGTGATTCAGTCGGAACTGGCCCGCAAAAACCGCGAATTGGAACTGATCTACAAGGCCGCCCCGGTCGGTATGAGCGTGATCGACCGCGAGTTGAGGTTTCTGCGGGTCAACGAAAGGCTGGCGAAAACCAATGGACGCTCGCGAGACGATCACATTGGATGTCGATTGGACGAAATTCTGCAAGGTCTCAACGATCAAGTTGAGCCGATCTGTCATCGCGTGTTCGAGACCGGCCGACCGGTGCTGAACGTGGAAATCGTCGGCAAAACGCCGGCATCGAACAAGGAACGCACTTGGCTTGCCAGTTACTATCCGCTCGAGTTGCCGTTGGAGAATGGTTCGACCGACGATCATCGCGTCACCGCGGTCAGCTCCATCGTGCAGGACATCACCGAACGAAAGGAGCAAGAACAGCGACTGCGGGAAAGTGAGCAAATCGCTTTGGCAGCGAACCAAGCCAAGAGTGAGTTTCTGGCCAACATGAGCCACGAGATCCGAACGCCGATGGCTGCGATTCTCGGTTACGCCGATGTCTTGTTGGGACACTTAAAAGACCCCGACAATCGCAACTGTGTTCTGATCATGAAGAAGAACGGCCAGTTTTTGTTGGAGTTGATCAACGACATTTTGGATTTGTCGCGGATCGAAGCCGGCAAACTGAACATGGAAGTGGACGAATGCCCGCTTCCGCAACTGGTCGCTGACATTCAATCGTTGATGCTGGTGCGGGCCGAGGAGAAGGAGATCAAATTCGAAGTCGAGTTTGACGGCAAAGTGCCACGGACGATCAAGACTGACCCGGTCCGATTGCGGCAAGTCTTGATCAACTTGATCGGCAACGCGATCAAGTTTACCGACGAAGGCGAGGTGCGATTGAGAGTCAAATTCGTCGAGGGGAGCAATCCACCGGTGGTCGAATTCGCGGTGGTCGATACCGGAATCGGAATGAGTGGTGAGCAAATCGAGCGACTGTTCCGGCCGTTTTCTCAAGGGGACTCGTCTGTCACGCGCCGCTACGGCGGCAGCGGATTGGGACTGGCGATCAGCCAGCGACTGGTGCAGATGCTGCAAGGCGAAATGGATCTGAGCAGCGCGGTCGGCCAGGGGTCGACGTTTTTCGTCCGCTTGCCGACCGCGTCGTTCTCGGAGATCGATTTGGTCAAACCCGATCTCGTCAGGCGGGATACCGAATCCAAAAGCCGTTCGGCGGCCCCAAAAGAACTCGCCTGCCGGGTCTTGGTGGTCGACGACCGACGCGACGTGCGGCATATCAGTCAGCACTTTCTGGAAAAAGCCGGGGCGACGGTGGCGACGGCCGAAGACGGCCGACAGGGTTACGATGCGGCGGTCCAGGCACGGGATTCGGGCGAACCGTTTGACGTGATCGTGATGGACATGCAAATGCCCAATCTCGACGGCTTGCAGGCCACCGCGATGCTGCGGTCGGTCGGCATCGACTGGCCCGTGATCGCGCTGACTGCCGACGCGATGAAGGGAGACCGCGACCGTTGCCTCAACGGCGGCTGCGATGATTACCTTGCCAAACCCATCGACCAGGCCAAATTGGTCGCCATGGTGGCTCATTACACCCAAGACATTTCAATCGAACAATTGCGGCGAAAACGAACTGCCCGAGCGGCGAAATTGAGGGCCCATCTGGAAAGCGACCACGACTAGGCTGCGTTTGGCCCGCCTTTTGCTCGGTCAGCGACCAATCCGATCGACAAACCGCTACAGCGATGATATTTTTCTGTCCAGGTGATCTCCCATGGCAACAGGCACCACGCTATCCAAACCCCAGCCCATCCTCCGATCCAAGTGGTCCAAAGCGATGCCTAGTCTCTTAGTCATTGATGATGACCGTGCAATTTTGGCTCTGGCGGAAAAAACGCTTTCCCCGATTGCGGACATCACGACCTGTGCCAGCGCCGGCGAGGGTCTGGCCGAACTGAGACGCGGGTCCTACGACGCGGTCTTGCTGGATATTCAGCTGCCCGATCAAAACGGGCTGGCAGTTTACTGCGAAATCCGCGAGCACGATCGCCGCATCCCGGTGATTTTCATGACCGTCGAGGCGGCCAGCAACACCGCGATTGAAGCGATGCAGTTGGGGGCGTTTGATTACATTGCCAAACCCCTGCACGTCGAACCGTTACGGGATCTGGTCGAAAAAGCGATCGAGCAGCGCCAGATCAGCAGCGTGCCCGTCGCCATCTCCGCCGATGACGAAGGGGGCGACCAAGCGGCCGAGCTGTTCATCGGTCGCTCACCAGCCATGCTGGACGTTTTTAAAGCAATCGGAAAGGTCGCCAAGCAAGACGTGCCGATTTTAGTTCGGGGTGAAAGCGGCACCGGAAAAGAATTGGTCGCCCGGGCACTGTTCCAATACAGCCACCGTAGCGAGGAAACGTTTCTGGCGGTCAACTGCGCCGCCTTGCCAGATAATTTGCTCGAGAGCGAATTGTTCGGACACGAGAAAGGCGCGTTCACGGGGGCCGAAAGTCGCCGGATCGGGAAGTTCGAACAATGCAACGGTGGCACGTTGTTCTTGGATGAAATCGGTGACATGGCGCCGACCGTCCAGGCCAAAGTACTGCGGGTGCTGCAAGAACAACGCTTTGAACGTGTCGGTGGCAATAAAGAGCTGACCACCGATGTTCGGATCATCGCCGCGACCAACCGACCGCTGGAACAGATGGTCGACGACGGCGAATATCGCGAAGACTTGCTGTACCGGCTCAACGGGGTGACCATCGAATTGCCCCCGCTGCGCGATCGACTCAGTGACGTACCGTCGTTGATTCGCTTCTTTCTCGCCCAGGCCAAAAAAGAATTCAACAAACCCGACCTGGAAGGGCTGTCCCCCGAGGCGGTCGCATTGCTGACCGCCTACGACTGGCCGGGCAACGTCCGACAATTGCGGGCGGTGATCCGCCGCTGTGTGCTCGACACCGTCATGCCGGTCATTACCCCCGACATCCTCCCCGGCGCGATCACCGGCACCGTTTCTCCGGTCAAGAAAACTCCGACCCAGGATGTCGTCCCGCGAGAAGAACCCACCGAAGGAACCCAATTGCCGCAATTGGTGCAGCGTTTGCTAGATGAACGTTCGACCAATATTTACGCCGAAGCGATGGAGTACATGGAACGTTTTGTCATCTTGAAAGTGTTGCAAACGACCGATGGTAACCAGAGCCAAGCGGCGGAGATGCTCGGCATCACGCGAGGCAAATTGCGAGACCGAATCAACTCGTACAACATCGTCCTCAAGAGCGACGTGTCAGTCGAGAAGTAGAGGCGACTGGTCTAATGCCTTCGCAAACCACACACCGGCAACCCTAGAAGATGACCGAATCACAACGACAACGTTTCTCCGCAGCCCTCGGTCGAGTCGCGGGCGACGAGGAAGTACTGGAGATGTTGGCGAAGATTGCTGCCGAGGACGCTCCCGGATTGATGTCTCAATTGCAGGATCACATCCAGCAAGGTGAGCTCGCCGAGGCGGCGAAAGTCGGTCACGCGCTCAAGGGGCTCTTGAGCACCTTTGAAACCGGCGAACCGGTCAGCGAGCTGCAATCGCTGATCGACGCGGCACGCGCCGGCGACGAAGCCTCGGCGACGTCGGTTCACGCCTCGGTCCGACCACAAATAAACACGCTGGTGACCGAGATCGACGCACTGGCTGGCTGAACTGGATCGATGGGACCGTCAGCCGCAGGCGCCGCAGAGTGATGTTCGGCTGTGCCATTCGTGCTCGATGCCCCGCATCAAAAGCGCATTGTCAAACGTGACCGAGCCCGCGGGAAAAGCGTCGCGATCATCGAAGAATGAAGATTGCACCTGACGAACCGACAGCGGCTGCACGTGCCAATTGACCGTCCGCAGCTCCAACCCATCGAATTCTGCCGCTGAGTTCGCCGCTGAGTTCGCCGGTGAGTATCCCAGGGAACCGGCTTCAAAGAACTGCGAGCACTCAGCAACCGTTGCGAAAACGGACGCTTCAGGCAATGCCTCTGTCGTCTGTCCCTCGACAGCAGCGTGAACCGTCCCGTCCACGCTCGCCATGGCGATACGACAATCGTGCTCCGTTTCGCGGACGTCAAAGCGGGCGCGATGGTGAACGCCAGGAAAGAGCCGACCGCCGGCGAATGCTGTCATGAGCGAAGAGGTATCGCGTCGTGGGATATAAACTCCCGACTGCACGACATCATTGGCATCCCACTGGACGGCGATGCGGTGAGCGGCATTCTCCGAGGCGACGCCGAGGAACGAAGGCAGGTGTTTCGGTCGAATCTGCTTCAGGCGAATCAGACAGATGCCGGCGACACCATATCCATTGACAATCTGTGGGCGGAACGGTGGTGGACAAACACGAGCCAGCACCTCGGGATCCACCCGAAAATTGACGAGCACACGCCGGTCAATCAGCCCACGTATGATCGGGATGCGCATTCGGGAGGTCTCACGAAAAAGGATTGCAATCGAGCAACCGTTGATAACCGCAACGCCAACGCCGAATTAACGCCGCGGCTCCTCACGGGGACAGACCCCGGAGATCGTGCGTGGTTGATATCAAATCAATCTCGGCATGATTCAGATCCGCACGGGGACAGACCCCGGGATTTGATTCCCACGGGGACAGACCCCGAAGTTCTTGCGGGGACAGTCCCCAGGGAACGTGGTTGATAGAGTTCTTGGGCTCCTCGCGGGGACAGACCCCGGACGGCTCCTCGCGGGGACAGACCCCGGAGATCGTGTGGTTGATATCAAATCAATCTCGGCATGATTCAGATCCGCACGGGGACAGACCCCGGGGAGCGTGCGGGGACAGACCCCGGGATCTGATTCTCACGCGAGGACCACCCGTTTCCCTACTCCCCATCCCCTGCGGGCCGATCCTTCCAACCCAGGGAATGCTAGCATCAACTACTTGGGGACTGTCCCCGTGTCTCCGGGGTCTGTCCCCGCTGGGATTTGTTTGTGGTACCGATGCGCGGGGGGATCCGCTGGCGCGGATCTGGATCGCAAGCTGGAAGCTTACGCCACTTGGTCTCCCCGGGGTCTGGCCCCCGAAAGAAAGACACCGTCGGCAACGCTAGCAACAATACGATCGGGTCATCAATCGATCGCTCCTTGTCTTCTTGTCTCCTTAGTCTCCTTGTCTGTTTTTTCCCGTTCGACCTTGCCGCGACTTCGTGTTGACATTTGCGGCGGGTTTTTGCGAGGTTTGCATGTGCTGTGCTGTGCTGTTGCGTGGCCGGGGATCCGCTGGCGCGGATCGGATCTCGCAAGCTGGAAGCTTACGCCACTTCGTTCCCAATCGGATGTTTCATGGACGACACGTGCCCGACGATTTCGGTGATGATGCCGTGTTGCAACAACGCCCGATACATCGAAGCGGCGGTCGAGTCGGTGCTGTCACAGCAGATCGACGTCCCGTTGGAATTGCTGATCATCGACGACGCCTCCTCCGATGACTCGGTCGACCGTATCAAGGCGATCGGTGATTCGCGAATCCGGTTGATCCCAAACCAAAATAACTGCGGCATCTCGCGGGTACGCAACCAATTGCTCGAAGCGGCCAACGGCCGGTTCTTGACGTCTCTCGACGGCGACGACTTGTATGTTGATCCGCGAAAGCTGGCCCGCGAGTGGGAATTGTTGCACACCTGTCCGGATCCCGAACGAACGATCGTCTACAGCGATGTGAGGTGGATCGACGCAAACGGCCAAACGATGCTGCAATCCAGCGCGATCGCGCCGCCGATGGAAGGGCTGTTGTACCAGGCGATCTTGGACCGCCGCGTGATGATCCCGCGCGACTTTATGCTGTCGGCTGAATTGGCTCGCAGTGTCGGCGGATTTGATGTCGAGCTGCCGATCTACGAGGACTGGGATTACAAGCTGCGGCTCGCACAGAAAGCGGTTTTCCGGTACACCGGTTCGGTCGGCATCGGCTATCGTCGACACGGTAGCGGTCTGTCCGCCGCAGCGGCACCGTTGCATCAAAAATGCCAAGCGATGATCCGAAAGAAACATGGCGGCGAAGGCTCTGACGGCGATCCGATGCGATTGCTCTCCCTGGCCGGACGACTGCATGGCATCTTGACCCGCAATCGACTACGGGACCGCAAGACCGCCTAATGCTTTGTTGAAAATGAATCTTAGGGTTGGCCGAGCACCCGCCTCTCCCACTACTGAAGAGTGATTTTGTTGTGACATCTTCTGTCGTGTTTATCGTCTCCCAGCCGCGAGCGGGATCAACGCTGTTACAAACCATGTTGTCCCGGCACGATGATGTTCATGCTCCCGGTGAAGCCTGGATGATGTTGCCGCTGGTCCACGCGATCGCCGGATCTCGTCGTGACGTCCAATCTCCCTATGACCAGTGTTTGGCCGACGACGCGGTCGGCGAGTTTGTTCGCGAAAATCTGAGCGGCGGATGGAGCGAAATGCAGGCCGAGATCGGTCGTGCGGCGGCGCGGATCTACGAAGCGGCGCGCGTCCGCGCCGGCGCAAGCGTTTTGATCGACAAAACACCTCGCTATTATTGGATCATCGAAGACTTACTTAGTCTGATCCCCGATTGCCGCATCATTTTGCTGCGGCGCAACCCACTGGCGGTTTTATCATCGATCATGGAAACATGGACACGTCGTACGCGAGTCGGTTTCTTGAAAGATTACCGCGGCGACTTGCTGGAAGCGCCGCCGCGGATCGCTGCTGCGATGTCGATCCAGGACGACCGGATCCACTCGCTGCGGTACGAAGATTTGGTGCGTGATCCCGGGCAGCACTTGACGCAACTGCAATCCTTCATCGGCCTTCACCCCGTCGACGGTCTGCAGCACTACGGCAGCGCCGAGCGACGCACCTATGGTGATCCCAAAGGGGTTCATCAGCATGCTGCGGCGCAACTCGATTCGATCGAAAAGTACCTGCAGCGGGCGGCGATGCGTGCGACCGACTGGAGATTGATGGATGACTACCGACGTCATCTCGGCCGCGATCTGCTGCATCGATTGGGATATGACGACGACGCGTTAAAACGACAACTCGACGCCGTCAAACCGCTGGGGACGGCGCTGGCTCCGACGCTGTCGTCGCAGGTCAGTCCACGGCCGGCGGAACCGCGACGCAGCGCGATCCGATTGCGGCGTGTGGCCGCGGATATCGTGACGAAGTGGGCTAAGGCGGCATGAGCGGCTCGCTTGCAAATCACTGCATTGCGAGACGGCAAGCAAGATGCTGATGCCGATTCCTGTACCCAACGTTCAAATCATGACGAACCGTCCGATCGATCCGGACACGATGTCGACGTAATAGAGCAATCCATCGGGTCCTTGTTGGATATCGACGGCAAAGTTGGCTCCGGTTGCGAACACTCCAACGGACGTCAAGTTGCCTGCCGCGTCGACGTTTCCGTGGCGGACAACGCCGCTGGCAAAATCGGCATAGAACACGTCGTTGTTGTACTGCAGACCATAATTCAGGTTCCAGCCGACGCTGCCCAAGACAATCACGTCGGTCCCCTCGGTGTGTGGCTGGGCGATGAAGGCGGCGCTGGCGGGCTGGCCCGAATTGTAAAACGCTTGGGCCTGCGGTAATCCCTGATACGACGGCGTGCGGCGATTGACCCCTTGGCCGCCCTCGTAATAGGGCCAGCCAAAGTTGGTTCCGGACGGTCCGGTGTTGATCTCTTCAAAACTGACCAGCCCGGTTTCGCCGATGTAGAGTCGTCCGTTGTTCGGGTTCACCGACAGTCGCCAGGGATTTCTCAACCCGAACTGATAGACTTTGCTGCGGTTGGAATTGACGTCTCCGTCGAAGAACGGATTGTCGCTGAATCCTTGGCCGGTGATGGGATCGATACGAAGGATCTTGCCCGACAGGCTGTTAGGGTCTTGGACGCGCAAGGCGCGGGGATCGGTTTGGTTGAAACTGGCGCCGTCGCCGATGCCGACATACAGCGCGCCGTCGCCGCCGAAGGCCAATCCGCCGACGGTGTGGGAGCGGCTGTCGCTGTTGATGAAGTCTTGGAGGTAGCTGCCGTCGGCGTTGAGTCCCGCCGGTGGTTCGTTGAAGTTCAAGGTGCTGTCGACGAACGCGTTGAAGTTCTGCCACGTGCTGTTGGCACCGAGCAAGGTGATGCCGCTGTCGGGGAGGATCGTGGTGTAGTTGGTTGACGCATCGAGTGTCAGTCGAATCAGTCGCCCGGCCCGGTTACCCGAACCGTCGGGACCGGCCAGCGGGTTACCGATGTGGTTGTAGACTTCTGGCGGATCGACCGTGTAGTTGATGTAGAGATAGGGATGGTTGAACAAATCCGGGTGGAGTTCGAAATCGACCAGCCCACGATCTTGGACGTTGTTGGTGATCCCGGAGAGATCCACGACCGCGGTCAGCGGTCCGCCGTCGCGGGAGACGCGAATGATGCCGGCTTTTTCACCGACGTACAGGTTGCGTCCATCGGGTGACCATTCGACGTTGAGCGGTTGATTCAGTCCCGTGATCATGGCTTGTCGGATGATTTCGCCGGTCGGCACGGTGGGCGGATCAGCGGCCGGTGTATCCAGCGTCACGCTCCAGGACCGAATGGAGGTGTTGTTGTAGGCGTTGCCGGTTGCCGCCGCGAACCCGACATAGGCCTGATTGCCGACGATGCCATTGAGTTGCAGCGTGGTTTTCATCAAGGCAAATTCGGGCTTTTCATTGGTATCGGAAATGTAGACCGACAGGCTGTCACTTTGCCCGTTGTAGTCGACCCAGGTGTAGTAGGTTCGCCCGTCGTTGAGATCGTAGGGTGATTGAATCGTGCGGACCGGAGTGACGAGCACGCCGTTGACGGTGATCGTGATTTCGTCGGCAAATTGTTCGTAGCTGTTTTGGAACGTATCGAGTTCGATACCGATGGTGTTCTGTTGTGCGTTGTAGCCCAGGCCGCCGGAGTAGTTGCCGAAGTCTTGTCCGGCCGTACCGCCGGGAGAATTCTGGATGATGAAGGCCAGTCCCTCACCGCCAGCGGATCCCTGTCCGCCACTGAATTGCGCGGCAAAGGTCGCCTGGAACGAGGTGTCGGCGTTCACGCTGATCGGCGTGGTGTAATAAGCCGAGCCTCGTTGCTGTGGGGCCGCGGCGGTCAGTTGTAGCTTGCCGTTGTTGAGCGTTGCGTTGCGGTTGAGCTGCAGATCGGCGGCGGAGTCAAACGAGGCGTAGGTCGGTAAGCCCTGATCGATGTCCAGGATATTGATCGTTGCCGTGCGTGGGGCGAGCAGACTGGCGTTTTCCGATCCCGTCAATCGAAAACTAAACGACTCTGTCCCTTCGGCGATGCCGTCTTGCAGCAGCGTGACGGTGACCGACTTGCTCGTTTCACCGTCGGCAAAGACCAGCGTTCCGGAATTCGCGATGAAGTCACTACCCGCGGTGGCGGTCTCCGAAGCCGTGGCATATTGGACCGACGCCGTCCCGTCGCTGCCGCCGACACGCGCGATCGTCAGCGTGACCGAAGCATCGGATTCGAACACCGATGCAAAATCCTCTGCCAAGACAAAGCTGCCAGCTTCGCCATTGTTGGGAGGGTCGACCGGTGGCGGAGGGGTGTCGGCTAAGTATTGAAAGCGGCCGTCTCCGTACAATGTTTCGCTTTGATGGAACCCGGACACAATGCCTTGGCCTTCAATGAAAAACCCGGTCGTGTAGGTCGAGGGGGCTTCGGTTTCGAAGACCTGGGCGCCGATTCGAATTCGATCGACTTTCAAGTTTCGATCGATGTCGTTGTCGGGGTCATAAAAGTCATTGGTAAACGCGATCTCGATGCGATCGGCAGTGACCGTCTGGTTTGCCGTGTAGCTGTACGTCGACTGATTGGTCGAAACATTGTCAAAGGTTCGAACAACGTTCCCGTCGATGAGCAGTTCCATGCGCTCCTGCCCCGTGTTCCCTGACGCATCGATGGAGATGACTGATCCGCTGGCGTTGCCGGTGGAGGCGAATTGGAAGTAACCGTTTGCGTTCAAGTATTCCGATTGACGAAAGCCTGGAACCACGCCGTCCTCGGGTCGCCAAGACCCCGTTGAAAAGACCGTTGGATCTTCCGTTTGATAGGTCACTCCGTCGACGACGATCCGATCGATGCGGAGGTTTCGATCAAATCCGCTCGCGGGGTTCCAAAGGTCGTTGGTGAAGTTGATTCGGATGTCATCGATGGAGGCGTTGTCGATGCCGACGCTGAACTCGCCGAAGAGACGATTGCGGGCGTCGGTGCCCGTCATGGTCCACGTGCCGACGACTTCGTTGCCGATTTGCAGTTGCATTTCCTCCTCACCGATTTGACCGGCGGCGTAGATCTGGATCGACAGCGCGCCAGGGAACTGCGCCAGGACGGATCGGTCCAGGTCGTCGGTGTGAGTCACCGACCCGATCGTTTGCTCCAGGTCCCAGTCGGCTTCCTGACCGGTGCTGCCGGTACGATCAACCGACGCGGCAACGTCAAGGCCGGTGACGGTGGCGATCTGGCGCAAGAACGTTTGGCCTTCGGCACCCGCGGCCACGTCACAGCCGTAGATCAGCAAGTCGCCGCCGGGGGCAAAGGAGGCTTTCCAACGTGTCAATTCGGCGGCCCGATTGGCGACCGTGTCGGCGTCTACCCGAGCTTGCCCCAATTGCAATCGGCCCGGCTGCCCGTGGCTGATCAGGTGCACGCTGCTGAGTCCGGATCGGTTGGACAGGATCTCAGAGATCTGAGAAACGGCGTCGACGGATCGATCGAGCACGACCAACTCGGCACCGGCGGGGATCGCTTCGGTGAAATCAAAGTCGTCGGCCACGCTGGGATCGATGATCACCAACGTCGCTGTCGGGTTCAGGGACACCGCCGAGCTCTGAATCGAATCAGCCACGGGGCCGGCGCCCGCAACTTCAACCGACTCGGCGACCGGTACCGCGGCGACTGCCGCGCCGGCGTCGGCGGCCAGCATGATCCGCGGTTCCATCGGACCGGCGGTCCATCGGGGGGATCGACGTGTTTGACGGCGTTTGATGCCCGTGGTGGCGCGGGAGCGAACCATTGCAGCGACCGAGCTTTGTGGCAAAGAGAACGTGGCAGAAAGATCAGCTTCTGACGGTACTCCCTGAGCCAAGCAAAACAAGACAGACCCGCTTCATCATCGTGCGAATTGCAACGTCTGGTCCGATCGTATCGGTTTCGCGGCGCGGTTCGTCGCGACCCGGATCACACTCGCCGGAAAGCCGTGTCAGATTGACGCGGCTGATGGCGTCTGCGACTCGTTCCGAGGCTGCCCCCTGGGACGCGATGCCCACGTGGCTGAGCCACCAGATGGTCAGCGGTCAGGAGGCGGAGCCCTACGCCGTGAACAATTTATTAGCGGCAGGGCGCGAGCCCTCCGGTGTTTCGGCAAAGATGGGGAACCGGAGGGCTCGCGCCCTGCCGCTAACACCTCGTAAAACACAGGAAAGAAATCGTTCACGGCGTAGAGGCGGAGCCTGGGAACACGAGCAACCCGAGCGTTGACAGGCTGGAAGCCTATCCCACGGCTTGCTCGATCAGGCCGCGTGTCGTTTCCAAAACATTCGTTTGCTGTTTCGTCGCATCTGCCGCCAATAGTGCTTGGACGTCAGCAAGCCCGGCTCATCGGCGGCGAGTGCCAACAGTGAAAGGATTCGTTGTTCGGGAGCGGAGTTCGCCGATTCGACGATCCGTCGCGTCATCCGACTGTGGCGGAGCAATCGCTGTCGATGTGTGGCCGAAATCCGGTCGTCGTCCGAGGTGAGGTAGGGCGCGATTCGGTCGAGCAGTTCCAAAATGCTGGCGTGGCGGGCCGACGTTTTTTGACCGGCGTGAATGCGGAACGCGGCGAGGGGCCGATCGGTCTTGGCGACCTTCATTCCCGCGTCGAAGCCCCGCAACCAATAGTCGAAATCCATCGTGTAGTAGAGCGATTCGTTGAACGTTCCGATTCGGTCGCTCAGTCGTTTCGTCCAGAACACTTCGGGTTGAATAAAATTTCGATTGGGATTCGGGTGAAGCCAGTGATTCCACAAATCGACGATTTCGGCCAACGTTGAAATATCCGAACATTGATCGCGAAGTCGTTTTCCTTGCGCGTCCACTTTTCGGCAGACGCCGGAAAACAGATCTGCATCGGGGTTCTCTTTCCAGAGAGCGACGATTCGTTGGAAAGCGCCCGGCAGGTAATAATCGTCGCTGTTGATGTAGGCGCAGATGTCGCCATCGACTCGATCGAATCCTTTGTTGATCGCATGGGATTGACCGCGATCTTTTTCGCTACACCAGTAGGCCAGTTCGCCGTCGTACTTTTTGATGATGTCGACGGATCCATCCGAACTGCCTCCGTCTACGACAGCGTATTGCAAGTGAAAGTCGCTGCCACGACCTTCTTGTGTCAAGACGCTCAGGATCGTTTGCTCCAAGTACTCCGCTTGGTTGTACGATGGGGTAACGATTCGGATTGTGGGACGGCGATGATTCGACGATGACATGATGATTTACCAGGAGACCGTTAGGCAGCGCGGCGCTGGGTTTGGTTTTCGGACCCGATCAGACTTCGATAAAGTTCCATGTAGCATTGCGCTTGCGTATCGGATTGAAACTGATTCATGATCAGATCCCTGGCTTGGGCACCCATCGCTCGCATGGCATCCGGGTTGGCGATCGCGGTTTGCAAACGTCGGGCGAGTTGAACGGCGTCACCGTTGTCGGCGAGCAATCCTGTTTTGCCGGGAATCACGTAGTCGGGGATTCCACCGGCATCGAATCCGATCACGGGAGTACCACAGGCCATCGCCTCCAGACCGGTCAACGGGAGATTGTCTTCGGTCGATGGAAGCACAAAAACATCGGCTGCGCTATACACCAATCGACGCGTACGGTCGTCTTGAACGTTGCCAACGTGGATCATCTCCGGCAACGTTTTGCTCGCATCGGAGAGCGTACCGCTGCCGAAGACCAAACCGCGGACGTTGGGGTTGGACCCCACACGTTCCAACGCCGCCAGCAGTTCAGTCGCGCCCTTGCGGCGGCTGCCCAAGTTCATCGCACCAAAGCCGATAATGAAGGCATCGGGCTCAATGCCGAGCGCTTCACGGGCAAAGTGTTTCTGCATCGGGTAGAGCTTGTCGGTCGGCATTCCATAGGGAATTCGGGTGAACGATTTCGCGTCGGCCAGCAACGGGCTGGATTGCGCCAACCCCAACAACCAACGGCTCGGCGCGACGATGTGCAGATTGATGTCTTTTAAGGCGCGGCGTTTGGTTTGAAACGCTTGAAAACTGACATCGGTTTGCCCGGACCGTTTGACTTGGGGGCAGTTTCCGCAGCCGACACGAAACCGTTGGCAGCCACCGGCGAAGTGGCAACCGCCGGTCAGGGCGTTCATGTCGTGGAGCGTCCAGACAACGGGTTGGTTTGGATCCAGCGAACCGAAGAAGCTGGGGAAGTCGATGAACTTGGAGATCCAATGCAGGTGGATCAGATGTCGCTGGGCTGGTTCGGCGGCCGCGGGGTGATCCAGCGGAGGCCAAGGAGTGAACGGCTGGCCGTGCGGGGAAGTAAAGATTTCAGCCCCATCGTTCGCGCCGCGTGTGGCACGCTTGAACGACTGTCGATGCACACGAAACCGGACGCGATCGAGAGCATTTGGCAAACTCCCCTTGCGCGCCCATTGGGTGCTGTAGAACCCGTCCGAATCAATTTCGGCAGGCTGCGAATCGGTAACGGATTGACCGGCAAGGTATTGAAACCGGCTGTGGATTCCGCGGTTGCGCAGCGCGGTGTGCAATTGTCGCGCAGCCGTCGCGGCTCCGCCGCGAAGAAAGCTGTTGAAATGACTGACAAACACTGGATCCCACCGGAAAACGAAGCTTAAGAGAGTGTCGGACTCTTTTCACTTCAATCGCCGGAAAGGACGGCGAACGATGAGTGGTCTGCCGGCGGATTCAGCTGGTCGGGTTTGGCAAACTATTGCGGTCGGAATGGATGGGTCGTAGCAATTAGCGGGGCCGGAGAACGGTCACACCGGTTCACCCTCGTTGCATGGCTCCGCCAGGGAACGCCACCGCCGTTGGCACCCAAGGAGCTGGCGGAGCCTGGGAACGAGCATGAAATCGATTCTTACGAATCGAGCAACTTTGCCAGCGTCGTGGCGAGACCACGGAGGGCATTGGTGTCCGGCAGCGTGATCGTCAGTTGAGGCCGTCCCTGTTCGTCTTTGTCGACACACTGCGACAAGCGGTCGGTCAGAGTGGCGACGGTTTCTTCGCTGGGTGCTTTGTCGCCAGCCGATGGAATCAGTTCGCCGGCCAGGGAGAGTGCCGCGGTGATCAGCCCGCTGGTCGCGGCGGCGACTTTTTCGCGTTTCGCTCGTAAGGCTTGAGCCTCGGCCTCGACTCGCCGTTGTTGGCTTTCGTCCACCGGCGTGGCGGGCAACGGATCCAAGATGACTTCCAATCGGCGTCGCAAGTCTTCCATGCCGCTGACCATCGCGACCTCCGACACGTCGCTGTCCATGTCGATCGATGCGTCGGCGAGTTCTTGTTTGGACGCTAGTGTTTCTAGCAACCGTTCTTCGATGGTGTCGCCGACGGTGACCAACTTGTAAATGTGGACGGGATTTTTTTGTCCCATCCGATAGGCGCGCGCAATGCGTTGTTCCAGAACGGCGGGGTTCCAGGGCAAGTCGACGTTGATGACCGTGTTGGCCGCTTGCAAATTTAATCCCGTCGACCCGGCGTTGGTCATGCAAATCACGCGGCACTGCGGATCGTTCTGGAAACGCGACACCAGTTCGCCACGTTTCTTTTGCGGCACTTGTCCGTCCAGACGGACGTAATCGCAGGCCATCGTGTCCAACCGTCGTTCGATGCGGTCGAGCATCCGTCGCCATTCACTGAACAACACGATCTTCCGCGTCGGGTCTTCGATCAACCCTTCCAACAATTCGGTCAATCGTTCCAGCTTGCTGCTGTACTCGGTTTCCTCTTGGTCGATCAGATACGTGCTGTCACAGGACATTCGCGCCATCAGCAACGATTTTTGCATTCGCAGCAAGTCCATTTCGGTCATGAACTTCTTGTTGACGATTTGGGCCACGATGGCGAGATGGGAATCGTTGATCTCTTTCTGTTCGGCCGTCGGTTCGATGCGGATCACTTCGTCGATCCGTTCGGGAAGCTGCTTGGCGACCTCGCTGCGCGTGCGGCGGAGCAGGATCGGTTTGAGCGATTCGCGAAGCTGGTCTAATCGGTGGTAGCCCAACGTCTTGCCACGTTCATCGACCACGTGGTGTTTGTGAAAGAATTCGTACGCCGGTCCCAATCGGTCTTCGTCCACGAACCGCGTGACGGTGAACAAATCGCCGAGTCGGTTCTCAAGCGGCGTTCCCGACAACACCAATCGGAACGGGCTTTCCAATTGGCGGATCACGTTACTGGTTTTCGATTCCCAATTTTTGATCCGCTGACCTTCGTCCAAGATGATCAGATCCCAGGGCACCTCTTCGATCGCGGTCAGGTCGCGGAGGACTTGTTCGTAGTTACAGATCGTGAAGAACGCGTCACTGCGATATTGCTCGTAGCGTTCGGCCCCGGTGCCCAGTACGATTTGGGTTGTTCGGTCACTGAAGCGACGAATTTCATTTCGCCACTGCGTCTTCAACGAGGCCGGAGAAACGATCAGCACGCGTTTGATGTCGGCCAGTTGGGACAACAGTTCTGCGACGCCGATGCCTTGAATGGTTTTGCCCAATCCCATGTCATCGGCCAGAATCGCGCGTCCGGCGCCGGCGGCGAACGCGATGCCGTCCAGCTGGTAGGGCAGCAGGGTTGCGCTCAGCAGTTCTGTTCGCAGCGGGTGATTCTCGGTGTCCTTGCGAATCGACTCACAGGCTTGGCGAACACGTTGTTGCGTCAATTGGCGTTGAATAAACGCTTCGGCATCGGGATAGATCGTGACGTCCAGCCCGGCGTTTTCCAACGCCGAAATCCGCGTCATCGCGTCTGACGCGTCGGTGATCGGGGTGGTGTCCGCATCGCCGACGATCTCTTCCATTTTTGGATCGACCTTCGCGGGCAGATGAAACCGCAGGCCGCGATCATCGCCGTAGCAAAGGGCGAGCGAAAGTTTTTTGCGGCGATACGGTGAACGCAGCTTGGCGGCGGAGAAACGTTTTTGAACCTTGGTTTGGACGTGCAGAACATGTTTGCACGTCTGCAGTTTGTTGGTGCGAAAATCGGGACACGTGCAATAGGCCTGGCCCGAATCGAACCCTCGCAGCGCGACGCGATAGGTTCTGCCGGATCGTTCGCTGGTGACCAGGTAATCCGTCCACGGGTTGGTCGTGTTGGTCGACCGCACTTTCATGCGTTCTTCGGCGGCGCGTTTGACTCGGTCGGCGATCGCTCGCTGATTCAGCTCGTCCGGCGTCAGGTGTTCCAATGGAACCGATTCGTCGGGCGGTTGGGCCAGTCCGAGGTCGCTCTTGGATTGCAGCAGATGGTCCAGCGCCGCGCCGACGTGCAAGCAGGGGGTCTCGCATTGGTTGCAGTTGACCAGCAATTGTCGACGGCGTCCCGACTGCAGTGTGATGGTCGCGACCGCCACCCCGTTGTCGGCTTCGGCGTCCGGAAGTCGGACGCGGAACAGATCGCCACCCAGAAAGACATCGTCGCGATGGAGCTCCAGAAACTGTGCCCCCTGGCGGATCAAGGTGGCGCCTTCGTCACCGAGCAACTGGCAGGCTTGGGAAAAAGTCAACGACCCGAGTCGCTGGTGGAAGACGTTGCCTTGTTTGTGTCGGACACCTGATGGTGCCGATCGGGTCTTCGTTTGACTCATCTGCCTTCCGTCCGTTGGTTCCGTGGTCGATTGACGCAGAACGGGAATTAGAACGGGATCGGAGAGTACTGGCAAGTTCGAAGTGGGGTACGCAACGCAGGGAAAATAAGTGGGATAGGCTTCCAGCCTGTCGATGCTGAAATGACAGGCTGGAAGCCTATCCCACTTCAAGAGATCCTTTGACGCCAGGCGGGGAGTTTTTTGTTAGCGGTAGGGCGCGAGCCCTCCGGTCTTTCACGGCGTTTTTGAAACGCGACCGGACGGCTCGCGCCGTTCCGCTAACGCGTCAAATTGGTAGTGGCCTGCCGCTAAAACTTGTTCCCGGCGTAGGGCAGAGCCCGGGAACAAGATTGAGGACGTCACTCCGCTGGAATCATCTGGACGGCATCCAGGTGCACCAGTCCATCGGCTTGATCGGTCAAGATCACGACGTGGATCTGGTCGTCTTTTTCGACGTCGATGGTCGCGACCGGTGAGAACTGGCGGTCCTCGGTTCCCTGGTAGTTCACGTTCTCGCGGACCACTCGATCAGCGATTCGAATCTCCACCGGGGCAGCGGTGGCGCGATTTTTGAAACGCTCATCGGCCGGGGAGCAACCGACCAGGATTTGAAATCGACCGCTTTGAGGAGCTTTGAGGGTGTAGGTCGCTTGAGCCCCCGAGCCCGGGCCGGCGTACTTGTAGCTGTAGGCGACATAGCGATCGTTTCGACCGCCGCCGCTGGTCCATTTCCCTTTCAGCTCGGCCTCACGATCGTCGATCACGATGCCTTCGAAGGAGGCCGGATCTTGGCCGGTCATCGGGCCGAATTTGGATGCCCGTGGGAGCGCCCCTTCGTCGATCGTGATCGGGGCCGACGGTGTGCTGCGACGTGCCTTGCCTGGCAATTCCAACAATTCTAGAAGCTCATCGAGGTGGTTTTGATAAACGTCGCGTGGGGTGCAATCGCGGAGGGCGCAGATCGATGCCGCTTTGCCGACGACTTCGCCCATCATGCCACAGGTCTTCATCACGCGAACGGTGCCGAGGGCTTCGTGGGTGACGCTGACGTTTCGTCCGGCCATGAACAGGTTGTCGATGTTGCGGCTGTAGAAACAGCGATACGGGACGGGATAGCCGTACGATCGATCGACGCGGCGGTCATGAACGGCGACGCTGATGAACGGGTTGTCGGGATATTTTTTGGCGTATTGTTCCTTGGGGTAATGCAGGTCGATCGACCAGGTGCTGGGGACACAGCCATCGGGGAAATCGCGTTTAGCGACGATGTCATCTTGGGTCAGCACGACGTCCCCGAGCAACCGATTGCTCTCGCGTGGGCCACCGACGTAGGCGACCCAGCTGAGGATCGCGGTCTTGTGATCGGCGGCGCCGTCGCGGTTCTTCATGGCGTTGAACGCACCGTAGACGGCGCGCAAATTCCAGTCGCGGATGCCTTCGGCGTCACCGATCGCGTCCTTGTCAAAACCGCTTTCCCAGAACCACTGACCGTGGTGGTCGCGGGGATAGGGAAAGTCTGGCATTTCCAAGTCCAGCGCCCACGGCGTTTCGGGAAACGACTTCGGCGAATCGGTTTCATCCCAGCGCCACATGTTGCTCATCCCCATTCGGCCATCGGGTGCCATGTCGCTATCGGCACCGACAAATTGGCCCAGCCAACCATGACCGGTGCAGTCGACGAAACGGTCTCCGAGCATCCGCACGACCTCGCCGGTTTTCGTGTTGAGCGCATCGACCGAAACGATGTGATTGTCTTGGACGACGGCATCGAACGCGTGGTGATTGAGCCAAAGATCGATCTGGGGCTCGGCGCGAACGACGCGTTCCTTCAGATCGTCGCCGAACTCTTCATAGCGGCCGGGTGATTTGGTCGCTTGGTCGGCGAACTCTTCGATGATCTCGCCGATCCGGGGGAACTTCCCGCGACGGATATTGCCCATCGCCCAGACCCGCACCTCGCTCGAGCCGTTGCCTCCCAAGACGCCGCGATCTTGGATCAGGGCGACGCGGCATCCCATCCGGGCGGCACTGATTGCCGAGCCCATGCCGGCGTAACCGCCACCGACGACCACCAAGTCATACGGTCCCCGTTCCAGCGGCTCGTCGGGCAACCCCAATTGCTTCCGTCGCCAATCCGACAACACCTTGTCGGCCGGTGGTGGTGGATCGCCGTCCAGCTGCGTCGTCAGGTAAAGACAGTCGCAGCGGCCGTCGAATCCGGTCAAGTCGTTCAGCCGCAGCTGCGTTTTTCCTTGGGACAGTTCGATCGTTCCGCCGTCTTGCCAGCCCCACGTCGCTCCCTCGGTGCCGAAGGTTTCGTCGAGCGTTTGGTCGCCGATCTGAATTTGGAATTTGCCAGGCTGCCCGGGAGCGTCCCAGCGGGCCACCCAGTCGAAGGTGCGAGCCCAGACGCGGTAGGTCCCGGGTTGTTTCACGTCGATCTGCGTCACGGCGTCGTCGACCGGCGTGCCCAGTCCGTGGGCGAGCAGGTAGGGAGACCCCATCTGCTGGATGAACTGGGTGTCCAATTTCCAGCCGCCGAGATCGTCAAAACTCTCGGTTTCGACAAAGATCTCGGCCGCGGGGGCCGAATTCAACACGAGGTGCGGCGTGCAAACTGCCGCCAGCACGGCCAACGGTGCCAGGAAGCCCCGGAATCGTGATTCAGAGAGATTGCCAATCATGGTTGTGATTTCGAACCAGCAAGAGGGAGAAAGGGTAACGTTGTAAAGCATATTTTAGCGGCAGGGCGCGAGCCCTCCGGTGTTTGGGCAACGATGACGAACCGGAGGGCTTGCGCCCTGCCGCTAAAACCGAAAGAAACAGAGGAAAAAAATGTTTCACCGCGTTGGGGGAACGTGACTCGGGCAGAGTACTTCGAGCGTGGAGCAAACGCCCAATTTGGACATCGATTCTCGGAGATTTCAGCGTTTCGCTCGCCCTGAGAAATCGTACCGCCCAAGGGCAGCCTGCCCGGTCGCGATGTCGGATTTCAATTAGGGGCTGAGAAAAACGACGCCATCAGCTAAACTACGTGGCCAGACAGGCCGACGGACAGCCTGCGCGCTCCACCACTCCACTGCAAGCCGATCGCCCGAAACGCTTCGATTCTTTCGCATGGACACCCTCGAATCTCAGCCTCATTCTACCATGCCCGAACCTAGCGATTCCCCCCAGGAGCCACCCAAGAAACGGGGCGTCCCCGAAGGCTTGTGGTTGAAGTGTCCCGGTTGCGGGACCAGCGTCTACAAAAAAGAAGTCGAACAGCGACTCAACGTCTGCCCCAAGTGCGACCACCATTTTTACGTTTCGGCGGCCGATCGAATCGTCCAAGTGGTCGATGAAGGCACGTTCGAGGCGATGAACGAGCAGCTGCGACCGACCGATCCGCTGGAGTTTTCCGACCGCAAACGCTACGCCGAACGGCTCGTCGGGGAACAGAAACGAACCGGTTTGTCCGACGCCGCGATCACGGGGACCGGCATGATTCGGGCCCGCCGCGTCGCGCTGGCCGTGACCGATAGCGCGTTCATCATGGGAAGCATGGGCTCGGTGGTGGGTGAACGTTTGGCGCGGTTGATCGAACATGCGACCACGCAAGACTTGCCGCTGATCATCATCAGCGCCAGTGGCGGGGGGGCACGGATGCACGAAGGTATTTTGTCGCTGATGCAAATGGCCAAGGTCAGTGCCGCGCTAGCCCGCTACGACAAAGCGGGCGGCTTGTTCATCAGCGTGCTGACCAACCCCACGATGGGCGGTGTCGCCGCCAGTTTCGCCTCCCTGGGAGACCTGGTGTTTGCCGAACCCAAAGCCTTGATCGGGTTTGCCGGCCCGAGAACGATCAAGGCGACCATCGGAATTGAATTGCCCGAGGGATTCCAGACGAGCGAGTTTTTGCTGGAACACGGCTACATCGACCGAATTGTGCATCGCAAACACCTGAAAACTGAAATCGCCCGCGCGATCGACTATTGCGGAAAGTAGGTCATCCATGGGGATTTTTGATTCCGTCAAATCGATGCTCGGCGGCAGCGGCGGCAGCAGCGGTGGACGCATCGATCTTCAAAAGCGGTTCACGCTGGAACGGACCGCGTTCACCGGCACGATGGCCAAGTTTGTCGTCGCCAAGGACCACGATCATGGCGGCCGCCTGGTCGGGATCAAAATCCTGGACCCGGAAAAGGTGGAGTTGTTCGAAAGCCGGTTTCGCCACCTGAAAAAACCGTCCGAGGGCGAAATCGCCCTGAAAATGCATCACCCCAACGTTGTCGAAACCTATGAAATCGGCATGTCGACCAAGGGGCAACCGATCCTGATCATGGAGTTCGTCGCCGGGCCGAGCATGCAAAACATCATCGTTCAAAAGCAGGAACAACATGTCGCCGGCAAACGAATGATGCTGATCCGTTCGATGTGTGAAGCACTCAAGTATGTGCACAACCAGGGCTTCATCCACCGTGACATCTGCCCCCGCAACTTCATCCTGCTGCCGGATTCCAAGGACGTCAAACTGATCGACTTCGGACTGACGCTGCCGGCCACCCCGCCGTTCATGGTGCCCGGCAACCGCACCGGGACGCCGCTTTACATGTCGCCCGAAATCGTACGCCGACGGCCGACCGATAAACGCGTCGATCTGTTCTCGCTCGGCGTCACGTTCTACTGTTTGATCGCCTTCTGCCATCCCTGGCAGGGGGATGTTGTCAGCGGACGGGCGGCCCTGCATCACGACACCTCGCCCCCCAAGCCGCTGGTCGATGTCTGCCCCAACGTCGATCCCTCGTTGGCTCGCGGTGTGATGCAATTGATGCACCCGAAAGTCGAAGAGCGAACTCCGACGATCGAACAGTTCATTCAGCGGATCGCCAAAGTGAAGAGTGTCTACCAAAACGGGGCGCCGAGTCCCGAGTTGAGCTGACAGGCCCGCTCGATTCCACTACGCTCTGTCGTTGAACCCTTTCCAAACACGTCTCGATCGACCGATCGAGACCTCTTTTTCGAGGCAATCAAGCATTGAAGCAAGTTCGTCAGGATCGCTGGACGGTCCAAGATTCGGTGGCAGAATATGGTGTCGATCGCTGGGGCGATGGATATTTTAGTATTTCCGAACAAGGCACGGTGGTCGTTTCGCCTTCGCGAGATGGACATACGTCAATCGATTTGAAGGCCCTCGTCGACCAACTCGGCGACCGCGGCCTCAGCCTGCCCATTCTGCTCCGCTTCAACGGCATCCTCCGCGACCGACTGCATCATCTGCACGACTGCTTTGCCCAGGCGATTGATGAAAACGGGTACCAGAACCGCTATCGCTGTGTGTTCCCGATCAAGGTCAACCAACAGCGCGAAGTCGTTCAACAAATCGTCGCCGAAGGCGCCACCTTGGGCTTCGGCGTCGAAGCCGGCAGCAAGCCCGAACTGCTGGCCGCGATCGCGATGAGCGACGCTTCGGTCCCGATCGTTTGCAACGGTTTCAAAGACGAAGAGTACATCCGCTTGGCGATGATGGCCCAGCGGCTCGGGCGAACCGTTTTCCCCGTGGTCGAGAAAGCCAGCGAGTTGGATCTGATCTTCCGCGTCGCTTCGGCCGTGGGCGTGCGCCCGACGATCGGGATGCGGGTCAAACTGGCCACCCGCGGCAGCGGCCGTTGGCAGGCCAGCGGCGGCTACCGCAGCAAATTTGGGCTGACGGTCGCGGAGGTTTTGGCGTCGCTGGACCGCATGATCGAGATGGGATTTGAGGATTGTTTTCAATTGCTGCACTTTCACGTCGGCAGCCAGATCGGAAACATCCGTCAGCTGAAGTCGGCGATCCTGGAAGCAGCCCAGATCTACGTCGACCTGCAACGCCGCGGTGCCTCGATGGGTTATTTGGACGTCGGCGGTGGATTGGGCGTCGATTACGACGGCACCCAGACCGACAGCCAATCGAGTATGAACTACTCGATTCAAGAATACGCCAACGACGTCGTCTACCACGTGCAGAGTGTTTGCGATGAAGCCGGCGTTCCCCACCCGCAATTGATTTCCGAAAGCGGCCGCGCCGTTGCCGCTCATCACAGCATCCTGGTGATGGAAACCCTGGGTGTGACCAAACAGGGCAACGCGGATCTGCCGCCCTGGGCCGCGTCGCCGGGCGACGGCGAGCCGAAGTCAGAGGGGCCGCCGGAGGATTACGAACAACCGGTCCGTGATTTGTGGGACGCCTACGCGAATCTGACGGCCGACAACATGATGGAAAAGTTCCATGATGCGCAGCTGACGTTGGACATGTGCATGAACCTGTTTAGCGGCGGGTACCTGCCGCTGGAGCAGCGTGTCGCAGCCGAAAACCTGTACTTCGCCCTCTGCCATCGCGTCCGCGAACTGTCCCAGGCGGAGGGCGATTTGCCGGCCGAGCTGGAACATCTTGATCGTATGCTTTCGGATATTTACTTCGTCAATTTCTCGCTGTTTCAATCGATGCCCGATGCCTGGGCGATCGACCAGTTGTTCCCGATCATGCCGATCCATCGGCTCGGCGAACGCCCGACCCGGCACGCCGTGCTGGGCGACATCACCTGCGACAGTGACGGCAAAGTCGATTCGTTTGTTTCTGAAAACGATTGCTGTGACACCCTGTTGCTTCATCCGCCCGAAGACGGCCAGTCGTATCAATTGGCGGTGTTCATGGTCGGGGCGTATCAAGAAATCCTCGGCGACCTGCACAACCTGTTCGGCGACACCCACGCGGTGCACGTCGAGTGCGAGGGATCGGCGGTGAAGATCCGTTCGATCGTCAAGGGCGACACCGTCTCGGAAGTGCTCAGCTACGTTCAATACGACGACCGCGAATTGCTCGATCGGATCGGGCAGTCGGTCGAAGACGCGATCTCGGACGAGCGGATCGATCACCAACAAGCCGGCCGAATCGTCGCCGCGTTCGAAAAAGCGCTCGCCGGATACACCTACCTGGAACCGACCAGCAAGGGTGCCCCGATGGAAGATTTCCAAGTGCCGGCGGAATTCGTCGACACGCAAGAGGATCCGCCGTCGACGTTGCAGCGACAGAGTTCGACGACGTAGAGCATGCTGTGCGAGCGTTGCGTCACGCACAGCGTGACCTACTGAGAACGCACAGCGTGACCTACTGAGAACGCACAGCGTGACCTACTGAGAACGCACAGCGTGACCTACTGAGAAACGAGCACCCGCTCGGCGTCGGCACGGATGACTTTGGCGGTCACCAAGTCTCCGGTCGTGATGCCGGCGTCATCACTGACCCATTCGGCCGGTGCGTAGCGACAGGTCGTCCCGCGTAACAACCGTGATTCACTTTCGCTGCCATCGAGCCGGACCAAGTCGCGATCGGATTCGACCAGCACTTGGACGGATTCACCGACCAGGCTGGCAAAGTAGTCGCGGCGGAGTTCAGACTCGAGTTCGGCGAGCTGGTGCACGCGTTGGTTCTTGAGATCGCCGGGCAACTGGTCGGGCATCTCGGCGGCGGGTGTGCCGCGGCGGGCACTGAAGGGAAAGGCGTGGATCTTGGAGAACCCGGCGGCGCGACAGGTTTGCAGCGTCTGCCGGAACTCGGCCTCGGTTTCACCGGGAAATCCGACGATGATGTCGGTCGTGATCGCCGGTTTGTTGAGCGCTTCGTTGAGCATCCGGCAGCGGTCCAAAAACATCCGTGTGCCCCAGCGTCGGCGCATCCGACGCAGCACCGAGTCGCTGCCCGATTGCAGGCACAGATGGACGTGGGGAACGAGACGATCGGGATACTCGTTCATCACGCCGATCAGGCTGCGCGTCACCTCGGTCGCTTCGATGCTGGACAGCCGGATCCGGAAATCGCCGGGCAGCTGGCAGAGTCGTCGAACCAGATCCGACAGCCGGGTCCAGTCTTCGCGCGGTTTGTTGCGATTCCAATCGACGCCGTAGTGCCCCAGGTGAATCCCGGTCAGAACGACTTCGCGATGTCCCGCTTCGGTCAAACGACCGACTTCGTCGACGATGTGTTGGAGCGGCCGCGAGGTCAATTTGGGTCGCACGTGGGGAATGATGCAGTAGCTGCAGCGCAGCAAGCAGCCGTCTTGCACTTTGACATAGGCACGGTGCCGGCCGGAAAAGCCGTCCAGCCCGGTGGGGACGTCGACGACGCCGAACCGCGACATCAGATCGGGCAGTTCCCGTTTGTCGGTGACGACCTCGGCCACCCCGGGCAGCTCGGCGACTTCCTCGGGTGCTCGGGTGGCATAACAGCCCATCACGACGATCCGGGCATCGGGGTTTTCCCGGGCCATGCGGCGAATCACTTGCCGGCTTTTGACGTCACCTTGATTGGTCACCGTGCAGGTGTTGACGATGCAAACGTCCGCCTGGTCTCCCTGGGCGCAGTCTTCAAACCCGACACGCTGCAACCCCTGTCGGACGAGTTCGGTTTCGTATTGGTTGACTTTGCAACCGAGCGTGGTGACGCGTAACTTTGCCGACATGCTTTAGCCGGCCGGTTCGATGGTCGCACTCATGCTGCCTTTGCAACGCGGGATCAAGTCATCTTTGCCGTAGGCGTGAATCTGGTCGCGTTTCAATTCGGCGTGTTCCATGGTGGTGGTCAGACAAATCGCTTTGCCGTGGCTGTCGACTTGGGTCGCGATTTGGAACCCTTTCTCGACCGGGTAGCGAAATAGTTTTCGCATCATCATCACGACGTATTGGTAGCTGTGATCGGAGTCATCCCAGAGGACGACGTTGTAGCGAGGCTGTTTTTTGGGTTTGGTTTGTTGGTCTTGTTCGACCGCCGGATCGGCAACCGCGACTTGCTTGTCAGACATTTTCAAAAACTGCTCCGTCGTGTGAACGCTGGGCGAACGGTCACGCCCTCTGTTGCTACGATTACACGGCCCCTATTGTAGCGCGACTGCAGAACCGAAGGCAGACCCGATTTTGATGGTTTTTTCCGTTTTTCACCCACAATCACCGAGTCGTTCCCGTGTCTCCATCCCGTGAAAATGCGGCCACCGGGCCGCTCGACGACGCCTCACTGGACCAATTGATTGAATCCCTCGATTCCGACCGCAACGCGCTTTTAGAGGACCTTGTGGAGTGGTTAAGGATTCCTAGCGTCAGTAGCGACAGCCGGCGGCAGGGGGAAGTTCGCCAGGCCTGTGACTGGGTCAGCCGAAAACTGGAGCAGGCCGGACTGTCGGTGGAAACCATCGCGACCGAGGGGCATCCGATGGTGGTTGCCCAGACCGCTCCGATCGAGGGAGCGCCGGTGGTGTTGGTCTATGGACACTATGACGTCCAGCCCGCCGAGCCGCTGGAGGATTGGATCAGTGGACCGTTCGATCCGACCGTTCGTGATGGAGATCTGTTTGCCCGCGGTGCGACCGACGACAAGGGACAAGTTCTGACGCACATTCAAAGCGTTTGTCGCTGGCTGTCGGCCGGTCACGACTTGCCGCTGCAACTCAAATTTCTGATCGAAGGCGAAGAGGAAGTCGGCAGCGAAAACCTGGAGCGGATGCTGCCGGATCTGGCCGAAAAACTGGCCTGTGACTGCGTCGTCATCAGCGATAGCAGCCAGTACGCCGACGGGCAACCGGCCATCACCTACGGATTGCGCGGGATCGCCACGTATGAATTGACCGTCCGTGGGCCGAGCCAAGACCTGCACAGCGGTTCGTTCGGCGGAGCGGTGATGAACCCCGCGATCGCGCTTTGCAAAATGCTCGCCTCGATGGTCGACCAGAACGGCGTGATCCAAATTCCCGGTTACTATGATCGGGTGCAGCCGCTGACCGCAGCGGAGCGACAACAATGGCGCCAACTGCCGCAGTCCGATCAGGAGTTCGCCGCAAGCGTCGGGGTGAAAGATCTGTTCGGCGAACAGGGTTACACGACCGACGAGCGACGCTGGGCTCGACCGACCTTCGACATCAACGGGCTGACGTCGGGCCATCAAGGCGAAGGGGTCAAGACCATTATCCCGGCGATCGCGTCGGCCAAAATCAGTTTTCGACTGGTGGCCGATCAAGACCCCAAGGAACTGACCGAGCAACTGAAGCGGCATTTCGGCGCCGTCGCCCCTGCCGGCGTGACCTGGGAATTGGAATCCGATCACGGGGCGCCGGGCATGTTGGCAAAGATCGACACACCGTTCGCCAAGGCCGCTGAGATCGCCATCGATGCCGCCTTCGGCACCAAACCGGTGTTCATCCGCGAAGGCGGCTCGATCCCGATCGTCACGCGGTTCCAAGAGGTCTTGGGGTGCGATTGCTTGTTGCTCGGCTGGGGGCTTTCGGACGATAACACGCATAGCCCCAATGAAAAATTCCGTGTCCAGGATTACCATCGCGGCATCCAGGCTTCGACCCGACTCTGGAACGAAATCGCCAAACAAGTGGGAGAGGCTTCCAGCCTGTCAACACGAGTGGGATAGGCTTCCAGCCTGTCAACACAAGTGGGATAGGCTTCCAGCCTGTCGTCGGCAGAAGATGACAGGCTAGAAGCCTATCCCACACTGCCTCACCGCGAACGAACCTTCACACCTACCTCAACTCATCATGCTTGATCGGAAATTCATCCTCCAGAACGTCGAACTGGTCCGCGAGAACTGTGAGCGCCGCGGCGTGCCGTGTGACGTCGATCGCATCGTCGAATTAGACGCCCAGCGGGTCACTCAACTGCAACTCGCCCAAGACCTCAACCGCCAAGCCAACGAAGTCAGCAAGCAGATTCCCAAGGCATCCGATAACGCCCAGCGACAAGAACTGATCGCCAAGGGGCGCGAGCTGCGAGAACAAAAGGATGCCGCCCAAAAACAATGCGACGAGTTGGAAGACCAGATCCTGGCCATCCAAACGCTGATTCCCAACCTGACCCACCCCGACGCACCGACCGGTGGTGAAGACGACGCCAAAGAACTGTCTTTCGGTGCGACGCCGAAACCGGAATTCGATTTTCAGCCGCTCGATCACCTGCAACTCGGTGAGAAGCACGACCTGTTTGATTTCGAAGGCGGTGCGCGGGTCGCCGGTGCGGGGTTCTATTTCCTTCGCAACGCCGCCGTCCGCTTGGATCTGGCGCTGCAACAGTTCGCCATCAGTTTCCTGTCCGATCGCGGCTTCACGCCGGTTTCCACGCCCGACCTGGCGCTGACCAGCGTGCTGCAAGGAACCGGGTTCAATCCCCGCGGCCCCGAGACGCAGATCTACAGCATCGAAAACACTGAATTGAATCTGGTCGCCACCGCAGAGATCACACTCGGCGGCATGATGGCGGATCAAACGCTGGCCGACACCGAGTTGCCGATCAAGTTATGCGGGCTCAGTCACTGTTTCCGCACCGAAGCCGGGGCGGCCGGTCGCGCGTCCAAGGGCCTGTACCGCGTGCATCAATTCACCAAAGTTGAAATGTTCGCCTTCGCGTTGCCCGAGCAAAGCGATGCGATGCATGAAGAGATGCGGTCGCTGGAGTGTGAATTGTTTGATGCCCTGGAAGTCCCCTACCGGGTCGTTGATACCGCCAGTGGCGACCTGGGTGGTCCGGCTTATCGCAAGTATGATCTGGAAGCCTGGATGCCGGGACGGGGCGACGCCGGCGAGTGGGGCGAGGTGACCAGCACCAGCAACTGCACCGACTATCAGGCGCGTCGATTGAACACGCGTTACAAGGTGACCGGAGAGAAGGGCACCAAGTTCCTGCACACGCTCAACGGCACCGCCGTCGCAACAGGACGCGCGATGATCGCCGTGATCGAAAACCATCAACGCGCCGACGGCAGCATCGCAGTTCCCAAGGTCCTGCAGCCCTGGATGGGTTGCGACGTGATCGGGTGATCAACGAGCTGCATCGCCGGCCCGACTCCCCCAACCTCGCGGTCCATCCACACGGCCAGATGATCGGCGACGTCTTCGGCATCGACGTCGTACAACAGATGATGACGCCCTCCGGGCCAACGGACAAACTCCGACCACTCGCGCATCCGGAGTGACAGGTTGCGGCACGCGGCCTGATCGATCAATTCATCTTCGTCGCCCAGCAACACCAACGTCGGAGTCTCGATCGCCGAAGCGTGATCGAGTGCAAAGCGACCTTGCGCCAACAACTGGGTCGCCAGATACAGCGAGATCCGGCTGTGTTGCAACGGGTCAGCCCGCAGACGTTCGGCCACGGCGTGATCGCGAGTCAATTGATCCATTCGGGGTGGTTTGGAGAGCCGGATCCAGCGAAACAGTTGTCCGGTTCCCCAGGCCGCGAGGATTTTGTGTCGATCCAGGAAACTCGGCGGCATCAACATCGGTGCGACCAGCACCAATCCTGACAGATCGGGCGTCCCATACGCGTCAAACTCAGCGTGACGCAGAGCGTAGTTGACCGCGAAGTTGCCTCCCATCGAGTGACCGATCAACACTTGTTCCTTTTCGGCAAACGACTCCCACAGCAGCTTTCGCGAAGCGGCGATGGTCTGCAGAACGCTGTCGTAGCTCTTGGCCGTACCACGTCTTCCCGGAGAGCGTCCGTGACCGGGGAGATCGAAGGCAAAAACCGCCCAGCCGCGCCGCAGCATCCGCTTGGCAAAGCATGCGTATCGTCCTCCGTGGTCACCCAATCCGTGCACCAGGATCATCACGCCGCGCTCGCTGCCGTCGCCGCGATGCCAGAGCCGTGCGTGCAAACCGTCCGCGTCGGGGACCGTCAAGGATTGGGCGATCACGATCGTCACCTGGTTGATTTTGGCGGGTGGTGTTTCGAAATGGCCAGATATGGCACGAAATTCGCGTCCTGCTGAATTCCGTAAGGGACATTTGTCACGATGGCACTCCGACGGACCGGTTCGAAACAGGTTCATCCGGAACGCTGTCATCCAATTTTTCCGCCCGTTTCAGGCGATTGAGATGCTTCTTCGACTTCTTCTGCTGTTCATCACCGTCCCGCTGGTGGAGCTGTACCTGCTGCTGCAACTGGCCGATGTCACGGGCGCCGGCCCGACATTCTTGCTGGTCATCATTACCGGCATTATCGGCTCTTGGCTGGCCAAACGTGAGGGCCTGATCGCGTGGCAAAAGTTTCAATTGGCGCTGGCCGAAGGCCGGATGCCCAGCCGCGAGATTCAAGACGGACTGATGATCGTGTTTTCCGCCGCGCTGCTGCTAACGCCCGGCTTGCTGACCGACATCGTCGGCTTCGCGATGCTGGTCCCGGTCGGACGCAATCTGATTCGCAGATTTGTGCTTTCCCGCATGTTCCGCGGCTTCGGGTCCGTGCAGGTCCACACCACCACCTTTGAAAGCACACGTCTACACCCGTTCGATGACAGCAAAACCATCGAAGGCAGAGCCACCCGCCGCGAGGAAGTGGGATAGGCTTCCAGCCTGTCAGCTGTCTCGATCGGGGACAGACCCCGAGCTTCCCGTCATGGATCAGACCACGGATGGCAAGGCGTACCCACGGATCCCCGACTGCATGACATCCGTGGGTACGCACTGCCATCGGTGGGTTTATTCTCCATCGATCAAAACCCCCTGAACACTTCGGGGACTGAACACTTCGGGGACTGTCCCCAGTCTCCCCGGGGTCTGTCCCCGGCTGAACGGGGACGTGTTCAGATGGTCACAGGATAAGCCCTTGCGTCGCAAGCACGATCAACAACGCAGCCAAACCGATGGCACCCAGATTGACAACGGTTGCAAACCTCTTGCGTCTCACCCAGTAGAGAAGTGACGAACACAGCCAACAACAGCCGAGCAAACCGAATATCGCTGAGGCGGTTGCGCCCTTGGTGAGTTCGGCGTTCCACGATCCTTGTCGACCCGCAATTTCCATTGTCTCGACCAAGATCAGCGCTGCGCTGGCAATGCACGCGGTTGCAAACGTGGCCGTGATTAGCAACAGCCAGACCGACCGGGGGCCACGGATCGGACCAGTTTCATCGGCGTGACACGTCGGTTCGTATGGATTCAAGCTCACAACTGTTTGTTCAATGCCACGAGAGAATTCACGGCAACCGGAAGCATGATCACCAAGAATGCGATGAGGATTCGTTGCATGGTTCAGGCTCCTGCCAGCAAGCAACGTTCACTGTAGGCGTGGATGTCGGATCTGTGGATGCGGAACCAATCGGCGAAGGTCATTGAGTAGCTTCTTTGCGGCGGAGTTGTCGTCGAACCCATAAAGCATAACAGTCGAGCGTCCCGTTTGTGGGTCAATCGTCGACATGTAAACGAGCAGCTCGGGGTCGAGCAGCTCGGGGTCTGTCCCCGGGTGAATGGGGTCTGTCCCCGGTTGAATGGGGTCTGTCCCCGGTTGAATGGGGTCTGTCCCCGGTTGAATGGGGTCTGTCCCCGGTTGAATGGGGTCTGTCCCCGGTTGAATGGGGTCTGTCCCCGGGTGAATGGGGTCTGTCCCCGGGTGGATGGGGTCTGTCCCCGAGTGGATGGGGTGTGGGCTGGGCGGACGATCACTCGTCGGCGGTCAGGTCTTCGACGTAGCTTTCTTCCAAGGATGACGCGTCGACGGCGGGCGGCGACGGCGGGGCGGGCGGAGCTAAATCCATGCTCGGACCGTCTTGGCGGGGGGCTTGGAGCGGTGGGGCTTTGCGCCGCGGGGCATCGGGCAGATCGTCAAACCCGAACGGTTCGGCGATCGGCTCCTCCGCTGAGGCCGGCATGACGGGCGTCAGATCGATGATCTTGGTACGCAGGTCCCCGGAGTCGGCCTCGGTATCACGGTCGACCATCGTCTCCAGATCCGGTGTCCCCGGGCCGCGATCCAACCCATCGTTTTGAGACAGCGCCAGCTGGGTGTCCGCCCAGCGTCGCCAATCGGGGCGTGTTTCGATCAACGCCAAATCCTTGAGCTGCTGAACCAGCACGTCATCGTGCTCGCCCAGCCGGACCCGCAACCGGACCAAATTGCCGAGATAAAGCGGATTGGCACGATCCATCGCGTTGGCGGTGTAGTAGAGCTCGATCGCTTCATCGGTGCGTCCGGCCGCTTCGAGCGCCAAAGCCAAGTTGTAGACCACCGCCGGATCGCCGGGCAAAAATTCACGCGCCTGCTCAAACGCCATCACGGCCTGGTACAAGTTGCCTTGCTCATAATGCATCAGCCCCAGGTTGTTGTGCGCCGGACCATACGTCTCATCCGCCTCCACCGCTTCGCGAAACTGTTTCGCCGCCTTGTCGAGATGCTGTTTCTGCAGGGATCGGATGCCCGCGTACGTCAGACGATTGGCACGCTCGGTGTCCCGCTTGGTCTGGACCTTGATGACCGATCGATTCTTGCTCTGCAGCGACGAGCATCCGACGGGCTGCAGACAGACCAAGAACGCGGCGATGTGGCTGAACATGGCGATGCAACCACACCGCGTCATCCTCAGCGCAGCAGACACCGGACCTACCCGCGATCGATCGCTACGAACTCCATCTCGACGCATTCCAATTCGACTCAGTGCTTTATCATCGCAACAGTATTCGGTCGTCCACGGAAAAAAGGATCAGGCACGAATGGCACAGGCATCGGAAAAAACCGGTTTCAGCACCCGTTGGTGTTTAGCCTTGGGGCGATTTCCGGTCGCTGCGAGGCAGCGACGGTGGACGGCTAAAGCCTGCACACCAACACTCATTCCCCCGCCACTTGAAGCACCAACGCACGTTCACGTGTCGCTTTTCGGTGAAAAGATGATTTGGGTCAAGGTCAGCTGAGAATTCCAGGTTTCGCGCGAGCCGGATTGCCGGGGATCAAACAGCTGTAAATCCCGCACCAAGCTGCCGGTCGATTCGTCCTTGAGCGCGTCACAAAAGGCGACAATCTGGGGAATCGTGGCCGCGTTCAGTTTGATTTCGACCCGCCGGAGCTTGAAATCGGTCTGCCCGATCCGCTGCGGCTGGTTGGGGGTTTGGTTTGACAGCAAATCGGAGGACAGATTGGCTTGCTGCAGCGCCGCGTTGATGCGATCCAGGATTTGGTTGGGTTCTTCCAGCTGCAGCGCCGCGACTCGGGGTGCATCAGCGACGCGTTCGATTTCGTCCAGCTTTTGTCGCAGCTCGCGTAAGTCTTGGCGATCGAGCTGCAACCGGTCCGCCGCCGACCGCGTGTTCACCACACTCGAGGCGGCGTAGAGTCCCAACAGTACGATGGCTGCGGCGGCGATCAATCGTTTCGTCGTGACGGTCACGAATCGACTCCCTCCTCCGCCCGATTCGCGGGCGGATTCCAAACAGCCGAGAGGGTCGATTGGTAGGTCGGAATGGGCTCGTTCTTGCTGGGATCGATCTGCTCGGCAGCCGGTGGTGTGACGTCGAACCCGAACGTTTCGAGCGACTTGGCGATGGTCCCGATTTGGACGGCATCGACCGCGCGAACGGTCAGGGAGCAGACGCCATCGACGATCTTCAAATCCATCAACCGCAGCCGCACGCCGCCGACGCGTTGCGCGTGTTCCAGACCGCGGTACAGATCCCTGAGCACACGCGTCGCGGGAACCGGCAGCTTGATCGCATCACCCCGACCGCGCGAACCGAGCGTTTTGCTGTGTTCACCCCGAACGGTTCGCATCAACATCACCGGAACACGTCGCCCCGGATAGGCTTCGGCGAACACGGCGCGCTGTTGCTGTCGAACCGATTCGGATTCGGCGGCCAGTCGATTGCCGCGATACCAAGCCGCGATTGACAGGATCAGAAAGCAACACGTCGCCGCCCACGCGAGTTTGCGTAAGGGTCCGGCGACGGCGAACAGCGGATCGCTCGGTGCCAAGTCACCACGCCGCAAGTCGGGCCAACGCCCCCAACGACCGCCCAATGCCAGGCCCGCACCTTCGGCGGCCAGACGTGCGGCATCGCGATCACACCATTGGACTCGGCCGCGCGGTTGAAACATCGATTCACCTCGGCCGACAATGACGGTCCTTTCCGAGGCGTCGGCTTGATCCGCGATGGTGGCTTGATGTCGACGAAGTTCATCATCGGCGTCATAGAACTGCCGCCAGCGATACACCCCGCCGTCGTCGACCGACAACGATTCGGCGGATGTTGCGGCGAAGATCACCAAGGTGAACGGAGACTTTTCGGCGTCGCTGCGGTAGAAGGCTCTGGCGATCAGGAATGCCGTCGGCAGAATCGCAACGACTTCGATCCCCGCCGCTTGAAACGCGTCGACCGTCGGTTGATGCCGCGGCGTTTCGATTGCGACCGCCGCGATTTGCCCCGACGAGGCACGGACAAAATAGTCCGCGACCATCGATTCGGCGTCGAGGGGAAAATGGCGTTCCAGCTCGAACGTCACGGCGCTGCGGTCTTTGGCGTCGATCGAATCGGGCAGTTCATCGCAGACGAAAAAGCACTCGCCGCTGGGCAGGCCGAGCACACATCGTTTGTCGGCACCCTTGACCGAGTCACACAGTTGGGCAAACCGTTCGGCGACAACTTGGGGCGGCGTTGCGGCGGCGAGTTCGGTTTGTTCGAAGCCGACCTGAAGGAACCATCCCGATTCGGTGTGCGCGATCAAACCGCCGCCATCGATGCAGAACCGATCGGTCATCGGGAAGGTCTCCGATTCGGCCGATCGGGTTTGCCGCCGCCGGTGGACGGAAAGGAGGATTTCAATCGCAACGTTGACTCCGTTCCGCGAACCTCCAGCGTGACCTTCTCAGAGTCGATCTTTCGCACCAACACGCCCGGCGGTGACAGCTCGACGACTTCGCCCGCAGCTCGGATGTCGGTCTTGCCGGACGCATCGGTGAGGATCGCAACGCTTTGATCGGAGTCGATGATCGTTCCCGTCAGTGTCCAATCCAGTCGCGGGGCTTTGACCGCCGGCGGATTGCGGACGACCACGGGTTTCGGTTGAGGTTTGGGTTTTGGCGGAGGTGGCTTGGGCTGGTCGTAGAGGGGTTGTTGCAGTTTCAACGCCAAGTTGATCGGGGCCGCCGCTTCGACAGTCGGCGGTTGCGGTTGGTCGACCGCCGTTTTCATGCCGCGTTTCGATCCGCGTGTGCTGTCGGATTGCCGCGCGGGTGGATCGATGCCGCCGAGCGACCAGACGATACCCACCGCTGCAACGGCCAAGAAGCCTGCAGTCAACGCGGTGATCAATCGTCGTTGGGCGGTCAAATCCATCCTTCAGCAATCTCTCTCATTCAACTGCGGGGGCATTCAAAAAGAAAAACGCTCGTTGATCGTCAAACCGTCATCGGTCGTTCGCATCACCGAAAAGGTCCGCATGCTTCCACGGGCAACCGCGGACGCATCGATCCAAAGTGAAAAGTGCGTGCTGGTCTCGGATAACATTCTAAGCAGCCGAAGACGTTCGGTTTCAGTTTTCCCTTCTTGCTGGACCAAAATCGCCAGTGACGTGGTCGGATTGTCTTTGTATCGGCTGGCCAGCCGACGGGCTCCAGCATCGGATAAAACGCAGCCCGCGGCGGCTCGGATCGATGTCTCCGAGGCCCGACGGAGATTCAGCCCGCCGCCACCCCAGCACGTGATGTCGCCGCTGACTGAGGGCAGAGCGGCATCGGATCCCAGACTTGCGGAAAGTCTGGACAGGTCAAACACCTCTCCCCAGCTTCGGAAGGCACGCGGGATTTCCGTCATCGCCTGATCCGATTCGTCCGCGGGTCCGTCTTCGGCCGCCGACTCCAGCAACGCGTCGGTCATCGGCCGGGTGGCGGGCAACAGACGCACCGCCCGCGCGGAGACCGGCCCGAGCACCTCGCCGAGCGTCGTCTCGGTCCGCCGCCGGCCGGTCATGTGGTACACCTGGTTCAAATTCAACTTGGCGTCTTCATCTGCCAAGACGATGTCAAAGGTCACGCCGCCGATCGTCACCGCGCCGCGAATCTGTCTAGGAAAAGGGTTCGCCGTTCCCGTCGAGTTTTGGATCGCATCGGCTTGTTCTTCCCGCTGATCAAAGACCTTACCGGCTTGCGGCAACAGAACTCGTTCAATCGACTCCGCACCCAACCGCTGTTGCAGACGAACCTGCGCATCGGCCGCGGCGAGCGCACGGCGCAGGCTGAGCTTGGACAGCGTCGCCAGCACGGTGACCATCAACACCATCACGGCCAGCACCGCCAGCAGCACGTATCCCGAGCGACCCCGTTCAGTCCGCATGATGGTCGATCACCTCGTTGAACAAGACTCGACCTTGTGCGTCCCGCGCGGCGATGCGAAAGCGACTGGGTATCGGCAACAGCCCGCCGGTCATGTCGGGTACGGGGGTTTCAACATCGAACTCGTCATAGGTTTCGAAGTCGAAGGCACCGAAATCGACCCAGCACACGTCACGCCGGCCGCCCGCGCGACGGATCAGCAATCGGCGCGTTCCGATCGTCGCCTGCGTGTAACGGACCATGCCCGGCACCTGTTGTGGCGAAACATATCCCGACAAGATCAGCGTGTCGGTGCCGGCGGCGATGCCTCGCGCGTTGATCAAATCGTTGCGTAAACGATCGGCCAGGATCCCGGCGGCGACATGATCGATTTGTTCGCGACGCAATTGAGTGGACTGCGTCGAGACCGACGCCACGATGCCCAACAAGCCGACCATCATCAACGACGCCAACACCAACGCGACAATCATCTCGATCAAGGTGAAGGCGTCGGCCGGGCAGAGACGACGTTCACCTTGGATCCAAGCACGTGGCGTCAGCCAGTGGCGCGCGATAAATCGACGGTAGAGACGCGCCGCTCGCTCACGCTTCCCGCTGGCATTCTGTTTCCCAGCCCAGCGGCCGGACCCCACAGCGTCTCCTCGCGTCCTCATGGAACGCCCGCCGGTTTGACCAGATCGACCGTGATCAATGACGCCGATGCGGCACCGAGTTCCAAGATCTCAAACCGCACCACCTGCATCTCAACAGTCGCCAACGAGGTGCTGCCGACCAGCGACGTTTGCCAGACCCAATCGCCCTTGCCGGCCACTGCGCCGCGCGTGCCGATCGGCAAACCGCCTTGCTGTGCCGAGAGTTCGTGCACCAATCGATCGGCGACTCGGGTGGCTTCGAGCCGCTTCTCGGCCATCGACAGTTGATTGCGGTGCCGCGAGAACGCGAGCATTGATCCGACCAGCACCGACCCCATCAGCGCCAGCGCGACAATGATTTCTAACAGTGTGAATGCAGTTCGACGGTTCATCGCATCCCCAACGCTAGATTAACCGACATGTCATTGAAGTCCTCAACCACTTGTCCGCTTCCCCCGACCAGGAAAACCCAGCGCCGCGTGTCGGCGGTGGTCAGTCGCAGCGCGTAACTGGGCGACGATCCGTCACGGTTTGCGATCACTTGCGATCCTTGTCGAGACGCCGAGACGGGGCCGAAGCGAATCGCGTCGATGGAAACTTGGCGAGGCAATGTAAACGTTCTCGATTGATCACCCGACGGATCAATGGTCAGTCGTCCGCGTCCACGGTCGATGACACCGGCGACTTGTCGGCGCTGGTCGCGTGCGGAGCGCCGCAGCGCGGTATCAAATTGCTCGATGACTTCGATGGCTCGCCCGAGACGTTGCCTGGCGATCACGCCGCGGACCGACAACGTCGCCAGCGACGCAAGCACCGCCATCAGCACCAAGACGACGATGAGTTCGATGAGGGAGAAGCCACGGATGATTGCCCTCCCCTCGCGACGCTCGACCCTGCCGCACAGAGGTCGTGCGTTTTTAAGGCGTTTAAAATAAGGGGTCTTAGTCACTCTCCCTCTGGGAGAGTCGAGCGCAGCGAGGAGAGGGGTTGCCTTGCTGCGTTGACGGGGTCGAAGATCACTGAAATGAACTTGGCGATTCACCGTTCGACCTCCCCTCGCTTCGCTCGACCCTCCTGCCAGGAGGGTGGCTCTAAAACTGCACGACCTCCACACGGGAAGGTGCTTTCTGAATGAAGCAGGACGCCGGTGTGTGATCTTCCGTTTGGTCGACGTACGCATGCGCGAAACGGATGATCTCATGTTCATTCCACTCATTCTTCCAACATCATGCTGGAGAAATCGGCGTCCTCTCCGTCACCTCCTTCACGTCCATCGGCACCCAGGCTGACCACTTCGACGCCCTCTTCGCTGACGAAGTACAGGTAGGGGTTCTTCCAGGGATCGACAGGCATCTTGGTCAAAAAACCTTCCGGCCAGGTTTCGGTCTCTTCTCGTAAAATCTCCAGTCCTTCGTCTTCGGTCGGATAACGCCCCTGATCAATGCGAAACGTTTCTAATGCGTTCATGATCGTAGCGATCTCGGCTTTGACCGCGTTCTTCCGCGAGTTGACTAAATAGCCTCGCGTGCGAACGGCGACCAGTCCGGCCAACATGCCCAGGATCACCATCACCACGATCAACTCGACGAGGGAGAATCCGCGTCGTTTCACGACGCCGGAAATCACCCTCCCGCTCAGAGGTCGTGTGGTTTTAAAGTCACCCTCCTGGCAGGAGGGTCGAGCGAAGCGAGGGGAGGTCGAACGGTGAATCGCCACACTCACCTCAGTGATCTCAGGCGCCGTCGGCGCGCCAAGGCGAACCCTCCCCTCGCTGCGCTCGACCCTCCCAGGGGGAGGGTTACTCTTTATGTTGATGCGAAGGGAGCCGAACGCCAACGCCGGGAGAGGCTGATGTAAAGAAGTCGTTTGAGAGGGCAATCGTCTCTCACAAAACATTTCCAGCCTCCAGGATTGGAAGGATCGTGGCCAACAACAGAAATCCCACCATGGCGGCCAAGACTAGGATGAGAACCGGTTCGATCAACGAGGTCAGTCGTGCCGACGCCGTTTTGACTTGTTCATCATAGTCTTCGGCGAGACGGAAAAGCATTTCATCGAGTTTTCCCGACTCCTGGCCGATGGAGAACACCCGCACCGCCAGCGGGGGAAATGCCCCACTGCGTTGCAAGGCATCGGAAAGCTCTTCGCCGGCAGAAATCCGGCTGCCGCATTCACGCAGCGCCGATCGGAACAGCGTGTTGCGGGTCGAACGCTCAGCCAACTCAAACGCACGCGTCAATTCAACACCGCTTCGTGAGAGCGTTCCGATGATCATCGCGATCCGGGACACACCTTGTTTGACCAGCATCGGACCAAGGATCGGCACGCGCAACACCAGGCGATCGAAGACCTGTCTGCCCGGGCGGCTTTGGAAGGCCAGCGTCAACGCGACCACGCCACCGACCAGCCCCACGATCCAAAACCAGCGATAGTCGACGAGCAAACTGCTGAGCGATTTGGCGACTCGCGTCGGGAACGGCAGCTCGTCGAGGGTTTCTTCCAGGTTCTCCAGCAGCGGCGGCAGGACACTGGTCATCAGAAACACGCCGGCCGCGGTCCCAAAGCAAACCAAAAAGATCGGATACACCAGCGCGGTCGTGACCGCATCGGTGAACCGGGATTGGCGTTGTTTGAATTCGGCCAGCTGTGAAAGCACTTGGTCCAGCGTCCCGGCGTTCTCACCGACTTCGACCATCTGCACTGAGGCCTCGTCGAACAGATCGGGACGTCCGCCGAGTGCCTGGGCGAACGATTCACCCGCGGCGACTCGATCGCGGACCGCCAGCAACGCCGCGCGAAACGATCCATGATTCTGCTCCACGATCGTATCAAGCGCATCGAGCATCGGGATGCCGGCGTGCAACAGCATCGACAACTCCGACACGGCGGTCGCCCAATGACTCTGCGATCCGATCAGCGAAAACCGAGGCAGACGGAACTTCGATTCGCGGTGTTTGCAGGCCGAGATTTTGCGAACGTGGATGCCGCGACCACGCAGCGAGTCGCGGGCTTCGCGAGCGGTGTCGGCGCTGATCGTTCCCTGGACGGATTTGCGAGCCGCGTCGATACCGGAATAGGAAAAGACAGCCATCGGGCTCACAGCGTCGTTACGCGGAGGACTTCATCGAGTGTTGTGATGCCTTGATGGACTTTCAGCAAACCGTCCATCGACAACAAGTGCATCCCCGATTGTAACCCGGCTTCGCGGATCGCCGACGCATTGGCACGCGATTGCACCAATTCACGACAGGTGTCATCAATGACCAACAGTTCAAACAATCCGACCCGGCCGCGGAATCCCGTCCCGCGACAGGCATCACATCCGACCGGCTCAAACACGCCGACCAAATCCGACCGGCCCAAACCATGGGACTCCAACAGCAGCGGGGGCACATCGGGCAACACCTCGCTGCTGCGTCGTGGACGTTTACAGTCGACGCACAACTTGCGGACCAGACGCTGGGCCAGCGAAGCGACCAGCGAACTGCTGACCAGATAGGGCTCGATCCCCAAGTCCAACAAACGCGTCACGGCGCTGGCGGCATCGTTGGTGTGCAGCGTGCTGAACACCAGGTGTCCGGTCAGTGAGGCTTGGATCGCCATGATCGCGGTTTCGGCATCGCGAATTTCGCCGACCATGATGATGTCGGGGTCTTGCCGCAGCACGCTCCGCATGCCCGAGGCGAACGTCATCCCCTTTTTCTCATTGATCTGCGTTTGGCTGATTCCGTCCAACTGATACTCGATCGGATCTTCCAGCGTCAGGATATTCAGTTCTTCGCTATCGAGTTCCTGCAGTGCTCCGTAGAGCGTGGTGCTTTTGCCACTGCCGGTCGGACCGGTGACCAAGATCAACCCGTGGTCGCGAGCGATCAGCGATGCGAAACGTCCGAAATCGTGGGCCGGCATCCCGAGTTCGGCCAGAGTGTAGAGCCGCGCGCTCTTGTCCAACAACCGAATCACGATGCGTTCATTGTGGCTGGTCGGCAGCGACGCGATCCGCAAGTCGACCGTTCGATCACCGAGCTGCACCGTCGCCCGCCCGTCTTGCGGCAAGCGTTTTTCGGCGATGTTCATTTTGCCCAGCACCTTGACTCGAGACAGCACCTCTTCTTGGACAGATTTGGGTATTTCAAAGGTATCGAACAAGACACCGTCGATTCGTTTCCGCACCATCAACCGGTCTTCGTACGGTTGGATGTGAACATCCGACGCGCCCGATTTGACCGCATCGAACAGAATGTGATTGACCAAACGGATGATCGGCGCGCGGCCTTCGGTATCCAGCAAGTCTTCTTTCGGCCCCAAGCCGGCCAGTTGGCCCAGCAACTCGTCACGATCGAGCGAATCGATCACGCTTTGCGTTCGACTGGATTGATCGGAGTAGGCCGCATTGATCGCCCGCGCGATGGCGGTTGTCGTCGCCGGCAACGGGCGCACACGCAACGGCCGGAGTTCACCGTCGGGGCGTTGGGCGAGTGCGCGGGCGATGATATCCAGGTGTTCGTATCCGGCCATCGAGTCGATCGCCAACCACACGTCGTCGTCCTGCTTGCCGCGAAACCCCATCACGCCATGCTCGCGGGCGTGCGCGATCGGAATGCGACTCAAGAAGATCTCCGAGGGCTGCAGCTTCGAGAGGTCTTCGGAGACCGGCATCTGAAGCCGCTCGGCGAGCTGCTCGGTCGCCGGCCTGCTGGCGGATTCGTGACGATCATGGTTGAGCGTCTCGGTCATGTCGCTTCCGTCGGCAGGTTCTCAAGGTCCAACAGATCCTTGCCACGACCCGACGCGCGTTTCATCTTTCGCAACAGACGCAATGAAACGTAAGGTAACCCACCGACGACATGAACGTCCTCAAATGCAACGGACGTCGGCTCGTCGTCAATGCCAGGAAGATAATCGAAAACATCAAGGTATCCTAAGTCCGTCCCCAGCATCATGAGTCGATGCGACCGGATGTACTGGAGATCAACTTGGACCGTTTTCTCCAGACGCGTCACCGGGTCGATGTCATCGCTGATCCAAAACGCGTTGATCTTTGATAGCGCCGAACACAAGGCCTGTTCGGATGATTCCGTTCGATCGAAGATGATATCTGTATCTTCTGTCGCGCGAGCGTACCCGTAGCTGTTGACCGCGTGTCCTCCGATGATGACAAGCGGAACCGAATGCGACAGCAGAGTTTCGATCAGGGCGAACGGGCGAACGGTCATGGAGACGGGGAGGGGTGAGTGAACCCGTGACGTCGAAGCAGCTTGTCCACCTCCGATTGCCTTCGCTTGCGATGGTTTCGCCGGATGAAGTGATCCATGGCGTCGGGGCACGCTTCCAAAACTTCGAACGCTTGCCGCTGCAACTGGACAAACAAACGCATGTTCTCTTCGGGGGTTCGCCGCCACGCCATCTTGCGGCGATAGGCTTCGGCGGCAGATTCGTGATCACTCATGGCGTTCACCAAGGCTTTTTCAGCTTTAAATTTTCGGCTTGCGTTTCACGAGTGAATCGAGAGCGGCAAGCTGGAATCTTACCCCACTTTGAATCCGCGACAAAGCATTACGGCGACGGGTAGACCACCTGCGGCGGGCCGACCACTTCGTATTCCTCCACCGGATAACCGCCTTGCATCGGTGGCGACAAGTGCTCGGATCCGATCGGGTCCAATCCCGCGGGCGTCGGGCAGGGAACCAGCAAGGGCCCACTAACAGGATAGTCGGCCGGCAGCTGTGCGTCTTGGGTTTCGAGGTCGGACAGGAATTGCAAATCCCGGAATTGCGAGTCGCGGAGGATTCGGGGCCGAATGAACAGGAAGAACGACGTCGTCGTCTGTTCTTCGCTCCGCAGACTGGTCAGATCCCGGATCACGGGGATCTTTTCCAGCCACGGGACGCCGGTGAACGAATTGCCTTCGAGGGTTCGCTTCAGCCCCCCCACAACGATCGTTTTGCCATCGGGAATCGTGACGACACTGCCCACGCGGTCGATCTGTCGCGGCGGCGGCAAATTACCTGCGGCCGAACCGATAAACGTGCTGAATTCGACGTCGAACTCCAACTGCAAATGATCGTCTTCGTTGATGTGTGGCGTGACGGAAATCGTCGTGCCCGCTTCTTGGTTGCCGCCCAGCCCCGTCAGCGTGGTCGTTTCCCCCTGGCTGAATGCCTGGAACGGGATGCTGGAAATACTGTTCAGCGTCCCGGTTTGGTTGTCGTTGACCAACACCTTCGGCGACGACAAGACGCGACCGCGGCGGTGTCGGCTGAGCGCCTGGACGATCACATCGGCGACTTCCGGATCCACCAAGACGCCGTTGAACCCCAGCGCCGGATTGATCGTCAGTGCGCCGTTGGTGGGATCGACTTCGCTGAGTCCAAACGACGTGAATTCAAACAGCCGTTTGGATCCCTCCCGATCGCCGCCGCTGATCTCCACACCCAGCGAAAAATTGTCACTCGTGTCGATTGCCAGAATGTCGGCTTGAATCAAGACTTGTGGACGACGTTGGTCGAGTGATCGAATCAGTTTTTCATACAGCGACTGAACGTTCGAGGGTGCAAACACGATCAAGCTGTTGGTCGCGACATCGGCCGACACTCGCGCGCCGCCGGGCAACGTGGCCACTGCCGCGCCACCGCCCGCTCCATAGCCGCCATTGCCGAATCCTCCCGCACCGATACCGGCCACCGAGCCGAGAGCGGCGTTCTGGTTGGGGACCCGGCTGGAGGTCATGTTGTTGCTCAAGTTTTGACCCGCCACGCCGAATGATCCGCCGCCGAGTTCGTCGAGTCGTTGCTGCGCCCGTGATCGACCGCCTTGGAACATGCTGTTCACGCCGGCCCCGGCGGCTCCGATCGGGTTGCCGCCAAAGCCCATCGCGGGGCTGACGCCACCCATGTTCGCGCCGCCGAGCGTGCCGAACGCTCCCGCGCCCAGTCCGCCGGCCTGGGCAACGCCGCTGCCGGCGGCCTCTTGCAGCGCCAGCAACGAGTAAAGTACGTCCATCGCGGTCGCGTTCTTGAGTTTGTAGAACCGAATCGGACTCTCGTCGGAATCCACCGGTTGGTCGAGTTCCTTGAGCAAGGTTTCGATCTGTTGATGAACTTCCGCGCCGGCCCGCACGACCAACAAGTTGCCTTCTTCGTCGATCGTCGTTTCAATCGATTTCGACTCGGTCCCCCGATTGCTCTCGCCGGGCATCTCGACGAACCCTCGAATCAGATTGTCCAGTCGAGACGCGCCGATGTATTCCAGCCGATAAACGCGCGTCAAAAACTCGGTGCCGGAATCCAATCGTTCCAGCAACCCGATCGCCGCCGCGACCAAATCTTTGCGGCCTGCCACGACCACACGGCGGCCGGTCTTGTCGACCAACAGTTTTAGTTTGTTGCCCGAGGCGGCTTTCGTCGTGGCGTCGGTTGGTTGGATCGTTTCGTATTGTTCGATCAACATCGATGGCGGTCGACGCCGCGTCTGGTAGAACTCGATCGTCCCCTCAGCGTCGGGGCGATCGATCATCGCCAACAGCTCCGCGACCAACCGCACGTCGGCGGCATAACCGGACACGATCAAGATACCTTGATCGCCGAGTGCGACGATGTTGGATCCCGTCTTGCTGAGAAAGGGTTTCAGCGATGTTGATGCGGTGGTGATGTCGATGTGTTTGACCGGCAACACCTGAGTCACCGCGGCGGCGGGGCCGTTGCGACGCGAGATTTCGGTGGCGTCACCGGCCGGCGCGCTGCTGACGATATCGGCGATGTCGACGACGCGTTTCCAACCGGGGACTTCGGAATCGACGACGGCCAAGTTGGCTTCGCGAAGCAGACTGCCCAACAACGTCGGCAGAACTTTCTTGGGCAGTCTGGCCGGCGTGTAAACCGTCACATCACGGCGGGCGATGTCCGCCCCGTGAAGAAAACGAATCCCCAACTGCTTGCTCATCAAATCCAGCAAGGTCGTGACACGAACGGTCCCGGACAAGTTGAGTTCGACGATCTCGTCCCCATCGTCAAGCTGTGCCTGCACGACTCCGCTGCCCAGCAGAACGCACGCCAACGCAGCAGCGAGCGGCAAACAGCAGCGTCGAAACGAATTGCTAGCAGTCATAGGAGGTGGAGAAGGGGTAAGGAGATTATGGGGTAGGAAGATTAATTGTCGTCTGACGAGGTTGTCGTTGTTCGGCCGAACTCATTTTCCTACCTCCAAAAGCTTGCTCCCCTCCATCAAGAGACGCCTGCTACCGAGCGTGGCGGCTGATCACTTCCATCAGCTCAGCGGTCGGCTGTTGGATGTTCATCACGCGTTGCCCGCCCGGGGCGTTCGGATCGCGGATGATGACGATCATTTCCGTCGCGGCTGGCTGACTGGGACGTGTCTGGCCGGCGTGTGATTGCGGGGCATTGAGCGAGGCCAATCGGGTCTGGGGCTGGCCGGGGTGGCCGTTGGGTCGCCGCGACGGCACGGTCACCGGTGTCGGCGGCTGGGTTTGGTAGAGGTGAGCCAGTTGGACGCGATCGAGTTGCCATTTGATGCTTCCCGGTCCGGTGTAGATCCCCACATCGCCCTTGTAGTCGGCGGCGTTGCAGACACCGATCAGCTGGCCCATGGCGTCAAACAGTCCGCCGCCGCTGCGCCCGTCGACCGGGGCACCGGCGATTTCGATGTTCGACGCGCCCACATGTTGGTTGTACTTGTTGATTCCGGTGATGGCGGTGTCGCGGCGTGAGGGATCGTCGCCGTGGTCGCAGCCGAAGCTGAACGCGGTTTGACCGGTCTGGGGCGGGTTGTCAGGGTTGGCGATCTGGATCGGTTGGACGTCGAATCCCGGCCGCATCACGACCAGTGCGATGTCACGGTTGTCGGCATCGTAGTCGATGACTTGGCCGGGGACCGTTTTGACTTGCCCGGCGACAAACAGTTGGACTTCGACTTTGGATTGCAGTTTGGTTTCACGGAACAGGTGACCGCAGGTCAGCACCAGGGCTTCGTCGCCGTGTCGATCAATGATCGTTCCGGTGCCGACACCGAACCCGTTGCCGTCGTGGACCTTCAGTCGCACCGTTGCGGCCCGAGCGCGCTCGACGGCGTTGGCCATCGTCAGACTGGGCATCGCTTCGCCACGGGCGTCGCCGATCGAAGCGGAGGGTGCCCCGGCGAGGCGGGTCTGGGGCGCGTTCAGGACCGATTGGCTGTGGAGATTGGCTTTGGTTTGAAACAGCGGACCGGCCGGATCAATCGCCAACGCTTGCTGCAGGCTTTGAGCGGACTGCGTTCCGACCAAACGCGTCAATTCGCGGCCGGCCGACAGCACGACGTAGGTCGGTACTTGACGAATACCGTGGCGCCGAGCCAATTCGGGTTCCGCATTGACGTTGACGTGCCGGATCGGCGTTCCGCTTTGCTCCAGTTGCCGCAATGTCGGCACCATGGCCTGGCAATGACCGCAATGGTCCGAGGAGAACGCCAGGAGCACGCTGTTGGCTGCCGAGGCGTTCGCGACGGTCACGGTGGCCAGTACAAACGCCGAAACGATGGCCGGGTATAGCCGGCCGAACAAATGCGTGTTCAAAGTGTCTCTCCCTAGACAAGTGCCCGGATCGGCCGATCCTTCAGCCGAATGGTTGTCGTCCCCCGTCACAAGTGAGTTCTCACTTGAGACAAACTGACGACAAAGGGACTTTCCGAAATCGGCCGTCGGGGCGACAACCCCAAACTGAGCCCTTCCCCCTGGGAAACCCCGTGAAACATTCGGGATTACGTGTTTCACGACGATCTGTACAATCCGCCCCTGAATCCCCCCGTTTCGACACGCCCATTATTCAAATCATGACCCGACGCATCTTGGTCACCAGCGCCCTGCCCTACGCCAACGGGCCGATCCACATCGGCCACCTGGTGGAATACATTCAAACGGATATTTGGGTGCGTTTTCAGCGTCTGATCGGCAATCGCTGCGTCTACATCTGTGCCGACGACACGCACGGCACCGCGATCATGATCCGGGCCAAAAAGGAGGGCCGCAGCGAAGAGGAACTGATCGCCGACATGAGCGCTCAGCATCAACGCGATTTTGCCGATTTCCACGTCGATTTTGATCACTACGGCAGCACCAACAGCGACGCCAATCGCGAGTTTTGTCACCTGTTTTGGAAAGCCCTCCGCGACGCCGATCTGGTCACCGAAAAAAGCATCCAACAGCTGTATGACCCCGAAGCCGAAACCTTTTTGGCCGATCGCTTCGTCCGTGGAACCTGTCCCGTCAGCGGACACAAAAACCAGCCGGGAGACAATTGCCAATGCGGGGCGACGTATTCTCCGATCGATTTGATCGATCCCAAAAGCACGCTCAGCGGCGCCACGCCCGAAGTCCGCTCGGCCGTCCACCTGTTCGTCACCCTGGAAAAGCTGCGTTCGTTCCTGATCGAGTGGATCGACAACGGCGACGCACTGCAAAAGGAAACCGCCAACTATTTGAAGGGTTTCTTTCTGGCCGAAGACAAGGAGCTGCGGGACTGGGACATCAGCCGACCCGGCCCGTATTTCGGTTTCGAGATTCCCGATTCACCGGGCAACTACTGGTATGTTTGGTTCGACGCGCCGATCGGTTACGTGTCCAGCACCAAGGAGTGGTGTGACGCCAATGGGGAATCATTCGACGATTGGTGGCGCAGCGAATCGACCGAGATCCACCACTTCATCGGCAAAGACATCACGTACTTCCACACATTGTTCTGGCCGGGCATGTTGCACACGGCGGGACTGCAGTTGCCGACCAAGGTCCACATCCATGGATTCTTGAACGTCGGCGGCGAAAAGATGAGCAAGTCGACCGGGACGTTGATCAGCGCGGAAACCTATCGCAAACATTCCGAGCCGGACTATTTGCGTTATTTCTACGCGACCAAATTGACGCAGCGTGTCGAGGACCTCGATTTGGGCATCGACGAGTTTGTCGAAAAGGTCAACAGTGACTTGGTCGGCAAGGTCGTCAACCTGGCCAGCCGCGTCGGCAAGTTTGCCAAGAACACCGGGCTGGCGGAAAGTTATCCCGACGACGGGGGCTTGTTCGAAAACGCCGCCAAGGTCGGTGATGCAATCGCCGACGCCTACGAAGTCGGCGACTACAGCCGCGCGATGCGGTTGATCATGGAACTGGCCGATGCCGCCAACCCGTTCGTCGAACACGCCAAGCCGTGGGAGATGAAAAAAGATCCCGAGCGGCAGGACGAACTCCGCGATGTGGTCACCGTCGCACTGAACCTGTTTCGACAACTGACGATATACCTGGCTCCCGTGTTGCCGACGCTCGCTGAAAAATGCGACGCGCTGCTCGGTGAGCCGATCACGTCGTGGGACCAAAGTAAAACGCCGCTGCTGGGCACATCGGTGGCGAAGTTTCAACGCATGATGGAACGCATTCAACCCGAGGATTTACAAAAGATGATTGACGAGAGCAAAGAAGCCGCCGCCGCGGAAGCCGCCGAAGAGAATCGACCGACGTTCGACGATTCAGATCAGCCGTTAAAAGACGAACCGATCGCCGACGAAATCACGATCGACGATTTTGTCAAAGTCGACTTCCGCGTCGCTCGTGTGCTGTCGGCCGAGCATGTGCCGGAAGCGAACAAGTTGCTCAAGCTGACGCTCGGTCTGGGCGGTGACGAGACGCGTCAGGTGTTCGCCGGAATCAAAGCGGCCTACGAACCGGAGAGTCTGGTCGGGCGCTTGGTCGTGATGGTCGCCAACCTGAAGCCTCGTAAGATGCGGTTCGGATTGAGCGAAGGCATGGTGTGCGCCAGCGGCCCCGGCGGCGAAGACGTGTTCCTGCTCTCGCCCGACGAAGGCGCCCTGCCCGGACAACGCGTGCATTGAGGGTGCGATGTTGAGGTGGAAAGGTTGGCCAAGGGCAGGGGTGTCAACGCAAGTCGCCAAAACGAATTCCGGCTGGCGTCTTCAAACCATGGCCAAAGGCCAGCCACACCCATAGCCTTGGGCATCGCCCAAGGTCATCAACGGAAACCGAGATCGTTTGGCCAACGGCCATAAACAAGCTCAAGGAAGATCGGTGATTCCGACCGGCAATCCCACCCGCATGAAAAAGCGAGCGAAAGATTGAGAAAGGTGCTCGCGGTACGGCGGGAGCAGGCGAATCCGAGGATTGCCGCGAGCGACGATGAATTGCTCCAAAAACCTTCTGGGAATCGTGTAAACCTCTTGGAAATCGACGACCCGGTGATCATTCCCACTTCCACTGTGATTTAAAAGCGTCAGATTCCACATCGCTCCACTCGCGATCCTCTCACAGAGCTTGTGGAAAGCTTTGTCGCTTGGATTCTGCTTACGCGTTTTTTCCGTGAACTCCCAGTCTGACCGGAACTCACTCAATAGCGTACAAGGACAGAGAATTACGCTTTCGACTTTGCGATTCTCAAGATCGCATGCCTGTGTCATCACGATGACATCGCACTTGAAGGCATCGCGTCCAGCCTGCAGTTCTTCAAAAGACGCGGAATCAAACGAGACATCGCTCTTCCAACCCATGACGGGACAATCACAAATGATGTCGCCTTGAGTCACGAATTGATCCGCGGAAACCTGTTCAAACCAGCTGTTACTCATCAAACTCGTCAGGACCTAGAAGAACAACAGGTGGTCGACGTTTCGGCAAGTTTCCCAGGTCAACGGAATCCGAGAAAAGAATCTTGCGTTTTCGATTCACAACGAGAACATCGTTCTCCGATAGCTCGTCAGATTCGTCGCAGTCGCGTCGCAACGTAGAATTGAGAACGTCTCGAAGTGTTGCGATGGAATGTTCACCGTTACTGACTCCCGAGAAATACTCGTCAATCATCCGTCGTACTTGATACTCATTCTCCACCAATCGCTCGTCTCTAGGTGCGGCAATCGGTGAAAGTGAACTCGGCGATGCCACGTCGGTCTGAAGTGCCGGTAGCGTTGTTGCACTGTGCTGATACTCGGCATCGACTTGCTCAACGACAACGTATTCTCGAGGTGGAGGCATTGTGAGGGTCATTGTTGTCTCCAAACGTGTTTTCTGACTTCATTGTCCGTCAAATCAGTGAACGCAAGCACGATCCACCGATGCGCTTGATCAAACCACAATCGCATTTCACTTTTATTGGTCTTCGGTGGAAACCCTCTCGCGTTCATTTCCAAAAACAAGCTGGATCCACCATTGGGAAGTGTCACAGTTCGCAGCGAAATATGCAATCTTCCCGTGTTTTCCGGAAGCAAAAACTTCGTGTTCCAATTGACTGTTTCTGGCTCGGGAAGAAACCGGTTGTTTGGTGATCGCCAGCCAAAATCTGGAAATATTCGGCCGATTTCAGAGTTGCTACCCCACGCATCTCCCTGGGGTATTCGGTTGACGTATGTCAGCTCAAATTGATTGTGGTTTAATTCCCCTAGGTCATTTTCGGCTACAAATTTTGTAAACAGCTCCATCTTCGCAAGAAACGATTCCAAAACTTGATCGTAGCGAGGATACGTGTCCGAATCCTGTACCCGCCTCCAATTGTGCAGGAATCTATCCCGTTGCAATTGAATAATGCTTGTCCTGTCTGCACTCACAAACCAAGAGCGTCTAATTGGCGGGATGTTTGTAAATTCAATCGTCGGGGCAGAAGACGTACCAAACCGTTCGATATTCGGCGGAAGAGGAGGATGGTCTTCAAGTGCCGGGTAATCCTCCCTGATTGCCTGCCAAAAATCGCCGTAATGCGGAGTTCGAAGTGACTCAAGCGGCGCAAACTGGGTGCCAAGAACCACCTCCACCAAAGGTGGGGATTCGAACGATGGAAGAGGTTCGCTTGCTGTGTCTTGGGAAACGTTCATGGGTGGAGGGTAGCATCGCATCTAGGCCGACGAAACAAGAGAAATTCGTCTCGCAGCCTAGTATACCCCAATTCGATTCACCCGACGTTTCCGACGATCACTCCTGCGCGAACACTTTGTACGCCTGGGCGACCTCTGCCGATTCGGCGTCGCCGGTGTGGAACAGGAATCGATAGCGAAACGTCATCGTCTCGCCGGCCTTGAGCGTCATGTCGCCGGTGCCGTCGGGTTTGTTCTCGAAGTGATTGACACCGAAGGGATTCGCCGCAACGAGTCCGTAGTCGCGGGCGTGCCACCACGTCGGGTGACGCGGATTGCTGGGATGGTCGAACATCGCGATGCCGGTCAGTTGGCCATCGATCTCTCCCCAATAGTCAACCCACGCGGCGCGTTTGCCCCACATCTCTTTTCCTTCGACACCTTCGCTGTTGATCGAGTGACCGCCGGCGGTGTGGTTGCCGCGTTTTGGGTCGGCTTTCAGACGCAATCGCGGATGCGTCCGCATGCCCATCGTGCCCTCTTTGGTATCGCCGATGACGAGGTCACCGGAGGACGCGATCCAGGTGACTTCGTAGTCGATGGTGCGGGCGTCACCGTCGCTGCCGAAGGTCAGCGTGCGTTGGTCGCTGCACACCGTTTCGCCGTCGGCACTTTGCCAATCATTCTGCGCGATGATTTTGTTGCCGTCGATCTTCAGGGATGTTTGGACCTGCGTTCCGACGCCTTTCGTTTTTTTTCCTTCGGCATCTTCCATCCAAAATCGAATCCCGCCGACTTCGTCGTGGGTGTACCAGATCGATTTGTGGTGCGGGTGGTCGCTGGCTTCGTTGTCGACGTCCTTGACCATCGGGTAGTTGCGGGTCATCGGTTTTTGGCCGGGACCGTACACCGGGTACAAGATCGGCTTGGCGTAGCCGCTGTATCGATATTCGGTAAACGGTTGTCCGTCGATGGTGACAACCGCCTTGGTGCCGTCGTCGGTGATCTGGACGTCGGCGGCTTGGGTAGGGGCGACGAGACAAAGGGTCGGAATCAATGCCAAGCAGGCAAACAGGATTCGGTCGGTCATCTTGCGGTGGGGATCGAGGGTGGGATGTGAAGGGACAGCCTCCCTAGTTTAGTAGAAGATCCGGCGGGCGGTGGGATAAGTGGGGTAAGCATCCTGCTTGCCACCCTCGCCGGCCCCGCCGGGGGCTCGCGTGGCGGAGCCACGCGCCGACTGCGGCCAGGAGGCGAGCGGCCTCCATCACAGCGCGTTCCCAGGCAGAGCCTGGGCTGCGCGGAATTGATTGTTGCAGCCGGTCCGAATATTAGGCGGAAACCGTTCCGCAGCATTTGCCCAAAGGGCATCAACAACATAGCCTGGGGTCAGGGAACGAGCGCAGCGGAGTGACCGCCACCCCAGGGAAAGAAAGC
>NZ_NTFY01000009.1 GCF_002289565.1 Rhodopirellula sp. SM50 | reverse complement strand
CCGGTTCCGCATCTTTGCCGAAACACCGGAGGGCTTGCGCCCTGCCGCTAATAAATTGTTCACGGCGTAGGGCTCTGCCCGGGAACAAGGACGAAGGATTTTGGCGGTTTCAATTCCCTTGGGAGCTTCGCGGGATCAGCCGTTTGGCGCCAGCCTACGGGCCTTCCGTTGTTGACGAGGCCCGAACGCTTGCGCGAATCGGCTGATGTCAATTGTGTTATTGATACCCAACCGCTCCATGCTCATCGATGGTCCATCGCAGAATCGATTCGGCAGAATTTAGCGATGGCGAGAGACGGCGATTTTGCGCAGCCCAGGCGCTGCCTCTAGATCGCGAGGCGGAGCCTCGAACGACAGTGTGTTCCCAGGCAGAGCCTGGGAACAAGGGGAAGGGGATGCTTAAATGCCCATCTGCGCCAACATGTCGGCGATCCGACCGACGGTTCGCGTCAGCACGGGATGGGACTCCTGGAACGCATCGGTTTGCTCTTGAAGCCGTTTTGCGAGGGACGCCGAATCGACTTCCTGTTCGTCCAGGGTGCTGGAAATCTCAGTCACGGCACGACGAAGCCGCTCCGCCTCATCGGGCTCCAGGGTCTCAATCGACTCCAGCGCCGTATGGAGTTGTCGGAGGGCTTCTTCGAGTTCGTTTCGCATTGCAGAGCTGTTCTCGCCAAATCTCTTTTCTAGGGGTGGGACACACCCGATATTAGACTATTCCGTGGACGCGTCTGCAAACTCCCCCAAGATATCCATCGTCGAGACAATTCCGACCAATCGGCCGTTCTCGTCCAGGACCGGCAAGTGGTGGATCTGATCCTTCAGCATTCGTCGCACCGCTTTGATGATCGTCGCCTTGGAATCCACCGTCGAGACCGTTTCGCTCATGAACGACTGCACCGACTCACTGCCCATGCTGTGGATCAGTTTCTCGACCAAAAACCGTTGGCTGGCCGGATCGGCATGATCCAGTTCGTAGACGTCATCATCGACATCGCGGGTCATGTCGACCAAATCCGACGTCGACAGGATTCCGACACAGTGATCATCGTTGTCGACCACTGGAAGCGTGGAGACGCGGTTTTCTTCCATCAAGATCAAGGCTTCATGAATCGTCCCCGCCGCGTTGATCGTGACGACATCACGGTTCATGATGTCTTTGATTGGCCGGGTATAAACATCTTGTTGGGCAACCATCGTTGAGTCCCTTGTGAAAAAACGTCGGCGAGTGCAGAACTTGTTATACCGATCGCTTTCCGCACATGCTGTGCCAGCAAGAACAAAAAATGAAAGTCCGACGATCACCGCACAGAAACGTGCGTAGGCGTCACAGGGTGTGCGTTCTAATTCAACACTTCAGCCACCGCGAGCGACTGTGACACACTCAAGCGACCGGAACTACGATTCGCTCGGCGATCCCGTGGATATCCTGCATGATCAACCGGGTTGCCTGCGGATCGGCCGACTCGGCGAATCGCTCCATCGCTAACGTCGGTGTACTGAACTGCGGCAGCCCCAGCGAACCGCTGGTTCCACGAAGCCAGTGTGCCAGCGACGCCACGTCCTCCCATTGCTGCCGATCGATGGCAGCATCCATCTCCAACAGCTTTCCGTCCAATCGCTGCAGGAAATCGATCACGATCTCGCGGTACTCAGGGTCATCCATCGGCAGCGTGGAGTGAATCGGCTGCTCGGGGTGATCTGGGTGATCTGGTGATTCGCTTGAAACATCTGGCACCGAAACGGCTCCTCTGGGAACGTCTTGCGGCGGCGACGCTTGTCGAGGTGTCTCGCGGCTCGGCTCGATTGCCTCAAGTGGTGAATCGGCGACGTCACCGGGCAGGTCGATGCGCGAGGCGAGGTTGTGCAGTCGTTTTAGCGGCTGCTGACAGGCGGCGGCATCCCCGGCCTTGGCGTGCCGCTCAAGGGCATAGGCGGGATCGACGAACTGTTCAAAGCCCGCACTTCCGCTGACGCCTTTGAGCCAGTGTGATTCAGCGGCCAGGGCAACAAAGTCACCATCGTCGAGCAGCTGATCGAGCTTGGGCAATCGCGAACGCAATGCATCGACAAAGTCCTGGGCAATTTCCAGAAAGTCGGGATCATCCAGGGGATAACTGCACGTGATTCTTCCTTCGTCCTGGGCGGCTGTCTCGACCGGCGGGTCACTCGCACCACGCTCCGCTGAGGGCACGGACGGGGACTCGTCGGCCGTGGACGCGCCAGCCGTGTTCTCGTCGACCTGAGTGGATTCGTCGACCCGCGTGGCCTCGGTGGTCACTGGGTCCGGTTCGTCTCCGAGTTCTTCGGCCAAGGTTTCCAACAGATGATCGATTTTGATCGGCTTGGACAGGAACCCGCTGCAGCCCGCGTCGAAGCACTTTTCCTGATCGCCCTGCATCGCGTTGGCGGTCAAGGCAAAAATCGGTTTGCTGTACCCGGAGGAACGCAACTGGCGCGTCGCGGTATAACCGTCCATCACCGGCATCTGCATGTCCATCAGGATGATGTCGAATGATTGTTCGTTCGTCGCGTCGATGGCCTGCTGGCCGTTTTCCACCGCCACGACTTCGGCGCCGGCCTGGCCGAGCACCAGCTGCAACAGTTTTCGGTTGGGCGAACCGTCGTCGGCGACCAGGATCTTGCACGGCGGCAGCTGCCGCACCTTGGCTTTGCCCGACGCTGTTTCCTCTTCGGCCTCGGCCTGGTCGGCGGGGTCGACCAGTTCCAGTTCGTCGGCGCTTCCGATCGTGATCCGAATCGTGAAGGTGGTGCCTTCGCCCGGTGTGCTGACCAATGAAATATCGCCGCCCATCGCCTCGGCGAGTTGTTTGCTGATCGCCAGCCCGAGCCCGGTGCCGCCGAACCGCCGAGTGATCGACGTGTCCGCTTGGGCGAACGGCTCAAACACCTTGGCCTGGGCTTCGGGGGAAATCCCGATCCCGGTATCGGTGACGTCGATCGCCAAGACCAGGTTTCTGTCGCTTCGTCGCTTGGACGCGTCTTGATCGATCCGCGCGACGATTTCAACACCGCCTTGGTCGGTAAACTTGATTGCGTTGCCGGCGAGGTTCATGATCGCTTGCCGCAGACGAACCGAATCGCCCTGCATCGTTTTGGGCAACAGACCTTCATTTCGAAACTTCAGCGAGATGCCTTTCTCGTCGGCCTTGCTGCGGAGCAAGGAAACGACTTCTTTGATCAGTTTGTAAGGCGAGCAAGCGCCGAGTTCCAATTCCATCTGCCCGGATTCGACCTTGGACAAATCCAAGATGTCGTTGATCAAGGCCAGCAGGTGTTCGCCGCTGCCATGGATCGTGTCCAGGTATTCCTGGCGATCGGTCACGGACGTATCGAACCCGCGACGCAGCACATCGGTGTAGCCCAGGATGGCATTCATCGGCGTTCGGATTTCGTGACTCATGCGTGCCAAAAATTCGCTCTTGGCGCGATTGGCATCGTCGGCAGCGCGTTTGGCGACGGTCAGATCGCGTTTGGTTTCCTCCAATTGAGTCACGTCATCGAAACTGACCAGCACGCCGCGACACTTGCCTTCGCTGCCCTGCACGGGCGAGGCATTTGCGATCAGCGTCCGAGACGGTTGCCCGGGTTGCTTCAGCTCGATCATGCCCCCCGAAACCACCGATTCGGAGGTCACCGCTTCGTGCCACGGCGAACCTTCCAGGTGATCCAGGTTCCAGGGCAACTCGTCCGCTTTTTTGCCCAACAGCTTGTCGGCCTCGCTGCCGACCCAATCGGCGAACGACTGATTGGCCAAGACGACACGTCCCTGTCGATCCAACACCAGCAGACCTTCGGCGAGATTGTCGAGTGCCGTCCGCACGCGTTTGGGAACCGTTTTGGAGGGATCCAAGTGGGCCAGCATCTTTTTCAAGTAGAGCTGAAACAGCAGAAAGCTCGCCAGGCAGACGAATCCGGTCAGCAGCATCCAAGGGTCGGTGAACGTCGCCATCCAACTGTCGTCATGCAACGAACGGAAACACAACTCCACCGCTCCCCAGCGGTCCTTGCCGCTGCGAATCGGAACGCGGACGTGCGTGTCGGTCGACCGATTCGATTCATCCTTCGGCCAGACCGCTTCGTGATGACCGAACACCGACACCAGGTCTCCGTTGGCCCGGCGAACGCCTGCGGAAACGACATCATCGTTTCGCTCGACCACCGCCTCCAGCAATTGGTCCAAGCGACGGGTTTCGCCGTACGAGATGTATTCCGAACTGGTCAGCGCGATCGTTTCGCAAAGATTACCGCGTCCTTCACGAATCGCCGACTCGCGTTCCGGCACCAGCCCCAGCATCATCGCTCCGGACAGCACCGACAGCAGCATGCAGACCAAACCGAGCGAGATACGCGTTTTGGCGTTGAACCTCAAGAAATTCATCGATCGGTTTCCCCGGATGCCGTTGATTGGAGCACTGACTGGGGCGCTGACTGGGCCTCGGTCTCGATCGGTCTGTCGCTCTGGCGTTGGTTTTCGGTCTTGTCCAGCATGTCTTCTAACGAGTCGTCGTCCGTGTCGTCGTCATCTTCCAATTCGTTGAGGACCAACAGCGGATCGACGAAGCTCCATGCCGGCAAATGCGCCAGCAGGCTGGTCGCCAGCAATCCGCCACGCACGGTCCACATCACGTAGCCGACCGAAAGTGCGCCGGAGAAACCCGCGAATGTCCCTGCAAAGTAGTACGGCGCGATGTCCGATTGTTTGATATCGTCTTGCAGGTTTTCCATGTCGCCCCAAAGTAGCTTGCTATCGAATCTGGCGATCCCAAGGATTGAGACGCTTGGGCGGGTTGATCCGGATCGTGCTCGGCGGCCGACCTGGTCAGCGTGGCTGTCGGACAAACTGGCGATTCGCTCCGATTCATCGGCGGCGTCGGTCAGGTCCGGCATGCTGGTGGGCATCATGCTGAGCGTCAGGATTTCGTCGTCGGTCGTCTGAATCACTGCCCCGCCGGTCAATGCCAAGGAAACACCGTCTTCCGGCACCATGTCCGGAGTGATCGCAAGGAGCGTTTCCGATTCGTCGTCGCTCTCGGCATCCTCTTCTTCGGCCGGCGGTTCCGACAGCGTTTCGGGTTCGGGGTCAGGACCGGGGACCGCACTCAGGATGTCACCGGGCGTGACCTCGCTCAGATCGTTGGGCTTGGCGACCACGATCGTGACGGTCGTCGGCGCACTGGTCGCAATGCCGTCGGTCACGGCGTAGGTAAACGTGATCGATCCGGTAAAGTTTGCCGCCGGCGTGAATTGGAACGACCCGTCGGCAGCCAGCGTCAACGTTCCCGTGATCGGTCCCGAGACCGGAATCACCGTCAACGCATTGCCGTCCAAATCGATGTCATTGGCCAGCAACCCGCCCGCGCCGATGGTCAGTGTCTTGCCCGCCGGCGTGACAAAGTTGTCATCGGTAGCCGTCGGCGTGTCATTGACGGTCACGATGGCGACGCGTGCCGTTGCCACATTGCTGCTCGATCCGCCGTCCGTGGTGACGAACTGAATCAGCCGCGTGGTCGCATCCGGGTTGGCTGAGGCATTGTTGTACGCAATGGTGCGCAACACTTGTTGGTAGTTCGCGACCGTGTCGGTTCCAGAAAGCGTCAGCGTGCCCGCAGCATAAACGGCGGTGATGGACGTGCCGCTGGTGTCGGCGGAGAGCGTTTCATGGGCGCCGTCGAGCAGGTTGGTGATGGTGACGGACAATTGCGTCAAGTTGGGCGAGTCGATATCGCTGATGATCGCGTCGGCAGCGTCGGAGATCGCCACCGCCCCGCCGCCTTCGGTGAAGGTTGCGTTGAAGTCCGCCCCCGTCGCACCGCTCGAGTTATTTGCATCCAGGTCGATCGCCGGAGCCGCATTGACCGCAGTCACATTGACCGTGGCGTCGTGGGTGACGCCGGTGCCTCCATCGCCGTCATTGAGCGTGAATCGAATGGTACGGGCCGACGTCGTGGGGTTGGTGGTGTCCGTGTTCTGGTAAGTGACGTTCTCGATCAATGCGTCGGCTGCCGTCGCGGTGGCATTGGCATTGAATGTGACGACCAAATCCGCACCGCCGCTGCCACCGGTGAAGGTTCCGATCACGACCGGCCCGCCGCCGAAGTCGTACAAGACGTTGCTGCCGGAAACCGTGATGTTGCCGACGCCCGTGCCTTGATCGCGAATGGCCAAGACGTCTTCGGCAGAATCGCCCCCGGCGAAGACCGACACGGTCAGGTTCCCGGTGTCAAAGTCCGCCGAGTCGACATCGCTGACCGTGACGTTCGCCCCCTGTTCGATGACCGTCGCCGCGTCGCCTTCGGTGTAGCCCAGCGTATCACCGGCCAAGTTGCCGATCGTCGGCGCATCGTTTTGTGTCGCCACATTGACCGTGGCATCGTGAGCGGTGCTGGTGCCACCGTCGCCGTCGTTGAGCGTGAACCGAATCGTACGGGCGGAGGTCGTGGGGTTGGTGGTGTCCGTATTCTGGTAGGTGATGTTTTCAATCAATGCGTCCGCGGCGGCTGCGGTGGCATTGGCATTGAACGTGACGACCAGATTCGCACCGGCCGAGCCGCCGGTGAACGTACCGATGGAGACCGGCCCGCCGCCGAAGTCGTACAAGACACTGCTGCCGGACACCGTGATGTTGCCGACGCCCGGTCCTTGATCGCCAATAGCCAACACGTCTTCGGCAGTGTCGCCCCCGGCGAGGACGGACACGGTCAGGTTTCCGGTGTCAAAGTCGGCCGAGTCGCCATCGGTGACTGTGACGTTCGTCCCCTGTTCGATCACCGTCGCCGCATCGCCTTCGGTGTAGCCCAGCGTATCACCGGCCAAATTACCGATCGTCGGCGCCGCGTTCACCGCCAGTGATGTCCCGAGCGAGAAATAGTTTCCGTCGGCCAGATTGACGCCCGTGAAGGTGACGATTTCGGATCCGGCGTTGTAGCCTGTTGCCGTCACCAGCGTCGCGCCACTACTGAAATCGGCGTCGCCATCGATAATGAGATTAAAATCGGCCGCCGTCGTACCGCTGTAGGTCAGCCCGCTCAGGTCAAAGGAGATCGTCGTGGTGCCCACATCGCCTGTCTCGTCGACGCGCCAGATACGGGCGAGTCGGTCCGCCACACCCGCCGGTTCGCCGGTCACTTCACCCAACGTACCGTCATCGTTCCCCCACATCAGGAACTCTCGATCGTCCTGATTGGACGCCCCGGAAATGGTCACGATCGCATCGAAGTTGTTGGATCGAGACTGTCCCTGGGCCAGGATCGAGCCGTTGTCTTGTCCGATGCCGGCGATATCGTTGTCGTACCCGGCGTTCGTCGCGGCATTCCAGACGATCGTCCCAGTCGAATCGAGATAGTTCGTGCCGGTCGTTTGATCGAGCGTGAGACCATATTTGATGGCCAGGTACGAGTCCACTTTCAAACGATCCGTCGCATTGAGGTCCGTCGAATAGATCACGACTTCGCCGACGTCTAGATCATCGTTGAACCCTCCGCCCGGATACTCGCCCATGAAGAACTGCCCGAACTGCGTGTTGTCCAGTGGAGCGCCAACGCTTGCATTTCCCGATGCGGTTTGCCGACCATCGACGTTGACACTCTGGACCGCGGGGGTGCCGGGGGTCGTTTGGGCATTGATGATGTGGTAGCCCGCGCTAGGCGACGGAGCGTTCAGTTGATCATCGGTCAGATCGCCAAAGTCGAATCGAATATCACTCGAAAGATTCACTCGGTTGTTGAGCGTGTCGATCCACTGCAGCATCACTCCGTTGGCACCACCGGTACTTCCGGCGAGGAAAAGGGAGGCGGAATCGGTGCCGAAGAGGTCGGCTCCCCAAACAGAGACGTCCGCCAGGTGATCATTGATACCGTCGAACGAGATGATCGGGTTGAAGTTCAATCCGGACGCGATCAGATCGGGGCGTTGGGTGGAGAGGGCTTGCTGAAGATCGGACAACGTCGCATTGGCGACCTGATTCTCCCACTGGCTGACCCCGCCCAGACCGGTGGACACACCGGCGTCAGCCCTCAACCACAACGTCAGACCGCTCAAGACGCCGCCCGGAGCACCTTGGACAACGTTGACGGTGGTGTCATGATTCAAGCTGACCGCGCCGTCGCCATCATCGACGGTGAAGCGAATCGTGCGTGTTCCGGTGGTCGTCGCGACGGTGTCGGTATTCTCGTAAGTGATATTTCGCACCAGGGCGGAGGTCGCTGTCGCGTTGGCGGACGCGTTGAGCGTCACGACCAAATCCGCCCCGCCACTGCCGCCGGCCCAGGTTCCGATCAACACCGAACCGCCGCCGAAATTGTAGAAAACGTTGGAGCCCGTGACGCTGATCTGACCGGTACTCGTTCCCTGATTCCGAATCGCCAGCACGTCTTCGCTGGCGTCGTTTCCGGCGGCAATCGAAACCGTCACGTTTCCCGAATTGAAGTCCGCCGAATCGACGTCGACCACTGCAGCATCTCCGCCGTGTTCGATCACCAACGGTCCCGAACCGGGGAGGTAGGCAAACGCGTCACCTGCAAGGTTTGACAAGGTTGGGGCGTCGTTGAGGGTCGCTACATTGACGGTCGCATCATGCGTCGCACTGGTTCCGCCGTCGCCGTCGTTGAGCGTGAATCGAACGGTTCGGGCAGAGGTCGTGGGGTTGTCGGTATCGGTATTCCGGTAAGTGATGTTTTCGATCAGTGCCCCCGCGGCCGCGGCGGTCGCGTTGGCGTTGAAGGTCACGACCAGGTCCGCCCCCACAGCACCGCCGGTAAACGTCCCGATCACGACCGGCCCGCCGCCGAAGTCATACATGACGTTGCTTCCTGAGACGCTAATATTGCCGATTCCCGCACCCTGATTGCGGACGGCCAAAACGTCTTCACTGGCATCGCCGCCTGCGAAGATCGACACGGTCAGATTGCCCGTACCAAAGTCGGCCGAGTCCGCATCGCCGACGGTGACGTTGGCACCTTGCTCGATCACCGTCGCCGAATCACCTTCGGTGAAATTGAGGGTGTCGCCCGTGAGATTGCTGATCGTGGGGGACGCGTTGGCGGCTGCGCCGTTTGCGACGGACACGAGCGAAAATGCGTCAATCGATTCAACGCCGCTGTCCAGCTTAATGTCGGCGCCCTCAAACAACAGTGTGCCAGTCGCCACCGTGTTGGTTCCTGCGGTTGTCACCGTCAACGCAACAACATCCTGCGGATTCACCGCTCCGGCCATTCCCGCGAATCCGCTCGCAACGATGCTGTCAAGTGAAACGAGCACCTGCCCTTGCGTCAGACTAGCGCCTCCAACGGTGACCGTGTCGGCCAGCAGATGCACCGAGGTGAATTCTGCTACTCCGATCCCAAGATCCGCACCATCAACAAAAAGCGTCGGCGTACCTGAAGTCGTGGTGTTTCCTGCACTCGTCACGTCGAAGTAGTGAATGACGTTATCCGTTCCCTTCGTTTCAACCAGCAAGAAGTCGCCCGCAGTGAGCAATTGACCACCGACGGTCATATTTTCCTCAACCAGACTGAAACCACCGATGTTTGTGTCACCGAGCAACGGATCGTCAAGTACGATTTCGAAGGTCCCGACGGAGTAGTTGCCAGGAGTGTCCGGACGAAAGCGTACGATATCACTCTTGTTGATCGTCACCGAGTTGGTGCTCGTCAACGTTGGCTGCGCACCATTAACGGAGAACAACACATCGCCTTCCTGAAGGCTAATCGTATTCCCCGGCGCACCCACACTGATCGACCGACTGACGACGTGTAGCCCCGTCAGTTCGACATCATTGCTCGCTCCGAAGTGATTGACAAGATCGAAAGCATTGGAAAACGAACCGTTGGTAACGCCTGGCTCCAAGGAAAAGCTCGGATCAGTCACTTCCAGCAACGTGTCTTTGTCCCAGTTTGTGATACCGAGTGTACCGCTGCCAATGACATCCCCTTTGGTGCTGAGCCACACTGCTTCGCGAATGAATGTGATGCTTGCCGCATCAAGACCGCTCGTAGCGGCCCCGTCGGAGACATCGACATCGTATGAAGGCCCTGCCACGCCGTTGTCGTGGATGAATTGAATGTCGCCCGCGGTGATCTCACTCTGGGTGAACGTGAAGACCGGAACGCCCGGAACCGACACTCGCTCAAACCCGCCACCGGTCACACTCGACACCGTGAAGGTAAGGCCTGCGTTGGAGTGGTCGACGTCAGTTGCCGAAAGCTCGTTTGACGAAAGCACCACGCTGCCGCCCTGGGAAATGACGAGCCGATTGTTACCCAGCACCGGGGCGTCGTTGACCGGGTCGATTGTCAGCCCCGCCGTCACCATCGTACTCAAGTCGGAATTGTTCCCGGTCGCGGATGCTTGGAAATTGAATCCCGCCGATCCGCTGTAGTCCGTGCTCCCCTTGAATTTCAGGCCCGCGTTGCCCTCGGCGTACGTGATGAAACTGTTGTTGCTGATCACCGTGACGCCGTCATTCTTGTACAGCGTTCCGTTGGTGATGCCGGAGATCTTGAAGTGCGTGACTTCGGTGCCATCTGCAGCGTTGCGGTCCAATTGAAAACCGGTCGACAGCACGTCTTCATCGGTATTGGTCGGACCATTAAACGTCGGCGTATCAGCGTTCGGATCGACGTCGATCGTCATCGTGTAGGTCGCGACGCTGTATTCCGTTCCGTCGTGGACCTGAAACGTAAAGCTGTCGTAGGGGTTGCCATGGTTTTGCGAAATCGGCGTGAACGTCAGGTTCGGAATCTGCCCCACGCTGATGACCTGTTCGTCGGTGACGTCCACGCCACTCAACTTCAGATCGCCGACGGTTTCCAGCGACTTGATTTGGATCTGGGCCAGACTGTCACCGATGTCAACGTCGGAAAAACTGAAATCGGATGCCGAAAACGTGTAGATGACATCTTCGTCGGTACTGACCGTTTTGTTGCTCGCCGTCGGTGCATCGTTGATGCGCGTCACGTTGACCGTCGTGTCGTGCGTCCCGCTGACACCACCACCCCCGTCATACAACTGGAATCGCACGTTGCGACTGGTGATGGTCGGGTGGGCCGTGTCGGAGTTGAAGTAGGTGACGTTTTCGATCAGAGCTTCTGCCGCTTCGCCGTCCGCGTTGCTGTTGAGCGAGACGACCAGATCGTTTCCACCGCTGCCACCGGAGAACGTCCCGATCGTGACCGCGCCGGCTCCGAAGTTGTAGGTGACGTCGCTGCCGGAGATGCCGATTTGACCGACCCCGGTACCTTGATCGCGGATGCTCAGCTCGTCTTCGGCCGCGTCGCCTCCGGAGGTGATCGACACGTGCAAGACGCCGCCGTTGAAATCGGTCGAGTCACCGTCGCTCACGACGACGTTGCCGCCTTGTTCGATCACGGTTGCCGAGTCGTCTTCGTTGTAGTTCAGCGTGTCCCCGGCGAGACCACTGATCGACGGTGCACCGCTGACCGTAGCGGACTTGATCGAGACGCCCGCTGCGGCCCAGGTGCTGTTGCTGCTGGTCGACCACTGGGCGTTGACAGACAGCGTCCCGGCGACCGACTGCGTCGAAGCGGTTGCGTTGGCTTTTCCAACGAATGTTTCCCAACGCTCGATGCCGGTGTCGGCGGTGAACTCGAAGTCGTTGCTGTCACTGTATGCCAACACGCCGAACACGATGTCCGTGGGTGCGGTCGCGACGGTGACGGATTGGCTCGTCGAGTCGCCCTTTGCCGATGCGAACGCCCCCAGCGGCGTCGACTGATCCACATCGTTGAATGACATCAGGCCGACGACGGCACCTTCGTGGGCGGTCCCGGAATACGTGACATTCAACGTTTGATTGCCGCTGGCAGGATTGACGAGCGCCCAAATTTCGACGCGCGCCTTGTCGGCATCTTGTCGCTCGCCGATTTTTGTCAAGCCGACCCCATTGAAGGTGATGTTTGACACCTCATTTCCCTTGTCTTCGCCAAAGGAAACACTCACCAACAGCAATTGATCGGTACCGGCGCCGACGTCAAATGATGTACTATCGCTGCCGGTGAAACTGGGCGTCGTGAACACCGCCGTGTTGCCGACCGTCACGTTCAGCAAATGCCCCCAGTTCTGCTGTACATCGAGGCTGAACGCGAGGCTGGTTTCAATCGCGCCCGTGGAAAACTCCAGGTCCCAGTCGCCGCCAAGGATCGTGTGCCCGGTGTCGTCATCGCTGGCCGCCACGTCAACATCGCACAGTGTTGCCAACGCTTCGGCCAACGCTCGGCCGTCGTCGGTCGCCGCCAGGTCACAGCCGTAGATCAACAAGTCAGCCCCGTCCCGCAACGAGTCGTTCCAACTGGCGATCGCGCCCGCGTGGCCATCGAGGTTGTCGATCGAGAGCCACGTGTTACCCAGTTGGAACTGGCCTTCGGTACCGTGTGAGACGAAGTGGACGGCATCGACGTCCCGGTAGCCGGAGAGGATTTCGCCAACCTGTTCGACGCCATCCCGTGAACTGTCGAGCAAGTAGATTTCCAGGTCGGCGTTTCCGCTTTCGGAACGCAGGTCGTCGAGCAGTTGTTCGTAGTCCTCGACTCCCGCATCGACGAAAACGAGTTCCAAACGTCGCGTTTGCTGCGATGGGTTGTCCGATGGATTGCCTCGTCCGGCATCGGTCACGGTGTCGGAGGAGGTGACATCGACTGCAACGGGCTGCTCCACGTCCAAACCCGTACTCGCCTGATCAACCGGCGGCGCGATCGGCGTCGCACTGAACAGCAACCGCCTCTCCAACACCGACGCATCGAGTAAATGGCTGCCGCGGCCTGTCGACGAACAATCGTTCTTGCGTTTTCGTTTAAGCCACGGCATGGCGGAATCTTGAGAAAGCCGGAATCTGGAGTGGGGACGCGTCTCTAAAACGTAGGTCAGATTCCTCAGCGTGAATGAGAAACGTCCAGGATCTTGGTAACGAAGGAAGAGATTGAAGGGGTCAGTCGGACGATTCCGGCAAGTCACCCGCCCTCGCAGAGGTCGTGCAGTTTCAAGTGGTTGAAAATAAAGGGATCTGGTCACTCTCCCCCTGGGAGAGTCGAGCGTAGCGAGGAGAGGGTTTGCCTTGATGCGCCGACGGGGTCCAAGATCACTGAAGTGAGAATGGCGATTCACCGATCGACCTCCCCTCGCTTCGCTCGACCCTCCTGCCAGGAGGGTGACTCTAAAACTGCACGACGTCCGCAGGGTCGGGCGCAGCGAGGGGAGGGTCCGCGGTAGCGACGCAATCTTCCGGATTGATCGTTTTCGCCCCACTCTTTCCGGACTCACTTTTGTCCAACATCTCTTCAAGCGAATCGTCGTCGCCGTCCTCGTCGTCCTCGAACTCGTTGAGCACCAACAACGGGTCGACGAAACTCCACGCCGGCAGGTGTGCCAGCAAACTCGTCGCCAGCAGCCCGCCGCGGACGGTCCACATCACGTACCCGACCGAGAGAGCGCTGGAAACTCCGGCGAATGAACCTGCAAATATGTACGGCGTGCTGTCATCCTGCTTGAGGTCATGCTGCAGATCTTCCATGTCGTTCCACAGCAGTTTGCTGTCGAATTTTCCGATCCCAACAAAGGAGACTCCATCGCGCGACGACTCTTTGCGATGCCGAATCGAGACGCCGGCGTTTTCGCTGTCCGATGAAGTGCGTGCCTCGTCGTCTTCCACCACCGCATCGGCCTGCATCGCCGCTCGCTGAGGCATCACGCTGAGGCTCAGGATGGCATCCTCGCCGGTTTGAACGACGCCGCGGGACGTGAACACCAACTGCACGTCGGTCCCCGAGTCCGTCGCCGAGACCTCGGTCAACAACGGTTGGGATTCGTCCTCCTGTTCAGTTTCTTCTGTGTCGTCAGCCACGGGCTCTTCGGGCGGTGCATCCGGCTCGGGGTCGGATCTGACGCTTTGGAGGTCCGCCGGACTGATCGGCAAGGAGACTTTGATGACGACGGTTACCGGAGCACTTGTGACGGTGCCATCGGTCACAGCGTACGAAAACGTGACCGTCCCAGAAAACGATTCCCGCGGCGTGAATTGAAAGGAACCGTCCGAGCCCAGCGTCAGGGTTCCCGACGAAGGTCCGCTGAGCGGAACCACCGTGAGGGTGTCCCCGTCGACGTCAACGTCGTTGGCCAGAATCCCTGCGGTTCCGACGCGCAGTGTGCTGTCGGGATTCATGGTATAGAAATCCGCGACCGCGACCGGTGCATCGTTCACCGCCAGCACGTTGATGTCGACGTTGGCAAGGGTCGATGCCGCCCAATCGTTTGCCGTAACGACCAACGTCTCTGCTCCACTGACATTCGGATCACTCAGGTAGGTCAGCCCGTTGGCCGCAGCAAGCGTCGCGTTCATTTGGGCGAGTGACGCGTTGACTTTCACGGCAGAACCGCCGTTACCGGAAACATTGGCCGCGGTCACCCCACCGGCAATCGTGACGTCCAGCGTCAAACTGCCTCGGCTGACATCGAAAGTAAACTGCATGGTCGCAGTTCCGATATCGAGATCGTTGAAGCTGATACCGTTGATCTGCCAGGGAATATCTTCGCTTGGCGATTGAGTGCCGGGAACCACAATCGTGGGAGGACTGTTCACGGACGTCACCGCGACCTTCGCATTGGCGACGTTGCCGTCGACGGATCCATCATTGGCGACAAAACTGATCGTCCGCGTCGTCGGATCGGGAGCCAACGACGCATTGTTGTAGCGAATGGTCCGCAACACCTGCTGATAGTTCGCGACGGAGTCGGCACCGCTGAGCGTCAGCGTCCCGCCCGCAAAGGACGCTGCAATGCTGGTGCCGCTGGTGTCGGCCGAGAGTGTTTCCGCCGCCCCATCAATCGCGTTCGTAATTGTTGCGGTCAAGGACAACAAATTCAGCGAATCCAGATCGGCTAGTGTCGCATCGGTCACATCGGCAACCAACACGGCACCACCGCCCTCGATGAAACTGGCGTCGTATGCCGTCCCCGCGGCTCCACTGGAATCATCGCCGTCCAAGTCAAGACTCGGGGCGGTGTTCACTGCAGCGACGCTGACCGTGGTCATGATCGACGTGACACCGGTCCCGTCATAGACATTGAGATTCAGTGCCCGGGGCGTCGTCGTGGGCGTCGCCGAGACGTTGTTGTAGCGGATCGTGCGGAGGACTTGCTGATAATTCGCGATGCTATCGGTGCCTGAAAGCGTCAGCGTGCCGCCGGCATAACTTGCGGCGATGTTTGTCCCACCGGTGACCGCCGTCAAGGATTCATCGGTTCCGTCGGCCAGATTTGTGATCGTGACCGTCAGCGAAGTCAGTGTCGAGTTGTCGACATCCGTGATCACCGCATCGGTCGCGTCCGCGATCCGAACCGGACCGCCGCCTTCGACGAATGCAGCATTGAAAGCGGTTCCGAACACTCCGCTGGAATTGTCACTGTCCAGGTCGATGAAGGTCGGATCGTTCTGGGCCGTGACGTTCAGCTGAATCAGCCCGTCGACAGGCCCGTCGCCGAGGGAATCTCGGACGCGGACGGTGATTTGCGAATCGATGTCGTTGTCGGTCGCCGGTGTGAAGGCGAGCGCGGCCAGGGCGGCGTTCACATCGGCGACACTGCCGGTGACCGTCCACACTCCGCTGCCGCCGTTGTACGTGCTGGTCGACGCCCCGAACGTTCCGGTGGTCAATGCCCCGGTTGCTGGCAAGTTCAAGGTCAACGTTGCGGTGATTGTTTGGCCGCCGTCGGGATCCGTCACCACGATGTTATCCAGGGCGACACCGGCGTCGCCTTCGGTGTAGTTCTTCAATTGGTTCAGATTGGTGGCCAGCGGAATGGTATTCGGTGTCGCGGTGACGGTCACCTGATGTGTCGGCGTGAATGCCATCCCTTTCGGATCGAACAGTCCCGTGATGTACGAGTCCACGAAATTCCCCGACGTGTCGTAGCGCACGATCCGCTGATTCCAGTGGTCGCTGACGTAAACGTAGTCGTCCGCCCCGAACGTGATTGCGAAGGGTTCGTTTAACCCGCCGAGTCCCGCGGTGACAAAGGTGTCGATAAAGGCTCCGGTCGTGCCGTTGTAACGTAAGACTTCATCGGTAAGAAACGAAGCGACATAAAAATTCCCGTCGGCACCGAATGCAAACGATGTCGGTGTGTCCAGACCACCCGAACCGGCCGAGACGAAATCATCGACATAGGCCCCGGTGGTACCGTCGAAACGCAAAACGCTATTGGACTGGGCGCTCGCCACGTACAAGTAGCCATCATCGCCGAAAAAGATCTTGCGAGTTCCATCAAGCCCGCCGGATCCCACAGTCACGAAGGCATCGATAAAGGCGCCGGTCGTTCCGTCGTACCGCAACACCTCATCACTTGAAAAGCTGCCGACGTAGAGGTTGCCGTCTGGCCCGAACGCCATCCCGCTCGCACCGTTTAGTCCCCCGCTACGCGCGGCGACGAAATCTCCATCCAAGACGCCCGTGACCGGATCGAATCGCTGAACCTTATCGCTGTTGAATGCGGACACATAGAGTTGCCCATCCGGACCGATGAGGATCTCTTCGGCATACTTCAATTGACTGAATACACCGGTCGATAGTTCGAATGCGCCCGTCAAGGCGTCGTAGCGGTGGACCGGTGTACCGGTCGCATTGGCCAGGAACAGATCCCCGGTCAGCCACTTGCCGTCTTCGTCAGTTGCCGAGACGAGGATGTTGCGCGTCAGTCCGGCAACGTTGTAGGTGTGATTGACACTGCTGGCGGTTCCCGCGTGCGTCGTGATCGTTCCGTCCCCCCAATCGATCCGCCATCCGGTGAGGGTATCATCCCCAGGATCGTTGGCGGAAAGATTCAGCGTGTAGGTGGCGCCCTGGGCGACCGAAGCGTTGCCGGTGACGATCAGCGACGGGGCGGAATTGTTGACCGTGACCGTTGTGGTCTGGGTCGTGACACCAGCGTTTCCGTCGTCAACTTGCAATCCGATCGTGTAGGTCCCATCATCATCGATGCCGAAACTCGCCAGCGTTGCCCAAGCGACACTCGCCGTCACCGTCGTCGGTTCGCCGGTCTCGCCAAAGATCCCGTCGTTATCCAGGTCCCAGGCAAACGTCAGCGTGTCCCCGTTCGCATCGGAGGAGTTGGTACCGTTGAGCGAAAGCGACTCCCCTTCGTTGATCGTGTAGGGGGCGCCGGCGGACAGATCCGCGATGGGAGCAGTGTTGCTGAACACGGCCGATCCGTACTGCCGGGCGAAGACGCCCGCCGAGTCCACTTGCCCGGTTTGGTCGCCTTGGCCACTCCATACCACAACAAAATTGTCCAGGTCGTGCATCGCAACCGACGCGTTGATCTGTGATCCTGAGACGGACTGACTGACCGATTCGATGCCGCCGACCTGAACATCGGTCGCATCAAAGGAGATGGACTTCACCCCCATTCCACTGCCGTCCAACTGGGTGTAACTGATCACGTAGTTGCCCGCGGCATCCATCGCAATCGAGGGTGCTTCCGCCGAGCCGACCGCAATGATGTGCTCTGGAAAAATGAGCGTTCCATCATCCTGGACCGTTCGCGTCCAAATTCCTTGGGCAAGAAAGGTGTCCTCACGATAGACCACGATGTAATCGTTGTTCGGTTTGACCGCGATCGCGTGCTGTCGGTCGATCGCTCCCGGATAGTTGACGTCGAGTTGCGTATTCAACGCCGTGCCGGACCCGAAATCATATTTGCGCGCGTACGCGGCCGAACCATCCTTCCAGAGCACAACGAATCGGCCGCCCTCGTTGATGTCGATCACGGCGTCGGTGGCCGATGCATCGGAGTCGACGGTCAGCAGTGTCGTCGACAAAGCGTTCCCGGCCGGCGTGGAGGTGTAGTCAAAGTTGCGGGCAAAGATCCCCTCGGTCGCGCCGCTGCTTTCCCACGACAGCACGATTTGGTTGGCGCTGTTGCTCGTGATTGAAACATTGGTTTGGTTCCCCGCCTCCGAGCCCGCGTTGACCAAAATGTCCGCGGCGTCGATGGCCGCCCCGCTGGCGTCGTATCGGCGAACATAGATGCCGGTCCCGTCTGCATCGCCTGAAACGTATGCGATCGCGAATCGGCCACTGGCATCGGCGGTGACCACCGGCAAGGTCTGATCCCCGGCGGTGGCGACGTTGACTTGGAATTGCGCACCCAATCTTGCCCCCGAGGCATCAAATCGCTGCGCCATCAAAGCCGTTCCGCTCAGATCGGCACTGTAGTCGATCCAGGTGACGATGCTGTTGCCCAGTCCGTCGACCGCCACCGCCTGCTGAGCTTTTAGAATCGATTGATTCCCCGTCGCCGGCGAATTGACGAGTCTTTCGCCCGTCGTCGCGATTTCCGGCGTCGCGAGTAATCCGCTCCACGTCGAATCGTAGGATTCGGCAAGGACCGGGTCGGATTCAATCAGCCCGGTCGCAAACTCCAATTCCCAGTCGCCGCCGAGCGATTCGCTGCCGGTGTCGTCGATCGACGCGGCGACGTCTGCACCGGTCAGTTCGGCCAGCCCTTCTAGCATCGTCCTTCCGGCGGCCGTTTCGGCCAACTCACAGCCATACAACAACACGTCCGCTTCGTCGCTCAGCGAGGCTCCCCAGCGCGCCAATTCGCCCGCGTATCCGGCCAGGCTTCGATCATCGAGCACGGTGTCGCCGAGGCGAAGTTTGCCGTCGTTGCCGTGCGAGAGCACGTGAATCGCATCGACATCGGCATACCCCTCCAGAATTTCGCCGATCTGCCGGACGCCGTCACGTGACGCATCGAGCAAGTAGATCTCCAAGTCGGCGTGCTCGTTCCCGGCCCGCAGATCGTCGATCAACTGTTGATATTCGTCGACGCCGGCGTCGACGAAGACCAATTCCAATCGCTTCTGTTGTTCTCCGTCCTGTTCCGCCTCACCGCTCGAACCGCCAATTGACGTCGCCTCGCTGGGGCTTGAATGGACGTAAGGGAGTGTTTCCGCCCCCGGCTCTGGCGACGCGGCAATCGCCTCCGGCGGCGCCACCGGGGTGGCACTGAACAGCAAACGCCTTTCCAAGACAGCTGCATCAAGCAGGTATCCGGCAGAGGGCGGGGGGCGTATCGGTTCGGCTTCCGTCTTGGGGATCTGCCAACGCACTTGGGAGACTCGGCGGTCACAAAGGAGGGGTCATCAGTTCCACGTAACCGTACGTCAGATTCTGACGGAGATTCGACGTGTCGCGAGGTGCGCACGCACCGCCGGGGCAAGTCATGACGGTTGCAACGCTTGGGCGCCCCCCAGAAACCGTAGCGTTCATTCCGAGGATCCGCCGCGGCGTTTGAATTGCCGGCGGCTTGTGACGTCTGCCGGAAGTCCATGAACGATTTCGAACCGATGAAAGACAAACAGGTGAAAAACTGAGCGAATTCCGGGGCTCCCACGTCATCAACTCCACCGATGGAGTGCTTCATGAACAGAACCGTTTGCCAATGCTACATCGCGATCGCGACCGCGACCTGCTGCTGGGTCGCCGGATCGGCCTGTGCGCAAACGGAGGATTTACCCTCGTGGCTGTACGCGCCACCGGCGCCGGCAACGGCATCGACGGCAGGGAGCGAAAACGCCCCCCCGGAATTGACGGAAGTATTCGCAGAACCGGTCGCCGTCAGCGAAGCTCGCCGCGGCGTCCGGGTGGCGCAAACTTCCGAGCTCCCCCTGACCGACTCGATTGCGGAATCACCCCCGTTGACTGTCGGCGCGCTGCCGGAGGAATGGTTGAAGGAGACGTCGATTTCAACGTCCGACGCCACCACACTCTCGCCTGATTCGGTACGACAGTTCTTGAAGTCTCAAGCCGCAGCATCGCCGATTGCGGACAATTATCGGCCGTGGTGGGAATCCACCGCGACGGCGCCGTTCGAATTGTCGCCGTCCTCGATCGTCGTCGATGGAGACAGTCTGATTCTGGAAGCTTTGCGGCACAGCTTCCGCATCGCTGCGGTCAACGAAAACATCTGCATCGCACGCACCGGAATCACTCGCGCTGCGGCCGATTTTGACCCGACCGCGTTCGTCGAATCAAAGTTCCTTCGCACGAGTGTTCCCACCGGTAGCGAGCTCGATGCGGGCGAAGAAGTTGACCGGTTGAGAGAAGAGGATTTTTCATTCTCCGGCGGCGTGCGGCGGAAACTACAGACCGGTGCCGAGTTCGAGATCGGGCAGCAGATCGGGTTGCGCGACAGCAGCTCGCAATTCTTCACGCCGGGCAATCAAGGCAATTCCCGGTTGACGCTCAGCTTCAATCAGCCGCTGCTCAACGGAGCCGGACGGGCTTTCAATCGAAGCCTGATCGTGTTGGCAAAGCTGGACACGCAAATCGAAAACGAAGCCGCCACCACTGCGATCCAAGATCACTTGCTTTCCGTCCAAGAATCGATGTGGAATCTGTATTACCAGCGCGCGTCGCTGCTGTTGCGGATCCGTCACCTCAATCAAGCCAAGTCGATTCACGATTGGCTGGACAAGCGACAGGACTTGGATGCGCTGCAAAGCCAGCTCAAACGCGCCGAGGCGGCGATCGCCACGCGCAACTCCGAACTTGCCCGGGCGGTGACTTCGATTCGCAATGCGGAAGACCAACTCCGTATGCTCGTCAACTCTCCCGGGCTGACCAGCGACAAAACGGTGGAGATCATCCCTGCGCGGCCCCCCTCGCTGGCCCTGGTCCCCGTCTCGCTGGAAGACGCCGTCGTCACGGCCCTGCAACAGCGGAGTGAAATGAACGAAGTCGCACGCGAACTCGATACCGCGCGGGTGCGTTTGAATGTCGCCCAAAACGAACTGCTGCCGATGCTGGATCTGGTGCTGGAAACCTATTTCAGCGGGCTGCGGGGAAGCCAAGACATCGGCCGTGCCTGGATCGACCAGTTCAGCGTCGGCGAACCGAGCTACAGCGCCGGACTGCGGTTCGAAGTGCCGCTGCAGCGCCGCGCCGCCAAGGCCAACATCCTTCGCCGACAAGCAGAACTCCGAAAACTTGCCAGTCGGTTAAGTGAAACGATCGCCAAACTTCATGCCGAGGTCGCCGCGGCGGTGCGCGAAGTCGAAACCAGCCACCGAGAACTCGGGGCACGCTACGTGGCGATGGTTTCCGCACAGCAATACGTCGATCTGATCTCCAATCGATGGCGTGAATTGCCCGGCGATGGGTACTCGGCTAACTCGCTGCTGGAGGACTTGCTCGATGCCCAAGATCGCTTGTTGCTGGAAGAAGTCGGGTTCGCCAGGGCGCAAATCGACTACACGCTGAGCACCTCACGGTTGAAGCGGGCGACCGGCACGCTGCTGCAAATCGAACCGATCGGGGCGGGGCCCAACACCGTTCCGTGAGTGCCGCGCTAACAGCATCGAGTATTAAATCTCGTTGGTGTCTAGCCTTCAGGCGATCTCCCGGTCGCTGCGGAGCAGCGAAACGCCGCGGCGAAAGCCTAATACCGCTAAGCTAAGCGTCGATTCTTCAGATGAGGGCCCGTAGGCTCGCGCCAAACGGCTGATATTCGTTTGAGATCAGCCGGTTCGCGCCAGCGTCCGGGCCTCCTGATCCATGTTAACTTAGCGGTATTGGGCGAAAGCCTGCACACCAGCGCACGTTGGTGTCCAGCCTTTAGGCGATCCCCCTGTCGCTGCGGAGCAGCGAAACGCCGCGGCGAAAGCCTGCACACCAGCGCACGCGGTACTCTTGGGCGCGACTTTCTCGGTCATGCCTGCTTATTGGTGACCTAAGCTTGCCCAGGGCAAGTGATTCTTGCCTCCCGCCGTTGTTTTCCCGGTCTCCATTCGTGCTTCACGCGACGCCATGAAACTCTGTCACCACCCATCTGAGCTGCAAATTCGCTCATTCCAATCCGTTTTGATCGCGATCATCGCACTGTCATGTCGGGATTCCCTCGCCACCGAGGTGCTGGGATACACCGAGCCGATTCGGACGATCGAAGTCGCCTCGGACGAAACGGGGACCGTCGCCGAAGTGTTGGTCCGGCAAGGCCAGAGAGTCGAGCAAGGCCAACCGTTGCTGCGACTCAACAGCCAAGTCCACTTGGCCCAGTTGGAGGTCGCCAAACAGCAGATGAACGCCGAAGGGCGACTCGATGCGGCGCGGGCGGAAGTCGAATTGACTTCCCAACGGTTCGAAAAACTCCAATCGCTGCGCCAGTCGGGACACGCCCGCCAAGCCGAATTGCAACGCGCGGCGAAAGAATTCCAAGTTGCCCAAGCCAATCTTCGCAGCGTCGTCGAAGAAATGGAAACGCGGCGTTTGGAACACCAACGATTGCTCACGCAAATGGAGCGACGCGTGATCCAGGCTCCCGTCAGCGGAGTCGTCACCGAACTTCATAAAGAACCCGGTGAATTCGTCGCGCCCAATAAACCCGATGTCGTCACGCTCGTCCAGCTGGACACGCTGCTGGCCAATTTTTCACTTCTCGGCCCCCAAGCCGAACAACTGACCACCGGCCAAGAAATCGAACTTGAATTCAGCGAATCGGGCCAATCGACCTCAGGCCGCGTCCACTACATCTCGCCGGTCACCGATGCCGAAAGCGGAACCGTCCTGGTCAAGATTGCGATCAGTAATCCGGACGGAATGATACGCAGCGGCGCACGTTGCACGATCCAACTGAAGGATTGATATCCCGTGTCGACCGAGATCCCCAACGCCGGATCAAGCCCCGCTGCACCCATCCTGGTGGGCGCCGTCACGCACGAAACGATCCAGGCTGAGACGCCGCGGTCCCGCGTTCACGCGACGCCGCGCAACGTCATTGATCCGACCGTCGATCCGCCGGTCGTGTCTCCGTTTCAATCGGCCACAACACTCCAGCATGCCGACCAGATCCTGCTGGAACGCCTCGACGAACTCTCCACCATCCTTGCGGTGGTGCGTTGTGACCCGAACGCACACGACGAATCGCAGCGACTCCATCATTTGCGGATCGACCCGGCCGAACCAAGGCCCACCTCGCAACGGACGCAATTGATTTCGGTCTGTCACCAAGCTGCCCTCAGCGGCCAGGTTCATTCCCGCCGACAACTTGAGCCCGAACGAGTCATCCTGGGCGTGCCGATTGTCACCGGGCGGCAACCGTCCGATGCCCTGGGCTTGATCGCAACGTTGCCTGCGGACTTGCACGGTTTCACCCAAACGGTCCAAACACTGGCTCAACAGTTCGCCCTCTGGAACCTTCAACATCGCCTGGATCAACAGTTCGCCGTCGCGTCCCATGCCGCCGCCACGGTCGAACTGCTCACCCGAGCGTTGGATTCGAAAACTCGCAATGAAGCCTGTCAGGTGATCGTCACCGAACTGGCCGATCACTGGAACCTTTGCCGTGCGGCGATCGGAATCGCCGCATCGGGGGCGGGCGGTTGCCGATTGGTCGCACTCAGCGATTCGACTCGCATCGATACGACCACCGCCCAGACACGGTCCATCGAAAACGCCATGGACGAAGCGTTGATGCGGGGGTCCATCTCGATCGTCGAACCAACCACAACAGAACTAGACGCGTCACGCAGCGTCGGCGAACTGGCGCGTCAACATGCCGCCAGCGTCCTGGCCGTGCCGCTGGTCGATGAAGCCAGAGACACACGCGCCGTGTTTCTGGCGATCTTGGATTCCGAATCACCCATCCAGCCGATGCGTCAGTTCTTCGAGGCGGCCGGTCCGTCACTCGGCGCGGTGTTGCACGCACACGATCAGCGTCGTTCAACCGATTTACTTCGTCGCAGCAGCCGAGCGGTCCGATCACGCGGCGGCGCGATTGCGTTGACGGTCATGATTGCATTGATCGCCGCGATGTTTGTCCCGCTCCCTCACCGCGAAACCTGTGACGTGCGTGTGGAACCCCGTTTCAAACGTTTCGTGGCGGCGCCCTTCGACGCGACACTGAAAGACTGTTTCGTCGCGCCCGGTGATCTTGTCCGACGTGGCGATCTGCTGGCGACGCTCGACGGCCGCGAATTGAGGTGGAAACGAGACGCGCTGCAGGCCGACCATGACCAGGCGATCAAAAAACGAGACGCCGCCCAGGCCTCACGCGCCTACGCGGATCAGCGAATCGCCCAGTTGGAAATCGATGGGCTTCGATCCGAACTTCAATTGCTGGATCTCCGCTTAAGCGAACTCGAACTGCGCAGCCCCGTCACTGGGATGGTCGTCGCCGGTGATCTAAAACGCGTTAAGGGTGCCCCACTGACCACCGGTCAATCGTTGTTTGAAATCGCGCCACTGCAGGAAATGATCGTCGAGGCAGCGGTGAAAGACGATCAGATCGCGTATGTCCGCAAAGACCACTCCGCCCAGTTGCGGCTGAACGCCTATCCCGATCGCAACTGGGACACGACGATCGGAATCGTCAATCCACGCAGTGAAATTCGTGACGAAGAAAACGTGTTCATCGCGGAATGCAAACTTTCCAACGACGAACAACTGTTGCGTCCGGGAATGAAGGGCACGCTGAAGATCGCTTGCGGCCGTCGTGCACTCGGCTGGATTCTGTTTCACCGCCCCATCGAAGCCCTTGCACAATGGTTCTGGTGGTGAACGTCATGCAGGACAATCACCAGCATTTTGCCAGCGACCAAAGCACAACGTCCGTCGTCTTTCGACAAGATTTGCGTTTGACACCGTGTGACGATGCACGGCAACCGCACGTGATCGTCGAAGACCCCGTCGCGGGCTCGTTTTATCGGCTCGGCAGAATCGAATACGCGCTGGCCACTCGGCTGACCGCCTCACGCACGATCGCCCAAGCCTATCGCGAAGTGTGCCAGCAGTATCCCGACCATCAACTGTCCGAAGAGGATGCGGCGGACCTGTGCCGGTGGCTGATCGATAACGAACTGGCGCACACCGAGTCCTCCAAATCCTCCGCCCGGCTTCACCGCTCCACCGAAAAAGCAAAATCGAATCGAATCAAGCAGCACGCCAATCCGATCGCGATTCGTGTCCCACTGATTCATCCCGATCGCCTGATCGGGCGGATGATGAAGTACGTGGGTTGGATCTTCACGCTCCCCGCGACCGCTGTCGGCGTGTTGCTGATCCTGCTCGGCGGTTGTCTGGCGATCAAGCACTGGGACCAACTTGCGCAGGCCTCGCAGTACCTGTTCTCGCCCTCGGCGCTGTACCTGTTGGTGGCCGTCACCGTCGGGTTAAAGATCGTTCATGAGTTTGCTCATGCGATCGTTTGCAAACGCTATGGAGGAGACGTCGGGCAGATGGGCGTGCTGTTCATTTTGCTTGCGCCACTCGCTTACGTCGACGTCAGTTCGGTTTGGCGATTTCGTCGCCGCTGGCAACGCATTCACGTTGCGTCGGCCGGGATCTATGTGGAATTGCTCGTCGCCGCCATCGCCATGCTGATTTGGCAATCGGCCGATTCACCGCTGGTCAAACACGTTTGCGTCAGCGTGATGTTGTCGGCCGGCGTGGCGACGTTGCTGTTCAATGCCAATCCGCTGATGAAGTTCGATGGCTACTTTGTGCTGACCGATTGGGTTCGGGCACCGAATCTGTACACGGACAGCCAAAACTACTTGGCCCGTCAGGCCCGGCGGTGGTTCTTCGGCGGTGAGTTGAAAGAACCGAATTGGCAAACCGGTTACCGAATCGCGGTTGCCGTCTACGCCTGGCTGGCGCTGCTGTGGAAGTGTTTCGTTTGTTTCGGGTTGACGATTGCCGCGACGAAACTGTTTCATGGCCTGGGCACACTGCTGGCCATCGTCGCCTGCATCGTTTGGATCGGCGGCCCCGCCTGGCGCGTGGTCAAGTTGTTCCGCCAGACTCCCCGCAGCGGACGTCGCCGATTCACGTGCCTGGCGACCGGATCGGCGGCATTGCTGACGACACTGTTGGCGGCAATCCCCTGGCCGGGCGCCGCCCCCGTCCCCGCGGTGGTCGAGTATTCACCGCACGAAGTGATTCGCGCCGAAGTGCCGGGTTTTGTGGACACGATCCATGTTTCCGCGGGGCAACGAGTGTCCGAGGGCCAACAACTGTTGACGCTTCGCAACCCCGACCTCGTCCTGGAGGCAGGGAAGCTGGAAACAAAAATCCAGCAATCGACCCTCCGCACCCGCCAACAAACGCTGCAAGGTCGGCACGCCGCCGCACAGGCCGAGGCAACCGAACTGCAGGCTCTGACAAAACAACACCGGGACGCAAAGGAACAAATCGATTCCCTGATCGTCCGCGCCCCCCGCAGCGGTGTCGTCGTCCGTCGACGGTTGAACGAATTGGAAGGGACCTATGTCGCCCAAGGCGATGAGTTGCTGGTGATCGGCGATGAATCCCAAAAGGAGTTGCGTGTGCTGATCTCGCAGGAACGCTTCGACCAGTTTCGTGACCAGGTGGGCGCACCGGTGCGCTATCGCGCCCGCGGACTGGCGACGAACACCTCGTCCTTGGCAAAGATCATTCCCCGCGCCAGAACGGGAGTGGATTATCCGTCCCTGCTGGCCTGCAACGGAGGTCCCTTGCCGGTCAAAAAAGTCGCCAACGATGCGTCGCAATCCGGCCCGGAGTTCGAATTGCTGGTGCCGCATTTCGAGGCCATTGTGCCGCTCAGCACGTCGCAAGGCGTTGATCTGTTGAGCGGGCAACGGGCTCAAGTTTCGATCGGATCACTCGACGAGACCGTCGGATCACACCTGTGGAAACTGCTGGCCGAGTGGATGGAGTAGGTTCATGTTCGGAGGCGTTCATCGGATCCTATCGAATCTAACGATCACGAGGGGCCCGTGTCGAAAATCCAATTTGTTCGCGGGGCATGCCCCGCCAACATCTCCTCCCACACCCACACATTGACTTACGGTTTGCTGCAGGCTGGATTGATTGCGAGTTGGATTGATTGCAAGCACATGACCTGCGAAGTTTTCTAGTCAACCCGAAGGGCGGATGAACGCGACGACTCCATCAACGTTAGCCGGTACCGCAGCACCCATGACACGTGCTGCTTCGTTGAAGTCGAAGGAGGCCGATGCGACGAAGTCCGGTCGTGTCATGATCGCCGATGACGAGCCGATCAACATCAAGTTGATTCAGAAGTATCTGCGCAGCTCAGGGTACCACGATTTTGTCACCACCAGCGAGTCTCGCGAGGTGGTCGACTTGGTGCGTTCGACCCGTCCGGACATCCTGGTTTTAGACGTGGTGATGCCGCACGTCACGGGACTGGACATCCTGGAGACGATTCGCAACACACCCGACCAGTCGCATTTGCCCGTCTTGATCGTGACGGCGTCGACGGACGAACAAACCAAGATCGATGCGCTCGAATTGGGCGCCACCGACTTTTTGCACAAACCGGTCAAGCCCACCGAACTGCTGCCCCGGGTCCGCAACTCGCTGGTGCTCAAGGCACACCATGACCAGATGGCCGCCTACTCCAAACGGCTCGAAGCCGAAGTCGCGCAGCGGACCGCCGATCTGGCCCAATCGCGTGAAGAGGTCATCCACGTGCTGGCCTGTGCCGCCGAATACCGCGACCAGGAAACCGGCAACCACGTCATTCGAGTCGGCCGATTCGCGGGAATCATCGCTCGAGAACTGGGTTGTTCGGAATCCGATTCCGAACTGATCGAACACGCCGCGATCCTTCACGATGCCGGTAAGATCGGGATCGCCGATTCAATCCTGTTGAAACCCGGCAAACTCTCCCAGGACGAGTTCGCGATGATGAAGCGTCACTGCGAGTTCGGAGAGAAAATCCTCAAAGCCCAACCGAGCGACGAAAGCGAACCGTTTCTTCTACATTCCCGCCGCCCCGTGACTCGGTCGCCCGTGTTGCGGATGGCATCGGTGATCGCGAAAACACACCACGAACGCTGGGACGGAACGGGCTACCCCGGACAACTCGCCGGCGAGGAAATCCCGATCGTCGGCCGGATCACCGCCGTCGCCGATGTCTTCGATGCCCTCAGCAGTAAACGCTGTTACAAGGACGCCTTGCCGCTGGACCAATGCATCGCAATCATGCGCAAAGAACGCGGCAAACATTTTGACCCCAAGGTCTTGGACGCGTTCTTGTCACGACTGGACGAAGTGAAACAGATCGTCGTCAGCTTGGCCGACCAGTGATCTAGGCATACCCCGCCGCGGAGAGCGATTGGTACACGATCAGCGCCGCGACGTAGGCCAAGACGGTCATGTAGATGAACTGAAAGACCGCCCATCTCCAGCTTCCGGTCTCGCGCTTGGTCACCACCTGTGTCGGCAAACACTGCATCGCCAACACAAAGAACACCAACAAGCTCAAGCCCGTGGCCGTGGAAAACACCAACGTGCCATCGGGACGTCGTTGCCGCCGCAGCGTCTCGACCAACCCCGCCGGCTCCTCCGCGGCGTCTTCGCCCAATCCGTACACGATCGAAAGCGTTGACACCAAAACCTCACGCGCCGCGAAGGAGGTGATGATCCCGACATCGATCTTCCAATCGAACCCGAGCGGCGCGAAAATGGGTTCGACCATCTGGCCGCATCGCCCCGCAAAGGAATACTCCAGCGCCGCCTGAGCCTGTTCTCTGTCAGACGAGAACGTTCGGTCATCGGGCAGCTTCGGATACGTCGCCAAAGCCCACAGGACCACCGAGATCAACAGGATCGTCGTCCCCGCGCCACGCAAGAAGACCGTCGCCCGTTCCACCGTCGTGAACCAGGCGTTGCGAAAGCTGGGCATGCGATAATTGGGCAACTCCAGCACCAGCGGCGCCGCTTCGCCCGGAACCACCGTCTTCTTCAACAAAAATGCCGTGGAGAACGCGGCCAACAGCCCCAACAAATAGGCACCGGCAAACATCAGCGACGCTTTCCAGGGGCTATCACCAAACAGCAACGCCGCGACCATCACGTACACCGGCAAACGCGCCGAACACGTCAACAACGGCAACACCAGAATCGTCACCAATCGGTCTCGCCATGTCTCGATCGTGCGGGCGGCCATGATCCCCGGGATCGCACACGCGTGGGCCGAAAGCATCGGCACAAACGCTTTGCCGGGCAGCCCCACACGACGCATCAACCGCTCCATCACAAACGCCCCGCGGGCCATGTAGCCGGAATCTTCCAACAGCGTGATGAAAAAGAACAGGATGCAGATCTGCGGCAGAAACACAACGACACCCGCGACACCGCCCACCACACCGTCGATCGCCAACGAGCGAAAGTCCTCCAGCGGCAAACTGCCGATCACCAGCGACGTCAACACCGCGACCGATGTCGACCAACGGGTCCATTTCGTTTCGTTCAACCAGTACGCGACCGCAAACACAGACAACGAAATCCCGGTCGCCAGTGGCAGCCAAAGGACCGTGGACAGCGGACCGGTCGGCAACAGATTGTCGATCACCCGACCGGCCCAACCGAATCCGTCTTCGATCGCCGACATCGGCAGATCCGCCAACGAAAAAATCAAAAAGAACACCGACAGCATCACGCCCAACAGCGTCACCAATCCGATCCCTTGCGAGGTCAGCAATCGGTCCAGCCACTCCAGTTTGACGCCCTTGCCAGGGGTCTGGCGGACCGATGCGCCCGCCACGCCGTCGGCCCATTCAAAACGCGCCGCGAACGGACACCCGCCGCAACCGGCGACACAGGGTTCGCGTGCGATCGGCAGCAGCGGTTTGGCCGGCTTGGTCAACTCGTAGATCGCTTCACGCAACTCGCCCAGCCCGCGCGCTTTACGGGCGCTGACCGGTATCACCGGACAGCCCAATTTTTCGCTCAATTCGTCGAACCGGATTTCGGTTCCCGAGGACTCGGCCGCATCGATCAAATTGACCGCGACAATCGTCGGCAGATTGCGATCGAGAATTTCGCCGGCCAACACCAGCGTGCGGGCGATGTTCGTCGCGTCGACGACCACCACGACCGCGTCGGGCAGACGACTGAGCTCGCCCTGAAATTCACCCCGAATACTTCGCGCGGCGACCTCTTCTTCCGGGCTCGCCGTTTCCATGCTGTACAAGCCCGGCAGATCCACCAATTCAATTTGACTGGTCGCCTGGCAGCGTGCATCCCGGTCCACCGCCGCAACGTCAATCATCGCCTTGCGCAGGTCGACCGTGATGCCGGGGTAATTCGCCGTTTTGGCCCGCATCCCCGCCAGCGCATTGAACAACGACGTCTTGCCGACGTTGGGATTGCCGACCAGCAGCACCACCGGTTTCGTGGCCGTAGCGTCCGACCCGGGCATCGAACGAACCGTCGGGAGACTCAAGGGGTGGACTCTGGCTTAGAGGGCCGAAGCCGGCACAGAAACCGGCGCGGACTCGGGATTCAAAGGCGAAACAGACGCTGGATCGACCAACACCAACTTGGCCAGCTGACGCGAGAGGCCGACGCGCGACGTTCCGATCTTCAAAATCATCGGATCCCCTCGCCCCAACAGTTCGATCGTTCGGCCCTGGCAAACGCCCAATCGCTTCAGCCGCACCGCGTCCTGGCCCGCGGCATGCACATCCTTGCAAACGTATCGACCCGGTTGGATATCAGCGAGGGTGGTCGAGTAAATCTGATCCGGGGGAACCTGGACGATTGCCATCAAGTTGAACCATCCGATCGTGGGCGGGCGGGAGCCGCAACGCGGGCTGCGGCTGGAATTGAGAATCACTCTCAATAGGATGGCAGGCAGCGTCCTACCTGTCAAGCGCTTCAGCTTGTCGCACCCGCTTTTACACCCTCTGTGCAGGAGGGTAACTCGCAACTCGGCAGGCTTGGCCGCGGGCGTCTACGCCCCGGCGGCCAATCCGGGGGGAGTCGGGCGATCGGGAAGCGTTTTTTCGACCACCGCGGCGCCGACGCTGTCTCCCAACACGTTGACGGTGGTGCGAAAGCGATCCAGCAACCAGTCGACCGACAGAATCAGCCCCATGTATTCCAGCGGCAACCCGACGGCGTTGAGCACGATCAACATCGTGACCAGCCCGGCTTCGGGAATCCCCGCCGCTCCGATCGCGGCCAAGGTGGCGGTCACCGCCACGATCACCTGTTCCCAGAACCCGAGATCGATTCCCGGCACCACTTGGGCGATGAAGATGGCGGCGGCGGCTTCGTAAAGTGCGGTGCCGTCCATGTTGATCGTCGCGCCCAAGGGAACGACAAACTCGGTCGAACGTTTAGAGATCCCGGCTTCTTCGGCGCATTCCAGTGTCACCGGCAACGTCGCCGAAGAACTGGCCGTCGAAAACGCGGTCAACAGGGCCTTGGACATCGCCAGGATGAACCGATACGGGTTTTCGCGTCGGACCAGATAAAAAATCGCCGGCAACGTGATCAGGGCGTGGAACGCCAGGCCTCCCAGGACCGTCCCGAAGTACCAGCCGATTTGAGAGAGTTCTTCGAGAAACTTGCCCTCCGCCTGAGCCTCACCGAAACGCGCCGCGACCAGACAAAAAATACCCAAGGGGGCAAAATTCATCAGCAGCATCACGAATTGCATCAGCGCCTTGTTTGCTTGCGTGATCAGTTTGGTGATGGCGCTGACGTCCTCGTGCATCGTCGTCAGCATGCCCGCAAACACGATCGCGAACACGATGATCGGCAACAACTGTGTCTGGGCGGCCGAAACGAACAGGTTGTCCGTCACCAACATCAGCACCAGGTTCTTGAAGATCGTGCCGATGTTCGGCTGCACGCTCTCGCCTTGTGGCAAACCCTCCAGCACGCCACCGACTTCGACCTTGCTCAGCCCCGTCGTCTGGGAGAGCGCGTCGACGATCTTGGATTTCGGCGACCCCTGCCCCTCGGTGTTCATCGCCTGGACCGCCGCCTGGTCAACCGTGCCGACGCCCGGCTGCACGACGTTGACGACCACCAGCCCCACCACGACCGCCAAGATGGTGGTGACGAGATAGAACCCGATCGCCGCAGCACCGGGGCGTCCGAGTTTTCGAACATCGCCCATGCCCAACACGCCGCACATCACCGAGGTCAACACCAGCGGCACGACGATCATCTTCAACATTCGCAAAAAGACTTCACCGCCGATTTCCAGAGACGCCGCCAGGTGTGGACTAATCAGCGCCAATGCAATGGCGGCGACGATCGAAAAGAAAATCGCATAAGCCAGCCAATTCCCGTGCGGTTGATCGTCGGAAGCCGGAGTGGAATCAGGATTGGCGTCGGACATGAGTGGGCCGAAAGTTGCGAGGTGACGAAACGACGAACACTGAAAACAATGAACCGGACGAAAAGGGCGCGGGGAGCCGGCGAGAGGTTTGATCGATCATCCCCGAAACACGCCCTGCCAACATACCAAACTTCAGTGCGATCGTCTGTCGATCCAACCCGCCCGAGTTGATTGTTAGACTATGATCTTCTCTGTCCCACCTGCTTCCCCAGCTTCACGGATCCGATTCCTTCATGAAACTCTCTCGACGCCAATTTGGTGCGATCGCCGCCTCGTCCGCGATCGCTGTCAACCACGCCGCAATCGATGCCGCGGAAACCGGGCCGCTGGAAACATTCGTTCCGTGCCGAGCGATCACCCGTGGCCCCAAGAACCATTGGTTCGGCTACTACGACAAACGCGAGTTTGATCCGACCAACACGCTCGTGCTTTCCAACGAAGTTTCCTTCGAAGGCCGTTCGCCGACAGCCAACGACACCATTGCCGTGGGATACGTGGACACCGGCAACGGCGATCGCTGGCATGAAATCGGAACCAGCAAGGCCTGGGGATGGCAGCAGGGCTGCATGCTGCAATGGTTGGGCGACGACGGCAAACGAATCTTGTGGAACGACCGTCAAGGCGACTCGTTCGTTTGCCGCATCTATTCGACCGAGACAAAGCAAACACGCACGATCAACAAACCGATTTACACCGTTTCGCCGGACGGCCGCTTCGGGTTGTCCGCCGACTTTCGACGCATCGACAATCTGCGTCCCGGCTATGGATACGACGGCTTGGCCGATCCCAACGTTGCGGTTCGTGCGCCGGCTGACTCTGGGATCTGGCGGGTGGATTTGGAGACCGGCGGGGAAGAATTGATCCTGTCGTTGGCCGATGTCGCGGCGATGCCTTGGCCCGACGGCGACAACCATGCCCAAGCGTGGCACTACTTTAACCATCTGTTGATCAGTCCGGACGCGCAACGCTTCATCGTCTTGCATCGCTATCGCCCCGAGTTTGATCCCAAGACCCTGCAGTTCAAAGGCGGGTTTGTCACACGCATGCTGACCGCGGCGGTCGACGGCACGGACCGATACGTGCTCGATCCGTCCGGTTACACCTCGCACTTCATCTGGAAAGGCAGCGACGCGGTCACGATGTGGACCAAACCGGCCGGACAACAAGCGGGGTTCTACGAGTTCGTCGACCAAACCGATCAAGTTCGCCCGGTCGGCCATGACAAGATGCCGACCAACGGGCACAACACCTATCTGCCGGCGCCCTATCAAGACTGGATTCTCAATGACACCTATCCCGATCGCAAGACGCGGCGACAAACGGTCTACCTGTATCACGTCCCCAGCGGCCGACGAGTTGACCTCGGACACTTCCCCGCGCCATCGGCCTACACCGGCGAATGGCGCTGTGACACGCACCCGCGCAGCAGCAACGACGGAACCCAAGTCGCCATCGACAGCCCACACGATGGAGGCCGCCAAGTCTATCTGCTCGACATCGCCGAACTGCTGAAAAAAGGGTCAGGAGCCTTTTTGGGAAAATAGGCAACCGTGCATTATCTATTCTACTTTTAATGCTCCTGCATGCTGAAAAAAGGGTCAGGAGCCTTTTTGGGAAAATAGGCAACCCTGCATTATCTATTCTACTTTTAATGCTCCTGACCCTTTTTCTGACCGTCGACTCCCTCTTGGTTACTCGTCATGCACCAAACCATTCGAGCCTTCGTTGCTTTACTTGCCTGTTCGATCGTCCTGACCACCAACGGCCGTGCCGCCGAACGCCCCAACATCGTGATCATGTTGGCCGACGACATGGGGTTCGGCGAGCTGCAGTGTTTGAATCCCCGCCGCGGCAAAATCCCGACGCCACAATTGGATGCGATCGCCGCCGGCGGCATGGTCTTTACCGACGCCCACAGCGGTTCGTCGGTCTGCACACCGACACGCTATGGTCTATTGACGGGGCGTTACGCGTGGCGAACTCGTCTGCAAAGTGGCGTGCTGACCGGCGGACCGTCCCTGATCGACGCGAATCGGTTGACCTTGGCCAAACTGCTGTCGTCCCAGGGGTATCACACCGCCGTCATCGGCAAGTGGCATCTCGGCATGCTGTTCGATGGCAAACACATTTCCAAAGCGGTCCCCGTCGGCGCCAAGGTCACCCACGGCCCGCTCGACCGCGGCGGATTTGACGAGTTCCACGGATTTCACCACGCCCGACAAATCGAAACCTGGATCGACAACGACGTCGTCACTGAAACGATCGATCCGATCGAGATGTTGCCGCGACTGACAAAAACGGCCGTCAAATACATTGAATCGCGCAAAGACCAATCGGAACCATTTTTCCTGTACGTGCCCTGGAGTTCGCCGCACAGCCCGGTCGTGCCGACGAAACAGTGGCAAGGCAAGAGCGGACTGAATGCACACGCGGACTTCGTCATGCAAACCGACGACAGCTTCGGCAAAGTCGTTGACGCGCTCCGTGACAACAGCCTGTTGGACAACACGTTGATTCTGTGTAGCAGCGACAACGGAACCTCGGGACCGACATCGAAGATCGGCCAGCTTCAGGAGATGGGACACTTCCCCAGCGGCGACTTGCGGGGATCCAAGGCCGACATCTGGGACGGCGGCCACCGCGTCCCGTTCCTGGTTTCCTGGCCCGGCGTGGTGCAGCCAGGTTCCCGATCGAGCGGGCTGGTCTGTTTGACCGACGTCACACGTACCGTCGCGGACATCTTGGATTTGGAACTTCCCGACAACGCCGCCGAAGACAGCATCAGCTTTTTGCCGCTCTTGAAAGGGGAAACCGAACACCAGCGACAAGACGTCATCCATCACAGCATCAGCGGTTACTTTGCGATTCGCCAACACAATTGGAAACTCTCGCTGTGCCCGGATTCCGGCGGATGGACCGGCACGCGACCGTCCAAAAAGTCATGGGCGAAGTACGAAAAAGCAGGCTTGCCGATGGTGCAATTGATCGACATGGACGGCGACTTGGGCGAACAAACCAATCTGGCGAGAGACCATCAAGGGAAGGTCGACGAATTGCACGACCTCTTGGAGCAACAAGTCAAACGCGGCCGCAGCACACCCGGATTGCCGCAAACCAATGACGCCGAGATCACCATCGACAAGCGGCCTGGGAAATAAAAAAGGGTCAGGAGCCTTTTTGGAAAACTAGGCAACCGCCCCTTACCTATTCTACCTTTAATGCTCCTGACCCTTTTTCCTTTCAACCGAACGGGTCTGTTCCGACTGAAGCGTCATCACCGCCGCCAAACGGGTCGCCGAACGGATCGGCACCGCCGCTTGGCCCGCCGAAGGGGTCTTCCATTGTGGCCGGTCCGCCGAACGGGTCTTGATTGGGATCGGCCGGCGACACTTTCTGTTGAAGCGTGGCTTCGAGTTCCATCAACCGCTTTCGATGCTTCACGAGTCGCGCCACCGTCGCTTCGATGTCGCGTCGCAGCGTCTGGACGAGTTTCAACTTCTCAGCGTCAGACCGTTGGGTGCTGGCTGCGTTATCGGCGAAGCTTGCCGAGGATCCGTTTGACCGGAACGTCGCCACGCCCTGATCGGAGACCGACAGTTCGAATACTCCCTCGACTCCTTTGATTTTTCCGTCTGCCAACACGGCTGTGGTGACTCCGGCGCCACTTTCCCAGTTGTTGATGGAAATCCCACGAATCTCCATGTCACCTTCAATCGGCTTGATGACGACGTACCAACCGGGCCGCAGCAGATCAAATCGTATGTTTCTGCCATCGGTCGATGAAGGCAAACGCACGTATTGATAGGCAGCCCGCTCGTCACGATGTTCGTTCAAAAACTTGGCCATCGTCGACCGCGAGGTCACGGCCGACGCGGGAGGGGTCGTCAGCGTTGGCGTGTCCCCGAAGGATTGGCGACGAAAGGTTTCCAGGTGGTAGTGGGGCGACGGTTGATCACCCCATTCGGGCAGCGCGTCATCACGCTTTTCCGGGGCGCGCAGGATCAACGATCGCAGGGGCGGAAAGTCGACGGTGATCGGCTCGGGCGACTTTCCGGAAACCAAAACGATCGTGCTGGGACCGCCGGTCGTCAGAAGCTTGAACAACCGTTTCGTATTGACCTTCGATTGCTCCAATGCAAGGAAATGTCTTGGCACGATCGCCACCCGAACCTCTCCCGGCGGGACCGAGATCACTTCGCCCAATTCGGCGGTTTGGTACCATCGAAACCGTGGACTGAATCGCCAGTCGTCGACATCAAGTTGTTTACCCAATGTCTGTGACGGATTGAGTTCCTGTTTGTATTCTTGCAAGCTGGGATAGGCGAAGCCGTTTTGCCAACACGTCAGGACCTGGTACCGCGAGCTGTCGATGCCCGACGGCGGGGAGACGATGATCTTTCCCCCACTGCGCAGTGTGACCTTTGCTGAGAGCGTCGTACCCTTCGGGATGAAGCTGAAACCCGATTGATGGACGGCCAATGCCGACACCGCATGCACGCCGACGCCGCGATTGCGTCTTCGGCTGTCCTTGTCCAGTTTAACAGTTCCGTCATCCCCGGCGGTCAACAGTTCGCCCAGCGACGGGGTCATCGGTTGCAGTGGCTTGCCGTCAAGAAACGCAAGGTGTGGAGCGGAAGGAGAATCTCCCGATTGCATCTCGTCATATCCCATATCCATACCGTAACCCTCGTCCATGCCCATACCAGCTCCCATTCCCATCTCCATGCCACCGCCCATGCCATACTCGTCGGCGCCGCCACCGCTGCCCATCATCATGTCGCCCATGTCGCTCATCATTTCCATCTCCATTCCTCCGTACCCCATCCCCGGATCTTGATAGGTGCGATAGAACTTGGTGCCACCGGCCGGCTGACCGTCGGGTGTCACGAATGTGATGTCGACGGCGGCGGCGATCGGGGTCGCGAACAGGCAACCGAAGAAGATCAAGAGGGTCGTGCGATTCATGAGTCGATTCCGTTGATAAGCGTATTCATTGGAGACATTTCGATCGGGGAAATTCGATGGGTTCAAATCCCGGGCGGCTGCGTGGAGAGGTAGGAAAATTTTGGAGGTAGGAAAATTGGCTCCATTGCGTTGATGGTGCATTCCAAAATCTTCTTACCTGTTTTTTGCAACGGCTAAGCCCGTTGGCGTGCGCGACATGCCCTACCAGGCGAGCTCTTAAGGCGGGTCTGGGAGTAGTGATTGCAGTTTGGATTCCCAACCCGGTAGCGTGGTTTGGTTCAACTGATCAAGTTCCGTTTGGAGTTGATCGAGATAGCGGTCGGTTTCATCCGGAATCGAATTCGATTTCGGCCGGACGACGAATTCCACCGTCTCCGTTGATTCGGGCGAACCAGATTGCTTGGGTTGTCCTGCTTGTGGTTGCCCTGCCTGTGGCTTTAGTTGCTGCGGTGCTGAGCCGGAAACACCTCCGACTGCATCAAACATCATCCAGCTGGCTCCTGCGATCAGCAGCGTCGCCAAGCAAATTGCAACGATCGACGCAGTGCGTTTCGGCTTTATTTCGCTCACGGACAACTCCTTGGGAATCGGGGCGGACTCGCCTTCGGCGAGGTGTCGCTGGCAGGCTTCAATCCACTGAGCCAGTTGTTCAGCCGACGGTCGATCGGCGGGAACGTCGGCGTGAAGCTTGACGATCAATCGATTCACCCAGTCGGGCAGGTCACGGCAATGATCCGATAACAGCGGAAGCTGGGAATCGGCAATCCGACGAACGATCGCGTGCGTGTGCATGCCGGACATCGGCGGCTGGCCGACCAGCATCGTCCACAGCACCGTTCCCAACGAATAGATGTCACCGGCCGGGCCGGCGCCACAGCCGGAGGCTTGTTCGGGCGACAGATAAATCGGCGTACCGGCAAACGTTCCTGTCGCAGTGCACGTCGCATCGGTTTGAATTTTGGCCAAGCCGAAATCCGACAACACCGCACGTTCGGTTCCGGCGTTCAACAGAATGTTGGCGGGTTTGACATCTCGGTGCACGACACCACAGGCATGCGCCGCTGCCAGCGCCGAAGCGACTTGACGTGTGATTCGCAGCGTTTCATCAAGCGACATCGGCCCCGAATCGCGAATCCGCTGTTCCAAGGACTGCCCGGCCAAATACGGCATCACCAGATAGGGAACGTCGCGGTATCGATCGACGTGATAAATCGAAATCACGTTGGGATGCACGACCGCGGCGGCCGAGCGGGCTTCGCGTTCAAGCGTCAGCAGCGTCTCCGGGGACTGCCAGTATTGGGGCTGTGGAATCTTGATCGCAACAACGCGGTCCATGTCGATGCTACGTGCCTTGAGGACGATCCCCATGCCGCCGCTGCCGACCACGCCCAAGATTTCAAATCGTCCCAATCGACCGAGCGACCGTTCGTCTTCGGTGGGACCGAGCAGCGTTTGCACGAGCGAAACGATCGCGGGGCTGGATGTTTCGCGACTCGACCGATCCGCACCGTCGGCATCGCCCTCTTGCCAATCGTGACTGGTCAGCCCTGTCGATCGAAGCGCCTCGCGAGACTGACACAGGAACGGGTCGTCGGCCGACAAACGCGCCACCATGCCCTGGCACCGCTCGCAAACATCCAGATGGCTCTGTAATACCGTTTCGTCCACGGCAACGCTGCCGCTGCCGGTCAGCCAATCTCGCCAGATGGCATCCTCGGGGCAGCTCGCTTGATCGGTCATCGCGAGTCCTCCGTCAGACCGGCGTCTTCAAGTTGTTCGATCCGCGTCACGGCTTCGCGCAGCCGACGGACCATCCGGCTGCGGATGGCATAGACCGATCCGATCGAGCGTCCTGATTGCTGGGCCGCCTGTTCGATCGAAAGGCCGTCAACGTGCGTTTGCCAGAAGATTTTCCAATGCTCCGCATCGACCTGGGACTGAACGTTCCCGGCGGCGGTGACAAACAAATGCTGTTGGTGCTGTCGGTTCCACTCGATCCGCGACGCGTCATCAGCGGTCGCCCGTTGCGACAACGAAATCTGGGCGCTGGTGCCTCCGGTGCCGCGTTTGGACAACTGGCGTGTGACCAAATTCAGCAAGGCGTTCTCGGCGATGCGTCGCAGCCAAGCTCGAAATCGTTGGGGACGGGCCGGGTTGTCTGGCTCGGCATGGCTGGACCACCGACTGGCGGCGCGAAACACCCGTGACATCACTTCGGCCACCAGGGTTTCGGCATCGCTGTGTTGCAACCCACGGCCCCTGGCGTAGCGATAAATCACCGGGCGATAAAGCGTATCGAAGCGGTTCCACGCCGCATCGTCTCGCGAGTCGGCCAAGCGCAGCACGAGTTTCGGTTCGGTATCAGGCCAAGGATGCATTCAATCGATTCTCGCAGAACGACGCACAGCGTGTGGGGGAACACGTGAGAGACCCCAGCGGAAGCGGATTCTGACAAGAAATCCTGTCCGGTGAGGAAAAAGTTCGCGTCGGCGGCGACGCCGGTTGGTGTTGGGGCGGACTGTGTTGGGCCAGGCGACGAGTCCCCGAAACTGCTCGCGGGGCGGCGTGGTGCCGCTGCCGGCACCAGAACTGTCAATCTGGCATTGCCCGTTGGAGCCCCCAAAACCGCTCACAAGCGACGCTGCCAAAAAAGGTTTCCAGCGGGTTTCGTCCGCTGGAAAACTAACGATTCGCCGAGGATACGCATGTTTCCCAGTGGCAGCCGACGTTTTTCTGCGCGTCGAACGTTCGACTGGCACGTCCTTTGCTTTTCGATCACACCGACGCCTCAGCAGGCGAAAACGACAGGCAGATCGGACGGCGGTCGCCTGCAATGAACACCATCAACATTGACACGTTCAGCACAACCCAACGACGGCCCCCAAGCGTGCATCCCAGCGTGGTAACGCCACGGCCGATTCCACTCGAACAATCCACTTTTTCACGGAGATGAAGCGTTATGGCTCAGGGCGAAAAAATCATCGGCATTGACCTCGGGACGACCAACAGTGTGGTCGCCATCATGGAAGGCAGCGAGCCGAAAGTCATTCCCAACCCCGAAGGCAACCGGCTGACGCCCAGTGTGGTCGCGTTTACCGACAAGAAGGAAACGATTGTCGGCGAACCCGCACGACGCCAAGCGGTCACCAACCCCAAACGCACCGTCTATTCGGCCAAGCGTTTCATGGGTCGGCGTCATCACGAGGTCGAGTCGGAAGAAAAGATGGTCCCCTACGGTGTCACCGGGGCCGCCAACGAATACGTCAAGATCGAAGTCGGCGACGAGACCTTCACGCCGCAGGAAATCTCGGCCAAGGTACTCCGCAAGCTCAAGGAATCCGCCGAGTCTTATCTCGGTCACAAGGTCAACAAGGCCGTGATCACGGTCCCCGCCTACTTCAACGACGCGCAGCGTCAAGCGACCAAGGACGCCGGCCAGATCGCCGGGCTGGAAGTCGCGCGGATCATCAACGAACCGACCGCCGCCGCACTCGCCTACGGGCTCGACAAAGCCAAGGACGAAAAGATCATCGTCTTTGACCTCGGCGGTGGCACCTTTGACGTCTCGGTCTTGGAAGTGGCCGACAGCGGTGACGAAGAAAACGAAAGCCGCGTTTTCCAGGTCATCAGTACTTCCGGTAACACGCACTTGGGCGGTGACGACTTTGACGAAGCGTTGATCAACTACGTCGCCGACGAGTTCAAGAAAGAAAACGCGATCGACCTTCGCAACGACCCGATGGCGTTGCAACGCTTGCAAGAAGCCTGTGAGAAGGCCAAGAAAGAATTGTCGACCCTTCCCGAAACCGACATCAATCTGCCCTTCATCACGATGGACCAAGCCGGTCCGAAACACCTGACGATGAAGATCACCCGCAGCAAGTTCGAAGAGCTGATCGATGATCTGGTCGAACAATGTAAGACCCCGGTCATGCAGGCGCTCAAGGACGCCGGGTTCTCGCCCAGCGACATCGACGAAATCGTCTTGGTCGGTGGTAGCACGCGGGTTCCCAAGGTCCGCGAAGTCGTCAAGGCAATCTTCGGCAAAGAACCCCACCAGGGCGTCAACCCGGACGAAGTCGTCGCCATCGGCGCCGCCATCCAGGGCAGCGTGCTGGCCGGCGACCGGACCGACGTGCTGTTGCTGGACGTGACACCGTTGACCTTGGGCATCGAAACCGAAGGCGGCGTGATGACCGCACTGGTCGAACGCAACACCACCGTCCCGGTCGAAAAGAAGAACGTCTTCAGCACCGCCGCGGACAACCAGACCGCCGTGACCGTGCGTGTCTTCCAGGGGGAACGCAAGATGGCCGCCAACAACCGGCTGCTCGGTGAGTTCAACCTTGAAGGCATCCCGGCTCAACCGCGTGGCGTGCCGCAGATCGAAGTCAAGTTTGACATCGACCAAAACGGCATCCTGAGCGTTTCGGCGAAGGAACTGAAGACAGGCAAAGAAGCCAAGGTCGAAATCAAGGAAGCCGGTGCGCTGAGCGATGACGATATCGAAAAGATGCGTCGCGATGCCGAGCAAAACGCCGAAGAGGACCGCAAACAGTTCGAATTGGCCGAAGCCCGCAACAAGGCGAATCAGCAAGTTCACCAGCTCGAAAAAGAGATGACCGAACACGCCGACAAGCTCTCCGACGGTGACAAAGAACCGCTCAACAAAGCGATCGAAAAAGTCAAAACGGCGTCGGGCACCGACGATGTGAACGCCATCAAGCAGGCGACCGAGGAATTGGACGCCGCCGCCAAAGCGTTCAGCAAAGTCTTGTACGAGAAGACGGCCGCAGCCGGTGGCGACGCAGACGCCGCGGCCGCCGGAGCAGCCGCACCTGCCGCTGACTCCGACGATGACGACGCCATCGACGCCGACTTTGAAGTCAAGAGCTAGACCACGACAGGTTGTCGGAACGAACCAACGTCATCGACCGGCACACCGCCGGTCGGTGGCGACGACAGACGGGCGTCATGTCGCCCGTCTTTTTTTACGCACCAACCGAACCCCATCACCACCGACAAGTAGGGCATGCTGTGCATGCCAACCGTAGGGCATGCTGTGCATGCCAACCGTAGGGCATGCTGTGCATGCCGAGGGGCCGTCAGGCACAGCCTGACCTACGCCTACTGTGTTTGACGAGGTGTTAGCGGCAGGGCGCGAGCCCTCCGGTTCCGCTTCTTTGCCAACACACCGGAGGGCTCGCGCCCTACCGCTAAAAAGTCGTTCACGGCGTAGGGCGGAGCCTGAGAACAAGTCGTGAGCCAACCTACGCCCCGACAAACCGAACCCCAAAACACTTCACTCGAAGTCGAGTTTTACGAAACACGCAGGAGCATTCGCGATGACCTTCCGATTCGACAAACTGACCACCAAAGCCCAAGGCCTGATCGCCGAAGCACAGGGGCGTGCGACATCGGCCGGCAATCCCGAAATCACCTCCCTGCACCTGCTCTCGGCCATGCTCGACGAAAGCGGTGGTATCACCGCCGCGCTGTTGTCCAAGATGAACGCCGATGCGAATCAGCTGCGTGAACTGACCGCCAGCGAATTCGACAAATTGCCCAAGGTCAGCGGCGGCCGACAACCGAGCATCGCCGCGGAACTGCAATCGGCCCTCAACGAAGCCGCCACCAGTGCCCAATCGCTGAAAGACGAATTCGTCAGCACCGAGCATCTGTTGCTGGGGATCGCCAAAGCCAAGACGAAAGCACAGAGCCTGCTCTCGTTGTGTGGCGTCAATGCCGACGACGTCTTGAAAGCGGCCAGCGAAATCCGTGGCAGCGCACGCGTGACCGACCAGAACGCCGAAGACACCTATCAGGCGCTCGAAAAGTACGGCGTCGATCTGACCCAACTCGCCGCCGCCGGAAAACTCGATCCGGTCATCGGCCGGGACAACGAGATCCGCCGGGTGATCCAAGTGCTGTCGCGACGCACAAAAAACAATCCCGTCCTGATCGGACAACCCGGTGTGGGAAAGACCGCGATCGCCGAAGGCTTGGCGCTGCGGATTTTCGAAGCCGATGTGCCCACCAGTCTGAAAAACAAACGGGTCATCGCGCTGGACATGGGCGCCTTGGTCGCCGGGGCAAAGTTCCGCGGCGATTTCGAAGAACGCCTCAAAGCCGTGCTGCGAGAAGTCAAGGATTCCGATGGACGCGTGATCCTGTTTATCGACGAACTGCACCTGGTCGTCGGCGCGGGCAAGGCGGAAGGTTCACCCGACGCGGCCAACTTGTTGAAACCGGAACTCGCCCGCGGCGCGCTCCGCTGTGTCGGCGCGACGACGCTGGACGAATATCGTCAACACATCGAAAAGGACGCCGCACTGGAACGGCGATTCCAACCGGTCTACGTCGAAGAGCCATCGGTCGAAGATTCGATCGCCATTCTCCGTGGCCTGAAATCACGCTACGAATCTCACCACGGCGTGCGGATCACCGACAGTGCCCTGGTCGCCGCCGCCACGCTCGCTGATCGCTACATCACCGAACGCTTCTTGCCGGACAAGGCAATCGACCTGGTCGATGAAGCGACCAGCCGTTTGGCGATGGAAAAAGAAAGCGTGCCCGAACCCATCGACCGCATCCAACGCCGGTTGCGTCAACTGGAGCTCGCCCAGCGGCAGCTCCAAGACGAAGATTCCGGTGATGCATCGATCGTCAGCCGCCGCGAAGAGATTCAATCCGAAATGGAATCGCTCGGCAAAGAGCTTGCCGACCTGCGTGAACAATGGGAAAGCGAAAAAATCGGGCTTGAAGGCGTGCAATCCATTCGCCAGGAAGCCGATGCACTGGCGCACCGATTCGCAACGCTGGACGCCGAAGCCAAGCAAACTCAGCTTCGCGGTGAAAACCCCGAAGACCTGTATCGAGAGATGCTGGAAGTCCAATCGCGTCAGGCAGAACTCGAATCGAAACTGGAAGAAATCGAGAAACGCGATCAAGGTTCGTCCGGGGAAGAAACGTCCGATGAACCCGAGCGTCGGCTGCTGCGAAAAGAAGTGACGGCGGAGGAAATCGCCGAAGTCGTCTCGGCTTGGACCGGTGTCCCGGTGAGCCGAATGATGGAAACCGAACGCGCCAAGTTGTTGGTCATGGAAGAACGATTGCACACCCGCGTGATCGGTCAAGACGAAGCCGTTCGAGCCGTCTCCGATGCGGTCCGTCGCAGCCGCAGCGGGTTGGCCGACCCGAACCGTCCCATCGGATCCTTCCTGTTCCTCGGACCGACCGGCGTCGGCAAGACGGAACTGTGCAAGGCGCTCGCCGAAATCATGTTCGACGACGAGAACGCGATGGTGCGGATCGACATGTCCGAGTTCATGGAACGACATAGCGTCGCCCGGATGATCGGTGCGCCGCCCGGATACGTCGGCTACGAAGAAGGCGGAAAGTTGACCGAGGCCGTGCGCCGACGTCCCTACACCGTGATCCTGCTCGATGAAATCGAAAAAGCACACCCGGATGTGTTCAACATCTTGCTGCAAGTTCTGGACGACGGCCGATTGACCGATGGTCACGGACGGACGGTGAACTTCACCAACGCGGTGATCGTGATGACCAGCAACGCGGGCAGCCAAGAGATCCAGCAGATCGCGGCCGACGGCGGGGACGAAGAGGAGATGCGGGAGGCCGTTGAACAGGCCTTGCGCACCCGGTTCTTGCCCGAATTCCTCAACCGCATCGACGACACCGTCATTTTCCGTCCGTTGGATCAAACGCAAATCCGCAAGATCGTCAAACTGCAACTCGCCCATCTCGGGCGCCGTTTACAGGACAACGGGCTAACGCTGGAGGTCACCGATGCCGCCATTGATGAGATCGCCAAGACCGGCTACGACCCGACCTACGGTGCACGCCCGCTCAAACGCGTGATCCAGCGTGAAGTCCAGAATGAACTGGCAACGGCGCTGCTGAAAAGCGACTTCGCCGAAGGCAGCACCGTCACGGTCGACCATGACGGAATGAACTACGTGTTCCGGTAAACACCAACGTGCGCTGGTGTGCAGGCTTCAGCCGCCCGGTTTCGCTGCTCCGCAGCGACCGGGAATCGCCTCAAGGCTAAACACCAACGTGCGCTGGTGTGCAGGCTTCAGCCGCTCTGTTTCGCTGCTCCGCAGCGACCGGGGATCGCCTCAAGGCTCATGTCGAGATAGGGCTGTTGATAGGGCCGTTGGCATGCACAGCATGCCCTACGGGACCGTCTAGCGGTAAACGCCATGCGCCGGTCATCCGTCTGATTGGATCGCGGAGTCAAACCGGCGGGTTGCAGCGCGACGCTGGAAACGCCAGCCTGAGGACAGCCCCGAGTGCCCGATTTAAATGAACCCACGGATGGCAGAGCGAACCCACGGATAGAAAGCAGCCTGGGATCCGTGGGTACGCGCTGCCATCCGTGGGTGTGATCCATTGCTGTGGTACCGGAGATCGTCTGTTCGATCAGATCGATTGAGGGAAGCCGATTGCCAGACGGTCCATGGCTCTCTCGCATGACATCTACCGATAGACGCTGCCCTACTCCACTGCCGCGACAAGTCAACTTACACATCCGCCGTCGTCCAGGCGCCGTCGATCCGGCGCGGGGTTTGGCCGGTCGGGTTCTTGTCCGCCAACAACGCCGGCAATCGTTCCGGCCGGACGTTGTCATAGCTGGTCAGTTTCCCGAACCGCAGCAACGATCCGGGAACACCGACGGCGGTGAACCCCGGGTGCCCGGTCGCCGGATAGGGACCGCCGTGATTCATCGCGGCCGAGACGGCGACTCCGGTCGGCATCTTGTCGTTGAGCACCCGCCCGACCTTCGGCGTCAATTCGAACGCCACCTGATCGTACGACGCATCGTCGCTGCCCGCCGGATCGCTGTAAACGCAGCCGGTCAAGTTGCCTTCCAAGCTGGCCAGGGCGCTGCAAAGTTCATCGAGGTCCTCGGTAACCACGACCAGTGATGCATTGCCGAACGCTTCGGTCTGGAACCCTTCGGGGTCGCCCAGAAACTGTTTTCCTGTCGCGGTCATCAATGTGTTGGCCAGCGCACATCGGCCGGCTTCGACTTCGCCGCCGCCGACCAACAGCTCGGCGCCAAACCCGCAGAGTTTCTCGATGCTGTCTTTCAAGCTTCCGGCAACGGCGGGTGAGAGCAGGGTTCCGGCGGGCGAGCCGGCAAAGCGTTCTTTGACCGCGGCGATGAATTTGTCGGTGCTCTCGCCGGCGATCGCCAACACCACGCCGGGATTGGTGCAAAACTGGCCGGATCCCATCAACGCGCTGCCGCAAAACTCGTCGACAATTTCATCGCCACGGGCGGCCAGGGCGCCCGGCAACAACACGACCGGGTTGACGCTGGAAAGCTCCAAATAGATCGGTTTGCCGGCCGCGTCGGCGGCCGCCTTGAGTTTCAACCCCGCCGAGCGGCTGCCGGTGTACCCGGTCGCACCGACGCGTGGATCGGCAACCAATCGCTCGCCGTCGGCGTGTCCGGTGCGATAGATCAACTGCACGATTGCAGCGGGCATGCCGGTTTCGTTCGCGGCTTCCAATGCCAGTCCCGCAAACCGTCGCGTCGTTTCGGGGTGGGAACTGTTGGCTTTGCCGATGACAGGATTGCCGGCCGCGATCGCCGCGGCAAAGTCTCCGCCGGAAACCGATCCGAAGGCAAAGGGGAAATTATTGGGACCGAACACACAGACCGGTCCGAGCGGCTCGTAGCAGGAGCGAATCCCGGCGGCGGTGTCGATCGTCGCCATCGCCCAATCGCCGCTGCGACAGGATTCTGCGGCGGAACGAAGTTGGCCACTGGTTCGCGGCAACTCTCCGTCGGCGAGTCGCGGTGACTTGGCGAGCCCCGTTTCGGCGTGTGCCGCCTCGACCAGGCTGTCTTTGGCCGCGTCGATCTTGTCGGCGTACAAATCCAAAAACTCCGCGATCTTCGCCGCCGGAAGCGTTCTCATTTCGCGAGCCGCTTCGGCGGCGGCGTTGAGCGCGGCATCGCAATCGGCCCACGAGCTGATCGGAAACTCGGCGGGCAGCTTTTCGTTGGTGTTCGGGTTGGTCGCTTGGAACGTGCCGACCGAATCGGCGTCACGCCAAGTTCCGGCGAGGAGTACTTTTGCGGTCATGATAATATTGTCGATGGGTTGAGATTGGAGTTGGAAAGAGTATCAGCCAACGGGCGAAAGGTGGGATAGGCTTCCAGCCTGTCAATGCTGAGCTGACGAGCCCGAAAGCCTATCCCACGTTCGCTTACCCCTGAATGATCGGATTACTGAGCGTGCCGACACCGTCGATGGTGATATTGACGATGTCGCCGGGCAGCAGTGTGAAATCGCTGGTGGGGACGATCCCCGTCCCGGTCATCAGAAACGCACCGGCGGGGAACGAATTGTCTCTGGCGAGCCAGCCGACCAGGTTTTCAAACGTTCGTGCCATCTGGCCGCCGCTGGTTTGTTGATCGAAAACCGTCTGGCCGTCGCGGACGATCTGCAAGTCGACGCCGATCGAATCCGCCGGCGGCAAGGCGTCGAACAACGTGATCCATGGCCCCAGTCCGGCACATTGGTCATAACACTTCGCTTGCGGTAGGTAGAGCGGGTTTTCGCCCTCGATGTCTCGCGAACTCATGTCGTTGCCAACCGTCAATCCCACGATCCGCATCTGGGGGCTGATCACCAGCGTGATTTCGGGTTCGGGCACGTTCCAACTGGCATCGGATCGAATCCGCAGCGGTTGCCCATACCCGGACACACGATGGGGAGTCGCCTTGAAAAACAATTCGGGGCGATCGGCGTTGTAGACGCGGTCGTAGCACGACGCAGCGGCTTCGGACTCCTCCATCCGTGCCGTTTGAGAACGCTTGTAGGTGACGCCGGCCGCCCAGACCTCCTGGTGGTCAATCGGGGGCAGCCATCGCAGTTGCTCATCGATCTCGATCGCGGCTTCGGTTTGCAGCGATTCGGCGGCGGCAATTGGCGTGGAATGAGCGATCAGATCCGACAGGCTGGCGATTTCATCGGTCATCACCAACGGAAATAATTCGTTTTCGCGGACCAGTCCGACGCGAATCGTGTCGGAAGCATCAAAGAATTTTGCTACTTTCATATGTCAAACCTTTTTAATGAATGGTCCCTACGGATGGCATACATCGTGAACGCACCCCCGACGAACCGCCCGAACCTGCATCGGCGGTTGACCTTCGCCTTCGCCGCGGTCGCAACATCCCTCACGATGACGTTTGCCGGTTGCAGCTGCACTCGAGACCCTGGCGGAAACGGAAACGGTACCACGCCACCGCTCAACAGTGAATCGGAGGCGAACCTGGTAAAAATCAACCGGGCGCTCGCGGCGACGGAAAACATGGAACCCGAGCAAGCCGAACAGCTCTGGTCGGGGCTGCGAAGTCAGTTTTCCGACGACCCCTCGGTGGCGCTCAACCGGGCGCTCAACGCCGTGCTGGCGGTCGACATGCTGACCGCCGCGGCGACCGACTCGGTCAAATCCAGCGAGGAAAAGCAGGCGGCCCGCGCGCGGCTTCCCGATGCCATCGAAGCGGCACGACAGGCGATCGAAGATTATCAGAAAAATTCCGGTGATGAGATCACCAAACGATGGCTGAACAGCCGCATCGACGCACACGAGGCGGCGCTGCTGGGGACGACGATCGGCAAATCGCTGCGCCGCGATCTGTTCACGCGTCTGACCCAAGCCATTAATGGACCGATGGGCGAAGACCCCAGGGCCGTCATCTTGGGCGGACCGCTGATCGACCTGTTGGAAAAGATGTCCGACCCCGTCGATGGGCTACCGGATTCCGTTTTAAAACCGGCCGCCAAGTCGCTGCGACGACTTTCTGACGAAAACGATGACAATCTGTTCCTGGCGCTGCGGGCACTGCGTTTGGCGATCGACAACCAAGATTCGTCCGCAGCCGAACTGGTCGATCGCACCTGGCGACTGGCCCAAGCGGTCGAACCGACCTTGGCCGCCTACACCAAACCGATCGGATTGTCACCGGAAGACCTGGTCAATCAAATCAAAGAGGCGATCGAGAACGGGGACTGGGCCAAAGCCGACCAGTCATCCGTTTTGTGGTCCAACGTCTTGAACCCCTTGGAGATTGTCCGCACCGATCGGCGCCGGACGTCGCCCCACCCGTTGGACCGATTGAACTTTGACACCGTCCGTCAGTTGAGCACCGAAATCGCCACCGCCAAACCGATCGCCGGTGACGAGGCCGCGATCTCATTTGAGTTTTCGTCCGCCGGCGACGCCGCACGGGTACTGCCCCTGGACGCCGACCTGGATTTTCAAATGGATCTGGCCGTCGTCACCAGCGACGGAAAACTGAGATTGCTGACGCAACAAGGTGACGCCTGGGAAGCCATCGGCGAACTCGATCTCGGCGTCACACCGAGCGGTTTGGTGGCCGCGGATTTATTCATGGTCGACAGCAGTGATTCTGAACGGATCAAACGCAGCGAACCGGTTGCCGGGGACGAAACCGAGCGCGACTATTCGACCAAAGCCCGGCACGACACGCTGCCCGCCTTGGTCGCGTACGGCCCGTTCGGTTTGCGTCTGGTTCAGATCGATACCCGCAGCGAAACTCCCGCCGACAAGCGATTGACGTTGGTCGAAAAGACGACCGGGCTGGAAGATCTGCCGGCGATTTCGGCCGTGACGACCGGCGACTTGGAAGGCGACGGCGACTTGGATTTGATCATCGCGCCGGCAGCCGGGCAGATCCGTGTCTGGATCAATCGCGGCAACCGAACCTTTTTCGAAGCCCCCATCGGAACCAGCACCGTGGACGCCGACGATCCGATCGCCGACATGACGATTGCCGACCTGGACCGCGACATCGACCTGGACGTCCTGGCCATCCATCAGTCCGGACGTGTCAGCATCTTGGAAAACCTGTTGCACCTGCAATTCCGCTTCCGCTCCCTGGACGACGTGCCGCCGCTACCGGTCGCGGAAGACGATCGCTCGCTGAGCATCGTGGTCGAAGACGTGGATGCCAACGTGGGCTGGGATGTCATCGCGACGTCCAGCCAACAATCGATGGTCGCCTTCGGAAACTCAGCCGACATCGGCGTCTGGACCGTCGACCGTGTCGAAACGGGGCCAGGCTTTCAATCGCGGCCGGCCTTGGCTGACTTTGACAACGATTCCTATCTCGAGTTGATCGGCACCGCGTCATCACCCAAGACGGCGCAAACGCTAAAGCTCGGCCCGTGGGGAATCAATGTCGTCAACACGGACACCGAACTGCCCGAGAACCTGACAGCCGGCGCCGCAGCCGACTTCAACAGCGATGGCCGCATCGACCTCGTGTCGCTCAGCGGCGATGACATCCAAGTCGGCATCAACCAGTCCGCCGGCGACGCCCACCAGATTTCGGTTCGCTTCAAAGGCATCGCCGACAACGCCGCGGCGAGCGGACGTGTGAACCATTACGCAATCGGATCGGTCCTGGAACTGCGATTCGGGCCGCATTATCGAAGCCGGATCGTCCGCGGACCGGCGACGCACTTCGGCATGGACGGATTCGATTCGGCCGACACGATCCGAGTCATCATGCCCAACGGCTTGACGCAAACGATCCGCAGCCCCGAGGTCGACGCGATCATCGAAGAGGAGCAAACGCTGAAGGGATCGTGCCCGTACCTGTACAGCTGGGACGGAGAACGGTTTGCCTTCGTCACCGATTGTTTGTGGGCGGCTCCGCTGGGACTGCAAGTCGCCGCCGGGGTCGTCCAGCCGGATCGACCGTGGGAGTATCTGAAAATTGACGGCGACCTGGTGCGTCAAAACGAAAACGGCGAATACGAGTTTCGATTGACCGAAGAACTGTGGGAAGTCGCCTACGTCGACAAAATTGAATTGACCGCCGTCGACCATCCCGCCGACGTCGCGATCTATTCCAACGAAAAAGTCGGCCCCCCCAGCGTCGCGACACCCACCATCTTTGGCTTTGATGAAAACGAATTGCATCCGGTCGCTGTCGCCTCGGACACCCGGGCAAACGACGTGACTGAATTGTTAACCTCGGCCGATGAACGCTACGTTCAAGGCTTTGACCGACGGATTCGCCAAGGACTTTGCCCGCCGCACTGGATCGATTTGGACTTCGGTGACGCGGTCAAGCAACAGCTCAACGGCAGCGACAAGACGTCGGTCTATCTGGTGCTCCGCGGTTGGATTTTGCCGACCGACACGTCGTTGAACATTCAAATCGACCAAAACCCCGAACTACCGGCGATCGAGTTCCCGTCGGTGTGGGTGCCCGATGCGTCGACCGAATCGGGTTGGCGAAACGCCATCGAGTTCATGGGTTTTCCGGGCGGCAAAACCAAGACGATCGTCGTCGACGTTTCCGAGCACCTGCAACCGGACGATCCGCGTCTTCGCGTGCGCACCAGCGCGCAAATCTACTGGGACACAGCCTCGCTGGCGATCCAAAACAATCCGGCCTCCAGCGTGACGCAGCCGATGCCGTTGATCGACGCCGAAGTCGCTTTCCATGGATTCTCCAAACGTATCCACGCGGACTCGACACGTCCGGAAACCTACGACTACGGGCAAGCCGATTCGCAACCGAAATGGCCGCCGCTGCGCGGGACCGTGACACAATTCGGCGACTGCAGCGACCGACTACGCGACTGGGATGACTCGATGGTCGTGATCAGCGGCGGCGATGAAATCCGGATGCGGTTTCGCGCCCCCGAACAAACGCTGCCGGAAGGTTGGAAACGTGATTTCATCTTGCACTGTGTGGGCTGGGACAAGGACGCGGACCTGAACACCCTGACCGGGCAATCCATCGGACCGCTGCCGATTCGGGACATGCGAGGGTACCCCCCCACGGCCGAGTCCGCCGATCAGTTTGACTCGGTCGAACGCAAGAATGCGGATTCGTTGCGTCGCCGCCAGTCGTTCCGAGCGTTTTGGAATCGCGGTCAATCGAGTGACAAACCGTTTTTGACCAGCGTCGATGCCGGTTAGCAGGAATCAGCCGTGGAAAAACGTCGCATCGGGATGCGGACGGACCAAACCGAAAGTGGTTTGGCTGCGTCGTAGTTGGTGAGTGCCGCGGAAAAGGGGTCAGGTACCAAAAATGCGAAGCACCCGTTGGGCCATTTGGTTTTGGTACCTGCCCCCTTTTCCGCTCGACAAACGCAACCCGAACATTGAACGCTGACACGGCACTAGCCGTTTGATACCAGCCCCCACTGCAACAACCTCCTTCCGTTTTTCCTATGACCGCATCTCCCGCCACCTCCAAGAAACCTCGACGCGTCATCACGCCTCGCTTGCGGGTCATGTTGTATGTCGTGTTGACGCTGTTCGGTGTGCTGGCTGCCAACGGGCTTTACTTGACCGGCGTCACGTGGCTACAAGTTTTCACCGGCCAGGTCTACGAGTCGCATTTTTATCAGTTGATGTTCCTGGGCCATCTCGGGCTCGGTCTGCTGCTGATCCTGCCGGTGGTGATTTTTGGATTCGCGCACATGTGGCGTGCGAAGGATCGACGCAATCGACGCGCGGTCAAGATCGGTTACGCGCTGTTGGCGGTCGCATTGATCATTCTGATCAGCGGCGTGTTGCTGACGCGGATCGGCTCGCTCAACATCGTCAACCCTTCGGTCCGAAGCGTCATCTACTGGGCGCATTTGCTGACCCCGCTGATCGCCATTTGGCTGTACTGGCTGCATCGCTTGGTCGGTCCTAGGATCAAGTGGCACATCGGGCGTCGCGTCGCAGTGGCGATCGGCTGTTTCGTGGCCGTGATGGTGGCGTTCCAAGCGAGCGACCCAAGGATCAGCGAAGGCATCGCGCCGGCCGAAGGCGACAAGTACTTCCAGCCTTCGCTCGCATCGACGGCGACGGGCAAATTCATTTCGCAAGACGTCTTACAGAACGACGATTATTGCTTGCGTTGCCACAGCGACATCCACGACGACTGGGTTCACAGCGTTCATAAATTGAGCAGTTTCAACAACCCGGCCTATCGCGCATCGGTCCGCGAGACACGCCGAGTGGCCGCCCAACGCGACGGATCCGTCCAAGCCTCGCGCTGGTGCGCCGGATGCCACGATCCGGTCCCCTTCTTTTCAGGCAAGTTCGACGACCCGAACTACGACGATGTCGACGACGTGACCGCCCATGCCGGAATCACCTGCACCTCGTGTCACGCGATTCAATCGATCGATTCACACGTCGGCAACGCGGATTACACAATCGACGAACCCCGGCACTACCCCTTTGCCTACAGCGATCACGGCGTGCTGCAAACGTTGAGCGATTTGATGGTCAAGGCGAAACCGGCCTTTCACAAGTCCGAAATGCTGAAACCGTTCCACAAGACCGCCGAGTTCTGTGGCACCTGTCACAAGGTTTCCCTGCCCGGCGAATTGACCCACTACAAAGACTGGTTGCGTGGTCAAAACCACTACGACAGCTATCTGCTCAGCGGCGTGTCCGGGCACGGGGCACGCAGTTTTTATTATCCGCCCAAGGCACAAGAGAACTGTAACGAATGCCACATGCCGGCGCGTGCCAGTGACCAGTTCGGTGCCAAGTACAACGCGGAACTGGGCGGTTTAGCCGTCCACGACCATCGGTTCCCCAGCGCCAATTCCGCCTTGTCCTACTGGACCGGTGACCTGGACGGCATCGAGGCGCATCGCAAGTTGCTCGAGGGTTCGCTGCGTCTGGACCTGTTCGGCCTGCGGCGTGGCGGATCGATCGAAGGCGAGCTGATCGCGCCGCTGCCCAACCAGGGCGCCAGCGTCGTCAAGGGCGAGTCCTACCTGGTCGAAACGGTGCTGCGAACACTCACCCTGGGCCATCACTTCACCCAAGGCACCACCGATTCGAATCAGATTTGGATCGAGTTCACCGCGATTCAAGACGGCAAGGTGATCGGCAAGAGCGGCGGCCGGGATGAGAGAGAACGCGTCGACGAGTGGTCTCACTTCGTCAATAACTTCGTCGTCGACCGCGAAGGCAATCGCATCAACCGACGCAACGCCCAGGATATTTTCACCGTACTCTACGCGCACCAAATCCCTCCGGGCGCCGGCCAAACGGTCCACTACCTGTTGAACGTCCCCCAGGAATCCGATGCGCCGATCGAGATCACGGCGCGGCTGTTGTACCGAAAATTTGACACCGAATATTTGGATTACATCCGCGCCGACCGCGATCCCGCGCGCGATCCACTCGACCTGGGCGACGTCGGCGACCCCAATGATTTGCCGATCATCGAAATCGCACGTGATGCGGTCACGTTGGCGGTGACCGACGAGCATGTCGAGCTGGACCCGCAATGGGCAATGGCCGAAGCATCCGATGACCAGCCACCGATTCCGACCTGGCAGCGTTGGAACGATTACGGGATTGGCATGTTGCTGCGGGGCAGAGCCGAACAGAAACAAGCCGCCGAGGCGTTCACCAGGGTGCGTGAGCTTGGACGTTCCGACGGCCCGATGAATCTGGCGCGGGTCCAGTTTGCCGAAGGTGACTTGGACGGTGCGACCGACAGCTTGACCGAGGCGCTCGAGATGGAGCCCGAGCCGCCGTCGTGGACACACGCTTGGCTGAGCGGCGTGGTGAACCGACAGCAGGGGAACCTGGAGACCGCCGCCAAACTGCTGCAGGGCACGCTGGACACCCGCGTCCCCGAGCGGGGGTTTGATTTCTCACTGGACTATGTTGTTCGCAACGAATTGGCACTCACGCTGTTGGATATCGCGCAACAAAAAGACGTGATGGGAGACGAAGCGGGTTTCCAAGACGGTTTGGAACGCTCACGTGTCGAGTTTTTGCGTGTGTTGGAATTGGACTCGGAAAACGCCACCGCACACGCCAATCTGGCCAAGATCGCGGGCTTGGCAGGCGACCAGGCGGCGCAAGAGCACCATCGCCGATTGCACGATCGATACAAACTCGATGACAATGCGTCGGCTGTCGCGTTGCCGGCGGCGCGGCGCAAGTACCCGGCCGCCAGCCATGCGGCCGAGGCCCTCGTGATTTATGACTTGCATCGCCAATGAAACGGTGGGAAAGGCTTCCAGGTTCGTCATTGCTGCATCGACAGGCTGGAAGCCTCTCCCACTTTTCGGAACCGACACTGATTTCCCCTCGACCGTCACGTCACCCTTCCTCACCACGTCTCCATGACCAACTTGCCGACCGAACCCGCCGAAGACGAAGACGTGCAGAACGACGCGGTGATCGAATCCGCGTTTCGAAAGTCGCTGATTTTTATCATCGTGATGATGCTGCCGATCATCGGGATGCTGGCCTTTCTGAATCTCCGCCAGAAGGACCGCAAGGCGATCGAGATTCAGCCCGAGGCTCCCGAAGGCCGGCAGGTCGACCAGGCGACGCTGCCACAAATCCCGCTGGTCGAGGTCACGCAGACATCGGGCGTCGACTTCGTCCATGACGCGGGCAAGCAGGGCGAGAAATTGCTGCCGGAAACGATGGGCAGCGGTGTGGCGGTCTTCGATTACAACCAAGACGGCAACCAAGACCTGTTGTTCGTCAATTCGACGGATTGGCCCTGGACCGAGAACGCGTCGGCAAGCACCTGTCGTCTGTATCAGGGGGACGGCGCGTTCAAGTTTGTGGATGTCTCCGAGCAAACCGGGCTCGACCTATCGCTTTACGGGATGGGGGCCGCCGTCGGTGACTACGACAACGATGGCGATCGCGACGTCTTCATCACTGCGGTCGGCTCCAACCGCTTGTTGCGAAATGACGACGGAAAATTCGTCGATGTGACCGAGCGAGCCGGCGTGGGGGGATCTGACGAAGCTTGGAGCACCAGCGCGGGCTTTTTTGATTACGACAACGACGGACGCTTGGACCTGTTTGTCTGCAACTATGTCACCTGGAGCCGCGACCTGGATCTGTCGCAAACGTTTTCGATCGACGGAGAAAACCGATCCTACGGCCCGCCCGACGCGTTCTCGGGCGCCCATTCGTACCTGTACCACAACGAAGGTGGTGGCGTATTCAAAGACGTCTCCCAGTCGGCGGGGATTCAAATGCGAAGCGCCGAAACCGATGTCGTGCTGGGCAAAGCGATGGGCCTCGTTCCGGTCGATGCTAACCGCGACGGCTATCTGGACATCGTCGTCGCCAACGACACCGTGCGTAATTTCCTGTTCGAAAACAATCGCGACGGCACGTTCACCGAAACGGGACGACTGGCCGGGATCGCCTATGACCTCGCCAGCGGCAATGCCCGCGGCGCGATGGGGATCGACGCCGCCGTCTTTCGCGCCGACGGCACGCTGGCGATCGGCATCGGAAACTTCGCCAACGAAGCCAGCGCGCTGTACATGGCATCACCGAAGCGGCAGACATTTGTCGATGCGGCCATGTTCACGGGATTCGGACCGCCGACACGATTGGGCCTGACCTTCGGCCTGTTCTTCTTTGACGCCGACCTGGACGGTCGCCTGGACATCCTGGGCGCCAACGGCCACCTGGAAGAAGAGATTGAAAAGACGCAGCGGACGTTGCGTTACGCCCAACCGCCCCAGTTGTTCTGGAACGCGGGACGTGACGCGCAATCCGAACTGGCGCTGTTGGATGAAAACTGCACCGGAGAGTCGTTTTGCGAACCGATCGTCGGCCGCGGTGCGTCATTTGGTGATTTTGACAACGATGGCGACCAAGACGTCGTGATCTCGGTCAGCGACGGGCCGGCCAAGCTGTTCCGCAACGACCAGGCCAGCGGGCATCACTACCTGCGATTTCGATTGCAGGGTACACGTTGCAATCGCGACGCCATCGGGGCCGCGGTCACCGTGACGGTCGGCGACCAATCACAAACACGCGTCGTCATGCCGACCCGCAGCTACCTCAGCCAATCGGAACTGGAACTGACCTTCGGGCTCGGCGAGGCGAAGACCGTCGATCGCGTCACCGTGACCTGGCCCGGCGAAGCCCCCGTTGCGGTGGAGGTCAACGGCGTCGATCGGTTGATCGAATTGGTGCAGCAGTAGGTCACGCTGTGCGTGACAACAGCAGTAGGTCACGCTGTGCGTGACAACAGCAGTAGGTCACGCTGTGCGTGACAACCGGCATGCACAGCATGCCCTACGAAAACGACGCCGGATGGAACCTCGTCGCTACAACTTCAATCCCCAGCCTTCCATGTCATCGGTCAGCGGGTGGTTGGTCATGTCGAACTGCAAACTCGTCAGGGTCACGTTGCCTTTGCGCAGCTCGGTGATGTCGGTTTTCTCTTGCGGCGGCTCGCTGGGTTCTTCCCACAGTGCCCAGTAATAATCTCGTCCGCCGGGGTCTTGGCGTTTTTCGTAGCGGTTGCCGTACTGGGCCAGTCCCATCGGCACGATTTGCAGTTCCGCGGGCGACTGGGTGGCTGCGGTCGGGATGTTCAGATTGAACAACTTGCCTTTGGAGGCGGGGTGCTTTGCGATCCCACCGATGATTTTTTTTGCGATCACTGCCGCGGACTGAAAATCGGCATCGGGGTCGTATTCGAGTGAGACGGCGACGCTGGTGGTTCCGAAAAAGGCCCCTTCGATCGCCGCGGCGACGGTGCCGCTGTACAGCACATTGATGCCGGCGTTGAGTCCGTTGTTGATGCCGCTGACGACCAGATCGACCGGATTGTCGCGCAGCAGTTCGGCGATCGCCAGTTTGACGCAATCGGCCGGACTGCCCTCAACCGCCCAAGCCCAGTGTCGGCCGTCGCGATGAATCGACTTCCCCACCAACGGGGTGAGAAAGGTGATCGAGTGGCTGACGCCCGACTGTTCGGTCGCCGGCGCGATCACGATCACCTCCCCGAGGTGGCGGAGCTGTTGTTCCAGTGCGGCCAGTCCGGGTGCGAACACACCATCGTCATTGGTCAAAAGAATTCGCATGGGTTCATCAAGGTGGCATCGTGGAATAAATTCTGGCGATCGGCCGAACCATCGGCGGAGTCAATCGCTGGTCAATCCCGGGGGCTGGCGGCCGAAATCCGGGTCGGTCCGGTCGCATCGACAACCAGTCAATACGCCCCCCGGGGCCGGCAGAGCCGAACGATCTACCCGGCGTCCGCGGTTTAGCCCCTTGGGGATTACCGGTGCATTTTCTACACTCCCGGTTTGGCATTGGCGACTACGGCACGCGCAACAAAGTCGATCCAGCGAAACGCAGGCGGCTGATCGACGCCGCCGGCGTTTCCAATTCGTCGCGTGTTTGGCCCGACGGTCCTGCCACCTCGGCTCCCCTTTAATCCATTCACACCTGCATGAGTGTTTCCAGCGCCCACTCGACGGGCAACTCCACCGAATCAAGCCTTTCCGAGGCCGGCGCTTCGGTGCTGACCGATCAACGGATCGTTGTCCTGGATTTCGGTTCGCAATACGCCCAGCTGATCGCCCGACGCGTTCGCGAACAGAACGTCTACTGTCAGATCATCCGACACGATCTGTCCGCCGATCGGATCGCCGAACTGGCCCCCAAAGGCATCATTTTGTCCGGCGGACCGTCCAGCGTTTACGAGGACGGGGCGCCCCGCTGCGATCCCGAATTGTTCAAACTTGGGATTCCCGTTCTGGGCATCTGTTACGGATTGCAAGTCGCCTGCGAAGCGTTCGGCGGCAAGGTGACCAACACCTCGCGACGCGAATACGGCCACGCGATGTGCGAAATTGTCGATCCGGGAACGCTGTTTGAAGAGTTGCCGGGCGAGATCGACGTCTGGATGAGCCACGGAGACCAGATTTCGGCGATCAGCGAGCAATTCGAACCGCTCGCCCGCACCAGCACCTGCCCGTTTGCGGCGATCCGGCACAAGGAATTGCCGGTTTACGGCATGCAGTTCCATCCGGAAGTCACGCACACCCCGCTGGGCGGAAAGGTGCTGGCGAACTTTGTCCGAGGCATCTGCGGCTGTGAACCCAATTGGCAACTGAGTGATTTCGCCGACGCCACCGTCCGCCAGATTCGCGACGCCGTCGGCGACCGACGCGTGATCTGCGGGCTCAGCGGCGGCGTCGATTCCTCCGTCGTCGCGGCACTGCTGTACAAAGCCATCGGCCCCCAGTTGACGTGCATCTTGATCGACAACGGGCTGCTACGCAAAAACGAACAGGCCTTGGTGATCGACGAATTCACCAATCACTTTAAAGCCGACTTGCATGTCGTCGACGCCGAAGACCGGTTCCTCGCGTCGCTGGCCGGCGTCGTCGAGCCACAGGAAAAACGCCGACGCATCGGCCATGACTTTATCGAGTGCTTCAAAAAGGAAGCCGAATCGATCGAGAACGCCCACTTCCTCGCCCAAGGCACCCTGTACCCCGACGTGATCGAAAGCGGCGCCGATCCCGACGGACCGGCCGCGACGATCAAGTTGCACCACAACGTCGGCGGGCTGCCGGAAGAACTGGGGTTTGAACTGATCGAACCGCTCCGCGACCTGTTCAAGGACGAAGTGCGACGACTGGGATTGGAATTGGGCTTGCCGGAAAAACTGGTCTGGCGGCATCCGTTCCCCGGTCCCGGCTTGGCCGTCCGATGCCTGGGCGAAGTCACACGCGACAAACTCGTCGTGCTGCGGGCGGCCGATGCGATCGTGATCGAAGAGATCGAAGCGGCGGGACTGTACCGCGAAACCAGCCAGACCTTTGCGGTCCTGCTACCGGTCCAAAGTGTGGGCGTGATGGGCGACGCGAGAACGTATGACAATGCGATCGCCGTCCGCAGCGTCAACACCGACGATTTTATGACGGCCGATTGGAGCCGATTGCCGTACGAACTGCTGGCCCGGATCAGCACACGAATCATCAACGAAGTCAAGGGCGTCAACCGAGTCTGCTATGACATCAGCAGCAAGCCGCCCGCAACGATCGAGTGGGAATAGGACAGGAACAAGCAAGGCATGGGCAGGCAATACATTTACCAAGTCGAAGACTTGACGAAAAAGCACGGTCAAAAGACGGTGCTCAACGAAGTCAATTTGGCGTTTTACCCGGGCGCGAAAATCGGCGTCCTCGGCCCCAACGGTGCCGGAAAGTCGACGCTGTTGCGGATCATGGCCGGCCAGGACACCGACTTTGACGGCAAAGCGAGACTGACCAAAGGCTTCACCGTCGGCTACCTGGAACAAGAACCGCCGCTGGACGAAACCAAGACGGTGTTTGAAAACGTTCAAACCGCCGTCGCCGAACGTCGCGCGATCGTCGATCGATTCAATGAAATCAGCATGCTGCTCGGCGACGTCACCGACGACGACGAAATGCAAAAGCTGTGCGACGAAATGGCGACGCTGCAAGACACGATCGATGCCTACAACCTGTGGGAACTCGATCGACAAGTCGAAATGGCGATGGCCGTCATGAATCTGCCCCCCGGCGATTCCACCGTGACCACGCTCTCGGGTGGCGAACGCCGACGCGTCGCGCTCTGCCAACTGCTGATCCGCCAGCCCGACCTGCTGCTGCTGGACGAACCGACCAACCACCTCGATGCCGAATCGGTCTCCTGGCTCGAACAACACCTGGCCAAGTACCCCGGCACCGTCGTCGCGGTGACCCACGACCGCTACTTCCTGGACAACGTGGCCCAGTGGATTCTGGAAATCGACCGCGGCCGCGGCATTCCGTTCGAAGGCAACTACACCGCGTGGCTGGAAGCGCGTCAGAAACGGATGCAGCTGGAACAACGCCAAGCCAAGGCCCGCGAACGCACGCTGGCCAACGAATTGGAATGGATCCGCATGAGCCCCAAGGCCCGCCAGGCGAAAAGCAAGGCGCGGATCAAGGCGTACGAGGATTTGGCGTCCGAGAAATTCGAGGATCGACCCGACGAGCTGGAAATCCAGATCCCGTCCAATCGTCATCTCGGTGAACTGGTCATCGAAGGCAAGAACATCCACAAGGCGTTCGGCGACAAGGTTTTGATCGATGACCTGTCGTTCCGATTGCCTGCCGGTGGCATCGTCGGCGTGATCGGCCCCAACGGAGCCGGCAAGACGACGCTGTTCAAGATGCTGACCGGCCAAGAACCGGCCGATGAAGGTCAGTTCCGCGTCGGCGAGACGGTGGACTTGGGCTACGTCGACCAAAGCCGCGATTCGCTGGCCGACGACAACACCGTGTTTGAAGAAATCAGCGGCGGAACCGAGACGATCGTGCTGGGAGGCCGCAACGTCAACGCGCGGGCCTATGTCTCGCGCTTTAATTTCAAAGGCCCCGACCAGGAAAAGAAAGTCGGCAACCTGTCCGGTGGTGAACGCAACCGAGTCCACCTGGCAAAACTGTTGCGGCGTGGCTGCAACGTGCTGCTGCTGGACGAACCGACCAACGACCTCGATGTCGACACGCTGCGTGCTCTCGAAGAAGCGATCATGCATTTCGCGGGCTGCGTCGTGGTCACTTCGCACGACCGCTGGTTCCTTGATCGCCTCGCAACGCATATCCTTGCATTCGAAGGCGACGGTAAAGTCACGTGGTGCGAAGGCAACTTCGAAGTCTATGACCGGGGACTGCGAGAGCGGATGGGCGAGGACCCCAACGAAATCAAACAGGCCCGCTACAAAAGCATTCATGCCGGTTAACGCACCGGTCAGTCAATCCGCCGACACGCCGTACACCTTGATTCCCCAATCAGTCATGCCGCCGATGCGGCAGTTCCCTTTTTTCCTTAACCAAACTTAGCTATGACCATTCTTCGTATCGGAACGAACGAAAAGTACTCCAACAATTGGGAAGACATTTTTGGCGGCAAGCAGAAAAAGGCGGGCAAAAAGAAAGCCGCCAAAAAGGCCGGCAAGAAAAAGGCTGCCGCCGCCGACGTGACCGCCAAGAAGCCGGCGAAAAAGAAAGCCGCCAAGAAGACGGCAAAGAAAGTCGTCGCCAAGAGCGTGACCGCCCCCAAGAAGAGCACCAAGAAAAAGAGCGTCAAAAAGAAAAAGACGACCAAAAAGTGACCCCCCCGGTGAGGCCAGTTCCTGTCGAATTCGGCCCACCGTTGTTTGTCCTCTGATTCGGTGAGTCGCCCTACTTTTTGCTGCCCCCACCCCATGTCCAATCTTCCACCACCGGAGCCGATCTGCGATTCGCTCAAGCGGTTGGCGGGGTACCTGAATTTCTCCAGCGGCAGCAGCGATCCCGCGATCGCTGCGCTTTGGAACGAAGCCTATTACCACGCCAGCCAAGGCAATCCCTTGACGGGAACGCCGGCTTGGCTCGTGCTCAATAACTGGATCGAGCAAACGTTGGTCACGCTGGCCGAGTCGACGTCCGCGTTTGCCGACATCACCCAGGCACGCGACGTCTCACGACTGTTGCTCAGCGAATTGCTGCCGGCCTACATGGACTACCACCGGGACTTGCTGTTCCACCAAGAACCCGAGGTCCTGTTCAACGGGTTCTTCTTGGCCCGGGCCGCAGAATCCCTGTTGCGACTGTACAGCGAACAGGACGCCTCGGCCGACGAGGACACACAGTCCGACTTGGTCTATCAAGCGATTGGCGAACTCAATGACTTCGTCGGGTATCGCCCCGTCGCGGTCTTGGAAAACCGGCGATGCCAACCCTACCCGAACGAGTTCGTCCGCCCGATCCCGCTCTATGTCCGCGGGGCCGGCGTCTCGGCGGGACCCTACTTCGAGCTGATCACGCAAACGATCCAGATCCTGCACGACAGCGACCCCGACGTCCTCCGCAGCGCCTCGTTCGATTTCGAACAACTGGCCGAATTGTCGCTCGACCCGCGTGCCTATGATTTCGATCACCCGGTCAATCGACGACCCAACTATCACTTCGGTGGCTGGGACGAACGCAGCGTCAATCCCGAAGGGTATTACGATCGATTCGTGCTGCGACAGGTCACGCTCGATTCGCTACTCAAACGGGTCAGCGATCAAGAACAGGTTGAAATCCAAGGGCTGACCCCTGACGAATTGATGACCGAAGCGGCGACGGTTCTGGCCGGCACGATCCTGATGGCCAGCGGCATCAGCGGTTGGGGACCGACGGCTTACTCCAGCGATGTCACGCTGAGCACGTTGATGAAGCCGATCGCGGAATATCGCGACGCGTTTTATTTGGACCGGCTGAGCAAACTGACCGGAGACCATCGCGAACGGTTGGACGCCGAGCAGCAGGTTCGCCGACAGCCCTTCGGTGCGGCCCGCCAAAACTTGAACGCGGCTTTGGCCGAACGCCGTGCCGCGCAAGTCCAACATGTCCAATTGGCGCGACTGTACGCCCGCATGGGATACCCCGACGCCGCGGGACGACAAATCGATGTCGTTCCGGCCGCCTCGGCGCGGATGATTTGCCGCATCGACTGCGAAACCACGCTGGGTCTGCGCGCCCTGCGGTTCGGCAAACTCGACCAGGCGATGGAAGTACCGCAGCGCGTCTATGACCTGATCAAACGGGCCATCAAGTGCGGCGCCCTGGCCGATCCCTGGGACTTGATCGGCTTTGCCGGCCAATTCAGCTTGCACCCCAGCCCCGAATGCAGCGTTCACGATTCTCGCGCCGACGACCTGCTGTACTTGATCGACCAACTGTTCAGCTACATGGCCAAGGTCTGGAGCGAAGCGGCGGCACGCAACGATGCCGCGGCATACGAATCGATCAGCAAGCTCTACCGCGAAGTCGCCGAGTGGTGGCGCCAATTCGGTGCCCACACGGTCGAATCACTCGAAGCGGCCGATCCGCTGGAATCCTACGATTCGGCGCGTCTGGTCGCCCAAGCCTTGCGCGTCTGGCACGAAGGCGGTGCGGCGGCCGGCGACGTGAAATTTTGGGCGCCCCACGCCGAGTTCTTCGATTCCCCCCGAGCCTATTCGCTGGTGATCTCGGCGCTGTTGGAACGCTACGATTTCCTGCCCTCGATGGCACTGCTGATTCACTGGCTCGGCAACGCCAATGAAATCGGACTTCGCCAAGGCGGCAACTCGTTGCCGCGGTTGGCCGAGCGTTGGCTGATGCGACTGCGTGGCCAGTTCGAAGACGAATCCCAAGACGATGCCCAGCGGGCCGGTTGTGAGACGTCGGAGATTTGGCCATTGGCACGCAAGTGTTTCGATTACTTGGAAGCCAACGCCGAAGACTTTTGGTCGGCCCCCCGTTTCGAACTCGCTGACAACGCAAAACCGCCGCGTGACTGGGAACGCGAACTCGCCGGCGAAACCGCGGACGATGAAGACGACTCCGAATCCGGCGGGTTGTACGACGCCGCTTACGACGGCGTTTCCTATCGCGACACCACCGACGACGGAGTCGACGGCGCGGTGTTCGAGTATTCCGGCGACGGAAGCCGAGACGAACTGGAAGCCGAATGGAAACGGCTGGTCGATCGGCTGACCTTCTTGCAATCGCTCGCTCGCATGTGGTCGGTCGCTGCCGATATCGTCATCACCGACGACCAAGACGACGCCGAACGTGCCCAAGACCAACTGGTGGCGTTACGCGATTGGTCCCAACGAGCCAAGGTCAACCGGATCGGACTGCTGGAATTGCTCGATGCCGTCCGCGAATACAAGATCACGCCTGGCGGCAGCGACAAGGAGTCGATGCGAGACTACGATCGCTCGCGGGTGCTACGTGATTCACTGATGGAACGGATCATCGGCACGGCGGTCGAAATGTCCGACGCGCGGCGATTGATCTGCGGCGCGATCATCGCTCACGTCGGCCGCCACGAATCGCTGCGCCCCGATGCCGAGCACAGCGAATCGTCGACCGATCAGGTGGCCGGCGAAGAAGCGGGGCTGGACGAGATGTCCGCCGACGACGTCCAAGCGGTCAAACTGTATGCGTCATTGATCGCCGGCGATGTCGAATCGACTCGCAAACTGTTCCCAGAATACGTCGACGCGATCAGCCGCGAAAACCTGCTGTACATTCCGATCTCACGCGGCGGCGACCCGGTCAAAATTTATCTGGCCCGATTGCGTCAACGTGTGCTGCGTCACCTGATGCACTGGCTGCCACGCCGCGGACTGGTCAGCGAAGCGTGCCGCTTGATCGAAGTGTCGCGTTTGATGGAACAGCAAAACAGCGTCGGAATCGGCGCGGTCACGGAATTTGACAGTCTATTCCGTGACGGGTTCACGGCTTTGGTCGACGCGTTGACCGCCGCGGTCCGCCAAGACCGTGACTACGAAGAACTCAACCGAGACGAAACCGCGATCGGCGATGTCCTGATTCCGCTGGTCGAACGATTGACCGAAACGATGCTCGGTTCGTGGCTCGCCCACAGCCAAACGCTGCGTTTGTCGCCGCTCGAGACGGTCAACGACCGCCAAAGCTGGGAACGACTGGTCGAGTTCATCCGCCGCTACGGCGACCCGATCTTCACCCAGGTGTTTTTGCAACTCGGCAACGTCCGCGCGATCCTGCACCAAGGCGTCTCGGACTGGCTGCAACGGGTGATCGACGAAGACGACGCCCAGATCGCCGACATGCAATTGTTCGAGGATCTGCGGAACGGAAAGCTGTCCATGAACCAGGCCAATCGCTGGATCACGCTGGTCTACGAAACGCTGATCGATCATCACGCCGAGTACCAAGATTACAACAGCACGACGACGCAAAGCGACCGCGGCGATCTGGTTTACATGTTCATGGACTTCCTGCGTCTGCGGGCCAGCTATGAACGCATCGCGTGGAACCTGAAACCCGTCATGTGGGCGCACGAAGTGCTGGTCGGAAACGGACTGGAAAACGCGGCGATGATGTGGCGCCGCAGTTTGAGTGAACGGATCGGCGCCGAGGCCGAGAAGTTTGTCATGCGGCTTCGCAAGATGCAAAAGAACTACTCGATGCGAATGCCCACCGTCGCCGATCGCATCCTGGAACGATTCGTCCAGCCGATGACGATCGCGCGGATGCGCGCCTTGGTCAAACCCGCCATGCGGGACGCCGAAGCCGGCCGCGAAAGTTCGCGATTTGAACTGCTGGAAGAAGAAGCCGAGTTGCTGGCCCGCACGCCGACCGGCGCCGGCTTGGACGTGCCCGCCTGGCTGGCGGCATTGGAGGAAGAGGTCGAGCAACTCGCCAAACGCAGCGCCAGCAGCGAGATCGATCCCGAGTCCTTGATGACCATCCCGATCGTTCCGCTGGCCGTCGATGACCTGAATGACCAACTCGACGTCGCCCAATCCCAAGGCCGGCGACTGCCGCACATGCGGTCCAAAGAGTAACCGCCAAAAGCTCAACAACGCTCGTGCTTTGTCAGGGATTAAAAGTGGGGTAAGCTTCCAGCTTGCCGTCTCCATCCTGAATGCGTTTGCCGCAGGTGGAACCATTGCCCGCTCTCATCGATTCAAACGCGTCGCAGTTAGGAAATCGATTCGGGCATCACCTTCGGCGTGACCGACGCTTCGCGGCTTTATCAGCCAGAAACTCGTCTTAGAGATTTCGAAACTCGGCTGACAGCTCGTACCGGCAAACTACAATCAGGCGACGCTCAGTCGGCACGTCCGCCCTACCGCCGCCCCAAACCAACGGGTGATGGCGATCGCGGAACTTCATATTTGTACAGCAGTAACGTTCGAGTGCTAGAAGACACATCTCAAGGTCGAACCACGGTAACAATCAGCCGGCGAACGCCTTGGTTCCTCGCCCTGATCGCAGCAATCTTTCTGGTTTTGACGGCCGCGGCCCATCTGATCTTCGGTCCAGAGACATCGTCGTTGATGGGGTTTCGCCAACTGGTTGACGTGGATGCCGAGGGCAATTTGCCGACCTGGTTCTCAGCCGCGTTGTTGCACTTTGCCGCGCTCGTGGCGTGGTCCATTTCACCCCGGGACAAAGTAGAAAACCGACTCAGTTGGCAAGCGATCGCGGTTTTGTTGTTGCTGATGGGGATCGATGAAATCGCGTCCATCCATAATGCTCCCAGCCGAGTGGTCGGTGAGCTGTTCGGGAACCGCAGCGGCATCATGATGAATGCCTGGGTCATTCCGGCCGGCATCCTCTGCCTGTTGGTTGCCGTCTGCTTCATCCGATTTCTCCGCCGGCAGCCCCTGTGGCTGGCCAGCGGATTGATCGTCGCAGCCGGACTGTTCGTTTTTGGTGCCATCGTGTTGGAAATGGCCAGCACCTACGTCGAGTATCAAACGGCGGGTTACGACTACGATGGAGACCAGCACTACTCGCTGACGTTTGAATTGATTGCGGTCGGCGAAGAGTTGTTCGAGTATGCCGGCGTCATCCTGACCATCAGCTTACTGTTGCGTCGCGGCCGCGAAGTGAATGCGGAGATCGGCTTGGCCGTCTAGGCCCGAAAACAAGGATGTCCCTCTCAGCGATTCAAATACTGATCTAAGAACCGCTGTTGTGATTCATCGCTGCCGATCACGACCATTTCCCCGTCGGTGGGCAGCGTGGTGCTGGGATCCGGATTGACGAGAACTTCGTCGGCGGTGTCAATGGCGATCACACTACAGCCGGTCCGTTGGCGGATGGCGCCCTCGGTCAGGGTTTTGCCGGCAAGGGACGGCGGGACCGTCACCCTGAAAACGTCCAGCCCTTCGGCCAGCAGTAACACGTTGCTGCGGTGCAGTAGATTAAAGATCGCGTTGGCCCCCATCGAAGCCTCTGAGATCACGAAATCGGCCCCGGCGCGGTGCAAGGTGTGAACGTTTCGTTCGAGCGTCGCGCGGCTGATGATTTCAATGTCGGCGCGCAAACGCCGACAATAGAGCGTTAAGTAGACGTTCAGCGCGTCGTCATGGGTCGTAATCACGACCGCAGACGTTTCCATGATGCCGGCTTGCTTGAGGATTTCCAGATCGGCCGCGTCGCCGACGATCAGCCGGTCGTCATCTCGGTTTGATTTCGCATTTTTCTCCACGATTCGATAATCGATCGACTGCTCGGTGAGCCCCCGCGCGGTGGCGGATCCGACACGACCGTAGCCGATGATCACGATCGGTACGTCGCTGGCGTGATAGATACAGAACAGGCTGTCGTATTCATCGAGTTGCTCGCGTGTTCCGGCCAGCACCAGAACGGTGTTCTCGGCAATCAGCGTGTCCGGGCCAGCGTTTTGATAGTGCCCTCGCTCCCAAACGCCCGACACGGTCAGATTGACGTGATCACGCAAACGAATGTCTCGAAGCGTTCGCCCGACAAGCGGCGTGCCAGCGGCGCTGGCCTCGGCGACCAACAACTGATCGAATTGCCCGATGACATGCGTCTTGGCGTCGCGGCCGATCACGCGTCGGGCCAGCGAACGCCCCAACATTTCAGCCAGTTCCAGCACTCGAGTGCAGCCGGCCAGCTCGAGAATGTCCACGGAAGCGAGGTCGGCCGCCGTGGCGGCGATGGGGACCGTCTCGGCGACCTCACGCGCGGTGAAGGCGACGTTGGTGTTGACAACGTCGGTGCCGACGGTGGCCACCAGCGCCGCCTTGTCGGTACGCAACAGCCGATACGTCTCCGGATCATCCAATTCCCCAACGACGACTCTCAAGTCCAGATCATGAAGCCGCAACGCTTCTGCGACTTCTGGCACCAAGATGACGTACGGATATTGGTACTGCGTCAGTTTCTTGATCAACGCGGCGTCGATCGGGCCGTAGTGCGTCAAGATGACGTGGCCCTCGGTGTCTTCAGGCAGCTCGCGAGGTGCCCGCGCCGCCTCCTGGGCTTCCATCCACGGTGCATAGAAAAACTGAATGAAGGTAAACGGCAGCAGGATCAGCATGAACAACGTGCCGCTCATCAACACCAACATCGAAAACAACCGTCCCAAGTCGGTGTGAAACGTGATGTCGCCGAACCCCAGCGTGGACATCACCGTCAACGTCCAATAGATGCCGGTGATCCAACTGTAGCGACGACCTTCCCAGGCCATCAGGTAGTGAAAGAACACGCTGTAGACGAGAATCATTGCGAACAACGAGACCACGAACTGAGCAAGCACCCGCAGGTTGCGGCGGCTGGCACGGTTCCGCATAAAATGCAGGTACAGCGTTGTGAATGACTTCATGACGTTTCCGCTGGTGAAAAAGGGTCAGGAGCCTTTTTGGCACTTTGTGGTGAAAAAGGGTCAGGAGCCTTTTTGGCACTTTGGGCAACTGCTGTTTGCCTATTCTTCCTAAAAGGCTCCTGACCCTTTTTTTGCACATCGTTTTCCCGGCACCTCATTGTCTCGGATGGGGCGGAAAAACGCGAGCATTTTCCTGTCGGTTCCGGCGACACGGAGTCTCGACGCCGATTGCCAGCTCCTGAGCTTGCATGTGTCCGGAGACTGCTACTCGGAGCCCCCGCGAAGATTTATATTGACCACGGTCCACCCTCCGGATCCAGATTTCAGGGTTCTGGAACCTGGGACTTTCAACCTGCTCCCTCTTTTCCCCCCGAGACACTCGCATGCCCAACACCCCCGTTCATCTTGCCGTTGACTTGGGAGCCTCCAGTGGCCGCGTGATTGCCGGACGCATCGACGACGGAACGTTGCAGCTGGAAGAGGTGCATCGTTTCGCCAACGATCCGGTGATGATTCAAAATTCGCTGCAGTGGAACGTTCACGGCTTGTGGGCCGAGATTCTGGAGGGGCTGCGGATCGCGGCGACCCGTTTCGAGTCGATTCGATCGGTCGGCGTCGATACCTGGGGCGTCGACTATGTCTTGGTCGACGAAAACGACCAAATCGCGTCGCCGATTCGGCACTACCGCGATGCCCGCAACAACGGCATGGTCGAACGCGCCTTTGAGATTCTCGGCGGTGCCGAACAAGGGCGTCGACGGATGTTCGAAGCGACGGGATTGCAGTTCATGCAAATCAATTCGGTCTTTCAACTGCTATCGGCCATCGAACACAACGAGCGATCGATGCAAATTGCCGACGGCTTCATGATGATGGGCGACTTCTTTCACTGGTTGCTCTCGGGCAAACGCAGCATCGAAGCCACCAACGCCTCCACCAGCCAGATGCTCGATCCCCGAACGGGCCGGTGGCAGACGGAAATGATCGAAGCACTCGGCATTCCGACCAAGCTGCTCGGTCCCGTTTCATTGCCTGCAACCACCTTGGGCAATGTTCAACCCTCGGTTGCCGAGCTGACGGGTTTGCAAGATGTCGCGGTCGTCTTGCCGGCCACGCACGACACCGCGTCGGCGGTGCTCGCGGTGCCGGTCGACGGATTCGCGCCCGAGAAGCCGGATTGGTGCTACATCAGCTCCGGGACCTGGTCCCTAATGGGCTGTGAATTGGCGTCACCACGCGTCACCGAGCGGTGCTCGGAATTCAACTTCACCAACGAAGGCGGAGTGGGCGGCAGCACGCGTTTGCTGAAGAACCTCGGCGGCTTGTGGATTTTCCAACAGCTTCGCAAGTCCATGCAACGCCGCGGAAACGAGGTGACGTGGGAATCCATGGTCACCCAAGCCGAGTCGGCCGCACCGTTTCAGTTGTTGATCGACCCGGACCATCCCGACTTCGCCGCACCGACCGACATGCTTGATGCGATCGAAGGGTTTGCGACGAAAACGGGACAGCCGAAACCGGATGCCGAAGGCGGTTACTATCGCGCCTCCTTGGAAGGCTTGGCGTTGCGGTACCGAGTTTGTTTGGGCATGTTGGAACAGTTGGTCGACAACCGCATCGAGACGATTCATATCGTTGGCGGTGGAACGATGAACGAGCTGCTGTGCCAGATGACCGCCGATGCCTGCAATCGAACCGTGATCACCGGGCCGGTCGAAGCGACGGCGATCGGGAACCTGTTGATGCAAATGGTGGGCACCGGCGTGATCGGCAGCGGCAACCCACAGGAGCTGACCACCGCCGTGCTGCAATCCCGCAAATTGGTGCGGGAGAGTTTTGCGGTGAAGACCTACACGCCACACAATGCGGCCCAATGGGACGAGCCCGCCGAGCGCTTCGTCGGCCTGGCCGATTGATGCATCCGGCTCCGCGGGAGAACCAGCCGATGGGCCCCCCAAACAAAGATTCGATCCGCCGCGCCGCAGCCGCTGCACGACGCGCTCAAGGGGACAAAGAACGGCTCAGCCGCCAGATCACCGATCGGCTGCAGTCGATGCCGCAGTATGCCGCCGCCGGCTGCGTCCTGTGGTACGTCCACGTGCGGGACGAAGTCCGCACCGAACAGGCGTTGCAGGAGACGCTGCGGGGTGCGCGGCAGTCCGGCAAGAGGATCGTGGTGCCGTATTGTGTCGGCGAGGACCTGCATCTGTTTGATTTGCGAGGGTGGGACGATCTGTCACCCGGGGCATTCGGCATCTTGGAACCGCGTCCGGAGAGCCGCGGCCGAGCGGACCGTTCGGTTGCCGCGACGGAATTGGATTTGATCGTGGTTCCGGGCGTTGCCTTTGACCCCGACGGCGGGCGGCTGGGGCACGGCCGCGGATTTTACGACCGTCTGTTGGCCGGCGTGCGGGCTGAAACGGTGCTCGTCGGGGTGGCCTTTGAGTGCCAGATCGTGCCACGCGTCCCGCTGGACGACCATGACGTCTCGATGGATTGGGTGGTCACCGAGAAGCGATTGCTTGGCTGTCAGGGCGGTCCCCGGGTCCGCGCTGGGGACGAACATTGGTAGGCTTTCCTTTTGAACGTCTTTATTCACTTGGCAATTTTAGGATGCCGTCTGTGCCGTACGCCCAAATTGGCCCTATCGCCGTTCATTTCCCGGAAAAGGTAGAAACCAACGAGGAGCTTCAGCGGGAATTCCCGAGATGGGATTTGGCCCTGATTGAAGAGAAAACGGGGATTCGCCAACGCTACATTGCTGCCCAGAGCGAGACATCGAGCGACTTGGCGGTGGCCGCGGCCGAGAAACTGTTCGCGGAACAGCAAATCGACCCGAACTCCATCGATTTTCTGCTCTTTTGCACACAAACGCCCGACTACCCGCTGCCGACGACCAGCTGCCTGATCCAGGATCGGCTCTCGCTTCCGACGCACTGCGGGGCCTTGGATTTCAACCTCGGCTGCAGCGGTTACGTCTACGGACTGGCCGTCGCCGACGGCCTGATCCAAAGCGGGGTGGCCAAGCGAATTCTGTTTCTGACTGCAGAAACGTACACCAAATACATCGACCCGGCGGACCGGAGTTTGCGAACGATTTTCGCCGACGGAGCCGCGGCGACGTTGGTCACCGCCGGCGACACGCCCTCCTTGCGAGGGTTTAAATTTGGCAGTGACGGCAGCGGTGCGGACATGCTGATCGTCGGCGACGGCGGCGCCCGAGCCCCCGAGGACGCGATCCCGCCGCGACACCGCAAACGCTGGAAAAGCCGGCTGTACATGGACGGGCCGAGCCTGATCAATTTCACCGTCGACGCCGTGCCCCAATTGATCGACCAAATTTTGCAGCAAGAGCAGCTGACCGACGCCGATATTTCGCAATACTTAATGCATCAGGCGACCTGGAAAATGCTCGATGAACTGCGGATCCGACTGGATCTGGCGCCCGAGCGGCTTCCGATCGAATTGGCGGACATCGGCAACACCGTCTCGTGCACGCTGCCGATCCTGATCGACCAGCTGCGTCAGTCTGGCCGATTGGACCGCGAATCCGTTAACATGCTGATCGGCTTCGGCGTCGGCCTGTCCTGGGCTGGCTGCGTCTGGCAAGATCTGGCCGGCTGAACGGGTAGTCGGAACGGGCGGACGGAATAAGGCGGGGAGAGATTGGCGGATTTGAACTGCGGATTTGAACTGCAGGCTGAACAATGGCGTTGAGACCGTCACCCGAGAAACGACCATGTCTGGTCCACAAAGCATCGGGTCCGACTGAACAGGTAGCATCCAACCATGGTCGAATTCTTAAGCGGAAAACTGCTCATCGCGTCGCCGTATTTAAACGACCCGAACTTTCTGCGCAGCGTCGTCTTGATTGTCAGCCATGACGACGAGGGGGCGTTCGGCCTGTCGCTCAATCGGCCCACCGACCAACGGCTGAGCGAGATCGTGGAACTATCGATGCCGCAGGGATCGGTCCGCGACGACGACTTGATTTTCGAAGGCGGTCCGGTCGACGGCCCGCTGTTGGCATTGCACGATTTGGTCGGAATTGGATCACCGGTCGGCCAAGATTCGTCCGGGTTGTGGCTGACCGGTGACGAAGACCACCTGCGGTTACTGCTATCGCGTGTCGATGCACGCGTCCGATTCGTGTCGCAGTATTCGGGTTGGGGCCCGGGTCAATTGGATCACGAAATGCAGTGCGGGGGCTGGTTGGTCGGCGTGGCCAATGCCGACGTGGTGTTCGAGGACCCGGAACAGGTTTGGGAGTCGGCGGTCAAACGCTGCGGCCACGAAATCCTTTCTTCACTCTCGCCCGGATTGCGTTTCAACGATCCGTCGGTGAATTAAAGCGGTCGGGCGAATGCGGCGTTTTGTAATCGGAGACATTCACGGCTGCGACAAGGCTCTGCGAACGCTGATCGAATGCATCGCGCCGGAGCCGGACGACGAGCTGATTTTCCTGGGCGATTACGTCGATCGCGGTCCGGACAGCCGTGGCGTGATCGACCAGTTGATCGAACTGCAATCGCGTTGCCGCGTCGTCGCGCTGCGGGGAAACCATGAGATCATGCTGTGCGGCGTCGCCTTTGGTGGGCTCGACGGGGAGATGTGGTTGGCCGCCGGTGGCAAGGCGACCGTGACCAGCTACGGTGGATCGCTCGACAAGATTCCCGCCGCCCACAAAAAGTTTCTGCTGTCGTTGCTGCCGCACTACGAAACCCAAGAGTCGATCTTCGTGCATGCCTGTTACGATGCGCGAGCGCCGATGGACGAGCAGCCCGAAGAGTTGCGTTACTGGACCCACCTGAACACCACACCGGGTCCGCACTTTTCGGGCAAGAAAGTCTTCGTCGGGCATACGCCCCAACCCAGCGGCATCGTGCTCGATCTAGGCTATCTGGTCTGTGTCGACACCTATTGCTTCGGCAACGGCTTCTTGACCGGCATGAACGTGGCCACCAATGAAATCATCCAAGTGGACAAGAAAGGGTTCCGTCGGCGAGTCCCTGCGGCGGCGTTTTTGCTTTTCGTTGCCGATGCGTTCAAATTCGTCCACCGATTGATCACCAAACGCCGCCGAATGGAACTGCCAATCCCCGCCGAACCTCTCAACGCGCCGAAACCCGGCGATCAACCGGAGTGATGAGCAACACGTCACCAGACGGCGCAGCAGAGGGTTCCACTACCATGCCGACACGCTCCGGCGGGATCGCCGTCGCGCCCGCGCACGAACCACTCGGCCCGTCGCGACCGACGGAAGCGACGGCAGATTCGTTCCCCCGCGTCGGCTATCAACCGCGTTCGGGCATGATCGTGACCGGCATCACGTTCGTATTCCTCACCGTCTGGTTGACCACGCTGTTGGATGCGGGCACGACCGAAACACTCGTCGCGACCGCTGCGAGTTGCTTTCTGGTCGGCACCGCGCTGGTGATCAACAACCTGCTTCGTTGGGAGAACGCCGAGAACGCCTACGAGAAACAACGCTTGAGTGCGGAGACTTGGAACGCGCGATTTCGAAAGCTGCATTCTGAATCGACACGCACCGGTTCGGTCTTGTCACACATGTCCGATGGGATCGTGATGTTGTCCCCCAAGACCGAGATCCTGCTGATCAACGAAGCGGCGGCACGGTTGTTGGCGATCCCGGTCGATAGCGTCTACTTGGGGCGTCGCCTGGCAGAACTCGTTCGCGTGCCCGAAATCATTCACGCCACTGGAAGGACTCAACGTGACAACGTCGATCAAAACGTCACTGTCGAAATCGTCGACGGCTCCATCGTTCGACCGGTTGCCGTCCGCATCAGCCGGATCCATGACGCCGATCCGCCGCACCTGTTGCTGGTCTTTCGCGACGAAACCGACGCCCATCGTGTCGAAGCGATCCGGCGCGAATTCATCGCCAACGTTTCGCATGAACTGAAAACCCCGCTGGCGGCCATCAAGGGGTATGCCGAAACCGTGGAATTGGCGATCGAGGACGACCCCGAAGCGGCCAAGCATTTCATCGCCCAAATCGACACGCAATGCTTGAGACTGGAAGACCTGATCGCGGACATGATGCGATTGGCCCGCGCCCAATCCGGCAAGGGCACGCTGATGGTCCAGACGATCGATCTGGAGAAAGTGATCCAGCAGGCATTCAACTCGTTTCAGCCGGTCGCCGCGGCCAAGCAAATCGAATTGACCCTGCGTCCCAGCGGTGCCCCGGTTCATGTCCTGGCCGACGAAGAAGCCGCCTTGGCGATCACCCAAAACCTGATCAGCAATGCGATTCGGCACACCGAGGCCGGCGGGCACGTCACCGTGTCCTGCCGCCAAGAGAACGAGGGTTGGATGATGGCCGTCGAAGACGACGGCGTCGGCATCGCACCGGAGTTCCAGGAGCGGATTTTTGAACGCTTCTATCGCGTCAAACGGGCCCGCAAGGCGGCCGACGGGGGGACCGGAATCGGCTTGGCGATCGTCAAGAACCTGACCCGGGCCCTGGGTGGCACGGTTTCGGTGACCAGCAGCCCCGGGGAGGGGGCGACGTTCGAAGTCTGGCTGCCCAAGCCCTGATTCCCGCCACGCCTTCACCAAAGCTTCATGCTGAAAAAGTGCTTCAGTAGGGTGTACTTTTCAGCTATTTCCACCAGGATGTCGTTTTGCGAGCTGTCCGCCCGCCGACCGCCCCAAACGCGGAAACGGCGGCCAGCCTCCTTCCGAGATCTGTCCGCATGGATCCAGTCAAACGCTGAGGCATGTCCACCAATACCAAGGTTTTGGTCGTCGAAGATTACAGCCCGTTAGCGGAGTCGCTCGAGTACCAACTCAAACGAGCCGGCTACGAAGTCTATCGCGCCAGCGATGGACGCGAGGGAGTCGATCAGGCGAAACTCTATCTTCCCGATCTCGTCATCCTGGACATCGATCTACCGATCCTCGGTGGCATCGACGTTTGCAAACAATTGCGTGCCGACCCCAAGACCCGGGAAACGCTGATTCTGATGCTGACCGCCATGGGCGAAGAATCAGATCAGGTGGTCGGGTTCGCCGTCGGAGCCGATGACTACGTCGTCAAACCCGTCGAAAGCTATAAAGTGCTGCTGCAACGAATCAAAGCGTTGCTGCGCCGACGAGAACCGATATTGGACGACCATGAATCGGTCAGCCACCAAAACGTGACCGTCGATCGACGACGCTTCGTGGTCACGGTCGAAGAGTCTCCGCTCAAGTTGACCAAGAGCGAATTCCGGCTGCTCGACGCCTTGATCCGACAACCCGGACGCGCCTTCGGCCGCAGCGAACTGGTCGACGCCGCCTTGGGCGAAGACACGGTTGTCCTGGACCGCACCATCGATGTCCATGTCCGCGCGCTCCGCAAAAAAATGGGAACCGCCGCCGACTTGATCGAAACCGTTCGCGGTGTCGGTTACCGTTTCAAAGAGTAACGCATCGCGAAAAACGGGGTGTTTTTTGTTAGCGGTAGGGCGCGAGCCCTCCGGTTTTTCACGGTGTTTTTGAAGCGCGACCGGACGGCTCGCGCCGTTCCGCTAACACCTTTCGGCGTTTAGGCCGCTGCGTTGGACGTGTCCTGCTCCGTGGCGTCACCAGCGGTCCGCCGGCGTCGACGCGGTTCCGATTCGGGTTGCATCTTGTCAAACAAGTTGCCCAGCAACCGCGGGTGCAAACACACGAACGCCCAAATCAAACCGAACGCCGCACCACCCAGGATGTCGCTGGGGAAGTGAGCCATGCTCGCCAGTCGTTGCACCCCGGTTCCAACACAGATCGCCGCAAACAGCCAGCGACCTCGGGGCAACACCATCCACAACCCAATCGTCAATGCGGTGGCCGTCGCCATGTTGCCACTGGGAAACGCGCGGGTGCTGGCATCGAACGTGGCGACCTGCGAGAGCGTCCAGTCGAACGCCCACAGCCAGGCCGAATCGATCGACGCGACATCTAAGTTCAACCCCGACGGACGCGGGCGCAATACAAACATCTTTGCCAACGTCGCGATCGCTCCGGCACCGATCGCCAGCGTCGCCAGACGAGGCAAATGCCAGCGACACTGGGGAGCCATCAAAAAGATCCCGAACAGCACCAGAAAGACACCGCTGCCGTGCGAGAAGATCTGCATCAATTCCAGTCCGTTGCGTAACTCGCGCGGCAACGGATCATTCGAAAACCACCGCGCCACGGAGATGTCGATCAACGTGATCATCGGCACCGACAGCAACAGCATGCCGGCGAACCAGAGCAGGGCGCTGACCCGAAACGCAGGCACAGCCCCCTCGGTCTGCGGATAAACCACACGCAAGCTTGCATCCGCCGCCGGGGGTTCGGACCGCGGTGTCGGCCGGCTGGGTTCATCGCCGCTGGGGGTCTCGTGGAGTGGTGCTGCAGATCGCATGAGGAAGGCAACTCTCGGGCGTTGAGCGGTGTCCGTGAAACATCGGTTCGTGAAACAGGATCGCCGGGTGCCAATCAAGTTTCGACCGGCCGTCCAGGATCAACGTCGGACACTAGCGAAATCCCCTCCGCGAATGAAAGATGCATTTTCACCCCGCCTGGACCATCAGCCGGGAACCGAAAGAATCCGTTTACGCAGTTTTAGTCAACTTTGACGGTTGCGTTGACGATGACGACTCTAGACAGGCGTGCCAGCAGGCAGGGCGTGCCGGTCGCCTGTTGTTGGATTAGATCACAAGGCATGCGAGAACTTTTTGCAAAGGAATTCGCAAGCGATTTCGTTTCAGGGATGAATCACGATGTCACGCGTGTTGGGCTTGTTACTCGTTGGATGGATCACAGTCTCGCTGACCGGATGCGTCGGACCGATGGGAGCCGGCTGTTGCGGCACGTCGATCGGACCGGGATGGGGCGGCAGTTGCGACGCCGGTTGCAGCGACTCCTCTTGCGGCAGCTGTAACGCGTGCACCGGATGCGGCGAGCTGTACGTCGATCCATGGATCAACCATCCGGCCGACTGCGTCGACCCTTGCGATGCCTGTGGCAATTACAACGGGCAAAGCTGTGGCAAGTGCCGAAGTGTGTTTGCAGGCGTCCGAACACTGTGGGGATACCGCTGCGGCTGCGACCCGGGTCCGATCTCCACGACCCGACGCGGTTTCGCCCCGACGTGTGCAAGCGGATGCGATGGCTGTGACAGCTGCGGCATCGAGCCGGCTTGCGGTTGCGAAGGTCCCTGTGACTGCGGCATCATTGAACCCGGCTGCGGCTTCGAACCGGCCTGTGGGATTGAACCCGGATGCGGCTTCGAACCCGGATGTGGCTTCGAACCGGCGTGTGGTTGCGAAGGCCCCTGCAGTTGCGAACCGGCTTGTGGCTGCGAAGGCGGCTGCAGTTGCGGCGGCGTGATGACCGACAGCTATGGACCGCCGCCGGGCGAATACATCATCGAGTCACCCGAGCAGGCTGCCATTCCCACCAACGTCCAACCCTACGCGCCGCATCGCACACGAAAGATCTTTAATCCCCGCACCGAGACCGCATCCCGCGGCGGATTTCTGAACGAGTACCGGCGCTGACACTCGTGGTCCGTCAACTGTAAAACGTAGGGCATGCTGTGCATGCCATTCTGTAAAACGTAGTGCAGCGTCTATCGGTAGATGTCATGCGAGAGAGCCCTGGACCGTCTGGCAATCGGCTTCCCTCGATCGATCGAACAGACGATCTCCGGTACC
>NZ_NTFY01000089.1 GCF_002289565.1 Rhodopirellula sp. SM50 | reverse complement strand
CGCGGGTATTGCCAAAAGCTGGGGAATTGTGTCGACCCGTTGGGCCTCAGGGACTCTTTGCAATTATCTCCGGTGGCTCACGCCACCGGCATCCACTCTGCCGGCCCGCCGGGCCTGAAGGACTTCGCCTATCCGGTAAAATTTGGTATATAGAAAACGTTAGAGTCAGCAGATTTGAGACATCCTCCCGCGTTTTAAAAGCACCACGCCGCCCTGGCTTTTTCCGCGGCGTGGTGAAATAAAATCCATGCGATGCGTTTTGAATCGGTGCTGACCTTTGCCGTTCCTTGCATTCCGGGACGCAGGGTTCGATCGTGATTTTCCACGATCACTTCGGCGACGAAGACGTTGCGTTGATCCCGCACTTCGGCGCGGGGGCGGATCTTGTCAATCGTTCCTTCCGCGGTCTCGCTGCCCATGCCTTCCAAAAACAACGTCACGCGGTCACCGACTTCGACATGCGTGATCTCTTCCGCAGGGATCGCCACCTCGACACGCAGTCTTTCCAGTGGTGCGACCTCGTACAACACTTGTCCCTTGGTCACCGGGTAGTTCTCTCGCCGATCTAGACTTCCCGACAGGACGATGCCGTCGATCGGGCTGCGGACTTGAAGATTGGATTCCCGAAACCGCAACAGTTCTCGCTTGTTCGCCAAGGCGCGGGCTTGCAAGTCCGCCATCACCGCTTGCGGTGTTTCGTAGCGGGCCTGATGCGCGTCTCGTTTCGCTTCGGCCCGCGAGTGTTCTGCCGTCACGCCGGCCAGTTCCCATAAGATCTCACTGCCGTCCAAGTTGGCAAGACACTGTCCCGCACTCACCATGTCGCCCGGTTCAGCCATGGTGGTTTCCAGCAGTCCGTCATGCGGCGCGACGCAGAATCGACGTTCCACCGGTTCGGTCACGCTTTCGCATCGAATCGTATAGGGCCACGGACAGGCCAGCAGGATGCCGGCGACAAGCATGATGATCAACGCGACGATCTGCTTTACGCGATGTTGTTTCGCAAGCGCGCCGCGCAGCATCCGGCCTGTGGCGCTACCTTGATGTCGCGCGACAACGTTCAATGCCTCTCCCACAGGTTGTTCGATGGCCGAAAGAAAACGCGTGAATTCCGGCACGGTGGCCAATTCACGTCGACCGGTGCCTGCCAACGCACCGATGATCTGGCCTTCGCGGTCTTTCAAGGGAACCGAGATCACCAACGAATCGCGACCGGCAAACTGTTTGTGGGCCAACAATTGATGCGTTCGGATTCCGGGCAGCGGCGGCCAGGAGCCAATCGTTCCGCGTCCCACCGCTTCATCCAAGACCGCGTTCATGTTGAGCGTGGTTTCGCAATAGGGGTCGATCGTCGGCAGCTTGGACGCCGCCCTGACGCGGCACGCTCCCGCGGCATCGTGTCTTCCCCGTCCCCCGACCCATCCGACAAATATCTGATCACATGCAAGGTGTTGTTGCAGCTGTGCCGCAGTGATCAGGCATGCCTGATCAATCGTCGCCGCGTCTTGAATGCGCTGAACCAGTTCGAGCGTCGCCGCCGCCATCCGTGTTTGGCGGCTCGATTCCTCAAGTTGCTGTCGCTGCGCCGCGTACTCCAGGAAGCTCAGCACCGTCTGGGCGACACTCAACTCGATCGCCCGCTGTGCGTTGCCGGTGGGCCAATCGACGACGGTCACGACGGCGGAAAAATCAAGCGACCGCGTGGCCAACGCGATGCATTCCAGCCCGTCTTCCACGCTCGTAGCGATCACCGGTCTCCCCTTGGCCAGCGATTCGGCAGCCTTTGGTAACAACCACGCCTGGAGTTTGTGGACATCGTGTTTCGCCGCGTCCAGCGTGTGCGAGCCGATCGAAAGATCGCCGTTTTGTGCGCGCCGCACCAGCAGCGTGCCCCGTACCGCGGGACGCTCCGCATGCAGCTTCAAGGCATCGGCGATGGTCTGGTGAAGGTTTTTGCCGCGCGACAGCAACGCCATCAGTCGCGCATGCAGGTCCGCGATCAAATGCAGTTGTTGTGGGTCGTTGGCGCGATCGTCGTGACGCGGACGGATGGTTCGGCCGACCGCCAGGGGAGTCTGTGCTACGTCGCTTCGAAACCGGTTCATCGCGGTGCTAGTCCTTCGGCGCGGCCGTCAGCGTTGTCGGGCGAATCTTCTCGCCGACGAACGGCAATTGACAACGCACACCACTTCGATAGTGACGATTCGGGTTGTCGATCAGCAGGTCGACACGCACACGTCCGCTATCCGCTTCGGTCACGACACCGACATAATCGACGCGGCCGATGCAGCGTTGCTCGGTTTCCGGCAACCACAGGTCGACTTCCGCCTTTGAATCCATCGAACCGGCAACCGAGGTGGGCACAAACAGGGTGACACGCAGCCGATCCAATTGAACCACGGTGGCGACATGTGGTTCTTGCTGTGAAACGTACTCTCCCGGCTGCTTCGTCACCTCGGTGATCACGCCGGAAATCGGGCTGTAGACCCGTCGTTGCTCGATGCGGGCTTCGATTTCACGCAATTCCAATTGTCTCAAACGCATCTCTTCTCGCGCCGCTTCGACCTGCAACATGGCCACCGACGCATCGGCGTTCGCGCGGCGCACCTCTTCGACACTGCCCGCACCGTCGTCGAGCAGTTGTTGAAGTTTTTCATAACGTTGTTGCTTCAAGTCCGATTCGATGATCAGCGCATCGACTCGCGATCTGGACTCAGCTTTGGCGGCGGCGACGTTTCGGTTGGCCTGCAGCACGTCGCTGTCGAGCGTCAACAGCAACTGCCCCGCATCGACCTTCATTCCGCGATGGATCAAGACCGTGTCGACCGAGCCGCTTTCGGCGAGGCAGAGTTTGATTTCACGATACGGTTCGGTGAACCCGCTGAAGGTGTCGAGATGTTCCGCCGACGTGTCGCGTTCCGCCAGCGTCTCGCGTTGCGGAGGCGCGGCGTGACCGAGACTTAAACCGAGGCACGGGTATGCGCAACAACAAACGACCAGCAGGCCGCTGAAGAGGTGTGGGGCAGTGGTGTTCATGGTGACGTTCGGCGTTGCCTCCGTGGTTTGAGCCGTGTTGGAGCTTCGGTGGGATAGGCTTCCAGCCTGTCATTTCGGCATCGACGATGCCTGGAAGCCTCTCCCAATTGTTCTTGCCCCGTTTCCTTAGGCGCGTCTGGCCAGTGACGATTGCACCGACTCCATCCAGTCGTCGTGGGCGACCATGCGTTGCCGCTGCACCAGCGCGTCGGCTTCGGCTTGTCGTTGCAGTCGTCGCAGCGCGACGGAGAAGTCTTTGCGGCATTCGCCGGTCGGTCCGGCCGAGGCGATCAACTCCGCGGCCAAATCCGGATCGCGCGATTGAATCAGCTCATCATCGGCGGCGGCATAGAACTGGCAGCTTCCCGGGTCGCCTTGGCGGGCGGCGCGTCCGGCGAGTTGGCGATCGACGCGCTGGCAGGCGTGCATCGACGCGGCCGCGACGTGCAGTCCTCCGGCGGCCAGGGCCCCGGCGTCGGGTTTGATGTCGGTGCCGCGTCCGGCCATGTTCGTGGCGACGGTGACGGCTCCCGAAACGCCGGCCCGGCGCACGATCGACGCCTCCTCGTCATCTTGCAGGCCGTTCAGAACGACGTGCGTGATTCCTTGCTCGGCCAAACGCTGGCTCAGTAGCTTGCTTTCCTGAATCGTCCCGGTACCGATCAAGACCGGCTGGCCGCGGCGACTGCGCCCGGCCGCGTCATCGGCGATCGCATCGAATTTGTGCCGGCACGAATCAAAGCATCGCAGCGGAAGTTGCTGACGGACGCAGGGCTTGTTGGTTTCGATCCGCACGACGGGCAATCGATAGAATTCTCGCAGTTCCGATTCGCTGTCCGATGCGGTCCCGGTCAGACCCGCGACACCGTCGTAGAACCCGATGTAACGCTGCCGGGTGATGCGAGCGTGCGTTTCATTCTCATCGGTCATCTCGACTTGCTCTTTGGCCTCGACCGCCTGGTGCAACCCGCTGCTCCATTTTCGTTCGTCGTGGATGCGGCCCGTGTTCGGGTCGACGATCATGACCTGGCCTTCTTGCACGACGTAATCGACGTCGCGTTGCAAGATCCGCTCGGCCCGCAAGGCGTTTTCGATCAACTGGCTCCAGGGGCGGGCGAGTTGACCCGGCGGCCGTGAATCAAACGTTTGATGGATCCGTTTCCAGCCGTCGGGGGTTAACCGAATCGTGCGTTTGATCGGATCGATGATGTAGTCGTCGTCTTCGCCCAAGTCCAGCGAGACGCTGCGGGCAAATTGATACAGGGCCGGTGACGTCGCGGCACTGCTTTTTCCGCCGGCCAAGATCAGCGGTGTGGTGGCTTCATCGATCAACACGCTGTCGGCTTCATCGATGATCGCAAACGCATGGCCACGTTGGGCGGGCGTCGCTTCTTGGCTGTCGATCCCTTGCAGCGAGCGGAGGAATCGCTCGCCGAGTCGCGTTTGGTGGCGAGAGCGGATCGCGAGTTGATCTTTTAGAAAATCAAATCCGAACTCGTATCCCGGGCCATAGGTGATGTCACAGGCATAGGCTTCGATCTTCTCTTCGACGGGTCCTTGGGGCTGCAGCAGTCCGACGCTGAACCCGAGCATGTCATAGACCGGTTTGAGTTCGTCGTGGTCGCGGCGGGACAGGTAGTCGTTGGTGGTCGCGACGTGCACGCCGCGCCCCGACCAGGCGTGCAACACCGTGGGCAGCGCCGTCGTGATCGTTTTGCCTTCACCGGTTTGAATCTCGGCGATGGTTCCGGCGGCCAGCACAAAACCGCCGCACAGCTGGACGTCGTAGTACGACATGCCGGTGGTCCGCCGCAGCGCCTCGCCGGTCAAGGCAAACGATTCGATCGTGTTGTCCAGGACGACAGCATCATCGCGGACACGAATCCAGTCGCGACATTGTGCGGCGGAGGCTCGAAACGATTGATCGTCGAGCGATTCGAGTTGCCGGCCGCGGGCACGAACCCGCTGGATCCAGTCTTGAGTCGATTTGGCGACCGTTTGCACGCCGCGCTTCGGTTGCCCGGTGATGCCGCGATAGTTGGCAATGCTGGGGCGTGACTGGAACATGGGCGACGCGTGTGGACCGTGATGACCGAGGGAGACACGTCATGAAAATCGACGTTTTCGCCTCGATCACTTCACGCGTCTTGCCGAGTCGATGCAAGAGAGTGCAGGGAAAGCGGTCGCCAGGCGTGACAATCGGCTCTTCATGCATAATCGGGCAGGTGACCCAACCGGTAAAGTTTGCTCTCGGCAAACCTGCCGCAGTGCAGTGAAGGACAGTAGGTGCGGGCGAGTGCACCTCGCGGTGCAGGGGGGCACAAGCTGGAAGCTTACGCCACTGTTGTTTCTTGCTGTCGGATCGCGACGGGCTTTCCGTGATGCCGAGTGGTTGGGGAAAGAGAGAGGTCAAAAAATTTGGTGGTCAAAAAATGAAGCGTTCCGCTAGGGGCGAGGCAGATTTTATTTGTCGGGAATCCCAACGAGACAGTGAATCGACAACTACGGTTCAGCACAGCCTATGTGGTTGATTCTCATTGATTCGCTCGTACTCAAGTGCAGTGTCTCATTTCCTATTTTTTGACCAACCCATCTGCCCAAAAGCTTGCTGTCTTCGTGTACGAGTCGGTCGAGGAATAGCGAAGCAGTGGTGACTGCCGTTGTTCAGCGAAGAATAATAGGTGGCTGAGGTGTGCACCTTGCGGTGCAGGGGTCGCAAGCTGGAAGCTTACGCCACTTTTTCATACCGACGCCCTCTCTGGCGTTTGCTTGCTGCGCAAACGCCGTCTCTCCCAGAGGGAGAGAATCGAAAAGGGTTGCCAAATCCTGCAGTAAACGAATCGACATCCCTTTCGGGATCGCTCCGCTAGCCGCGGCGGATTTCGCTGCCTTTGAAGTACAGCGCGATGCGATAGACCTTCTTTTGGCAGCAGGAAATTCTGCCGGTCTGCATGTCGACTCGTTCGGGGATCGCTCGGCGGCGGACATCGATCATGGCGTGATAGCCCCGTTCGGAAAAGATGTCGATCAACATCTGCAGGGCGAGCGGGTTGTCCAAGACCGGGTCTTCGCTGCTGATCGTGGCGCGTCCGGAAATGGCGTGCCGAAGAATGATCGGGACCAATTTGGCTTCGATCAATTCGACGACCGCATGGAAAATCTCGCCGTGGTCGTATTCATAGCCGTCCAGACGGCGGACCAGATCACGACGGGCGTGTTGGACGATGTCGCTGGCCAGCGGGATGTCGCCGATGGCGTGGAACGTTCGCGGGTCGAGTTCGAGTGAACTTTGGTACTCGAGTTCGTTGAGGATGTTCTCTTGGACAACGACCAGATCGGCTTGGGCGTTGATGAAGTGGAAGTGGAAGATCTGTTTGAGCGAGACGAGCGCGTCGTAGGTTTTTTCCTTGAAGACTCGATAGCGGTTTCGCGCCAGGGCCTCGTTGAAGTCCGTGGCCCGTTCTTCCCATAGCTCGCCGATCCCGCTGCGGGCGACCTCTTCGTTGTGCGCGATGACTTGGCGTCCCCGCGACAGCTGGCGTTTGACGCTCTCGGATTCGTCGACGAACAGCACCATGATGTGAAACACCGGCGGCTTCATGTGCTCGACGTTCGGGTTGTCGATCAACTCGCGGCGGAGTGATTTCATCCGGTCGTAGAGCGCCTTGAGGCATTCGACCTGGACCTTGGTGCGGGGGAACCCGTCCAGGATGGCGCCGTTTTGGAATTCCGGTTCGAGCAGCTTGCGGAACACCAGCGAGACGACTTCGCGGTCGCCGACCATCCCGCCCTGGGCTTTGATCGCCTTGGCTTCGGGCGAATTGAGCAGCTCGCTGACGACGATCGGTTTGGCGGTGATGTCGCGGACTTGCCGAATGAAATCGGTGTTGGTGCCCTTGCCCGCACCCGGGGCTCCTCCCAGCAAGATCAGCTCGGTGGGGAACCGGAGGTTCAATTTCCCTTTTTCAAACTCCAATTCTTTCCAGACGGAATTGAAAATCAATTGCGCGTCTTTGACCTCAAGATCGGCCGGCGGGATCGGCTTGGGTTCGGGATCAGCAGCTGGATTCACGATAAAACGGGCGGGCTTAAGAGGAGAGAGGCGGAAGCGGCGACTTCATGAGAGCGTATAGCGTAGCACGGGCGGTTTAATACGGCACGCCGATCGAATCGCACAAGAAACGCATCAGCGGTCGGGCCTGTTTGACCCGCTGGACGATCAAATCCACGATTGCATCGCCGGTCAGTTCCGCCTCGCTCAGCGGCGCGATCGCGACAAAGTCCTTGCGGCGCAGGTCCTCGATCAGCGGATGGTCCTTGGGATAGTCCCGTGGAGCCGTTTTCAGACTTTCGCCGACAAAGTCAAAATCCGCCCGAAACGCGTTATTGTCGCGGGCCCGTTTCCAGGCTTTCGGGTCCGCATCGATGGCGGCCCGGATCGACGCCAGTACGCTGATTTCCGGCCGCCACGTGCCGGCCCCGATGAAACACTCCGCCGGTTCCAGGTGCAGGTAGATGCCGGGGGCGTGGACGTCTTTGCCCGCCTGGTGTCGCAACGAGATGCCGACGTTGGTCTTGTAGGGTGTTTTGTCTTTGCCGAATCGCGTGTCTCGGTAAATCCGCAGCACCGAGCCGTTGTGCGGTTTGGGGGACACATGCAGCATCGGGGCGGAGCGGGCGAGCGGTTTTTCCAGCCGCGCGACCAGTTCGACCGCTGGCCCGAGCACGTTTTGTTGGTAGAGATCTTTGTGCTCGGCGAACCAGTCGCGATTGTTGTTCTGTTTCAACTTGCGCAGAAACGCAAACAGCGACTTGGGAAGAATGCCTTTGCTCATCGGAGACCACTCGAAGGAGGAGATGTCACACCGCGAGTCTGTCGCTGCGAAATGGCGATCGCCATCGGTCGGTCGCCCGCCGATCGTTGGCGCTAGCGCTGCGTCGCTTGGATGCCACGGTCCTGCACGAGTTTGGCCGTCGGCAGCGTTTTTGCCAAGTATCGTTGCGAGACGTTGATGATCGTGCGGGCGAATTGGGCTTTGGTTTGGGCGTCAATCTGTGGCATGCGGTCGACCATTTCCAGCATTCCCTCGGGGTTTTGTTCACAGGCCTGAGAGATTTGGCTGATGAACTTTGCCGTTTCGACGAAATTGTGGTCGGCCGATTTCCCGATCAGTCCGCCCAAAGAACGGGCGATGATGTCGGCCCCCAAGCTCTCGAATTTGATGTAACAATCCAGGGTGCCGGTGACGGTGGTCGATCCGTCGGATGCGACGGCATAAGTGCTTTTGAAGACGAACACGCCCTTGCCGAGAATCGGTTTCTGCACAAATTTGCCATCGTACATCCCGTCGGCCATGAAGACGTGCAGGTTGCGATCGCCGTAAAGCAAATCGATCTGGCAGGTCGTGCCGCTGCCGTCGACCGCGTCGAGTTGGTACGGCCCGGTGCGGGTCGCCCGGACGTTGGTGATCCCCATCAAATCCCAAATCCCGATGATCGCCTCGGGTTTTCGGGTCAGAAACAGAAACAATTCTTCGTCACAGCGAATCGCTTGGGTCGGCAAACGCCGGTACAGCGTCGGCTTCTTGGTCACCCCAGCCAGTTTGACCTTGGCGTGCGCGGTCAAGCGGTCCATCGGCAAGGCATCGAGCAATTCGTCCCGACGCGACGAGGATCCGTCTTCGTTTCCGCCAAACAGTGAGCGGAGTCCGAACAGATTGGAATTCGGCTCGCCAGCGTTGGTGTCGCCGCGATCGTCCCCGCTGGAGTGAGCGTGGGTGGCCGAGCGATAGCGGGATTTTCCCGCCGGACCTTCGGCGGCGCAGGGCGAATCGGAAATCGCCCAGCAAACAGCCAACAGGGTTAGCATAGCCCTGGCGCATCGCATTGCCCGGGCGCATCGCATTGCCCTGGGGCCCAGCACAGCCCGGGTGGATGGCACAGCCCGGGTGTATGGCACAGCCCGGGCGCATGGCCGCGACGCGGGGGTAGCGGAGACGTGCCGAAGGCGCGCGATCGTGTGTCCCGTCGTCTTGGCCACCAAAATCCCCGTGTTGCGTTCGGAGCCAGCGGCCGAATCGGCCACCACGTCCACCGGATTAGGATTCGGCGATTGGCGGTAAAGGAGTTGAGCGAAAACCGGTGGGCCCTCCCGGGCAAGCTTTTTCCCGAGCCCCCCGCGGGAAATCGCAGCGGGATTTCAGATTTCTTCCCCGGATTCCTTCAAGTTGCCGGGACTCGACACTGCAGACCGGATCTCGATAATCGCATCCAGCAATGCAGTAACTCTCACCCCTTACACCCGAACGACCGATGGCGAAGAAAACGATTGACCAAGTTGACGTGGCAGGCAAAACCGTGCTGATGCGAGTCGACTTCAACGTCCCGCTCGATGACAACCAAGCGATTACCGATGACCGACGCATCCGGATGGCGTTGCCGAGCATCAAGAGCGTCATCGACCGTGGCGGCAAGCTGATCTTGATGAGCCACCTCGGGCGCCCCAAGGGAGATCCGTCGGACGTCGAAAAGTTTTCGCTCGCCCCGGTCGCCAAACGTCTCGGCGAACTGCTCAATCAAACCGTCGCCTTTTCCAGTGACACCGTCGGAGCCGACGCCGAGGCGAAAGCGGCCGCGCTGTCTGACGGCGACGTGCTGGTGCTGGAAAACCTGCGTTTCAACGACGGTGAAAAGAAAGGCGACGCCGAATTTGCCGGCAAACTCGCCGCCCTGGCCGATGCGTACTGCAACGACGCCTTCGGAACCTGTCACCGCAAGGACGCCTCGATGGTCGCGGTGCCCGAAGCGATGGCCGGCAAGCCACGGGTCGTCGGCCATCTGGTCGCCAAAGAAATTCAATACCTCAGCGACGCGATCGCCAACCCCAAACGACCGTTTGTGGCGATCTTGGGCGGGGCGAAAGTCAGCGACAAGATCAACGTGATCAACAACCTGCTGGGGATCTGCGATGCCGTGCTGATCGGCGGGGCGATGGCGTACACGTTTTCATTGGCCAAAGGCGAATCGGTCGGAAACAGCCTGGTCGAAAAAGACAAGGTCGATCTGGCAAAGGAACTGATCGCCAAGGGGGGCGACAAACTGGTGCTGCCGGTCGATACCCACTGCGGTGACGATTTCGGGGACCCCGCGGGATGCAACAAAGAAGTCGTTCCGGCGGGCGAAATCAAGGACGGCTTTGAAGGCATGGACATCGGGCCGGCGACCAGCGCCAAATACTCGGAAATCCTGGCTTCGGCTAAGACGATCGTCTGGAACGGCCCGATGGGAGTGTTTGAGAAGCCGCCGTTTGACGCCGGGACTAAAGCCGTCGCCCAAGCGGTCGCCGACAGTGATTCGATCAGCATCATCGGCGGGGGTGACAGTGCCGCCGCAGTGGATCAACTGGGATTTGCCGACCAGGTCAGCCATGTCAGCACCGGCGGCGGTGCCAGCCTGGCGATGCTCGAAGGCCAGTCCTTTGCCGCGGTCGACTTGCTCGACGAAGCCTAGGATTCCGCCGCAGCGCGATGATCGCGTCGTGGATCCGGTCGATGATCCACGACGGCCGATCCGAACAGTAATTCCCGCTCGCACGGATCTGATGCCCATGACTGCCGAAGACCGACGTTTAGACGAAAGTGCCAAACGCCTTCAGAATTGGCAACGCTGGGGACCCTACCTGTCGGAGCGACAATGGGGAACCGTTCGCGAAGATTACAGCGACGGCGGCGACGCGACGTGGAGCTACTTTCCCCACGATCATGCCCGCAGTCGGGCCTACCGTTGGGGCGAAGACGGGTTGCTCGGCATCTGTGACCGCGAAGGCCGGTTGTGTTTTTCGGTCGCCCTCTGGAACGGCCGCGACCCGATTCTCAAAGAACGGCTGTTCGGCGTCACGGGCCCCGAAGGCAACCACGGCGAAGACGTCAAGGAGTGCTACTACTATCTCGATAGCACGCCCACGCACAGCTACATGCGGGCGCTGTACAAGTACCCGCACGCGATTTATCCGTATGACGAATTGGTCGACGTCTCGCGCAGCCGGGAACGCACCGAACCAGAATTCGAATTGATCGATACCGGCGTGTTCGACCAGTCACGCTACTTTGATGTCGAAGCCGAATTCGCCAAGGCCGGTCCCAATGACATCCTGATCCGGCTGAACATCACCAACCGCGGACCGCAGCCCGCCGTGCTGCATGTGTTGCCCCAGTTGTTCTTTCGCAACACCTGGACCTGGCAGTGCACCGATGAAGGCTGCACGACCCGGCCGACGATGAAGCTGGTCGGCGATGTCGTCAAAACCTTTCACGAAACGCTCAACGAATTCTGGTTCGCCTGCGATTGCATGGGCACCCCCGACACCTGGGCGTGGCTGTTCACCGACAACGAAACCAACGCCGGCCGCCACCCCGATTTGCCCTCGGAATCGGAATACTACAAAGACGCGTTTCACCAATACGTCGTCAAGGGTGAAGTCAAAACCGTCAACCCGGATCAACGCGGGACCAAGTGCGCCGCCTACGGACTCGATTTGGTGCTGCCGGGCGTGACCAAGACGATCAAGATGCGGTTGTCGGGCGTCCAAGAGCCGATCATCAAGGAAGACTGTGGCGGCGACATCACCAAATTTTCGTCGGCCGCGTTGGGGGAACACTTTGATTCGATCTTTGAGTCGCGAAAGCGCGAAGCCGACGCGTTCTATGAAACACGCATCCCCGATTCGGTCCCCGAGTGTCGGCGCCCGGTGATCCGCCAGGCGTATGCCGGACTGCTGTGGACGAAACAGTTCTACCATTACGTCGTGGGCACCTGGCTGGACGGTGATCCCAACGGTCCGCCGGCCAATGAAGGACGCAAGCAGGGACGCAACAGCGAGTGGCGTCACCTGTTCAACCGCGACGTGATCTCGATGCCGGACAAATGGGAGTACCCGTGGTACGCTGCCTGGGACCTGGCCTTTCACATGGTTCCGATGGCTCACCTGGATTACGGATTCGCCAAAGATCAGATGATCCTGTTCTTGCGCGAATGGTACATGCATCCCAACGGCCAAATCCCGGCCTACGAATGGCACCTCGCCGATGTCAATCCGCCCGTTCACGCCTGGGGCGTTTGGCAGGTCTACAAGGCCAGTGGGCCGCCACACCATCGGGACAAATTGTTTCTCGCCCGCGCCTTTCAAAAGCTGCTGCTGAATTTCACCTGGTGGGTCAATCGCAAAGACCCGCGTGGCAAGAACATCTTTTCCGGCGGCTTCCTCGGGCTGGACAACATCGGCGTGTTCGACCGCAGCAAACCCCTGCCGCGCGGTCACCTGGAACAGGCCGACGGGACCGCTTGGATGGCGTTCTATTGCGGGACCATGTTGCGGATGGCGATCGAATTGGCCGATGAAAACGAAGCCTACGGCGATATGGCCAGCAAGTTCTTTGAACACTACATCGCCATCGCCGAGGCGATGAACAGCATGGACGGCTCGGGACTTTGGGACGAGACCGAAGGGTTCTATTACGACCACCTGTTCGTCGACGGACAATCCATTCCGATCCGCGTGCGTTCGCTCGTCGGGCTGTTGCCGCTGATGACCGGCGTGATTCTGGAAGAGCACATCATCGACAAGTTGCCCGGTTTCAAGCGACGGATGAAATGGTTCTTGAACAGCCGCCCCGACCTGACGCAACACATGACGTACATGGAGGGCGAAGACCCCGAGGAGACGACGGTCACGCGACGATTGTTGGCGATCCCCAGCGAAGACCGCTTTCGTCGCCTGCTGAGCGTGATGCTGGACGAAACCGAGTTCCTGTCGCCCTACGGAATTCGCAGCATGTCCGCCGCCCACGGCGCCGAACCGTTCGTGTTCGACTTCGGCGGCCAACATCACGAAGTCCAATACGTGCCCGGTGAGAGTGATAGCGGGATGTTCGGCGGCAACAGCAATTGGCGGGGGCCGATCTGGTTCCCGATGAACTACCTGATCATCCAATCGCTCAAACGCTACCACGCCTTTTACGGAGAATCGTTTCGGGTGGAATGCCCGACCGGCAGCGGGCAGAACATGACGCTGATGGAAGTCGCGCGGGAATTGGAAAGCCGCTGCATTTCGCTGTTCGAGTGCGACCAAAGCGGTGCCCGTCCGGCCCACGGTGAAGAAACTCGCTACCGCGACGACCCCGCCTGGAAAGACTTGATTCTGTTCTACGAGTACTTTCATGCCGACAACGGCAAGGGGCTCGGCGCCAGCCACCAGACGGGTTGGACGGCATTGGTCGCTTCGATGATCCGCAGCCAGGCCGACGTGCCCAAACATGTCGGCACCGAGCTGGTCCCCTGAGCGGCCGATCAGAGGCCCGTCAGGGTCAACACCAATTTTCGCGATCCGCCGTGGTTGCGATGCTCGCATAGATAAATGCCCTGCCAGGCACCCAGCAGCAACCGTCCGCCGCCGATCGGAATCTGGACGCTCGCCCCCATCATGCTCGCTTTGACGTGCGCGGGCATGTCGTCGCGGCCCTCGACCGTATGAACGTAGGGCAGGGATTCGGGGACGGCGTGGTTCATCGCCGTTTCGAAATCCACGCGGACGTCGGGGTCGGCGTTCTCGTTGATCGTCAGTGAGGCGCTGGTGTGTTGGATGAACACGTGCAGCAGTCCCGTCTGAACGGTGCTGATCTCGGGCACGCAGTCCAAGACATCCGAGGTCACCAGGTGGAACCCTCGTGGTTTGGCCGGAAGCGTCAATGTTCGCTGAACCCACATACCTAGCACCACCACTACGAAATAGTCGAACCGAAGAAACCGCGACAAAGAAAAAATTGAAACTTTTTTTCCACCCGCGAACGATCGAAAACCTAGCGATTGTGCACCGATTTTCCACAGTCGGCAAGGTGACACTCGCCAAAGGTGTCATTTTGTAGACTGCCCCATTGACGATTCGCAGGTGAATTGATCCACCGCGGTGGGCCGCCTATGTTAAGATCTGCCCCCTTGGCGCGTGAAGGGTCCATGAACCCGATTTGCGACGCTTCCGACAGGCCGCTCCGGCGGCGATTTTCGCACCTTGCGGGGGCCCGCAAATCGAAGCATTCCACACCCGGTCGCGGTCCTGCGGCGGCGTCGGACCACCCGACAATTTTCTTGACTCCCGTCAAGCGACGTGAATAATCCCCTCGTCCCAGCCCGGGTTGCGCGGAATTGTGCCCGCGGGCTAAAAGTTACTGTGAACAAAAAGTGACTGTTGACGAATCACGTGCGTCTGCCTGGACCGATGCACCAAAGTCGTTCAGACATAGTTGTCGAACCCCTATTGAAATCATTGAGCGGAACGAAATGAAAGACATGACCCGATGCAAGAACGTCTTCGAAGCGATCCTTCGTTACGGACACGATGAAGACTTCGTGCCCCATGAAGACGACCGATTCTCGCCGACCGACGCGCCTGCCGGAAGTGCCGAGAAGATTGAAGTGCTGCGTAGCCGAGTGGAACGCGGACAACCGCTGTGGCACAACACGGACCGTGTTGATTACAGCGGCCTGACCGGTGCCATCCGCCCCCGCGAATAGATCGGCCCGCGCCCCCGCGAATAGATCGGCCCAGTTGCCGTCGTCGCACGGTAGCACCAACGCTGAGAAAGACCCAGTCACCCCGCGAGCCTCGCTCGCGGGGTTTTTTCGTCTTGCACGATCTGCCATCGCCGCCTGCGCCGCATTGCCGACCCGCTACGGTTTCTCAAACGCCCGCCCCGGCAGGCAACGCTGTGAAGCATTTTTTTCCCTGTGTTTCTCAAGGCGTTAGCGGCAGGGCGCGAGCCCTCCGGTTCCGCATCTTTGCCCAAATACCGGAGGGCTCGCGCCCTGCCGCTAAAAAATGCTTCACAGCGTTGCCCGGCAGGGTTTGTGGCGTAGGACCAACGCGTTCCCATCGGTGGTGGATCAAAATTGAGTAACGAGTCGAATCAGGGTGAGTTTGTCGTCGTCGGTGGCAGCAGCGGGATCGGGCTGGGGCTTGTCAGGCGGCTGGTCGCGGACGGCGCCGCGGTGACCGTGCTGAGCCGCAACTGGGAGCACGCCGCTGACCTGCCCGGCGTCAAGCACGTTGCGATCGACGTGACCCAAGACGAGGTCTCCGGCGAGCTGTTCCCCGGGGTGATCCGCGGGCTGGCCTACTGTCCCGGATCGATCCGATTGAGATCGTTTCGCGGGATCGCACCGGACGCCTTCCGGGAGGACTTTGAATTGAACGTCGTCGGGGCGATCAAGTGCATCCAGGCCGCGATGAAGGGGCTGCGGGCTGCTGAAGCGGCCAGCGTCGTCCTGTACAGCACCGTCGCGGTCAAGCTGGGAATCCCCCTGCACGCTTCGGTGGCCGTCGCCAAAGCGGGCGTGGAGGGATTAGCGCGGACACTGGCCGCCGAGCTGTCACCCAAGATCCGTGTCAACTGCGTCGCCCCGGCGCTGGTCGACACCCCGTTGGCCAGCCAGTTCTTTGGCGACGAAGAGAAGGAACAGGCGATGGCCGCGCGGTATCCACTCGGACGTACCGGAACCATCGACGACATCGCTTCGCTGAGCCACTTTTTGTTGACCGACGGGCCGTGGATCACCGGCCAGACGCTGGGCGTCGACGGGGGCATGAGCACGGTCAGGAAGTAGTTCCACCTCATCAGAATCAACTCCATCGGTCGCGGACGTCGAAATCGGCGGTAGTGGACCGTCTAGCGGTAAACGTCATGCGCCGGTCATCCGTCTGATTGGATCGCGGAGTCAAACCGGCGGGTTGCAGTGCGACGCTGGAAACGCCAGCCTGAGGACAGCCCCGAGTGCCCGATTTAAATGAACCCACGGATGGCAGAGCGAACCCACGGATAGAAAGCAGCCTGGGATCCGTGGGTACGCGCTGCCATCCGTGGGTTCGTTTATGCGGGGGCACCCCGGCCCGCGGTCAACCGCGACGGCGTTCCAGCAGCACCAGCATCAGCAGCGCCATCAGCGACCGCAGCTCGTCGTCTTCGGGCATGTCGTTGAGCTTTTCGAGCACAAACTTGCCTTCGAACAGCGCCGGTTTTTTGATCAGCTTCAGCAACGGCGTCCCATCGGGGCGGGTGACGATGTAGCTGGGATTGAGCAGGTAGACGGCGGCCAATCCGAGGAGCGGAATCTCGCCGAGAATGCTTTCGAGCACCTTCTTCATCGGACTCTCCTCGCGGATCTCCATGTCGACCTGGCCCTCTTGCATCACTTGGTAGTGTGCCGCCCACAGCGACCGCATCCCCTTGCGACGCACCGATCCCCAGGGGTTGCCTTCGGCGTCGGTGAAGCTGTAGTTGGCCGAAAAATCCAGCATCCGATCGGCTTCGATACGAAAGATCAACTGAGACTGTTTCTCGTCGTTGTAGATCTCAACCTTTTCTTTCAGCTTGAACATCTTTTGCTTGATGAACATCAACACGTTGCCGTCGGCGTCAGAAGCGACGATCCGTTGACCGAACGTTAAAAGTTTGAAGCTGAGGTTTAGCGGGTATTGCATCGATCGGAGCTCGTACAAGAAAAGGACATGTCAGAAATGCGACTCGCGCGGTTTTCACAGCGACCGATGAGGGTCCATCGTCGTGGACGAGGCAACGAGTCCTTGGGAGTTGTCGCGCGGGACTGATCGCCTTGTCCGATCCACCTTCAGCAGGCTGCTACAACGCACGGGGGCAGAAAGGTTTGGGAACGCCCGTTGTAACCGATGGGCCACGAAAAAACCGCGTGCCAAGAATCGGATGGCACGCGGTTTGGTGATTTTTTGAGATCTGGACGGTGGCCCGCCAGGAACCGACTACTCGGCTGCCGGAGCCGGTGCGGCTTGCGGAGCGCTTTGTTGCTGCGCCAACCCGGGACGAACTCGCTTGTTGATGTCCGTTTCCAGGACACCAAAAACGGCTTCGTGACGAGCGATCGACATTTGCAATGCGGCCAACAGACGCTTGGCGGTAAAGAAGTTGACGATGATACGTTGCTTGACTTCGATCGGCTCTTTCGGCACGCCGATCGGCTGCGGGTTGAGACCGAAATCGACGATCAGCTCTTCCGGCGATCCGGTGACGCGGCAGAAGTTTGCGTAGGTCGCCAACGTGTTGCTGTCGTTCACCTGAACTTGAACGGGCTGTTGCGTTTGCGCTTGCTCGGCCGGTGGTGCTGCAGCTTCAGGTTTCTTGGATTCATCAGCCATCGATGAGAGTTCTCCACAAAGGTTAGGGTCGCGATCGTGATCCAAAGCAGAAAACGGATCGCTCAAAAAGGGGAAAGATCGATTTTGGGTTCGGTTTTCACCGATCGCGACACCGCGAGGAATTCATCCTAACGGCCGTGATGGGCCACGAAAACCGATCCACAAGGGAAATTCAGTTCATGCTTGATGCAATGAGTTAACTAGAGGCAAAGTGCGTCGACTAGGAAATTCGAGAGTGTAAATAGGGAAATGAGAGCAAGCGGGCAAGACAGATTGCATCATCGCTTTAAAACTCAAAGTTGAAGGTTTTGGCGATCACTCTCCAGAGTCGTTGGCCGAGTGATTTCTTGTCGACGTGGATCTTGGCACTGCCGCGATATCCGGGTCGTAGCGGCAGATCGGAATCGAGGATTTCCAGCGGCACGCGTGCTTGGTAGGTCACGCTCCGCGGTTTGACCTGTCCGGTCGCCGGATCGATCTCGGTCTGCAGGTCGCTGCCGGTTTGGCTGGACATCGAGGTCGACGTCATCCGCAACGGTTCGCGCGACTTTTCGCTGATCGTTCCGGAGAAGGTTTCCAGTCGCCGCGAATCGAGCTTCATGTCGACCGATTGGCCTTCGCGCACCAATTGGACATCGCCTTGGTCGATCGCCAAGATCGCTTCGAAGTCATCCGCGTTGCCGATTTCGCACAGCAAGTCGTCCGAGGTCAGCATCGCGCCGCGGTTCTGCAATTCCAAGGGAGAGCCCGCCCAGGACGGTAGCTGGCCGTCGTTGCTGTCTCGTTCGGGCCGCCGCGGTGGCGGAATGACCACGCCGGAAATCGGCGCCGTGATCGTCAGTCTGTCGATTTCGACTTGAGTTTTCTTCTTCAGTTCGGTGATCGAGTCCAGGATTTCTTGCTGTGTCTCGAGTTGTGCGGCGAGGGATCGATCAGAGAAGACGCGGTCGGCCAGCTTTTGCAGTTGAACCGTGGCCACAGCCTCTTCGATTTCGAGGTCCTTCATTCGCATTTCAAGGTCTGGGTTCTTTAACACCGCAATCGTCTCGCCGGCCTCGACGATTTGACCGGGAACCACGGTGTCGACGATTTGCCCGACGCTGCCCGCGTAGACCCGTCCCGCTTCGGTCGGTCGAATTTCAAAGGCGCAATCCACGTGGTGTGGAAGCTTGATGAAACACACCGCGGCGATGATCACCGAGACGACCGACAGTGTGATCATCACATTAAAACGTTTCACTTTCGAAAGTCTCCCAGGAGTTCGACAGAACTTCCATGTTTGAATCACGGGCTGAGCAATCAGTCCCGAAAAACCGATCACCGCGACCATCCGGCCGATCACTTCCAAGCCGTAGGGTTCGAGCACCTTGATCACGAACCAACAGATGGAGAACACCACGACCCAGCGATAAATCACACTGGCGATGGTAAAGAGTGCAAAATAAACGCGCCCCCGCGTCGGCAAGAACGGGTCGTCTTGCAGTTCCAATCCCAAACATGTCTTTTGAAACCAGCGTTTCAGGACTTCGGTGCTTTTCTGACGGAGGTTGGGAATCTCCAGCATGTCCATCAGGATGTAATACCCGTCGAACCGCAGCAGCGGGTTCCCGTTGACCAAAATGGTGCTGACGACATTCAAGAACATCATGTTCAAACACAAGTCGTTGAGTGTCGTCCCCGACTCGGTCAAAAACCACACGAAGGCGGCGATCGAGGCCAAGATCATTTCGACATAGATCCCGCCGGCGCCGATCCAAACACGCTTCCATTTGTTCGGCAGCATCCATGAATCGGAAACGTTGCAGTACAGACAGGGCGTGAAGACCAGCAACATGAAGCCGATCTCGTGACACTCCCCGCCGAACTTTTTACAGCTCAGCCCGTGCCCGAACTCGTGCAACACTTTGACGATCGCCATCGTCGCGGCCAGGATCAGCCAACGATCGGCCGCAAAAAATTGCTGGAACGTCGGCAGCCGCGCGTAGACCGTTTCATATTGCGTCGCCAACATCAACGAGGCGGCCACGAACAGCCCGATGAAGAACAGCAGTGCCGGAACGGTAAACATCCAACCGAACCACGGCAGGATCGCATTTAAGATGCGTTCGGGGTCGAAGCCGCGAAACCGCAGGGCAAAGACGTTGGCCATCTTGCCCATCATCTCTTTGTTCTTTTTCTTCCGCCCGCGATGGCGAAGTGCTTTGCCCTGGCCCGGCGAATTGCTGATCACCAACCCGCTGCGGTGCAACATGCCGATGAATTGCTGCAAATCGCCGAAGGTGATCTTCTGGGGGGCAAATCGCTGTTCGAATCCGTCCTTGATCTGCTGCAGACTGACGTGCCCGTCGAGCATGTTCAGGATGAAATACTCTTCGTCATGAAATCGAAAGTACTGCAGCCCGACGGGTTCCTTCAGGACCCAGTAGCCCGTCCCCTGATAGCGATGTCGACTGGACGTCAAATCAGGACGTTTGCGCACCGTGAGCGGGCGCGACGAACTGCTGACGAGAGATTCGGCAAGTGTGGCCATCTATTTCGACAAGGGACCCGAAGGGGAGTTCTGAATACTGAGAACTTGGAACTTGGAACTTGAAACTTGGAACTTGGAACTTGAAACTTGAAACTTAAAACAACCCGCCGGCTGCCGTGGGCGGTGCGATCTGCATCGTCGCCCGCATGCCGGGTTTGATCAGCCAATCGTCGCCGTCGCGTTCGTTGGGAACCTTGACCCAGATGCGGTGTCGCTTGTTCAAATCCAATTCCATGCTGACGTAATCAATTTTCCCGACGAAGGTCTTCGTGATCGGGTTGGTGCTCGTTCCGCCGACGGTGATTTCGACTTTGACGTCCGCACCCTTTTGAATTTGGCCGGCATAACGAAACGCGTCGATAAATCCTTCGACGCGTACAAAGTCCATTTGCACCAGTTCCACGATCGGGCTGCCCGGCTGGACCCATTCGCCCAGTTGCGCGAATCGGTTTTCGACATAGGCATCGAATTCGGCGCGAATGGTTCGCATCTCGATGTCCGACTCGGCCAGCTTCGTGCCGATCTGTTTGGCGACGTATTCGGCCATCGCGGTGTTTTCGTTCAGATCCGCCAGCTCGATGCGAAGGATGGCCCGATCCGCTTCGGCCTGTTTCTTCAACATTTCAAACTGTGGTGCGGCACCCTTGGCGTACAAGTCGCGATAGGCGGCTGCTTCCTGGCGTGCGATCACTTCGCTTTGAACGGCGTCACGTTTGTTGACGTCGTTTTGCGCGTTCAGCTTGGCGACCAGTTCTTCGGCCTGTTTCAGCTCCAGCGCCAGCCGGGCTTGCTTGTCATCGACGATCGCGATGACATCGCCTTTCTTGATCGACATCCCCTCCTCGACCGGCAGCTCGGTCAGCTTGCCCTGCGTCTCCGACGGGACCTTGGTCTTGTTGATGAACCGCACCATGCAGTTTTCCACCAAGATGCCTGCATCGCTATCGATCGCGGACTGTGCCCACGTCGGTGTGACCTGGAAGGCGATGGCCATCACGCCGCCGAGAAGCGTGCCGAGAAAAAATGCGTTTCGTTTGAACATTGAAAGGGTGATCTGTGATTGAGTAGTCGAACAGATGATGCGTCGTGGGATCAGAAGAAGAACTTGCAAAGCCATTCCCAGATCTCGTGGAAAAAGACGAACCCGCTGGAGGCCCGACCGCAGTGGATTTTGGCGATCACCGAGGCTCCCGGGCTGGGTTTCAGTGCTCTCAAGGGGTCTTGATCCGGTAACGCTTCCATCTCGATGACCGCACCGTGCTCCTCGTGCGCCTCAGCGCGGGGTGAGATGCTGTCCATCGGCAAGGTGGCGTCGAGCGGATCCATGGTCGGATCGGTCGCCAAAATGTAGGTCACTCTGAGCGACTCGGTTTCTTTGGTCTCCATGACGTAGGCGTCCAGGTGCCCCTCGCGTTTTTCTGGCAACTCCAGCTTCAGCGAATAAGGCTGTGTCAGATCGGCGATTTCCAGCAGCACCTGGCCGGTCATGATCGGTCGGCTGCGAAGTGTTTCCTCCACATCCCAGGTGGTCACGACGCCGTCGATCGGGGCGCGGATCGTCAATTGCGATTCCCGCTCGCGTTGCAGTTTTAGCTTCTGCTGCAACGAGGTGAGCTTGGTTTCCAGCTCGAACTCCTGGCCCTGCAGTGCCGTTCGATCGGCGGGTTCGAGTTGACCGAATTGTTGACCCTTGACCTTCCTCAATTCCGCCAACGTGCTGCGCAGCTGGCCTTCGAGTTCTTCCAGCTGGATGGCGATTTCGGGGTTGCGGAGCCGGACCAACTCTTGCCCCTTGGTGACCTTGCTGTTGCGTTGCACCAAGACATCGATGACTTCGCCATCGATCGCCGCGAACACCTGTCGACGAACGGTGGGTTCCAAGTTGCCTTCGGCGGAAAGATTGAAATCCTTCTGGATGAAGGTCAGGCCGAGAATCACGGCCAGGACCAACGCGGCGATGCCGATGGTTTTGGGCAGCGTTCGGGCACGCAAGATCCACGTCGCCCGTCCGAGCGCTCGCCAAATCGGCATCAGAAACAAGTTGCTGTGCGATTGGGAGTTTGCGATCGCCCGCGTCCCGTGCTCATACACCAAGTCGCAACGTTGCCGGAAAATCGGTTCGGGAATGTCGGTTTCGATTTGCTCGACAATCAACGCGCCGATGACTTCACCGCGGTGTGCATCGTCGCGATCAATTTCACCGGCCGCACCGGAGTCTTCCTCGGCACCGAGTTTGCGCTGCGGTTCACGCAGCGGCAGCACCGCGATGTTTCGGCCGTAGGACTGGTCGACGTAATCTTCTAGCGCCTCTTCGATTTGGGGCGGCAGGTCTTCGGTCGCACCGTCGTGGTAGAGCGGTTCACCGGCGGCGCAGACGCGGGTGGCCAGCTTGTTCAGGGCGGCAACGATGTTGGACCGGTTTTCGATCGTGTCCTGACCGCTGATCGCCTCGACTTTGCACTTGCCGCCTTTTTTGATCGCCACGCTGACGCGGTCGCAGCCGATCAAGCGGCGACCTTCGTTGGCAACCACGTAGGCTGTTTCTTTCAAGTCCAACGATTCGTGGGCCGCCCGCGCGAAGGCATCGGCTTGTTGCCAAAGCGTTTGGCGATCGCCGAGCGTTTGCAGCTTTTGGCTGCGCAGCCATTCCGCCGCCAAGGAGCACATCTGCTCGAGAAAACGCAAGTAACCTCGCTGGGTTTCCGGCGCCGTGTCCGGTCGCTGAAAGACTTCGATCAATCCATCCTTGTGACCGTCGTGCGCGAGCGCACCGAGCACCAACAAGTAACGTGTCGGGTTGCCCTCGGCGTCGCCGTCGGTCGTGCCGCTGTAGGGCGGAACGAGCACCGATTGGCCGGCATTGGCGGCGCGGCTGATCAGCCGCGAGTGACGCGCCGCATCATCGGTGTCGCTGGCCAAGATCGACGGCTCGGCGTTGATCTGGTACTGCAGCTTGAGCTGTTTGTCGTCGTCGAGCAGCCAGATCGCACCGCCGGCAGCGGCCAGGGCCGTGATGATCCGGCTGAGAAGCTCCGGATAAAACTCCTCGGCGGTCGCACCGCTCTTGGCGAGCGCCGCGATCTCGTTCACCAAGCCGCGAATCTGCGCCTTGGTTTCTTCAACGGTTTGCTGATTAACCGACATGGATCAAGAGGGGTCTGCGATGAAAAAGGACAAAGGACTGGGGATCAGGCGACAGTAGTAAATCTTAGGAGCCGTTTCCATGTTGACCTGAACGATGCCACGCGATTGCTCGCCAGCGACGCCGTCGTGTACCGGTTTTGGCGATTTGACTCGACATCATATACAGTTTGTATATGATTGTCCACTGAAATGAACGCTCCGCAAAGACCACCGAACGCCGATTCCCCGATTCCGTCGCCGCCCAACGGGGAGCAGGAGGCGGAAAACGCCTCGCCGGGTGGTGCTGGAGTGGCTCAGGAGGGAGGTGCTGAGGCGGCCGTCGCATCGGCGATGTTGGCCGACCTGAAGCGTGAAATGAACCGTCTGCAACGAGAGATCCGCCTCGCCATCCAGGCCCAACTGGCACAAATGAGCGGACGGACGTTGGGGAGTCTGGAAGCGAATCGCGAATTGGCCCGGTCGATCCAAGAGATGCTGGACGCACACGGGTTGCGAGTGCGTTGCACGCATTGCGGGCATCCGGCGATTCTGCGGGTCTCGCCGCGTGCGGGGGCGGCGGCCGGTGTGTTCGTGTTTGATCACACGATCGACGGGCGTCGCACGTTTCACGGCGGCCGGGTTTTGATCCCCGAAATCCGCTTGGTTGCCAAACCGGCCCGCAAACCCCGTGGGGAGAAGAAGGCGGGCTGAATGGCTTGGTGCTAAGTGAAGCATTGTCGCCTCGGGTTGGGGCCCGTAGGCTCGCGCCAAACGGCTGATGGTCGTTTGAGATCAGCCGGTTCGCGCCAGCGTCCGGGCTCCCCCGCTGAGTGAAGCGTCGTTGTTTCGGGTTGGAGCCCGTAGGCTCGCGCCAAACGGCTGATGGTCGTTTGAGATCAGCCGGTTCGCGCCAGCGTCCGGGCTCCCCCGCCGAGTGAAGCGTCGTTGTTTCGGGTTGGAGCCCGTAGGCTCGCGCCAAACGGCTGATGGTCGTTTGATATTAGCCGGTTCGCGCCAGCGTCCGGGCTCCCTGGTTGACGTGGACATCTCGGTATTGGGCTAAATCGCAATTCCCTCGGCGAGTTCTGCGACCCTGAAACGAAGGGTAGACCAAGCGGTCGCGTAAATTGTTATGATCGCTGCATGAGCCAATCCGAAAATCAATCCACGTCGGCGTCGAGTGTTTCACTGCCGTCGCCCGAATCCGCCCGTGAAATGCTGACCGGAGCGATCGAGCAGATTCGTTTTGCACGTCACTACACGCTCGAGTTGCTCGACGCGACGCCGCACGATCAATGGCTGACGATTCCCGCTGGCTTGCCGACCAACATCGCGTGGCAGGTTGGGCATCTGACGGTCAGCCAATACGGTTTGTTGATGTTTCGGATCCGAGGCCGGCAGAGTGAAGACTTGGATCTGATTCCGGGGCGGTTCCGCAAAGCGTACGGACGCGGCTCGACACCCAAGTCGGATCCAGAGGGCCAACCGAGTGCCGAGGCGCTGTTGGAGCGTCTCGGCCGGGTCTATGAATCAGGGTTGCAGGTGTTGGAATCGGTTTCGCCGGAGGTGCTGCTGGAGCCGATCGACATGCCCTACGCCGCCTATCCGATCAAGTTGGGCGCGATTCTGTTTTGCCCCTTGCACGAACACATCCACGCCGGCCAGATCGGTTTGGTGCGACGAGCCCTGGGCCTGGATCCGGTTCGCTAGTGCCCCCGCACAGCGTTGCCTCACAGGGTGTCGACGCGGCGGAAGGTTCCGGATTTGAACCGCAGCGGTTGGGGATCGGCGAAACCGAATGGCACGTGGGTCAGCACTTCGTCGTAAGACCGAATGAACAGGTTGTGATAGAGTCTCAGGTCGCGACAGAGGATCAATCCGGTGAGTGTCAGTGGGGCGCCGTCGGCGGTCGGTCTGACCAGCAGCTTGTCGGTGGTGTAAACGATGCCGCGGAACTCGGTGGGAATTCGATCGCTCAACGTCAGGTTGGCATCGAAACCTCGATAGGGCGTCGCCGGCGGATTGAAGTTTGCGCCGAGTGTGGTTTCGTCCAACGTCGGTTCGATCGCATTGAATTGAACCTCCGCGTCGGTGACCAAGATGGCACCCGAATCACCGGGAGCTTCCCAAGCCAACGCGCCGTTTAAAAAGACGCGACGGGCATTGCGGATCGCCAGCGTGGCCACGATTCTCGCATTGACGATTCGAATGTCGTGTCCTTCCGCGTCGATCCAATAGATTCCGTTGGGATCGGTCTCGCCGTAGGGATTGGAGTTCGATGAGAGGACCGACAATGCGATCGCCCGGACACCGTCATAGGTCGACAGCGCGTTGTAGGGGATCTCGGTTCCGTTCTGCTGGTAGCGTGTGACGACGTCGAACACCGGGGCGGCAACGGAGCTGACGGCGATGTCACCGCGAATGGGAAATTCGATCGTTCCCGAGCATTCCAGGGTCGCGGTGGTCAGGTAGCCGATCGAATTGGTCCGGCAATCGTCGAAGACTTGTACGGGGCGTTCACTGACGAGCGTCGCGCCGTCATGGCACTCAAGGTCATCAAACGTGGTCACTCCGTAGCGGAGCCAATCCAGTGGCGCGAACCCGGTTTCCAACTCCACCGAAACGGCGGCTTGGGCGGAGCCGAATCTGGCGTGCGCGATCACCTGGAGATCATCAAACAGTTCATCGGAAAGATCACCATCATCGTCGCGGACGCTGAAGCGAGTCGCCGCGTTGGCCGCCCCGGCCATGGCGCCGTAGTCGATCCAAGCCGACGTCGCTCCGTTGGTCAGGTCCGCTCTCCAATTGGGATCGGTGGACAGCTGGATTGAGACACGATGCAGTTCCGACTCGGCCAATCGAATCGCAGATTCTCGGTCCATTGCCGCGCTGTGTGACTTGATCCGCGCGGTGTCCAACGACAGCGCGGTCGCCACCGCGCCGGCCACGATCAAGGCGGTGAACAACACGGCGACGTACAAGTAGCCACCCCGAGCCTTGCGTCGAGTCAGCCGCGTGCGACGACGCGGGGAGGGTTCTTGCGAAGCCAAAGTTGCTAGCAACGATGGAGCATCAATGTCGGAAGCCCTCCCCTCGCTTCGCTCGACCCTCCCGCACACGGGAGGGTGACTTCTTAACTTGGTGCGCATGGCTAGTAAATCGGCGCCGGAGTGTTGCGAAGCGGCACGACGACGTTCAGCCGCCGGTCACCGGGGAATCGAAGTTCGAGACGTCGCAGCCGTTCAAAGGATTGCGTCACCGGTCGGTCCGACGGCGTGATCGACTTGACCATCCGGTACGTTTGCGACGATCCGTCCGGGCCGGTCACGGTGACGGCCACCAGGCGAAACTGCGAATTCGCATCCGCGACGATTTGAAAACCACTGCCGAGACCGCTCAGCGGGATCACGCTGACGTCAACCGTCCACGCGTCAAAATCAGGGATTGCGCCGCCATCGCGGAACGTCGGGATGTCTTGGTGAAACCCCGCGAAGTCGTCGACGTCATCAAACGAGGATCGGTTCGAAGCCGATTCACCGGGCTCGGGACCGAACAGGGCATCGTCAGAGCTCTCGCGGAAATCCAGGCACGAGATCTCATCGAGAAAATAGCCCGCCAAGAGCTGGCCTTGGACGGCTTGTCCGGCGGTGACTCGGTTTCGCATCATGTTGGCCGACGCGTTGAGTGAAACCAGCATGATCGTCGCGACCAGGGTCAGCGAGACGATGACTTCCAGCATCGACAATCCGATTCGGCGGGCGTCGCGACGTTCGTTGTTTGCCACGTGTTGTCTATTCACTTTCCCCCTCCACTTCGATCGCGATCGTGGTCCAGCTTGATGATTGCTGATGGAGCACGTGCGGGGTGGTCGTCATGGGTGGCATCGGTCCGGTGCGAAAGGCGATGCCCAGGCTGCACTCACCGCTGGTACCCGGCGAGCCGACTTCATTGACACACTCGCTGAACGACGCGATGCCCAGGGACGTTTGGGGCGATGGCGCACCGGACGAAGCGATGAATTGCAGGTTCAACGTTCGCTCATCGATCGTGTCGGTGTTTTCGAGCGGCCGGGGATAGGTCGACGTGCTTCCGTTGATGGACGTCCCGAAGCTGGACCCGGACCATCCGAAGGGCCAGGATCCGTTGGCGTGTTCGATGGCGAGCACGGCCGCCACCACGTCGCCGCCCCAAAAGAAACTCAGCAAGTAGGTGTCCGGAGTTGACGTGCTCATCCACTGCCCGTGCACGTCCAGCACGATCCCGGCGTTGTAGGAGAGAAACAAAGGCTGCCAGCCACTGGGCGACGTGTTGACGTAGAAGGTATTGCGAGACGACACGACCAACAGCAGTAAATCACCGGGCCGCGCGCCGTCGGGGATCTGGATTGCCAGCGACGAAGCCGAGCCTCCGCTGGTCACCGCTGTCGAAACGTCGCGAATCCGCGGACGCAACGTATTGAGGTTGGACGTCGGTGCCGTGTACCCATCGACGTAGTGATTGACCGTGGGGGCGAGCGGGTCGAGTTGCGTGCTCGCGCCCCCGCTGACGTTGCGCATCAAGCCGTCCATGTACGCTTCGTATTGCAGCGACTGGGGCTGGTTCGACAAGTCCGCTCGTTCGATGGAAACACCGTACCCGCTCGTGCTGTCGACGTTCGTCGCGTAACGCAGGTCGTGTTGCAGGCGATCCATGATCATGCGGTCGCGGATCCGATCGCCATCTTCATCATTGGGCTCGACCAACGAAGTCGAAATCACGACCGACGCCGCCAGGCCGAGCATCAGTAGACTTGCCGCGGCCATCGCAGCAATCATTTCGATCAGTGTGTATCCGCCCCGGACGTGAACCGGTCGGATCGACCCGGAGACGCTCCGTAGACGCGCGTCGGCCCGAGCAACCGCTCGCCCGACGCGGTGCTCTGTCATGCCGGACGCCGGTTTGATCCGCGACATCGCTTGCGACTGACTTGAATGGTGACTCACCGGTACGCTACTCATTAGGGGTTCGACAACGCATTCACGTCTGGATCATCGACCTCCGTGATCGCTGCACTTCCCGGTCCCACAGCGATGCGTATCTCGTAAACGACCGCCCGTGTGCCGATGGTGATGACACCGTTGCTGAGCGGAGTTCCGCCGACGTTGGGGGTGCCTTCCAGGTCAAAGCTGACCGAGGTCGCCGAATCAAACGATGCCTTGATTTCCAAGCTGGCGTCGAACCGATCTTTGATCAAAACCGACAGCGGCACCCCGGCCTGGTCGGGGAAATCCACATCGGGACTCCAAAACCGATCGCCGGTCGCGTCGACCGAAAACGTTGTTGATCGGCCTTCGTTGATCGCGGTGTTGCGAACATAATCGACATAGCTGGCCAACTGAATCGCCGCGTGACGCGTGTTGCGTGCGTGCAGTGCGGTTGCGAAACGCGGTACCCCAAGCACGGCCAACAACCCCATGATCGTGACGACCACGGTCAGTTCAACGAACGTCATTCCACGTCGAGAGGGATGCATCAATATCGGAGGGCAGGCGGAGATGAAAGCGGGATCGACCGATCGGCGACCGGACCGGCCCCGTCGGATAGAAAAACCTACGTCAGCGACTGACGCCACCGACCGGCTTCTTGTCCCACAACTCCGCATTGTTTACCCGGGGACTCCCCCGGATGATTGCGACGATCCGATTGATCGTTGCAAACGATCGGTGTGATGCTCCAACCTCTAAGCGACGCGCGGAAAACAAGTGGGATAGGCTTCTAGCCTGTCGGCTCTGGAATGACAGGCTGGAAGCCTATCCCACTCGTTAGATCCGACACTTATTATCCGACCGCTGCTAAGTGGTCACGCGGCTGCCGTCCCACCAGGCATCGTTACGGTTCCAGACTTCCTCGGGAATGTCTTCCTGGGCCGCTTCGCCTTCAAACAGCTCGGCGTTGACGGCGCGGTGGGCGGCGCGCAGCGTTTCGGCGGCGCGCTCCTCGGTGCTGATGTGTCCGTCGGCCGGTTCCCGTTGGAACCACGCCCAACCGATCGAGGGTGATGGAGCGACCGGCCGTTCGTCGATCTCCTGATCGTCATCCTCGTACTCGTCCGGCTCGTCCTCGATGTAAACCTTCTTGACCACAGGTTTGGGCTTGCGCTCGACGGGCGGTCTGGGTTTCTCGACGGCTTGGGCCACCGGTTGGGGCTTGGCCGCCGGTTGAGGTTTGGTGGGCGGCTCAACCGCGACGACGGGTTCGGCAACCGGCTCGGGTTGGGGCTCAGGCTCGGGTTCTACCGCGACCGGTTGTTCCGGTTCCTGCTCTTCGGCCTCGGCATAGACTTCTTCAGCCGGTTCCTCTTCGGCCTCGGCATACTCTTGCTGCGGAACGTCTTCGTCCTCAAAGCCTTCTTCGTCGTAGGGTTCATCTGCTTCCGGCATCAGGATCGTGGCCCGTCCGGGGACGCCTTGGGGCGGCAGTTGGCGGACTTCGACATCGATCGAATGGAAAATGTCCACGATGTGGTCATGGCAGGTGAACATCATCACTTGGTGACCGAGTTCGGCGAATGTTTTGAGCGTCTCGGCGGCGTGCAAGGCGCGATCGCCGTCGAAGTTGACCAGCACGTCGTCGAGGATCAGGGGCAACATCACACCGCGTCGCGCGTAGGCCGCGGCCAGCGACAACCGCAGCGCGATGAAGACGGCTTCGCGTGTTCCCCGGCTGAGCACTTCCAGCGAAATGGGGTTGCCGTCGGCGCCGTCGATGTTGAGTTGGTTCGTTCCCAGCGGGGTCCAGATCCGCGTGTATTTTCCGTCGGTCAATTGGGCCAAGAACGAGGACGCTTCCCGCAACGTTTCGGGTTGGCGTTCGCGTTCAAATTTGCCACACACCTCTTCGACCAAGCAACTTGCGGTGGCCAGAGTTTGCCAGCGCTGCGCCAGCGTTTGGATCTTTCGATTGATGCAGCCGAGTTCCAGTTGGGCGACCATCAAGCGATTGTCGTCGGCCAAGTGTTTCATGTCGGCGGCGCACTCACCGATCTGGGTTTGCAGGGTCGCGATTCGCTGTTGCGTTTCGGCGGTTCGCGAGGTCAGCGATTCCCATTTGCGTTCCAGGTCGGCTTGGGTCACGCCTTCGATTTCTTGTTGCACCGCGTCATAGGAGAGGTTGCCGGTGACCATGGACCGGATTTGTTTATCGACGGCGGCGTGTTGGTCCTTCAGTTGGGCCAAACTGGCCTTGCTGTCGACCATTTGATAGAACTGTTCGGGCGTCGCGACACCGCACTTGGCCCACAGGGCGCGGCGTTGTTGTTCGCCGCGTTCGATCGCCCGGGAATAGGAAGCGTGCTGTCGTTTGAGCTGTGCATCCTGTTCCTTGAGGTCGCGACGACGTTTGATCCAATGCCGTTGTCTCTGGACCTCTTCTTGCAGGTGGTTCAATTGTTCCAGCGGACCGACGCGACTGGCACGCCGCAGCGCGTGTTCCGAGGGCGGCGCAGTGTCGGCCGCACGGGTGGTCGAGGCGTCTTGGGAACTTTTGTCGCCGCCGGTTTGTTCGCCCGTGGCGCGCTGCTGATCCTGGTCGCTGATTTCGAGCGATTCCAGATATAGCGATTCGATCCGTTTGGCGATGCCTTGACGTTCCCGCTGGCGTTGATCCTTCTCGCTCTGCAATTCCTCCAGTCGCCGCAGACTGCCTTGCAGCGTTTCGTATCCTTCGCTCAGCTTGCGGACGCTGCGGGGTGACATCGATTCGGCGAGGCCGAGTTTTCGGAGGGTGGCCGACCACTCGCGGCGGGCGGCTTTCAGCTGGTCGGCCGCTTTGACCGCTTTGGCCCGCGACGTTTCATAGGCCTGTTTGGCCGCGGCGTGGGAGTGGTAGGACGGCATGCTGGCTTCCAGGTCGTTGAGCAGCAGTTCGGCCTGGCGGACGCGAAATTCGATCGGTTGGGTGCTGCCGGGCAGTTCCGATTCGACATCGTCCTGTTCGGCTTCCAGCTCACGGATCTGCTTTCTCAGCATGTCGATTTGACGGTCACAATCTTCACGGTCGATGGCCGTGGAGCGATGGTTGTTTTGTTTGCTGAAGAAATACAGCGTGATGGACATCAACCCGAACAGCATCCAGACCATGCCGGCGGTCGGCGTCGGCTCGCCCGCCAAGAACCAGTCGATCCCCAGGAAATGGGAAAACGCCACGATCAGGCAACAACCGCCGACGACAAACGGCAGCCCCATCAACAGCAGACTGTCGATCGGCAAGACCTCGGCGGTCGACAGGTCGACCGATTCGTTTTCAAGCGATCGATAGTGCCGTTTCAGTTTGTCAATGTGTTCGCCCAGTTGCAGCGCACGGCGGAGCGAAGCGAGGTGCTCGTTTTCTTGACGGATCGCCTGCTGCAGATCGGTGGCCCGCGTGCGTTGCAGGACTTCGCCGAGTTCTTCGTCGAAGTGCTCCATGCGTTTCTTGTGTTCGACGCCTTCGCCCCGCGCCTGTTTGAGCAGGAACAGTTGTTCTTTGACGCGTTTGGCCGGTCCGGCGAGGGCAGCCAGCGTTTGGCGTGACAGGTCGGGCATCTGCGACGCGTCGCCGTTGAGCAGCGCGTCGCGGTCTTCCTCGCTGAGCCCCAATTGTTCGGCGTCCGCGATCAGCTGATTGCGGGCTTTCAGGATTTGCGTGTCGACCTTTTCGAGTTGCTCTTCTAAGGCTTCGACCCAGGTCGCCTGTTCGGTCGCCGCTTCGATGCGGCCTTGCAGGTCTAACATCCGCGCGCTGACGGGCAGCTGCGCAGCTTTCTCGCGCAGCGAGCGGCGTTTCGCTTTCACTTCTTCCAACTTGCCGCGACGATCTTGGATCATCGCTTCAATTTGCACCAGTTGGCCCGGTGCTTCGTCGGGCAGATGCGTCTCGGCTTCGATCGCCGCGATTTCACCGGCGATGCGTGTTCGATCGGTCCACTGGTCGAAAACGCTGATCGCCGCTTCGACGTGTCGCGCTTCGCGTTCCCAGGCCGTGATCCGCGCCGCCAGATCGTTGATTTCTTTTTGCTGGGTTTGCCGCAAGCTGGCCAGCTCGCTCCAACGCCGACTCTGGCCGGTCAATCGCTGGACCTCATCCCGCAAGCCTTCTCGACGTCGAAGCAAGGCTTCCAGTTTGTCGGCATCGGCTTTGGAGTTTTGGGAGGCATGACCGACCAGGGATTTGCGGCCGTCGCGCAACGATCGAATCACGTCGACCAACGAGACTCGATCCAGTCCGCTGGAAAGCTTGTACAACTCGTCCGCCGCGGCGGTGTCATCGAGCGTATTGAGCTCTTGCAATTCGCGCATGCCGATCGCGAACACGTTGGTGAAGATCGGTTCGTCGATCTGACCGAGCAGCATGCTCAACCGGTGTTGGCCTTGTGCCAGGCCGTCTTGCCCGGTGACCGCCAGCTGGCCGCCCACGTTTTCGTCGGTCATCTTGGCGTGGCGTCGGATTTGATAGCCGCCGCCCGGGCCGGTGACACGAATCGCTCCGCCGGGCGTTCCGCCATAGATCGGCGGCAGATACTTGTCGCGACGTTCGGCCGTGAATCCGTACAGCATCGACCGCAGGAATTGCATCACGGTTGTCTTGCCGGCCTCGTTGGGCCCGTAAAACAACGTCATGCCGTCCGGTAATGAATCGATGCTCAGCCCGGTCCAAACGCCGAAGCCATCGATATTCAGGTCTTTGACTTTCATGATTTGTTCACCCAATTCGGCTTGCCGCCACGGAGCAGTTCGACGCCCAACAGCGTCGCTTGATCCAACGTTTCGATTCGACGCGTCTGTGGAATTTCGGCCAGCAGCGTCGTCGTGCTTGCCGGCAGTCCCGGATGTTCTTCGGTCATCGGTAACAGATTGGTCGCCGTGCTTTCGCCCTTGCGATGCTCGGCGGCAATCCGCAGATAGTCACCCAAGATCGTGTCTTCTTCGTGCCACGACTTGGGGTACTGTTGGGGCGGACGGATTCGCAGCGACGTGGACCAGGCGGCCGGCGCCCCGTGTCCGTATTCGTGACGCACCCACTCCAGCAAGGCCTCTCCGTCGCCGATCTCGATCAACGACTCGCCGCTGTCGGCGGTGATGTCCCAGCAGATGATCAGGTGACGGCCGCCGGCTTCGTGTTGCAATCGCACGATCCGTTCGCCGAGCAAGTTTTCTATGCTGCCGACCGCGGCAATTTCGTCGGCCCTCAAGCGGACGTTGCAGTAGCGGAACTGGTCGGACGGTATTTCGCTGACCCGAACATTTCGTTCGGCGTCGACGTCGATGATGGAGAACCCGTGCGATCCGGGTTCGCTCAACGATCGACCCTGCGGTGAACCGCTGTAAACCGCTCGAATTTCGCCATCGGATTCCAGTTCCAGGCGATTGTGTTTACCGCCGAGGCACCAAAAATCGAAACGAGCCTCCTCGAGCATCTCCAGCGATGCATCGCCGTAGCCGACTCCGATCGCGAATTCTTCAGCGGCTTCGCATTCAAACCCCGGGATGTGCAGCGAGGCGCGGCCGTCACTGCCGCGGCCGATCAAACGGCAGATCGTCCGCCCGCCGCGAACGACGTTGATGTCGGTCGCACGGTCCTTGGGAAACAGCGTCACGTTCGGCGGAATCACCACCGCTTCGGGCCACTTTTGAGGATCATCGACGTTGCCCGCCGCCCAATACACCGGCGTGTTGGCAGCGGCCAGTTTTTCGAACTGCTCCAACAGCAGGTTCATTCCGTACGGCCCGGCGGCCTGAGGATTGAGCAGATCGCCGGATAAAACGACGAAATCGATGTTGTTGGAAAGCGCAGCCTCAAACACCGCCTTGACGGCTTCGTGCGGCGCGGTCGCCATTTGGTCGCGCAGCGGCGGGGGCAGTTCATCCAAATCACCGAGTGGACTTTCCAAGTGAAAATCACTGGCGTGGATGAATCGAAATGATTCGCCCGGCATCGGTTCCCTCCGTTAACGCTTGCAGCGTGTTCGCTTCATTGATCAATGGAGCGGAAGACTGTCGTAGCCTTCATTGATGCTCCCTCATCAATCCCGTGACCGCGGCGAAGACGAACAACGTGTTCGCCCCGTTTCACAGCCCGATTTGTGAAACAAACCAGGCCCGTCGGCCGCGCGGTGCTGCGAGTTTAGCGAAACGACGAAAAAATCACCAATCCAGTTTCCCGCACTCTGGGGGCAATTCCGTGAAACATTCGGCACGCTTGATTGCTAGCAAAATGTGCGGGCATGCCGTGCGAGAGGGTGTGGAGAGAACGGGTCAAAAAATGGGTTGGTCAAAAAATGGGTTGGTCAAAAAATGGGTTGGTCAAAAAATGGGTTGGTCAAAAAATGGGTTGGTGCCCGCACCAATAAAGAAACCCTCCCTGGCAGGGAGGGTCGAGCGCAGCGAGGGGCATAGGCATCAAGTTAAGAAGTCACCCTCCCGTGTGCGGGAGGGTCGAGCGCAGCGAGGGGAGGGCTTCCGGCATTGATGCTCCATCGTTGCGAGCAACTTTCGCGTCGCAACAACCCTCCCCGCGTCGTCGCACACTCCTCCGCGACCCTCCCAGAGGGAGGGTGACTACAACTTCGTTGATGAACGGATCGCTTAACTTGATGCCAAACTCTTGATGGGCGAAGCAATTATTGCCGGCGTCTGGAACGGGCCTGCAGCCACGTGGCGTATTCGCCAATGCTGATGCGTCCGTTGTCGTCGGTGTCGGCGACTTGGGGCGACTGCAGCATTTTCTCGTATTCCGCCGGAGTCAATTCTTGATCACCATCGGTGTCGTATCGATCAATGATTCGTTTGGCGTACTCGACCATTCTGGATTCCAAGCCATCCACGCCCAGTTTTTTCTGTTCGGCCAGTTGGCGCGATTGTTGATTCAACTTGCGTACCTGTTCGATCAAATTTGGAATCCAAGTCATCGCCCAGACTGCGACTTCGGGGTCCTCGCTCTTGGCGAGTTCCATCAACCGTGGCAACGTGGCTTCGGTGGATGATCCGACAATGTCCACCAGGGGTAGCACGCTTTTGGGATCATCCGTTTGCCGCAGTCGCTCGTTGACCAGCCGACTGGTTGGATCAGGATACCGTCGCAGAACCTGCTTCAAATGGCTTCGCAACCTGGAATCGGATTTCGAATCCTGACACTGAAGGTAACATGCAAAAACAAGTTCGGCCTGTTCCTGTGGTGGCAGCGTGCACAAGGGAAGCAGCTTGACGGCGCGCGAGAGTTCTTCCACGTCCCACCGCTCCGGGGGCGATGCGTCTTGCATCGACTGACGGACGATCGCATCAAATCGGGCATCGACATAGTGTTGTCGCAACGCCAGGTCGATTGCCTGATCCTGATTGGGGTCTGATGCATCGGCGGCTCGGGCACAGATCAGCTCCCGATAGTCCTTTTCCACCGCATCCACGACAGACGTTGCGGCGGTCGCTTCCTCCGGCGGTGACGCAGACTCCGACACCTGGGCGACGCAGGGGGCAGACCCGATCAGTAGAACCCCGATCGGTAGGGCGATCGACAGTATGGGGACGGACATCGATCGGTTCATCGTGATCCTCGCTTGGGGGTGGATAGCTTTTGGGGCTGGTTCATTGTAACCCCGCTTCCCGCCTGGAGTATCGTTCGGAAAACGCCAAGAGAGTGGCGTAAGCTTCCAGCTTGCGTTTGACGAGTGAAACGAGACGGCAAGCTGGAAGCTTGCCACGTTTGGTGCGTCACAAAGCACCAGGGCAAAGCGTCACCTCTCCAAGACCTTGCCATAGGCATCCACCAGCGGCGGTTCGTCGACACCGGACATCGCCCGATCGATCACCGCTTGCAATTCGGCTCTCGCCGCACGGTCCTGTTTGTCGTCCCGCTTCACCAACGTCTCTTTCAGTGGCAAGTCACCGATTCGAAACAACCGCCCATCGCGGAACAGCTTGTGGGTCTTGTTGAGGGCGAACACATGCCGGCTGAATTTTTCCTTGTCCCAGCCCGGACGAGGGTCATACCAAAAGAACGCCGCGTCCCGGCGTGGCGTCGGCTGGCCGACCAATTGGGGCACAAAACTGATCCCGTCCAGGTGCTTGCCCGGTTGCTTTTCGACTCCGGCCAACTCCAACAGCGTCGGGTAAAAATCCGAGGCTTCGACGATGCCATCGACGACCGCGGGCTTGTAGCGGTCTGGGCAATGCACGATCAGCGGCACGTGGATTCCGGTCTGGGTCGGCATCGCTTTGCCACCGGGGATCAAGCGGCCATCTCGCATTTTCGAGGTGACTTTCAAGTGGGTGCCGTTGTCGCTGTAAAAGATCACGATCGTTTCTCGTGCGAGATTCCGCTGACGCAAACCCTGCAGCAAGTTCCCCATCGTCGTGTCCATGTACTCGATCATGTCGCTTCCGTAGCGCAGATGTTCCTGTTGCGGCTTGGTGGGGTCCCAGTCGGCCGAATGGGGCGTCGGCACGAACGGCCAGTGGGGCAGCGCCATCGGGTAGTAGACGAACTTCGGTTTGTCGGTTGACTTGTCGAGGAAGGCGAGGATCTTTTCGACCCAAACGTCTTCGCCGTAGCGGCCGTCGTACGTTTTGACTGTTCCTTCGCTGCCGCGTGTGCCTTCCAGCATCGTCGGATTGGCGTAGCGAGATCCCTTGTCTTCGGTGTGCAGGGCATGGAACAACGCGTACTCATCGAAACCCGCGTCTTTGGGATGCATGCCTTTGCCACGTCTGGCCTCCGCGCCCGGCAGATCGGGCGGATCGTAGGATTGCAATTGCCACTTGCCGAAGATCCCGGTCGCGTATCCGGCATCGGTCATCGCGTGACCGAACGTGCGTTCGCGTGGATCAAGGATCCCGAAGTAGGTCCAGTTGCGATGGTTGTCTTTGCCGGTCATCAATTCCACTCGCGTCGGCGTACACAGTGGCTGCGCGTAGGCGTGGGTGAACCGAACACCGGCGGCCGCCATCCGATCCAAGTTCGGCGTGCGGTAGGATACACCCCCGTAACACCCCAGTCCTTCGATGCCGACGTCGTCAGCCATGACCAAGATGATGTCGGGCTGTTCGGCCTGGGAGAAGGAAGAGCAGAAACCGCCGCCTAGAACGGCAAGCAGAACAATCAGACGTAACATTGGTGATCTCAATCGACGCGTGCGGGCTCAAACCGACAGCCTGCGAGGACCGGTCGGAGGAAACCGCCTCATTCTACTTTGTCGCGGAACTTCATGGCGCCGCGTTCGAGGCATCCGGCAGTTCCGTTCGCAATTGGGCCCGTCGTGATATACTGGCGATGGCATCCATCAATCGCCTGCTTGCTCCGTTGATTCAATGTCTGCTGTCCCAAAATATATCCCGCGATACACCGTTGATGACTACGCGACCTGGGAGGGAGACTGGGAGCTTTGGGATGGAATCGCCGTGTCGATGAGCCCCAGCCCCTTTGGAGTTCATCAACTGGTGCTTTTCAACCTTGCGAGAGAGTTGGGGGCTCAACTTCTCGCTCAGAAGTGTGATGCGGTCGTACTCGGTGAAGTTGACTGGATCGTTTCGCGCGACACCGTGGTCCGACCCGACGTCGTAGTGCTGTGCGGTGGTGTTCCTGAGAAACACATTGAAACGACACCCGGATTTGTCGCCGAAGTCTTGTTCTCTTCGACGGCCGAACGCGACTGCACCTTCAAACGCGACCTGTATGAAGAACAAGGCGTCCCGATCTACGCGATCCTGGATCCAGCGCTCAAGACGGTCCAGATCTACCGACGCGACAACGATGGCAAGTGGAGCGCCGAATCCGTCGCGGATCGGTTCGAGATCACGGTTTGTGAAACCTGCACCGTGACCGTTCGTTTGGCGGACCTGTTTTGACCTGGGCGAATGCGTGATCGGGGTGTGTTGACAACCCGCGTTAGGCGATTGCGATCTTGTCTTTGGTCACGCGGAGGACGCGTTCGCTGAGCGGATGCGACTGGCGACGGGCGTCCAATGCGACGGTCTGACTGAGTTGTTGGTGCAAGTCCTCATCGACCGTCATCGGCCAGGCGATCAGGAAGTCTCGGTTGGGCACCCCGACGTAGACTTCTCCGTCTTCGTCGCCGGTCAACTCCGAGATAATCCTGGCGCGGATTTCGGGAATCAGTATCCTGGCCGCATCGTAGCCATCGCCGGTTTGGATCGCCACCAGCGGAGCCGGACCGGGCATGACGGTCATGGGTAACGTGGGGCTGGACGTCACGATGTTCAGCTTGCCGAGTTCGATCGCATCGACCGCTGATTGGCCCCAGCGTTCCAAATCTTCATTGCTAATGTAGGCATAGCCGGTGTCGCAATCACTGACCAGGCTCGAGTGCACGTCGTCGGCGAAGGGGAACGTGATCGCACGGCCGACATCGGTGACTTTTGCGCTGACCAACTGAACCCTCAGCCTCGGTTTGACGTCTTCCCAGGCCTGTGGGATCGCTTCGGCGGCGCCATCGATCAGTTTCAACGCACCGGCGAATTTCTCGATGATCACCTGATCAAACTGTTCATCCGGCATCGGGGATTGCTGAAATTGCGCCCATAAGTTGCTCATCCCAAATTTTGCCGAGCCATCCGTGATGACGCCCAATTCCTCGCCGAGACGAAAGCCGCGTGTCGGGAATTCACGCTGGATGACCGAGAGGACGCGATTTGTGAAGGCTTCGAGCATGGGGGAGTCCAGACTGGCGAAGAAGAGCGTTGGCAAACCGAGGCCTCAAGTCTAACGCGCTGTGCCACGAATGTCACAGGGCGACGAAAACCTGTCACTGAAACGCCCTGGCAAGCGATTCCGTATTAACCTATGACCTTGCGGCGACTCGTGCGAATCACGGCGCAAATGCAAAAACTCCTCCGTCCCACCATCGCGATGCTCAGGCAACGAAAAACACGATTCTCTTTTGAATCCCTCGAAGCTCGGCGACTGCTGGCGGCTGATGTCGCGTCGAACGATTGGATTGATCCGGCCACGGCGCCCCCGATCGAATCCGGCGTGACCGGTGTGGACCAATGGAGGATGGGGCCGTTTCAGCAGCAGGTGCTATTGAACTCGGCTGATCTCGACTCGCCGGCGCAGCAGACCACAGGTTTTGAAACGGTGCTCAACAACGGTCCATCGGACAACCGGGTGGACATCGTGATTCTCGGTGACGGATACACGGCAGCGCAGATCGACAACGTTTATCTCAGTCACGTCAACGGAATGTTGGAATACCTGTTTAATGCGGGGCAAGATCCCTACCCGCGTTACGCCAACTTCTTTAATGCCCATCGCATCAACGTCATTTCCAATCAGTCCGGTGCCGATGAACCACCCAACCAGATCTTCGTCGACACGGCATTGGATGCCTACTATTTTTGCGGCGGGACGGAACGGTTGATTTGTATCAACAACACCAAGGCCAACGCGGCAAAGAATGAGGCGCTGGCCGGCGCGGGATTCAATGCCGAGATGCAATTTGTCTCCGTGAACGATTCCAAATACGGTGGCAGCGGAGGCAGCTACGCCGTCTTCGCCGGAGCCAACGGATCGGCTAACGAGCTCGCCTTGCACGAAGTCGCGCACTCGTTCAACGACTTGGCGGATGAGTACGGTGGAAGTCCACTCTACACCGGAGGCGAACCTCGGGAAGTCAACGTTACCACCGATCCGCAAGGTGCGAAGTGGCAACGGTGGGTCGGATATGATCAGCCCGGCATCGGCACGATCGGCGCTTATGAAGGGGCGCGATACTTTAACCAAGGTCTGTATCGTCCCTCGAACAATTCCAAGATGCGTAGCCTGGGGCGACCTTTTGATGCGGTCAGTCGTGAAAAGATCATTTTGGACATCTATGACCTGGTGGACCCTGTCGACGACTGGTTGGACAACGCTCAGACGATCCGGGACACCGCTCCGGAGTTGTGGGTGCAGGCGATTGACTGGCAGGTCCAAGAGGTGCAGTGGTTCGTCGACGGGGTCGAGGTGCCGGCGGCAACGGCGGGGACCTTCAATCTACGCGACGCCGGGTTCGGCCCCGGCGTCTACGACGTCTCGGCACGCGTCTATGACCCGACCGACTGGGTGCGCCACCAACGATCGACGCTGGAACAGACGATCGGCTGGACCGTCGAAGTTCTGGCGCCACCCGGGGTGGAAAGTGTGCAGATCAATCACGGCGACCCCAGTCGTTCGCTCGTCACGTCGGTCCAGGTCACGTTCGATTCGTTGGTCGATGTCTCCGCATCATCGTTTTTAGTGACGCCTCGGGGAACGCAACAATCCATCGCCTTGAACGTCACGTCGTCCACAACGGCGACCGGCACGGTAGCAGATCTGAGGTTCCAACCCGGTGAATTCGTGCTCCCACGTCAGGCCGCCGGGCTGCACTCGTTGCTCGATGGTCCGTACGAGCTGAAGATCATCGCGTCGGCCGTCACCACCACCGTGGGCAGCGATCCGATGTCCGCCGATGTCCTGTTTGGGAACCAGTCGACCGACGCGTTCTTCAGTCTGTTCGGTGACGTCGACGGCGACCGCGACGTGGATGGCCAGGACTATGGCCGGTTCGGGCAGACGTTTCTTCAGGGGCCGACAAGCGGAGCGTTCGACTCACGCTTTGACCGGGACGGCGATGGCGATGTGGACGGGCAGGACTACGGGCAATTCGGGTTGCGGTTCTTGAAAACCATGCCGTTTTAACCGCGTCGGTTGCTCGCCGGCAGCTGGGGCGACGCCGTCGCATCGGCCGGCTCAACGATCTTGCAAACCCGGCCTGCGTGAGTGGTTACTTGGTCTCGACCAGCACGCGGGCGACGTCGATCGGGGCGATACCGGACCGGTCCAGTTCTTTCTGCAGTTTCGGCGTCATCGGGTCCTGTGTGAACTGAACACGAAAGTCACGTCGGCTGCTGGGTTTCAGGCCGCAGGCGAAACTCGTTTCGCTGCGTTCCTTGGGAGTCAATTGGTCCAACATCAGCGTCAAGATCGGCAGCGGATCACATTTGCCGACGATCATGACCTTGCGGTTGTCACGGAGCAGGCTGACGGTTTCGCGGGCGATCCAGTTGACCGCGTGTCCCGGCAAGAGGGCTGGTGTGGAATCGGTAAAGTCGCTCATCGGCGGTTGCAGCGACAAGGGCCGTCCGGTCAGCGTGACCGTGGGCAGCGTTTCATCCCGGTCCAATTGCAAGATCAGGTTGCCCAACGCGAGCGCCGTGCGGGCGGTATCGACGGCGTGGAATTCATAGGCGACAAGCTGCTTGCGGCTCATCACCAGCGCGATGGTCACCACCGCCAGCCCGCCCCGTCCGCTGTATTCCGGACCGCCGTGCACGCTCCGCGCGACGGCATAGAAGTAATCCGAAAGGGGAAAGAAGCTCAGCCCCCAGGCGTCCTGAGCGGCGGCATCGGAAGCGACCTCGAGCGAGTTGTGTGAGGGTGCCCATTTGCAAAACTCGCTCGACACGGTCGCATCCACACCGGGAGACTTCCCGATGATCTGGTATCCCTTCATCCGACGACGCTTGAGTGAGCCGTAGCTGATCTGTTCGACTTGCATTTCGATTAGCTGTTCTGGATGGCCCAGTGCAAGGGTTCAATCACGCCGCGGGGTTGGATGTGAAACGGCACCCGTGCCACACCACCGACATCATTGCTCAGTAGCGCCGATGAACCGACGACGCTGGCACTGAAGACCGCGTGACGCGGAAAGTTATGTTGACAGTAATCCATGAAGCGGGGCATGTTGTTGGCCATGAATCGGTGAGGGTCCGCCGCCGCTTCGGGGCAGGTGTCCGATTTGGTAAACACGATCGCAACCGCCGGCGTCAGATCGCGCGATTTCCCCAACTCGGAAAGCGATTGTTGCTGCGAGATGTACGAGCCGAGTTTCATCGCAAACAGGTCTTCGCGGGCACCGTTGTCGCGAACCTCGGCCGAATCGCACAGCAACAAGAACGCCGACGTTCGCTGAACGATGTGGCTGACGGCGGCGTAGGTCCCCGGTTGCTCCAGTTCGGTCGCGATGGCTTCACCGGCGAAATCCGGTGCGACAAAGTCCACCTGTTTCTCTTTGCGTTGCGAAGAATCGGTGACGACACAGTGCAACCATTTCCAAAGGTCGGATTCGTTGGGCGTCTTTTCCGGAAAACGCCGTTCCTCCAGCGCCGAGACGACTTGCTCTTGAAGCTTGATGGAAAAGGCGCCGTTGGGAACACCTTTGAGATTCTTGGCGCCGCCACAAAGCATGTCCAACAGCAACCCCAGATAGACCGTCTTGCCGGCGTTACTGGGGCCGACCACCGAGATGAAATGCGGCTTGGCATGTCGTTGGGAAACCGAACGCGTGATTTCCGCCGGCGTCTGACACTCTTCGCAGTAGTCATCCATGCTGGTCATTTGGGCGTCGCAACAGACGCACGGAGGCGCGTCTTGGTAGCACAACGCCGTGTTGTAGTCTTCTGCCTTACTCATTGTTTTGTTTCATCATCGAGGCGTGTTTCGGGGTCAGGAATCTTTACCGCGTCAGGAATCATCACCGAGTCAGGCGTCGGCCGATTGGATTTCATCGTCACCGTGCGGGTCGAGCCCTGCGGCGGAGAAGCAGCATCGAAAGCCGACGTTGTTCTTGCGGGCAAGCAGCGTCTGGGCGCTGCGGCTTTGACACGTCGTGTGTGAATGGAAGTAACTGTCAAAGGCACCGCCGCGAACTTCGGCCATGGGATCGGTCATGTGGACGGTGATCTCTTCGGTCGCGGCCAACAGGTACTGGGTGTTCATCCACTCCCAGACGTTGCCGATCAATTGCCGAATGCCGTTGGGTGTGTTGCCGCCCTGGCACTCATGAACCGAGACCGTTTGGTGTCGGCCCGACGCCCAGGTATTGGCAAATTGCGGATCGAAGGAATTGCCCCAGGGATACTTCGATTCCTTCAGCGAATCGCTACCGGTCGATCCCCAGGTCCCGGCCCGCTGCCATTCGGCGCTGGTCGGCAACCGTTTTCCGACCCATTGGGCGTAGGCGTTGGCTTCGTACCAGGACACTCCGACGACCGGATGAGCCTCTGTCGCTTTGGCGGGCCGGCCGTTTTCCCAAGACGCGGGGCCGGGTTGTCCGGTTTTGTCGACGAATTTGAGCACCGATGCCAGGATCTGTTCGGGCCACAGCGAGACATTTTCGTACCCGCCGGCTTGGACGAAGCGTTGAAAGTCGGCATTGGTCACGCACCACCGATCCAGGTAGATCGAATCGGTCTGGCTGGTTCCGACGACCTGTGGAACGAGCACGAATCCTTCCTCGGACGTCGTGGCGTATTCACCACACAGTGTCACGTCGCCGCCGGGCACGTAAGCCATGTCATGGTCGATCGCTTTCCAAGCGTACCTCAACGAGTCGGGGTCAAACGCAATCCCGTCGGCCGGGCGGACGATGTGGGCATACTGTCGCTCACGCACCAGCTGGCGGATGTCGGGCGGTGCGCCGGGGAAATCCAAGGTCGGCGGCGCGGCGGCTGCAGCATCGGGCTTCGCGCTCGAAAACGACGCGCGAAACGCACTCAGCGGCCGGCTGAAAAAGGTGGCAAAGGGCACGATGGTCTCCAACGGTTAGTTCGACTGGCTTCGGTTTGATCGGATCGCACGTTGCATGCGTTTGAATTCTTCAATCTTCTGTTGGCGGGCGGCTTCGGCATGCTCAAGCGCGGCTTGCTGGTCGCGATCTTGAGTGGGGTATCCCTGGCAACCGGAGGCGGGCTGGCCGGGCAGGATGGGCGCGTTGCCGACCGGCATCACGGTGGATCCCCCGCGCCCATCAGCGGTCGGCGCCGTGTTTGGACCGCAGACGGGAACGTTGACGTTGACCGGCGGGGGTGCCGCCGGCATTTGCCGTTGAATCGCGGCTGGTGACGGCAGGTTCGGATCGCGCGGGGGTTCCGCCGTCGGGGCGATCGGGGGTGAGCCGGCGCTCGGCGGCTGGGGAAGCCCAGCGGCCGCCGGGATCGTGCCGCTCGAAACGCCGGGGGGCACCGAGGGAACCACGGGACCGATGCCCGACTTGTTCGCCACGGTCGCCGCGGCGCGTGCACCTTGAATCGCCTTCCTGCGTTCGGACTCGACTTCCAACCAGGCTTCGGTCAGCCGTTTGGACTGATCCCGCAGGCCTTCTTCCTTGGCCGCAGTCCGTTTGCTCCATTCGGTCTTCTGTTGATCCAAACGCGCGATCGCACCGGCCAGTAGCGATTCTCGCTCGATCAACTGGGACGACCGATGAATGAGTCTTCGAATGCGACCGATCCAACCTCGCGCGAAATGTTCCACGTCTAAGACGATGGAACCGATCGCTTCGGCTTGCGAGCGGTCCAACGGTGCTGTCACCGGGGGGACGCCCGTTCCTGGCGAGTGACTTCCGCCGCCTGGGGGCGACGGAGCAATCATGTCATTTCGGTCGGTCATATCGATTCAGGGTTTAAAATGATTACGACGAAGTCTTCCTGAGCGTCTTAGTATTCGTCACCGACGCGTTTCCAGAGATTGGAGATCCGGCCTAGCAAAGACTCTCCTTTCTGTTCTCGCTCGACCTTTTCTTCCTCGTGAATCTCCCGCAGATGCTGTCGCAGGGCTTGCAGCTTGTAGGCAAACTCGCGGTCCGGCTGCTCTTTGATGGCGGTGTCACCGTCGATTTCCTGGAGCTGCTTGGAGAGCTGGAATCGCATCCGTGAAACCGAGGCTTTCTCCTGGGCCAATTCGGCACGCAGTTCCTGCAGCGATTCCGGTTCTTCGTTTTGCATTCGCTCAATCTGACGATTCAGGCTGACACATTGCTTTTGCGATTCTTCCAGTGCGGTTTGCAACTCCGCATTTTGTTTTTGCAGCTTTTGCAGCGTTTCATCCGGGGCCGCGTCACCGACCGACGCTTGTCCGTAGCGTTTGGCGGCGGTGTGCAGCTGTTGCTGAAACTGATCACGTTCCTGGCTGGCCACGTTGAGTCGATCACGGAGGGCGTCTTGTTCGGCTTTCCATTCCGATTCTCGCTCGCCGATGCGTTGTTCGATTTCGCCGACCCAATTTTCCAGGCAGCTGCGTTCTTCCCGTTCCGCCTGGTTCTGAATTTCAGCGGTCTGCAACAATTCTTGCAGCATCGAGACCCGTTCGTCGTGCTCGGCCAGTTCGGCGAGCAAGTCATCGACACGTCCGACCAGTTCGTCGCCACCGAAATCTTGGTCGATGGATCCGGCTTGGTTTGACGCGGCGTGTTCACCATCCTCAGCGCCCAGTCCTTCCATTGCGGCCAGTTGCTCGTCGCGTTCGGCAAGCTGAATGCGGAGGTCTTCGATTTCTGACTTGAGCAGCTGAACGATCTCGGCATCGACCTGATCGTCGTCAAAGGTGTCGGGATCCCAATCGAGATCTTCGGCGGTGAGATGATTCGCAGCGAAGTCGTCCACGATCGGATCCTCGTCGGATTCCGGTTCGTCGAGTTTGTGTTCCGCAGACGTTTCGGGTTGTTGGACGATGGATGCGTCCGAGTCCGACGTGTCGATCGCGGGTTCTTCGACGACGTGGGTGGTGATCGGTTCGGTGATCGGTTCCGCGGCGGTCTCGGCCAGCGCGTCGCTGAGTCGGCCGATCGGCGGTCGCGCGGCGGGCGTCGGTTCGGTGACGGTTGTTCCATCGTCTTGCAGGTCTTCGTAACCCAAGTTTTCCATCCCCACTGATTCTTCGCGTGCTTCCTGGGCAGCTTTGGCGGCCAGGTCGAGGGCGTTTTGTTTGGCGGCTTGACTCTGTCCGCTCGGTCCACCAACCAGTTCAAGCTTGACGGAACCGACGACGATGGCGTCACCGACTCGGATCGGTGTCTTGTCATCGATCATCGTTCCATTGACTTTGGTTCCCGCCTTGGACGCCCAGTCTTGGATGGAGACGACGTCGTCATCGACATCGACGAGGCAATGGATCTCGGCGACGTCTTCGCCGCTGACCTTGATGCCGCAGGAATTTCCGCTGCCGACAAAGACACTTCGTCCCTCTTCGAGGGCGTGGTCGATCGGCGAGGCGCTTTGTCGAAGGATTCGGATTTTAAAACCGGTTAGGGTTGCTTCGCTGGATCGAATCATGACAGGGTCTCCGCAACAGGGGTGTCCAAACCGTTGGAGGTCAACGCCGGGTCGGTCGCAGCACCAGGCGTCTCTTGCTGCGATCCATCACGTTGCGGCTGAGCGACCGGGATGGAATCCAGTTCGTCCATCGTTTCGGTCAAGGTGTCGCAGGTGTACGGGGAGTGCAGCAATCGATCGGGGGTGAATCCGAGCAGTTTGTGCCACGGAACATTGGGGTCATCGACGACCTTGGCAGGGGCCAACACGATCTTGCGCGAGTTTCCGAAGGCTTCTTGTGCCGAGGTGAAGGCTTCGCGAATGGCGTCGCAGCTTTGCGGCGTATCGACGGCGAAGAACACCGCGTCCGGCTTGGTTCGTTTGACCAGTAACTGCAACGTCAACGTATCGCGAACGATCTTGCCAACGTATTTGCCGGTCGCTTGTTTGAGTCCGCTGCGGAGTTGTGCGGCGGCAATCGCATTGGTCTCGTAAGCGACGAATTTGCCTTCGCTTTCGTCGCGTCGGACTTCGAGGATGTCGGCCGCGACGAATCCTGACAACACGCGTCGGACTTCGTCGTGATCCCAGCCGAGTCGTTGTTGCAATTCGTCGACCGAGCGAGGTTCGCTCAGCAGGTTCATGATCTTCATGTGTTTGGCGGACAACCCGGCACGGTCCAGGTTCTGGCCCCGGATGGCGCGACGGACGAATCGCAACGCTGAATCATCGCTCTGGATCTCCGAGAGATCGCAGTGCAGTGCGTGTTCGACCAGCAGCCCCATCAAGCTGACTTCCAGGGGCAAATCGCGTTGCAGCGACGGGAATTTCGAAGTCGCGCGGAACTGATAGCCTTTCAACGGTCGCTTCATCACCAGTCCGATCAGCATGGCCGCTTGGAAACGCAGCAGCTTGGCCGTCAATCGCGGGTCCAGGACTCGCTTGTCCATCAACTGCACAAAGCCATCGAACTCAGCCGTTCCGCGTCCGGCGATCGTCAGACGCAGGACTTCGGCCAGGCTTTGCAGCGACTCGGGCAGCCGCTCGACGACCATCTGCGTTTCTTCGGGTTGCAGCCCGGTGGCACTGATGCCTTGGACGCGTCCCCGATCCAGGTAGATCCACAACCGCAGACGCTCGGCTTCGATCTCGAGCACGCCCTGCTTGTGGCCGTTGTTGAGGAAATCGACGACCTCGCGAATGCCGAACACGGCGAAGCGGCCGGCCAGATCGGGCTCGGACGTTTCTCCGATGATCTCCGGCACCGCCGATCCCTTGGTCTGGGATTCGACAATCATCGTCGCGGTTTCGATCGCGTTTTCGACGGTCGTGCGGAGCAGGTTTTCGGTGTAGGGTTTGGGCAACATGTCGACCACGTTGTCCAGGTCGGCGTACTCCACGTACGCTTTCTTTCGGAGCGTCGAGCTGACCACGACGGGGATCATTTTCAGCGTCGAGGACGCGGCCAGTTGTTGGCAGACTTCAAAGCCCGTCGTTCCCGGCAGTTGGTGGTCCAACAGAATCAGATCGGGCCGGATCTCCTCGGCCAGCTGCAAGCCGTCCTCAGCCGTGGGGGCGAGGGTGACGGCGTAACCGGCCGGGCTTAGGTGGGTATCGACCAGCTTACGGATGGTCGCACTGTCATCAATGACCAGGACTTTTTTTTCGGCCATGAAACTGATTCCTCTATGACGGGAAACGAAAGTGATTTGAAAAGGGGCTTTGAATGGGGCAACGAGCCGCGGGCGAACGATCTAAAGGTGGTCCGGGTAAGGTTTGGCCCAATCGAGAGGGGCGACGACGGCGTCGAGTCGTTCGGGCGTGAGTGGTTTCTGGATGTATTCGATGGCGCCCAGTAGACGGGCCTGTTTGCCAGCCGTTTCGAGACTGCGGCTGCTGATCACGACGACGGGAATCGATGCCAATCGAGGTTCAGCCTTGATCGTTTGCAGCAACTCCAGACCGCTCATTCGCGGCATGTCGATGTCGCTGAAGACGGTGGCGAAGGTTTCTTTGGACAGCATTTCAATCGCAGCCTGTCCGTCTTCGACTTGGACAACGGTGACCGGATACTTGGCCAAGGCCCGCGTCACGCGAAGCCTGGCACTTTTTGAATCGTCGACGACGAGCACCTTGGGCAGTTCCTTGCCGCAGGCCCGTTCTTCCGAGGGCAGGGGTTGAACGACTTGGCGGGCACCCTTGGACGCCTCGGCAAGTCCACGTGGGTCCAACAGCAGCACCACTTCGCCCATCCCCGAAAGGGTCGCTCCGATGCACAACGGGTGTGACTTCAGCATCGGCGGCATCGGTCGAACGACGACTTCCTCGGGTCCCAGGACTCGGTCGACCAGCAATGCAAAGTCACCGCCTGATTCGCCATCGACGGTTGCCGACCCGCTGGCCAGTTCGATGATGGCGCGACGTGAATGGTCACTCTGGGCAGCCGGATCGTGATGCCGCAAGGACAGGATCTCGTTCAGATCGATCGGTGAGTAGCTGGGGTCAAATTCACCGGTGCGACGGACCGATTGAGCCGGCAAGGCGAACAGCTGACCGCCACTGCGGAACACCATCGCGTGCTGAATCATCGAAGGCAGCGGCAACGACAGCCGGATCGTCGATCCCGAACCGTGTTCCGATTCGACTTCGACCCAGCCCCGCATCCGTTCCAGCGTCGACGCAACGACATCCATGCCGACACCGCGTCCGGAGAGTTGGTTGGCCGATTCACGAGTCGAAAACCCGGGATTGAAAATCAATCGAGACAGTTCGGCATGGCTGACCGATTTGTCGCCATCGATCAAACCCCGTTCGATGCCCCGTCTGCGGATCGCATCAAAGTCCAAACCGCGGCCGTCATCACTGACTTCGATGACCAACAGGTCGGGCCCCGAGTGGGCGTGAAGTCTCACGATGCCTTGCGGTGTTTTGCCCGCGGCGACACGGTCTTCGGCTGGCTCGATTCCATGGCTGACGGAATTGCGAACGATGTGCAACAACGGTTCGAAAATCCGCTCCTGCAGCGACCGTTCGATCCCGGTGTTCTCTCCGACCAACTCCACACGCACCTGTTTGTGTTCGGTCCGCGCCGCGTCGCTGATCGCGCGATGCAGTCTGCGGAATAGCCCGGAAACCGGCATCCTTCTCAGCTGAACCAGTTCCAGTCGGAAGTTGCGGATGAATTGAGAGACCGCTTGGTTCCCGTCGGCGACGGGGCGATAACAGTCACGCAATCGCTGGGCTGATTCCAGCACGTCATTGGCGACTTCATTGAGGTGGGAGAAGGACACGCCGTCTTCGGCCAGGACGGGATTGGCAAGACTGTCACCGGCCAACAGGGCTTCGCCTTCGTGACTGAGCATCCGAATGCGTGTGACGCTGTGAATCAGCTCGTCGTGAATCCCTTTCAGCTCTGAGATTTCGGTGTCGCGCTGATTTCGCAGCATCACCAGTTCACTCAGCATGTCCATCAGCCGGTTCAGCTGCGATGCTTTGACCCGTACGGTTTCGTCGTCACCGTGACTGTCCGCAAGCGTGTTCTTCTTCGGCGACCGCGCAGCGGGCTGGGAGGTTGTAGTCGGCTGAGCGGTGGTCGACGACGGGGCGGTTGATGCCACGGCGGAATTTGCCGCGACGGGTTGGGGTGCGGTGAAGGTCTCGTTGGGTGCGTACGGCGAATGGTCCGGGTCCGTTTCGTCGCCATCGACGCGAGCGCGAATCAGATCCACATGCGGCAGCAACAGTTCGGGGGTGACCGCTTGCCCGGCGTCTTGTGTTTGGCGAATCAACTCCTCGACTTCGTGGATGTAGTCGGCCAAGTTGGACATGCCGATGCTGGCCGACGCACCCTTGATGGTGTGCAGTTCGCGGCTGATGGTTTTGACGGGGCCGTCGTCGCCGGGGCCGGATTCCAGATCAAGCAACGCTTGCTCCATCGATTCCAATCCGCGGGTCGCATCGTCCATGAAGGCTTCGCGCAGTTCGTCGTCGATGTCGACTTCGTCCACCGCGGGTATGGCGATCGGGCTGCCGCCGACTTTGATCGCTTCGTGTGCCGTCGACGCCGCGGGCGAGTTGGTTCCTGGATCGCTCGGCTGTTCCGGTTGGTCGGATCCGCAATCGCGTTTCGTCGCCTGGGCGTCTTGCCAAGCACCGTCGTCCGGGGCGGTTCCCCGCGTCTGGGCACTCAGGCTGCTCAGCAACGCTGCGATTTCAGCTTGACTGGGCGCAATGACGTCGGACTCAGGCGTGGCGTTTGCATCGCCGCCGTCCCAATCACCTTCGCTGTCGCAAGCCGATTCGTCAGCGTTGGCAAACTCGCCCGACGCATCGCACGAATCGAGCCTCAGTTCGATCGCTTCCTTGAGCAATTCCAATTGCTCTTGGTCCATCTCGTCGGCGCGTTCACCGAGCGCCACGGTGCGGACCGAGTTACAGCTTTCGACGACAAAGTCGACCAGGTTAAGAACATCGGGGTCGTCATCGTTGAAATCCGAGAGGGAACGATCGACGGTGTCGGCCAGTTCGCCCAATTTCTCGACGGTGTCCTGCAAGCACGCATCGACGTCTTCCAGACCGGCGTGGGTCAGCTCATGGAGCAGTTCGACGGCGTTGGCAAAGTCGGCCATGCGACGTGTTGCGTCGGATTCCGTGGCACCGGGGGCACCTGGGGCGCCGGATGCACCGGTGGGACCGGGTTCACACGAAAAGAGATGTTCGGTGAACGCGCCCGAGGAAGCGTCTTGGGTGCTCATTTGACTTCCTCCGCAACGCGGACGTTTTCGTGACGGCTGGCGGCGTCGGGCGTCGCGTCGGCGCGCGTTTGATTGGCCAATTCGAGCAACTGTCGTCGTTCGCCGGGGTTGAGATCCAGATTCGGGTTGGTGCAGCCTCGGAGCCGATGGATATTGGAGTCGAGGTCGATGGCCGTTTTGGCCAGCGACTTGATCGCCCAGGAGGCATGGTCGGCGCGTTTCCGGTCAGCCTGATGAGCACTTGCGATCGAGTCGATGCCTCCGGCGAGTCCTTGAACCAGGTTCTGTTGTTGGTCGCCCTGTTGCGAAAGATCCGAGACGACGAACATGCCGGCCGCGGTGACTTGCGAAAGTTCGTTCAGTGTGTCGCGGATGGCCTCGACGACGGCGATGTCGGATTCGACTTCGTTCTGTTCTCGGCTGAGTACGGAGAGCGAATCGGTGGTCTGCATTTCCAAGGATTCGGCGAGCACACCGATCTCGCGGGCGGAGTGGGCCGTCTGCTCGGCCAATTTTCTCACTTCGTCGGCCACCACGGCAAAGCCACGCCCGTGTTCGCCGGCGCGGATCGATTCGATCGACGCGTTCAGGGCCAGCATTTCCGTGCGGGCGGCGATGTCGGTGATCGTGCCGACGATGTTGCCGATTTGGCGTGTCGGATCTCCGAGCGATCGCAGTTTCTTCTTGCTCGTTTCGCTGCAGCTGCGGATGCGATGCACCCCTTCGGTCAGCACATTGGTTTTTTCGATCGCTTTGGCGACCGCCTTTTCGGCCGACCCGATTTGTTGCTGTAGTTGGGCACAGCGATCGGAAATCCGTTCGATGCCGTTGGTCAGGTTTTGCAACAAGGCGGTGGTTCGGTAGGTCGCTTCGGACTGTTTGCCGCTGTGAACGTCGGCGTTGCATCTGCCGATCTCCACGACGTCTTTTTCGACCTGTGCCATCAGCTCGCTGAGCGATCGGCCGACGCCACCGAGTACGTTTTTGAACTCGCTCATGTCGGCTGAGTCATACCCTTCGCGTCGGGAGAGTCGGGACAGCATGGATTGCAGTTCACGTGCATTCTGCCGACTGGCGACTTCGATTTCGTCGTACCGTTGCGAGGTCTGCAGGACGGTGGAGCCGAGTTCGTCGAGCTCTCGAATCCCGCTGGAGACGATCGTCTGCTGTCGTTCGACCAGCATCGTTTTCAATTGTCGGATCCCGTGACCGACCTTGTGCGTCAACAGCAGTGACGCGACACCGGCGGCGGTCATCGCGGCGATCAGGACAACGACCCATTGGGAACCGCTCGACAGAGATGATCCAGCCATCGCAGCAGCCGTCGCGACGACCGCGACCAACGAGTGCGTGGCCAAGAATGTGATGTTGGTTTTCATACGGCGTTCCACTTTGACGCGGACGTTGGGGTTGAGACGGTAGAAGGAAAGACACACTGGGAACCATGCCACTGGTCCTCCAGTGTTTGTTGTGCGATGCGCTGCAATCCGTTGACGTCCAAGACGCTGATGACTTTTCCGTCATAGGTCGCCGTGCCCATCAAGACCGACATGGTGTTTTCATTGCGTTGCCCGGCATCGATGTGGGTTTCGATGCCGTCGATCGCGACCACTTTGTCGATCGCGATGGCCCACGATCCGAGCGGGCATTGCATCACCAACAGCTGTCCGCTGTCGGCCGAGAGTCGAGCCTGGTTTCCGATCAGCGGTTCCAGATCGATCACCGGCAGGAATTCGCTGCGCAGATTCCCGATCCCCGCCAACGAAGGATGGCTCAGCGGAACCGGAACGATCGTCGGCATGATCGTCACTTCACGCACCGTCGTCGCCGGGACCGAAAACATCACGTCGCCAGATCGGAAGATGCAGTGTTTGTCGCTCAGGTTGGCGATTCTCGATTGATGGGAAATCACGCTTTCCATCGAAACTACTTGGGGCTGAGAATGAATCGGGTTATTGGGTCATTTCACGCAAGGACTTCAGCAGTTGCATCGCCTCGCTCTCGTCGTCCGTGTCGACCGGATCGGTTGGTGGTGCCGCAGCCAGTGGTGCCGCAGCCAGTTGGGACTGGGGGATCAGGCCACTGACGTCGATCGTTTTTCCGCTCGCCTGTGACAAACGTTTCATGATCCCGGCGGCGAATTGATCCAGCTCGGTTTCCCACTGATCAAGCGTTTCCAAGCTCAGGTCGAGATCGTCATCGGTTGTGAATTGCGGGTTTTGGGGCATGGTCAGCGCACGGGGATAGAGAGACAAGTTGAGTCAGATCGGATCACCGGATCGCCGTCAGACGGTGCGCCGCAGCAGCGTTTGGACGGTTTCGAGCAGCAAGTCGGGCTCGGTCGGTTTGGACAGGAACGCGCCCAGTTGGCTGCCGAGTGTTTCCAGGTGGGGAGCATCGGCGCTGGTCAAAAAGATCACGGGCGTCGAGCGGTCCCAGGTTTCATCGGCGAGCAACTCGTGGCAGACGCCATAGCCGTCCAGGACCGGCATGTTGATGTCCAGGATGATCAAGTCGGGTTTGGTTTCAGTCGCCACATTCACCGCTTGGCGGCCGTCTTCGGTCAAGGCGACCTTGTAGCCGGCGTCGCGAAGTGTTCGATCGAGCAGTCGCAAGACGGTGCGACTATCGTCGGCAACCAAGATCGTTTGATCCGACTGGGTGGAAGAGGCGCCGCGGCGGGCGGCGATACCGGCGGTCGGTTTCGTTGCAGTCATCAATTGACTCCGGCATGCCGGCAACGGTCGGTCGCTGGCAAAGGCGTGGGGTTGGTTCGTTCGGTAGTGCGGCCATCTCCATCGAGATCCGTCACTTTGCGTGCACGGCCTCACGGCCGGCTTGCCTGTTCGCGAGCGCCGATTTCCGGCCGCACGCCTCTCTCGATAGCTCCATGGCGAGATGGACCTACCGCGGGAAGAACGCTCCGAGAGATCACCGTTGACGACAGCGAAAGCACCGGAGTGTTCTGGTGAAGGGTTGGTCACTCCGCGACAGAGTCAAGCAAAACTGTGAAAAGTGTCCGTCAATCAGAAAGACGGCAAACCCTCGATCAGACGACCCACCATCTCGTCGCTGTGGTCGGCTGAGAGTGATAGACGCAGTCGCGCCTGTCCTTCGGGCACCGTCGGCGGTCGAATCGCCGGCACAAACATCCCCAAGTCATACAACCGCTGCGACGCCGCAACGGCATCGGCGTCCGTTCCGATCGGAATCGGAACGATCGGTATCCCGGATTCGATCGCCGTGCACTGGAGCCCCAGCTGCGTGCGGACGTTTCGGGCCAGGGCACAAACCCGATCACGGCGGCGACGCATCTCTTGGGGATGCGCCAATGCCGCCAGCGCCGATTCGACCGCGGGCATCGACAACGCGGTGCTGTAAATCAACGGACGACTGTGGTTGACCAGATAATCCGCAACGACGCGGGGGCAGGCGACGAACCCGCCCTGGCCGCCGAGCGCTTTGCTGAGTGTTCCGATTCGAATCGGGACGCCATCTTTCACGCCCAAGGCCTCGCATGCCCCCGAAACATGATCGCCCAAGATGCCGGTCCCGTGCGCCTCGTCAACGATCAGGGTTGCGTCGTGCCCGGCGGCCAGCTCGCACAGTTCGCCGAGCGGCGCGACGTGTCCGTCCATGCTGAACACCGAGTCGGTCACGATCCAAACGCGGCGATACGCACCGCGGTGCTCGGCCAGCAACCGGGCGACCGCATCGACGTCGCGGTGAGGGTAAACGATTCGTTCGGCTCTGGACAACCGACAACCGTCGATCAGCGACGCATGGTTCAATGCGTCGCTAAGGATCAAGTCGCCCTGTCTGCAAACCGCCGACACCGTGCCCGAACAGGCGGCGAATCCGGTCGGGAAGACGAGCGCCGCCTCCGTCTGTTCGAAGCGGGCGATCGTTTCGGCGAGCAGCTGATGGCGATCGGTCCAGCCGCAAACCAGCCCGCTGGCCTGGGCACCGACCGAATCAACGTGCATCGAGTTGGACGCCACGAACGAGGCCAAGCCCAGATAGTCATTGGAGCCAAAGTTGATCAATCGCCGGCCCGCTTTGTCGACCAGGTGGACACCGTCCAGCCGCCGCGGATGCAACTGACGCATCCGCCCGCGGCGACGGAGCTCGGCTAACGCTTGATCAAAGTCATCCCACATCACGGCCTACGCTATCGGCGATTCAGTTCGTCTTTCCCTTGGCCACCATGTTACCCCAACTGTCGCGGAGCGGGACGATTCGGTTGAAGACAAGTTGTTTGTCCGTGGAGTCTGGGTCGACGACGTAGTATCCCAGTCGTTCGAATTGAAACCGGTCCTCCGCCGCGGCGGTTTTGATTTCCCGTTCGGCAAACGCTTCGGTCACCGACAGCGAGTCCGGATTCAAATGGTCCAAAAACGTTTGTCCTTCGGCGGTTTGGTCGGGGTTTTCGACCGCGAACAGGCGGTCATAGTTGCGGACTTCGATGGGGATCGCGTGGTCGGCACTGACCCAATGGATCGTGCCCTTGACCTTGCGTCCGGAGCTGTCTTGGCCTGATTTCGTTTCCGGATCGTAGGTGCACAGGATTTCGATCACGTTCCCGTCGTCATCTTTGACGACATCGTGGCAGTCGATGATGTAGCCGCTTCGCAGCCGAACCGCGCCGCCTTTCTTGAGTCGGAAGAACTTGCGCGGTGCCTCTTCGCGGAAATCATCCGCACCGATGTAAAGCGTCCCGCTGAACGGAACCGACCTTGTTCCGGCGGCCTGGTCCTCGGGGTTGTTGATCGCGTCGACCATTTCGACCTTTCCTTCGGGCCAATTGGTGATCGTCAATTTGATCGGATCGAACACGACCATGCGTCGCGGCGCGACACGATTGAGATGTTCTCGGACGGCGTTCTCCAAACGCACCACGTCGATCGTGCTGTTGAATTTCGCCACGCCGATATCGGCCGCAAAGTTGCGAATCGACTCGGGCGTGTAGCCACGGCGGCGAAGGCCACTGATCGTCGGCATGCGTGGATCGTCCCAACCGCCCACGTGGTTTTCCTTGACCAGTTGCAGCAGCTTGCGTTTGCTCATCACGGTGTAGGTCATGTTCAACCGCGCAAATTCAATTTGCCTCGGGTGATGGATGCCCAGTGATTGGCAATACCAATTGTAGAGCGGTCGATGGTTTTCAAATTCCAGCGTGCAGATCGAAAACGTGATCCCTTCGATCGAATCGCTTTGTCCGTGCGCCCAGTCGTACATCGGGTAGATACACCAGTCGTCGGCGGTGCGATGGTGGTGGGCGCGCATGATGCGATACATCACCGGATCGCGCAGATTCAGATTCGGCGACGCCATATCGATTTTGGCCCGCAGCGTCCGGCTTCCGTCCGGGAACTCGCCTGCTTTCATCTTGCGAAACAGTTCCAGGTTTTCGTCGGCGCTGCGGTCACGGTAGGGGCTGTTTTTTCCCGGTTCGGTCAGCGTGCCCCGGTATTCCCGCGTCTGCTCGGCGTTTAAGTCACAGACGTAGGCGAGTCCCTCTTGAATCAGCTTCTCGGCCCATTGATAGAGTTGCCCGAAGTAGTCGCTGGCGTAGTGCAAGGAGTCCCATTGGAAACCCAGCCAACGGACGTCGTCCATGATCGATTCGACGTATTCGGTTTCTTCCTTGGACGGGTTGGTGTCGTCGAACCGCAGGTTGCAGGTGCCGCCGTAGGTGTTGGCCAGCCCGAAGTTCAGGCAAATACTTTTGGCATGGCCGATGTGCAGGTAGCCGTTCGGTTCGGGAGGGAACCGGGTGACGACGCCTTTCGCCTTGCCGGAGGCCAAATCCGCGTCGATCGCCTGCTCGATAAAGTGTTTGGTCGGGCGTGACGAATCGGCACTGGTCTCGCTGGAGCTGTCGGTCATGGCGTCGGCTTTGCGTTGGATGATAAAGCAGTTCTACGGGAAGACGACGTGTCACGACCCGTTCGGGTTCGTGCGCACGTCCACTGCCAGGATCAAACAACAAATCTGCCGAAAACGCAACGCCAGGATGCGACGGTCCGGACGGGCGGCAGCCTTTCCCGGCTGATTTCTGGTCGACGCGAACGGCCTGTCGATTTTGTGAGCCGTGACGCGTAAGATGTAACGTGGATTGTCAAGGGCGTCGAGCGTGATGACGCTTCCTTTTTTTGCATCTTTTTGTCGCTTCGGTTAGGGTGGT